>JAMIIV010000255.1:0-36992 GCA_035913415.1 Fibrobacteria bacterium | reverse complement strand
AAGCCCCCGTTCTGCGGGGGCTGCGGAGCAGTCCCGCTTCAGCGGGAGCCCCCGGCGGCCCGTTCGAGGGCCGTCATGCCGGGGGTCGGTTCACTTCGGCCCCGAGGTCGACCAGCATGGCCGCGCAGGGGAACTCGAGGAGGACGGCATCTGCCTGCCCGACGTCGATGAAGTGCACCCGCAGGGTGGTCCTGGGGTCCGCCGGTGCGGCTGGCGGGGCGGCCGTGCCGTGCCGCACACCAGAACGACCGGCCCCGCCGAGCCGCTGCGGCCCCGCCGCGTACGGGGCGCAGGAAACCAGCCCGAGGGCAACGAGGACGACGAAGGAGCCGAGCGTTCTTGACCTCATGGGCATGGACAGTATCACCCCGGCTCCAGGTGGGGGACGGATTCGGGACCAGAAAGTGCTTGACGGCCGATATCCTGAGCGTACACTCAATAAGTATGCGAGGACGACCCCCCAGCATCAAGGAAAAGGACCTGCTCGACGCCGCTCGGGACGTGTTTCTCGAGCTTGGTCAAGCGACCACCACCGCCAAGATCGCGCAGCGGGCCGGCGTGTCCGAGGGGATCCTGTTCTACCGCTACAAGAGCAAGGAGGC
This sequence comes from Fibrobacteria bacterium, assembly GCA_035913415.1. Classification (GTDB taxonomy): domain Bacteria; phylum Fibrobacterota; class Fibrobacteria; order UBA5070; family UBA5070; genus UBA5070. The sequence goes on along the minus strand of JAMIIV010000255.1, from coordinate 36,390 downwards.
CCTGCTGGCGGCGGTGATCCATCGCGAGACCCAGCCGCCCGAGGCGCTGTGCCACCAGGCGAAGGCCGCTGGGCAGCGCAGCGTGGCGGAGAACCTCGAGGGCATCGTCGAGACCCTGCTCGAGGGGGTCTTCCGCGCGCTGCCCTTCTTCGAGCTGGCCGAGACCAGCCCCACCTCAGGGGAGATCCGCCGGCTGCTGTTTGCCAAGGCGGGGAAGCCTCCACCGCAGCGGATCGTGGAGCTCGTGGCCGAGTACCTCGAGGCCGAGATGCGCCTCGGCCGGGTGCGCACCTTTGACCCCGTCCCGGTCGCTCGGGCCATCTTCGGCGGCTGCATCGACTACGTCCGTTCCCGCCGTAGAGCCCGCGGGAGGGGGGACCAGGGCGACTTCGTGCGGGGCCTGGTCGACTTCCTCGTCCACGGGATGGTGAAACCCGCCCGATCAGAACGGCTGCGGTGACGTCGTGCGAGTCCAACTCTCCACCCTCACACTGATCTTGCTCACGGGGCTCGTCCTGGGCGGCTGCGCTGTCGGCCCGGACTACAAGAAGGCCGAGCCGGACGCGCCCAAGGGCTGGAGCCGGCTCGACACCGCGGCCGAGCCGGTGACGAGCGCCGGGGCGCCAGGGGACCTGAGCCAGTGGTGGCGCCGTCTGAACGATCCGCTGCTGACCGAGCTGGTGGAGCGGTCGCTGCAGTCGAGCCCCGATCTGCGCCAGGCGCAGGCCCGCCTGCGCGAGGTGCGCGCCCGCCGAGACGTGGCCGAGGGCGGGCAGTGGCCCAGCGTGAGCGCGTCGGGCTCCGCCAGCCTCGGCCGCTCGGGCATGATCCCCGGCGCCGGCAGCGCGGGGGATCGCTTCAGCACCAGCTTCGACGCGAGCTGGGAGCTGGACGTGTTCGGCGGCAAGCGCCGGGAGGTCGAGGCGGCCGAGGCGGATCTGGAGTCCACCGCGGCCAGCCTGGACGGCACCCGGGTCTCGCTGGTGGGGGAGGTGGCGCGGAATTACATCGAGGTGCGCGCTCTGCAGATCAGGCTTGGCCTCGCGCGCAGCAACCTCGCCAGCCAGGCCGAGACGCTGCAGCTCACCGGCTGGCGCGCCCAGGCCGGCCTGGTCAGCGAGCAGGACGTCGAGCAAGCGCGCAGCAACCACGAGGCTACCCTGGCGCTCCTGCCCAGCCTGGAGATCAGCCTGGCCGAGGCGGAGCACCGCCTGGACATCCTGCTGGGCCAGGCGCCGGGGACGCTGCACGCGCGCCTGGCCGCGGGTGGGGAGCTGCCCGCGCTGCCCGCCCAGATCGCCGTCGGCATCCCGGCCGACACCCTGCGCCAGCGCCCCGACGTGCGCGCCGCCGAGCGCAAGCTGGCGGCAGAGACCGCCCGCGTGGGCGTGGCCGTGGCCGCGCGCTACCCCTCCTTCAAGCTCTCGGGCTCGATCGGCGCCGAGGCGCTGGTGCGGGGTACGACCGGCAACAGCGGTGGCGTCCTCTACTCCCTGCTGGGCGGTCTCACGGCGCCGCTCTTCGACGCCGGGCGCCTGCGCGGCCAGCAGGAGATGCAGGACGCGGTCCGGGAGCAGGCGCAGGTGGCCTACGAGGCCGCCGTGCTCACCGCGCTGCAGGAGGTCGAGAACGCGCTGGTGTCGCTGGCCCGGAACCGCGAGCGCGGCGAGGCCCTGGGGCGCGCGGCCGAGGCGGCGCGCAAGGCGGCCGAGCTCGCCCGTCAGCGCTACACCGCCGGGGTGATCGACTTCCAGTCGGTGCTCGACACCCAGCGCAGCGTGCTGTCGCTGGAGGACAGCCTGGCCAGCACCCGCGCGGACGAGGTGCTGGCGCTGATCCGACTCTACAAGGCGCTGGGCGGCGGCTGGTCGCCGCCCGAGGAGCCCGGCCCGGCCGGCGAGGACACCCCATGAACACACCCGTCCCCCCCAAGGCCGATCAGGGCGCCAGCCTGAACGAGCTCCTCAAGACCGAGTCCTCCGGGCGGCTCAAGCGCCGGCTGCTCTGGCTGGGCGGTGCGCTGGTCGTGCTCGTGGGCGCGGGACTCCTCTTCTTCCTCCCTGGCGATCAGGCTGTCGGGCCGCGCTACAGGACCGAGCCGGCCACCGTCGGCACGCTGGTGGTCAAGGTGTCCGCCACCGGCAACCTGCAGCCGACCAACAACGTGCAGGTGAGCAGCGAGCAGTCCGGCATCGTCACCGAGGTGCTGGTGGACGACAACGACAGAGTGGTGAAGGACCAGGTGCTGGCCCGCCTCGATCTGTCCAAGCTCGAGGACGCGGTGGCGAAGTCGCGCGCCAGCCTGGTTGCGACCGAGGCGCAGGTGCAGCAGGCCGAGGCCACGGTGGCGGAGGCGCGCGCCGCGCTGGCGCGTTTCAGGCAGGTGGCCGAGCTGTCCGGCGGCAAGGTGCCGTCCCGGGCCGAGCTGGACACCGCCGAGGCCAACCTGAAGCGCGCCGAGGCCGGCGAGGCCAGCGCCCGCGCGAGCGTCACCCAGGCGCGCGCCAACCTCCAATCGGACGTGACCAACCTCGGCAAGGCCACCATCCGCTCGCCCATTGACGGGGTGGTGCTGACCCGCTCGGTGGAGCCTGGGCAGACCGTGGCCGCCATGTTCCAGGCGCCGGTGCTGTTCACCCTGGCCGAGGACCTGGCCAAGATGGAGCTGCAGGTGGACATCGACGAGGCCGACGTCGGCCAGGTCAAGGTGGGCCAGCAGGCCACCTTCGGCGTCGACGCCTGGCCCGGCCGCAAGTACACGGGCGTCATCACCCGCGTCGGCTACGGCTCCCAGACCAAGGACGGGGTGGTGTCCTACCCCACGGTCATGGCGGTGGCCAACGACGACCTCAGCCTGCGCCCCGGCATGACCGGCACCGCCGACATCGTCACCGTGACGCGTGAGGACGCGCTGCTGGTGCCGAACGCCGCGCTGCGCTTCAGCCCCGTGGCAGCGGGCCCCGCGCCCGAGAGGTCGGGCGGCAGCTTCGTGGGGAAGCTGATGCCGCGGCCGCCGAGCCAGGCGCCCAAGGTTCCGGCGCCACCCAGCGACGGCAAGCCGCGGGTCTGGGTGCTGCGCGCGGGCCAGCCCGCGCCGCTCGAGGTCCAGACCGGCGCCAGCAACGGCCAACTCACCGAGATAACGGGTGGATCGCTCGAGGCCGGCGCCGAGGTGATCACCGAGACCCTGGAAGCGCTGCCATGACGGAGGCCGCCCTCATCCGCCTGGCCGCCGTCACCAAGACCTACGGCCGCGGGCAGGCCGCCTTCCAGGCCTTGAAGGGCATCGATCTGGCCATCGAGGCCGGCGACTTCGTGGCCATCATGGGCCCCAGCGGCTCCGGCAAGTCCACGACCATGAACATCCTGGGCTGCCTCGACACGCCCACCAGCGGCAGCTACGAGTTCCAGGGCGTGCACGTCGAGCAGCTCTCCCGCAACCAGCGCGCGTTGCTGCGGCGGCACCAGCTCGGCTTCGTGTTCCAGGGCTTCAACCTGCTGGCGAGAACGACCGCGCAGGAGAACGTCGAGCTGCCGCTCATCTACCGGCACGAGGCCGCCGCCAGGCGTCACGCCGCGGCGCTCACCGCGCTCGAGCAGGTGGGCCTCAAGGGCTGGGAGCACCACAGTCCGTCCGAGCTGTCCGGGGGCCAGCAGCAGCGGGTGGCCATCGCCCGTGCCATCGTCACCCGGCCCGCGGTCCTGCTGGCCGACGAGCCCACCGGCAACCTGGACACCCGCACCAGCCAAGAGATCATGGAGCTGATCCGCGCCTTCAACCGCGAGCAGGACATCACCGTGCTCATGGTCACGCACGAGCCTGACATCGCGACGTACGCCAGGCGGATCGTCCGCTTCATCGACGGCCGGGTGGACAGCGACCACCGCCACGGGGAGGGTGCCTGATGTTTTGGAACACGCTGCTGCTCTCGCTGCGGGCCATCCGGCGCAACCTGCTGCGCTCTTTCCTGACCATCCTGGGCATCGTCATCGGCGTGGCCGCCGTCGTCACCATGGTCACCCTGGGTAACGGCGCCACCCGGTCCGTGTCCGACCAGATCGCCGCCATGGGCACCAACCAGCTCATGCTGATCCCCGGCCAGCGCTTCGGCCCAGGCTCCGAGGGCGCCCCCAGCTTCAAGACCGCCGACATCGAGGCCATCCGCGCCCAGATCACCTCCGCCCAGGGTGTGGCGCCGGTGGTGAACAAGACGGTGACGGCCGTGTACCAGGCCCGCAATTGGTCCACGGTGGTCTCCGGCACCAACAATGACTTCTTCCTGACGGGCAACTGGACGTTGGCCGCCGGGCGCACCTTCAGCGAGGCCGAGGAGCGGGCTGGCAGGGCGGTGTGCGTGATTGGCGAGACGGTGCGAGACAAGCTGTTCGGCCGCCAGAGCCCGGTAGGCAGCGAGATCCGCATCAAGGGCTTCGCCTGCGAGGTGATCGGCCTGCTCAAGTCCAAGGGCCAGGCGGCCATGGGTCAGGACCAGGACGACAGCGTGGTGATGCCGCTGCGAACCGTGCAGCGCCGGCTCACCGGCAGCCAGGACGTCGGCCGGATCATGGTCTCGGTGAAGCAGGGCGCCTCCATCGACGCGGTCAAGGAGCAGCTAACCAAGCTGTTGCGGGAGCGGCGGAAGATCGGCGAGAGCGAGGAGGACGACTTCAGGGTGATGGACACCCGCCAGCTCGCCGAGACGCTGACCAGCACGACCAAGATCCTCACCATGCTGCTCGGCGCGGTGGCGGCGGTGAGCCTGCTGGTGGGCGGCATCGGCATCATGAACATCATGCTGGTCTCGGTGACCGAGCGCACCCGGGAGATCGGCATCCGCCTGGCCATCGGCGCGCTGGAGCGCGAGGTGCTGCTGCAGTTCCTGATCGAGGCGGTGATGCTGTCCGCCCTGGGCGGCCTGCTCGGCATCGCGATCGCCACCGCCGCCTCCATGGGGCTGGCTGGCCTGATGGGCGTGCCCTACCTATTCGACTCCGGGATCAATCTATTGTCCTTCCTGTTCTCCGCGGCGATCGGAGTGATCTTCGGCTACTTCCCGGCACGCCGGGCGGCCGGCCTCAACCCGATCGACGCCCTGCGGTACGAGTGAGCGCGACTGGCGGGGAGGGGCAGTCAGGCGGCCGGCGGCGCATGCCGGACACCCTGGCGGCTACCAAGCCGCTGCGGCGCCGCCGCGTGCGGAGCGCAGGAAACCAACCCGAGGGCAACGAGGACGACGATGGAGCCGAGCGTTCTTGACCTCATGGGTCAGGACAATACCACCCCGGCCTAAAGGCGGGGAGGGGTCCGGAGCCGCCGCAGGGCCAGAGTCCATTGCGGCGGTGTGCCACCCAGGGTTCAGATCGACGCCCATGAGATGCTTGGTGACGGCCGGGTCGACCTTCTCGAAGCCGTTTCCGGTGGCGCAGCCTAAGGCCAGGACCCTCTTGGGCTGGAGCTCCTGGCCCAGGAGATTTGCGAGGATAGCGAGCTGCCCGACGCCCTCGGGACCCTCGCAGTCCGCCGCTGGGATGGCCAGCCAAGGGTTGTCAGCCAGGGATTCCAAGTGGAGGAGCCTACGACCTCGAAGGTCCGAAGGCCAGGGGTAGCCGCTGGTTTCTCTGCTGCCGGCGTACGGAGTAGCGGAAGGATCCCAGGATGCTCCTTCTTATAGGTCACGGGCCGAACCAGGGCAGGATTGGGATCCGTTCTCCTGCCTTGCCCGGCTGGTGCTTTGGATTGCTTCATGCCAAGGTTCGTGGTACAGATCCTGGCAACAGGTTCATCCTGCCGTGAACATCTGGGGACGATCGGGAACTTGGCGACCTGACGCGAGGTCTGCGCGTGGCGACACATGCGCGAAAGAAGCCACTGGGAACGCGGATGGCCCAGAGCTTGTACCTGGCCGGTCCCTGTAGCCAGAGAGCACCGTTCACACGATGGTCCGCGACTCCGCCATCAGGTCACCACGCATCACGGCCTTGGGTCGTTGGGTCAAGTGGATGGAGCATCCTGAGCAGCTTCATTGAATCGCGCCGCGGAAGCTCCTTGCATGGAGCCCAGGTGGCTTTCCGACATGAAACCGTGGACGTGTGCTGCTGAATACGGATCTAAAGGGGGAAATGAAATGAGAACTTGCTGCCTGTTGGCCTTCTTCACAGCCGTTCTGGTGACCTCCTGCTTTGGCTGCAGTGACGACGAGATTCAATGTGGGCCGGAATCCTGCACTGGCTGCTGTGACGCGGATGAGCGCTGCCATCCTGGTCTTTCAAGTGCATTGTGCGGGAGCGATGGGTTGGCCTGCGAGGATTGCGGCGAGGATCGATGCCAAGAGGGAATTTGCCAGGCGGCTCAGATTTGTGGACCCGCGAATTGCGGTGGCTGCTGCGATGCCGGGGACGTCTGCCAGCCTGGAGTGACCCCGGCCGTTTGCGGGACGAGCGGTGCCTCCTGCCAGGATTGTGGCGAAGATCTCTGCGAGAATGGCTCCTGCCAGGCGCGAGAGAACTGCCGACCAGACACGTGTGCTGGCTGTTGCGATGCCGGGGACGTCTGCCAGCCTGGAGTGACCTCGGCTGTCTGCGGGGCTGGCGGTGAAGCCTGTCAGGACTGCGGACCGGACGCCTGCGTCAGCGGTGGTTGCCAGGTGGTCCAGAGCTGTGGACCCGCCAACTGCGGCGGCTGTTGCGATGTCGGGGGCATGTGCCAGCCCGGCATGACCTCGTCCGTCTGCGGGGCCGATGGCGAGGAGTGTCAGGACTGCGGTTTGGACGCCTGCGTCAGTGGTAGTTGCCAGGCGGTCCAAAGCTGCGGGCCCGCGAGCTGCGGCGGCTGCTGTGACGCCGGGGATATGTGCCAGCCTGGAGTGACCTCGGCTATCTGCGGGGTTGACGGCGAGGCTTGCCAGGACTGCGGCTCGGATGCCTGCGTGAGCGGTGGTTGCCAGAGCGTGTGCGCTGGCGACTCCTGCGGTCCTGGGTCCTGGTGCAACGCGGGAGCTTGCGAGGCCTGCGTCACATCAGACCATTGCGGGTCCGCATGTGATGCTTGTGCAGGGGAGACGCCGGATTGCGGTGGCGTCGAGGTCGGCTGCGTGTGCAACTCCGATTCCTGCGGTACGAACGAGGCTTGCGACGCCTCTGGGCAATGCTTGTGCGCGTACGCGGAATGCAATGGGGTGTGCTGCGGCATCCACGAGGAATGTGCCGCGGGACAGTGCCAGGTTGTCTCCGGCAAGATCGCGTTCGTCTCCAACCAGAGTGGGTTCTACGAAGTCTGGGTCGTGAATGAGGATGGTACGGGTCTGAGACAGGTCACCAGCGCGGCCACGGATCCCCGCTACAATTGGGGCGCGTACTCCCCTCGCTGGTCTCCTGACGGGTCCATGATCGCGTTCTACTATGGTTCGCGGACGAACGATCCCAGCGACCCCTCTTCGAGTCGGATCATGGTTGTCAATGAGGACGGGACCGGCCTGAGGGAAGTCCGAGATCATGTTGGCATACCTGCCACGCAGATCTCCTGGACCACGGATGGCGCAGAGCTCATCGTCACGACCTATGACAGTTGCGATGACAACATGGAAGCCGTGGACGTCGCCACGGGCTCAGTGCGGGCTCTTTTCGGCACCAGCACGAACGGCTATGCCTGCACCAAGGGACCCGATTTGAACCCTTCGGGTGGCCAGGAGATCGCTTACCAGGCGTACAACTGCGGCGGCAACTGGGGAGGCCTTCGTCTAATGGATCTTTCGAGCAACGTCGAGAGCGAGATCACCCCTGCGGGCGATTGCATGGGGAATCCGCGCTTCTCGGGCGATGGGACCTTCGTGGCCGGCGGTCGGGAATGCGCCAACGACAAGTCGTTCCAGATGGTGGCGTCGACTGGTGGGGCGATCACGACGATCTCGCCCGTCCCTCAACCAGCGACCGCCATCAGACCCCAGGTCGACTGGACCGCGACGGGCTTCGTGTATTCCTCGGGTCCCGAGCTTTGGGTCTGCGATCTTGACGGCAGCGGTGCTCAGGTAATTGTCTCCAGTGGGTCCGATAGCCAGAGTCCCGATTGGGCACCGGGGCGTCTGCCGACCTGCGGCTGGGTGCCATTGGAGTCGGACAGCTCGGCGACCCTCTTGCGGGTGTGGGGCTCGTCGGCCTCGGATGTATACGTGATCGCCATGCCCACGGAGATTCGCCACTTCGATGGGAATCTGTGGAGCACCGTCTCGTATCCGGGATCCACTCCGGAGCTCTTCGACGTGTGGGGTTCGGGACTGGACAACGTCTGGGTCACTGGCTCCTCGCACATCGGTCACACGGCATCCATCATCCACTTCGACGGGCAGACCTGGACCCATGAGGAATCCCCAGGAGACAACAGGCACCTGGGTGGGGTGTGGGGAGCCTCTGCCACGGAGGTTTTCGCGGTCGGCGGCAGCGGATTTCCCGGAGGCACGGACGGGGTCATGGTGCACTACGACGGGTCGAGCTGGTCTTCGATTGCGTCCGGGTTCGATCAGCAGACGGACGTCTGGGGCACCTCGGCAGACAACGTCGTTGCAGTGGGCGAGCTAGGCTGGAGCGTGCGTTGGAACGGCTCGACCTGGGATGCTCTGAATACGGGCACCAGCGATTGGCTGCTTGGTGTGTGGCTCGCTTCGACCGGTGAGGCGTTTGCCGCGGGTCAAAACGGGACGCTCTTGACGCTGGTCGGGAGCGACTGGCAGCCCATGGATTCCGGAGTGGGAGTGCATCTCCGGGCTGTGAGCGGGCGGTCTGCCAGCGACGTGTACGCAGTCGGGCATACCGGAACCATTCTTCACTACGACGGTTCGAGCTGGACCCCGCAGGAGTCCGGGACGACCAAGGACCTAATGCACATCTGGGTGTCGCCCACGGAGGACCTTGCCTTCATAGTTGGAATCGACGGAACGATGCTAGTCAAGGATTGCCGGGGCTGGAACCCTTGAGGCGCTGATTCGCTGTGACGGGTTGAAGACCACCGATTTCCGATGGTCTTTCTGCTCCCCATTGATGGGGCCAGATCGTGGTCCCTGTTCGCTGTAGCTCTCCTGGGCGCCGACACTGGCGACCGAGACGGTAGTCAGGTGGACGGCCGCGGTCGCTCCGCTGGACCTGAACCATGTCCGGGAAGAGGAGCTCCTGGATGGTGCAGGGACCGTTCTCTTCGAGCAGCTTCCTGAAGGCCGCCGAGGCCGCGATCGAGCTGGTCGCCGGCGTGCGGGGCAGGGCAGGGGTACCCCGGACCGGCCGTCGCAGCTCAGCCCTCGAGCCCGTGGCCTGCCTCGACCAGCTCGGCCAGGCGCGCGACGAAGCGGGCGGCCGGGGCGCCATCCACGAGGTCGTGGTCGACGAGGATGGTGACCGGGAGCAACTCGCGGCTGGCGATGCCATCGCCCACCACCGCCGGCCTCCGCACGATGCTACCCACCGCGAGGTCGACCGTGTGAACACCTACCGTCAGCGGCCAGCCCCACACCTTCCCCATCATGCCGACCGCGGTGATCCCCGCGGTGCCCATGATGCGTTTGGCCGCGAACGCGTCCCTGGAGAGCGCCTTCCAGAAGAGCAGCCGGACGGGCGAGGGCACGAGGGCGTAGAGCGCGGCTAGCCCCGGTAGCCTGGCCAGCCGGTGGGCCCAGCCACCGCCTCCCAGTACCATCTCGTCCTCGGCTACAGTGGAGGTCTGCACCGCCCGGATCTCCCGGGAGATGTCGGCGACTGCCTTTCTGTCAGCCTGGCGGAGCACGAAGGGGAGCGGCCGATTGGCCCCGCCCGCGGCGCGCTCGACGATCAGGGTCACGTCCACGTCGTCGAAGGTCACCATGCGTCCCCGGCCGTGGCGGTGGGAGTTGAGCGCCCGGTGCTCGGAGAGCGCCTGCCCGAGGCAGTGAGCCAGCCAGCCGGTGAACGACAGCGACTCGCCGGTCCGTGCGCGAAGCGCGCGGAGCCTGTCTCGGGCGACGGTCACGTCGAGCTCGACCAGGCCAGTCACGTGGTGCCGGCGGCGCCCGGCCTCCATGATGTCGGAGGCCGTGGCGCTGTTCCACGGCAAGCGCTTGATCTCGTGCCGCCCAATGAGGTCCATAGCGCCGCCCTCGTTGTACTGGAGCGCTCTGTTTCCTGCCGGCGCTCCTGACGACGGTGGGAGGGTAGCATGGACGGCCTGGAGCGAGAAGCAGCGGGGGCGCCCAACCTCTTGCAGCAGGGAGCGGCTTCGTCGAGCTCCGCAGCGCCACCGGGCAGGGCACCGAGGTGCGGCTGGGGTGCCGCTGGCCGGAGGCCCGGCATCGGCCAGGGAGGACCGGCCTGCTCGCGGGCCTGGGGCCGGACGAGCACATCCTGGCCAAGCCGGTCGACGTCGGCTCCCTGCTGGCGGCCGTCCAGCGCGGTTACGGGGCGAGGTGACGGTGGCCTGCGCGTTCAGCCCGTTCCGCTCCTGCCGGCCTCGCTCCAGGTGAGCTCGAACACCGTCGCGGGCGCGCCCTCCCATTGGCGGGCCGACATGACGATCATCGCCTCGCGCCCGCCGGTCACCTCGAGCAGCGCGTCCAGGGTGCCCAGGAGCTGGTGGCAGTAGGGTACGTTGGCAGGATCTCGAGCGTCGTAGTCATGGTGCAGCCGGGCACGGCCCCGGCCCAGGCGTTCGAGCCTGAGGCTCGGGAAGCTGAACATCGTGTTGTGGATGACCACGTAGCTGTCGAGTGCTCCCAGGCAGTCGGTCTTCTCGAAGATGCCCCGGTAGGTCCCGGCGAACAGCTCGAGGCCGCGCGCCTTACCGGCCTGGCGAACCGTCTCCAGATCCCCGCCGGCGAGCTCCTTGAACACTGCCAGGCCGCAGCGCTGCATCACGCCGAGTGGGTACCAGGACAGAGGGATCACCCGACCGTTCACGATTTGCATATCCGCTGGGGTGAGGTACATCTCCCAGCCGCGCCCGGGGCTCTTGCGGATCATCTTGACCAGATCCAGGATCATCGCGCCCTTGACCTTGCGTTCTTCCACGACTTCCTCCCTGCACCCGCGCACCGGCCTGCGGGCTCGCCTGGCCCGCGCCACCCGGCCCTGGACAGGGTGTGGGTGTCCTCGCAGCCCCCAACTGTCAAGGTGCGAGTTCGCACGCCGGCCGGTCGAGGATGGCCCGGGAGGGTCGAATTCCTCGAAATCCTCCTTGATCGCGGGTGCGGGAGCGCCTATGTAGCCAAGCACTTTCGCAGAACGACAGGAGTTCCAATGCGTGTCTGGCTACGACTGCTTTTGGTGTCTAGCCTTTCCATGGTTCCTCCAGTAGCAAGGGCAGAAGATGAGTTCCAGCTCGAGACCGATGGCGACGAGGAGTTCGAAGATTTTTCGGACGTTTCCTTGGAGGAGCTGCTGGCCATCGAGGTGGAAGTTGCCTCCCGGGGGCAGGCCCAGAGCATCCGTGAGGCCCCTGGCGTGCTGACCGTCCTGACCCGGGAGGAGATCCAGCAGAGCGGCGCGCGAGACCTCCTCGACCTCCTTGGCCGCGTGCCTGGGTTCCAGTTCGGCACGGACACCTACAGCGCCCTCTACGCCGGGGTGCGAGGCCTGTGGGCCGCGGACGGCAAGGTGCTCGTGCTGCTCGACGGCCACGACCTGGCCGAGCACATGTACGACGGCGTGCTGCTCGGCAACCGGGTGCCCATCGACTGGATCGAGCGCCTTGAGGTGATCCGTGGTCCCGGCTCGGTGCAGTACGGAGGCGCGGCCGAGCTGGCCGTGGTGAACATCGTCACTCGCCAGGCCAAGGACCTCCAGGGCATGAGCCTGGAGGGGGAGTACGGCCAGCTCATGCACGGACTCGTGGCCGACGATCAGTCGCTGGCCGAGACCTATGGACGGCGGAACCTGAGCCTGCAGTGGGGCCAGCGCTTCCCCGAGTCCCAGCTCGCGGCCCGCATCGGGCTGTTCGCCGGCCAGGCCAGCCGCTCGGACCGCGCCTACACCGACGCCCTCGGCCAGAGCTACAACCTGGCCGGCCAGGCGGCCGACGATCCGCTGCTGGCCGATCTGGCGCTGGACTGGCGCGGGCTCCAGGTCCGCTACCTGTTCGAGCGCTACCACCTCACCCAGCGCGACGGCTGGGGCGAGAACCAGGAGGACTCCCTGCCGGCCGACTTCACCACCAGCTCGCTCCGGCTGGCCTACGACTGGCGCCCGGCCGAAGGCTGGCACGTGCGCCCGAGCCTGAGCCACGTGTGGCAGAAGCCCTGGCAGACTACGGACGAGCGCGCGGAGCAGTACGAGGACGTGACATTCGATCCGACCTTGCACCAGGTGAAGCTCGGCCTGGTGGCGGACTGGACGCCCCTCGAGGGCGGCCCGTGGATCGACCGACTCGCCTTCCTGGCCGGCGCCGAGTACCGGTACGACTGGGCCCGGGAGGCGATATACGGCTTCGCCGATCCCGAGGACCCAGACAACACGCTGACCGAGGTTGAGTACCACGACGTGGCCGCGTTCCTGGAGGCCTCCCTGGCCACCCCGTGGATCGACGCCACGCTGGGCGCGCGCTACGAGTACCACTCCCTGTCCGGCTCGTCCTTCGTCCCCCGGGCGGTGCTGCAGGAGGTGTACGGCCCGTTCCACTGGAAGGCGCTCATCTCCCAGGCCTTCCGCAACCCGTCCATCATGAACCTGGCCTACACCCCGGACGTGGTGCCGGAGAAGACCACGGTCTACGAGCTCGAGCTCGGGCTCCAGCCGGTCGAGGGGCTGATGTTTACCCTGTCCGGCTTCGACATCACGGTCGAGCACCCCATCGTCTACTACTGGGACGACGCGGCCGGCAGCGAGGGCTATCGCAACTACCCCCGGACCGGCACGCGCGGGCTGGAGGCCGAGATCCGCTACCTGCGCGGCATCTGGTCAGCCCGCCTGACCTACTCGTTCTACGACGTGGTGGGCAAGAACCAGGTCGACACCTTCCGCGTCCCGGGCGCCCGCCACGTGCTGCTCGGCATGGCCCCGCACAAGGCCACCCTGGAGGGCTCGGTGCGCGTGTTGGAGAACCTCAGCCTGCACGTCGGCCTCCTGTTCCTCTCGGACCAACGCTGGGCCTACGGCCCGTACGACGCGGACGGGAACGCCGTGCTCCGCGAGCTGCCCGAGCAGTGGCTGCTGGACGCCTACCTGCGCTACGACCACCTGTTCGTCCGGGGGCTATGGCTGGGCTTCGGCGTCTACAACATGCTCGACCAGCGGGTGGAGTACGCCCAGCCCTACGACAACGGCCACCCGCCCCTGCCCGGGCAGTCCCTGGAGGTCCTGCTCCGCCTGGGCTACGACTGGCATTTGGGCGCGGCTGGCTCTTGATTCGCAGACGCCAGGACCCAGCAGGAAGCGGTGCGGTGACTTGGCCTCCAGTCCGGTCACGCTTCACTCTCGGGGCTGGCCCTGTTCTTGGTTTGACTTGCTGAGGACGCTCTGGCCGTTGAGCCATGCTCTGAGGTGTTGGATAATCGCTGAACAGTCCGACTGAGCGCAACGAGCAGTAGTGCAGGAATCTGGAAGTCCACATGACCCAGGATGCTTCAAGACCGAGCCGAAGCGTCACGGTGACGCTCAGGCGCCTGTCCAACGGCAGCAGCGGTCGGCTGCTTACGCCCCGGCGAGCGGCTCAAATCCTCGGGCTCGAGCCCCGCGCCGCTCTCCTTACCATCGGTAAGCTGCTCCGGGCGGGATGGCTTGCGCGGGTGAAGCGAGGACTGTTCCTCATCCTCCCGATCGAGGCCGATCGTGAAGGCGCCGCGATCGAGGACCCCTGGATCTTGGCGAGAGAGCTTTTCGGTCCGTGCTACATCGGGGGCTGGTCCGCCGCTGAATATTGGGGACTCACCGAGCAGAACAATCGCGAGACCTTCGTGGTCACGAGTGCCTACGTGCGTCGCTCTACACAGGTCCATCTGGGAGCCGCGTTCCATATCGTGCGGACGAAGAGCCTGCGAGTCAGAAGCGTACCGACCATCTGGCTGGGACAGGAGCGCATCGCGGTGTCCGACCGGGAGCGGACCCTCGCGGATGCCCTGGTCATCCCTGGTTGGGTCGGCGGCGTCTCCCATCTGGCCGAAATGCTGCAGGCCTATCGTTCCAGCCCTGACTGGCAACCTTCCCGGCTGTTGGCGCGCGTTGGGGAGGTGAGCTCGGGCGCAGCCTTCAGGCGGCTCGGCTACCTCGCCGAGACGATCTTGGGTGAGACTGGGGAGCTCGTGGATGCCTGTATGGCTCGGCGCACCACTGGAAACATCTGCCTTGAGCCTGGAGCCGGCGGTAAGGGAAAGCTCTCCCTTCGCTGGCGACTTTGGATCAACGTCACCCTATCGCCTGGGAAAGCGTTCTGAATTTGCCTGGCTCCGCCCTTGCCCCATCCCGGAAAATAGGGAAGAGAAAGATCCCGTCGTCGGGGCTGTGGAGAGTGTGGACAGCCGACCGTCCGGCCGGCGTACCGGCCGAGCGGTCGCAGTCCAAGCGGCTGTGGGCCGCCGACCGGGAGGCCGGCCAGCACGCCGGCTGACCGGGCGCAGTCCAAGGCGGTTGTGGACTGCGACGTCCTTCGGAGCGCCGTCCGTCCACATCCGCCGTCAGTCGACCGTCCGGCCGCCCTGGCGGCCGAGCGGTCGCAGCCCAGGCAGTAATGGGCAGCCGCGGCACTATCCATAGCCCTTTCGGCCGAGCGGTCGCAGCCCAGGCAGCTGTGGACAGGAGCAAGCCGCGTTCCCTCGCCAAAGGGACGGTGCGAAAGCACCGAGCAGTCTCCGAAGTCCAGGGGCAGCGGAGCGGCCTCGGTTCCCAGAGGGAAGCGTAGCAGTCCCCGAAGTCCAGGGGACTATCCACAGCCCTCCTTGCAGTCCGGCCGGCGGCAGGCTCAGCGTGGCGCCCCCTCCCAGCGTGGAGGTTCCCGGAAGCACTCGACCCCGACGTGAGGTTCATGCTATCGGACACGCAGGGCTCCTGGGTCGGATGCCTTGGGGGACTTCAGTCACGTCCTTCCATTCAGGGAGATCGCCATGCACGTACACCAGGCAATGCTCTTCCTTGCGCTCTACCTGACCGGTTGCGCTCGCCTCTATAAGAAGGTGGAGCTCAAGGAAGAGGCGTACCGGCGCTCGCCGGCCGAGTTGGCCGCGGCGTTGAAGCGGCAGGGCTACGAGGCCGTCTGGAAGGATTGGGACCTGGGTTTTCTAGGCTGAGGTAGGAGGGTCGTGATGGCAGACGTGCGCATTGCACTCAACGGCGAGGGCCGAAGCTTCTCGGCCCCGTTTGAGTTGCTCGGGCTGCTCGCTACCCTCGGGCTCGAACCCCGGGCCGTGGCCGTGGAGCGCAACCGCCAGATCATGCTGCGAGACGAGTTCACTCGCTCGAGCTGCAGGACAGGGACCGGCTGGGATTCGTCCGCCTGGTGGGCGGGGGCTGAGCCCTGCCGCCGGGCCCAAGGGAGGAAGCCATGCGTGGGATACTGCCAGTGTGGGTCGGGTGTCTGGCGCTGTGCGGCCCGGTGTTCTCGCCCCCGGCCAGGGCGGCAGAGGCTGCCAAGATCGACGTCGCCCTGATCGAGGTGCAAGGGGCGCCGCTGGACGCGGCCACGGCCATGGCCATGACCGACGCGCTGGGCGAGTGGCTGGCGAAGGGGCAGCGCTTCGAGGTGGTCCCCCGGAGGGTCCCGATCGTCCAGACGGAGCCGAAGTACCGGGTCACCGCGGTGGTGGCGAAGGTCGGCGCCGCCTGCATGTGGACTCTCCAGGCCTTCAAAATGACCGATCCTCGGATTGTTGCTTCGGCGACCAAGAAGGGGTCCTGCGAGGAGGAGGCGCTGGTCGGACTCCTGGAGCAAGCGGCCGAGGGGTTGGCCACGGCCCTGCTGCGCTTCGAGCGCGAGGGATCCCAGGCCGCCCCGCCGCCTCCCCCCGAGGGGCCCGCGCTGGTGTCGCCCCTCCCGCCGGCGGCCCTCCGGGCTGCCACCAAGGAGCCGCCCGTGGTGGCCGTGTTCCGGGCCGAGAGCAAGGGTTCGCCGCTCGCAGCAGACGAGGTGGACAGTCTGAGCGACTACCTGAGCACCCGGTTAGGTGAGGCAGGCGTCTTCCAGGTGCTACCCCGCTCGGAGATGCTCGAACGCCTGGGGCCCACGGCCGCCAGCGAGTTCGACGTCTGCCACGAGCCTGTGTGCCGGCATCACCTGGCCACGAAGGCCGGTGCGGGCTTCGCATTGTCCACATGGGTGGGCAAGGTGGGCAGCTACTGCCTCATGGCGGTTGACGTCCTGGACACCTCCTCCAGTCTCCTGGTGCGGTCGGTACAGGTGCGCGAGCAGTGCCAACCCGACCTGATCATCGATGGCTTCGAACGGCTGGCCGCCCTGCTGGGTGAGAGCTTTCGTCGCCCCCGCCCGAAGGCTGGCCGGGGCGGGACGCCGCGCCTGGCGGTGCTGACCCCCGAGAGCCGCGCCAGCCCATTGTCCGGGGACGAGCTCGCGATCCTCCGCGACTACCTCCGCGGGCGTTTACTCTCCGCCGTGCAGGTCGAGTGCCTGCCCACGGCGGAGTTGCGGCTCAGGGCGGGGGAGCGGCCTGCGGGTGCATCGGCCGAGCTGTCGGTCCAGACGAGCATCGCCATGATCGGCGGCCACTGTCTACTCAGCGCCTCGCTGTGGGACCTCGCTTCGAACAAGCAGATCGGGGCAGTCACCGTGCGCGAGAAGTGCGACGATGATCGGCTGGTCGTGGGCCTTGAGGAGCTGTCCGACAAGCTCGTTGTCCTGCTGACCCGGCACTGAGGCCAACGCCTCCCGAGTGAGCTGCGGACTTCGGAAGTAGTCTCTGACAGGGGGTTACCGCGATGTAATCGGCATCCGCTGCGTCAACACCACCGCCCCCAAGCCCTTGCCCCTCCTTCCGGCCAAGGCTACGCTCCCGTCCCGTACCTTCTGGAGGTTCCAGATGCGGATTCCGGCCTACTTCCTGGCTGGCTTGGCTCTGCTGCCCATCCTTGCCGCCCTGACGCTGCCTGCCTGCGCCGCGCGGCCGGAGCCACCCCCGGCCAAGGCGGCCGAAGTCACACAGAGCGATCTCGAGTCCTGCTTTGCCCGAGCGCCGGAGAACCGTTGCGGCCAGAGCGAGCAGACGTGTTTGGAGAAGGCAGACCCGGCGCGTTGGGGAGACGCGCACATCGAGCTGGTCAGTTGCTACCAGCGCGGGGCCTCCGGCTGGGAGCTCACCAGCAAGCGGATCGATCGGGCAGAGGCCGAGGTCATGTTCACCGCCGCGGTCACCGAACGCGGCGTGGAGTGCTACTTCTACGGCCCGACTTCATGGGACGCTCTGGCTCACGAGGCGCGAGGCCTCGCGACGAAGTGGGCGAAATGTACCGTGATGCTCGAGAGCGACCCCTTCTGATTCGTTCCGCCCTTTGGGTTCCCGCCCTTGCCCCATCCCGGAAAATAGGAAGAGAAGGATCGTCGTCGGGGCTGTGAGAAGTGTGGCAGTCGAACGCGAAGCAGAGGTATCGCAAGCGTTCGCAGCCAAGCGGCTGTGGACAGTCGCCCGTCCGGCTGGCGTTTCAGCCGAGCGGGCGCAATCCGAGGCGGAAGTGGGCTGCGACGTCATTCGGAGCGCCGTCCGTCCACATCCGCCGCCAGGAGCGTCACTATCCACAGCCCTCCTCGCAGTCTGGCCGGCGGCCAGGTCCTGCGTGGCCCCTCCTCCCGCGCGGTGGTCCTCGATGGAATCGACGCCAGCGTGGGATTCGTGCTATCGGATGTTCAGGGCTTCTGGGTAGGGATTTCTGTCGACACTTCTTTGGGCCTGAACCGAGGGGAAGACCCGTCCATGAATGCGCTCCACGGAGAGTTCGACCTTCCGCTCTCCCGACGTGTCCGTCCATTCGGGGTGATGGCCATGAACGTACGATTGGTGCTGCTCTGGCTGGCGCTGTCCGCGAGTGGCTGCGTGCCGCTCTGGCAGCACGTGGGCCTCAATGGCGAGGCCGCTCTCAGGACCCCCGAGGCGATCCCGGCCCTGGTCAAGGCCCTCGAGGCGGAGGAGCTCGGCACGGACGACACGATCGCCGCATTGAAGGCACTGGCTCAGTTTGGCAAGCAGGCTGCATCGGCGTTGGCTGTAGCAGAGAAACGCTTCCTGGAGCCGCTGACGGGAATGTGGCCTGCAGCGTTCGACCTCGCTGAGGCCGCAGCGGATCTCCTGGTTTCAGCCGGTGATCCCGAGAGGATCGGGCCGCTTTTTGTTCGGATGGTGGATTGTTCGAACACTGACTGTGAGGCTCCTTACCTCGCTGCGCTGCGGGCGCTTGGCAATCTGGGATACGCGAGACCTGAAGTTGTCGCGCTACTCAAAGCGAAGGCGGCCAGCCCGAACTGGCCCCAGTCGACCATGGAGGTTTCGAGGGCTGCGAGCTCAGCGGCCAAGCTGGAGGCGCTGCTCGGACAGCAGGCCGCCGGCGAGAAGAAGCCCGAGCCGGTCACGGCGGCAGCTCCGACGGGCATCATCGTAGCCGTGTTCGAACTGGAGGACGCCACCCAGCAGCTCCAGGGCTCAGAGCGCGAGCAGCTCTATTCCTTCTACGCTACGCGCCTGACCGAGCTGGCCGGCTTCAAGGTCGTGCCGCGCGACCAGCTCCGCGCCCGGTTGCGGGAGCAGAAGACGGAGTCCTACAAAGCCTGCTACGACGAGGCCTGCCAGATCGAGCTGGGCAAGGAGCTGGCCGCCGAGAAATCGCTATCCACCCGTATACTCAAGGTGGGCATGACGTGCATGGTGACCTCCCAGCTCTACGATCTGAAGTCGTCCACGGCCGAGAAGGCCGCGACTGCACGGGCCGCGGCCTGCAATGCGGACAGCCTGCTGGAGGCCATGGACGGGGTCGCCCGCCAGATCGCCGCGCCCTGAGTAACCACAGGCTAGACCCCTTGAGACGGCGTCATCTTCAATAGTGAGTCAAGTATTGTCGAAGGCACTCACCACCCGTGAATCGGGTCTTGTCCAGTGAGCGAAGCGAACTGGGCAAGGAATCTCCTCGTCCTGCTCGGCCTTGCGCACCGGTGCCCGCCTGGCGGGGCCTTGAGACCCAGCGTTTGCCAATGGTACGTTCGGCTCGTTTCCGCGGGGCCGGCCGTTGGCCATGCCGTTCGAGGGAGGGGCTATCCAGGATGCCTGAGAAGTTCACCATCGCGGACGTGCGACGGATCGCCGCCCACCGTGGCGGGCAGTGCCTGTCGAAGTCCTACGTGAACAACAAGGAGAAGCTCACCTGGCGGTGTTCGGCCGGGCACGTCTGGCAGGCGAGGTTTCTCTGCATTCGAGCCGGCAAGTGGTGCCCGAGGTGTTCGAAGCGCGGTCCTCGGGGCCTCGAGGACATGGTTCAGCTCGCCAGGGCGAGGGGTGGGGAGTGCCTCTCGAAGGCATACGTTTCCAAGAGGAAGAGGCTCCGCTGGCGTTGCCGAGAGGGCCACACCTGGTGGGCCACTCCGGACGCCATCCGGAGCGGCCGCTGGTGCCCCAGGTGCGGTGCCGAGGCTTCGGCAGCCTCGAGGCGGCTCGGCATCGAGGCGATGCGAGCTCTGGCGAAGGCGCGAGGGGGCCGGTGCCTCTCGAAGATCTACCGCAACACGAACACGAAGCTGAAGTGGCAGTGCGCTCAGGGGCACATCTGGCTAGCCCATCCGGGGAACATCAAGCAGGGATCCTGGTGCCCGAGTTGCGCAGGGACGAAGCGGTTGACCATCGGGGAGATGAGGCAGCTTGCCGAGGCGCGCGGAGGAAGGTGCCTGTCGAAGGCCTACCTCAACGCGAACACCCCCCTGGAGTGGCAGTGCGAGCGTGGGCACCGGTGGACCGCGAGACCGGCCAGCGTGAAGCGCGGCACCTGGTGCCCGGTCTGCGGCAGGCGAGCACGCGGTAAGAGCCAGGACCTGGGTTGAGGCCCCCTGACGCGAAGCCCTCGGCCGATTTCCTGGAGTGCCGAAAAGGGTTCAAGCCCTCTGCCGAACCCTCATGGCTGGAAATTCGCGCTACCGCCTGAACGCGACATGGTGGCTCAGAACGATCGTCTTCAATCAGATAGCTGAATCGGGGCGTCTCGGGTCAGAGATCCGTTGAAAAACAGAGCTTGACAGAGAAGTGGTCTAATGGTACGACCACCGTACCTCAATGGCAGACTTACGGCAACTTGTTCTCGAGTCGCGTCTGGAGGTTCGGATGGAAGCCCTAGCAGAAGCGACCTGGCGGCCTCTTGAACAGATTCGGGCGACCACCTCGGTGGACCAACTGGCGGATCGAATCCGGCACAAGATTCTCTCCGGAGAGATCCCCACTGGCAGCATGTTGCCACCGGAGCGAAAGTGGTCCCTTCAGCTCGGTGTCAGCCGCACCACCGTGCGGGCTGCCCTGGCGCGGCTGGTCTCCGAGGGACTCGTTTCCATCAGACAGGGAAGGGGAGCGGAGGTCCAGGACTTCAGGAGGATTGGGGGCCTCGGTCTCGTAGAGAAAATGCCCAGGTCCCTGCAGGACGCCACGTTTCCCGGCGTACTGGAGCTTCGCACGGCCGTCGCGCTTGAACTGGTGACCCTGGCGTGCGAGCGAGCCAGTACTGAGCAGCTCGATCAACTCGAGGCGCTAGCGAAGCAGATCGAACAGACCGAGGACCCCTTCGCGGTCGCCGACTTGGATCTCGAGTTCTCTCGGACCCTTTGCCGCGCGGCCGACAACCTCCCCATGGAGCTTATGCTGAATACCATCAGCCTGCTGTACACCAAGCGTCCGGACATTCCTCTGGCTTTGTTCGAACAGCGGGACGATGTCCGCATGAGCTACGTCGCCCTGGTCGAGTTGCTCAGGAGCCGCAGCGCGACGGGCATCCGAGAGGCGCTTCGGGAGGGGCTGAACGCACGGGACCGTCTGACGCTGGAGCGGCTGGCGATCCCGCCACGGGCTCCTTGAGGCCGGCTGGGGGTCGGGGTATCGAGAGAAGGTTCGTGCAGCGGGTGGTCGGACCGAGGTTCGATCTGCATCAGGGGCCGACCGGATTCACCTGCAGGGGAGACGAAGCATGCGTTGCTCGGTGTGCAACCCCTTGCTGACTCAGCACAGAGCGCCACACGGCGGCGGGAATGGCTTACAGGGCCTTCGGGCTTCTGGGCGATTCCCCGACGGCCGACTACCGTCCGACCCTGGCCGCGATCATCGGGAAGCCGGTCTGTCGATCGGCCCAGATCGCCATGGCATCAGGGCTGTTGCAGGCATGCTCGGCGTGTGAAGGAGAGGCTGGCATGTGGACGAGAGCTCTGGTGCTCGGTCTCTGGATCGTCGGGGAGTGCATGCTCCTTGCCGGGGCCGGCTGTGAGGGCGCGTCGAATGGCGAGCCATGTGACGCCGGCGTGGTGATCGACGGGCAGTGCCTGCCCAGCCAGTGCGCGGATCGCACGTGCCCCCCTGGCTTCGTCTGCCAGGCGGGGTTCTGCGAGGAGATCGCCTGCCTGGGCAAGACCTGCGAGCCGTGGGAGGGTTGCGCTCTGGGGCAGTGCTACCCGAGGGACTGCCAGGCGCGCAACTGCCCGGGCCTCGGGGAGGTGTGCATCGAGGAGGAGTGCTTGCCAGCCGCTTGCCTCGAGCTGGATTGCCCGGCCGGGGAGAAATGCGCCCAGGGCCACTGCTACCCCAAGGACTGCCCCACCAGGGTGTGCTCGGGTTACGGTGAGGTTTGCGTCGAGAACGAGTGCCAGGAGCGAACCTGCGTCGGCGTGATCTGCCCTGTCGGGCAGGTCTGCTCCGGTGGTCATTGCTTCCCGACCGAGTGCTCCCTGGACAGTTGCCAGGGCTTTGACGAGATCTGCGTGGACGGGCAGTGCGTCGAGCGAAACTGCGCCAATGTGGACTGCGGGGCCGAGCTGTGCGCCAACGGCTGGTGCCTGCCTGCCGATTGCCCTGACCAGGACTGCGTCGAGGGCCTGGAGGTATGTGTCGAGGACGAGTGCGAACCGCTCGCGTGCGCTGGCTTGACCTGCGACCCGGGGGAGCGTTGCGCGGCCGGGGCCTGCTATCCGACGGACTGCGGTGGAGTCCCCTGTGCGACGAATGAGGTTTGCGTGTCGGGCGCCTGCCAGGCGCGGCGGTGCGTGGGCGTGAGCTGCGAAGCCTGGCAGCGCTGCGAGGAGGGATCCTGCTGCCCGACGGAGCCGTGCAGCGAGGCGTTGCAGTGCCAGACTCAGGAGTGCGCCTGGGGCACCTTCCGCTGTCAGTACGACACAGACGCGGGTGAGACCCTGTGGGCGACCGAGGGCGAGAGCTGCACCGACACGGATGCGTGCACCCTGGACGACGTGTGCGTCCAGGGCGAGTGCCGGGGTGCTCCGCTGGCCTGCGAAGATCCGCAGCCCGCCGAGTGCCGGGGAGACCAGCGGGTGAGCTACCGCGCGCCCGGGACCTGCCAGGCCGGGCTCTGCCAGTACGAGGAGGTAGTCGAGGACTGCCCTGATGGCTGCAGCGCTGGTCTGTGCAACGGAGATCCGTGCAGCGGCGCCACCTGCGACGACGGCAATCCCTGCACCGTGGACAGCTGCGTTCCCGGCACGGGCTGCGCCTTCGATCCCCTCGCCGACGGCACCGACTGCGGAGTCTGCGCTGCGTGCCTCAGCGGGTCCTGCGCCTACGACTCCAGTCAGCACGCGGAGTGCGGCGTGTGCCAGAAGTGCACTGCCCTCAACACCTGCGGCTTCCAGTCGAACACCGAGGATCTCAAGGACGAGTGCAACGGTGGCGGCTGTGTGCGGGAGAACTGCAACGGCTCGGGGTCGTGTCTGCGCGCCGATGGTTACGACTGCGGCACCTGCGCCGCGTGCGACGGTGGTTCGTGCGTCTACGACTCCACCCAGCACGCGGACTGCGGCGTGTGCCAGAGGTGCACCTCGCGCTACACCTGCGGCAACCAGACCGCCAACCAGGATCTCAAGGACGATTGCGCCGCAGGAGAATGCACGACCGGCAATTGCAGCGGCTCCGGGGCGTCCTGCGGCAGGATCGCCGACGGAACGGACTGCGGGACGAGGTTCTGTAGTGCGCTGGAGTGGCGGCAGCCGACCTGCCTGGCGGGAGCATGCGCAGGTAGTGTCCTGCTAGAGGACTGCAGCGATGCCTACGCGTGCACCAATGACCTCTGCGATGCCACTGGCTGCAGCAACAACTGCACCTCGAATCCAGATCCCTGCCTCTCGGGCTGGCGGTGTGGCATCGAGGAATTCTCGGGAGACTGTACCTGCGTTCCTGACTAGGTAGGGTCGGCGGCATGAGGGAATCACCTTCCTACGTCAGGCTTTATCGGGAGCATCTGATGGGTGCCGGCTTCCTTGGGGAGCTTCACTTCCACGCGGTCGATTGGGTCGGGAGGTCTGCATTCATGCGAATATTCCTCGTCCTCGCGCTTTCGTTCGTCGCTGGCGCCTTCGGATGCGCGAATTCCTCCTCACAATCAGACGCCGACGATGGCTACGACGGAGGCGCGGACGGGAGTGACGAGGAGGTCGACGGTGGGAATGATGACGGCGGGAGCGTGGACGACAATGCGGCGGACGACAGCGGTGGGGACGACGGCGGGACAGACCCGACCTGCGAGGAGCAGGGTCTGACCACCTGCGCCGCTGCCGGGCAGGACTTATGCGTCGATACTACGAACGATCCGGACCATTGCGGCGATTGCGAGACCATCTGCGACACGGCCTCTGGCTCCGTGTGCGTGGACTCGGCCTGCACGAACACGAGCTCTCCGCTCGGCAGCCTGGGACCGCCGATCGCCCTCTACGAGGGGCGGAACCCGGACATCGCCGTGGATTCCCGGGGCGACCCGCACCTCGTCTTCGACCGACGCGGGGTGGGCGTTTTCTACGCCAAGGGATCGGGAACAGACGGGCAGTTCCCGGTCTCGCCGATCCAGCTTGGGCAGCAGACCAAGGCGATCGAGCCGCGTATCTTCATCGACAGCGAGGATGGGGTGCACGTGGTTTGGTCCCTGAGCACCGCAGGCAGCAACGTCGGAGGGTTCGAGGGTTACTACACGAACAACCTCGGAGGCTCATGGAAAGCCCCCCTCCTGGTGGCGGTCGAGGGCGACGGAGACACCGGGGACGGCGGGCTCACCCGCGTTAGCTGCGGCCGTGTGCTCAAGATACCGGACCAGGATCTCGTGGTCACCGCCTGGATGGGCGGCGGCGGCGCCATTCTCCTCGTCAGCGTCGACGGGCTGGCAACCGCCCCGCGGGTCAGGAAGAAGGCCCGGACAGCCAACAATTTTCCCCTGGGTCTGGTGGCCCTCTCGTCATCCAGGATCCGTACTACCTTCCGTCACCTGCCAGGCTCCATCGAGGCGATCGACTACGATCTCGATCTCGACCCACTTGTGCGTTTCGACGTCATCCAGGGGCCATTCAAGGGTGAGTGCGCAGACGCTTTCCTGGACGAAGCGACCGGCATGGTCCACTACACGGGCACTGCCAAGGGCAACTCCTTGACGCCTAGCCGCGTCTGGTACACCAACGACGAGCGCATCGCGCGGAACGCACCCATTCTGGGCATGGTCGTCGCGGAAGAGGGCGGGACGCCGTACTACTGGGCGGACGTGTGCGTGGACGTCCACGGTCACGCTTACGTGACCCACAGCTACATCGATACGGAACCCAGCTGCACCAACCGTTGCGAGGCCTACGCCGCCTACGTGGACGGCGACCAGCTCGTGTCCGTGCGGCTCGCCGAGGGCTACGAGGGCTACCGCCTCGGGCCCTACTGCGCGCCCACGGCCGTTGGCGGTATCCACGTGGTCTACCACCTCGACGGCCAGGTCATCTACCAGACCGTGGGCCTGCCGTAGGTAACCTTGTCAGGGACCAGTCCCAGGGAGGGGTGAGATGAGAACCTGGTTTTCGACGGTCGGTGCAATGCTGATTGTCGTGGGGCTGGCTGGCTGCCCTGATGGCGCCTCGGGCGACAGAGACGGCGGAGACGGCGGTGAGGAGTGCCAGAACGCGTGCCCTGCCGGCGGCGACACGCGTTGCGACGGCGACTTGCTGCAGGTCTGCGGCGAGGGTTCCGACGGCTGCCTCGGGTGGCAGGAGCAGCGCGCCTGCGCGGACGAAGGCCTGTCGTGCGCGGCGGTCGGCGGCCAGGCCCAGTGCGTCTGCCTGCCGAGTTGCACGGGCAGGGAATGCGGTCCGGACGGCTGCGGCAGGGAATGCCCGCCCGGCTGCCCGGTCGGCGAGGGCACGGTCTGCAACGCCCAGGGGCAATGCGAGCCTGGCTGCCAGGACGAGTGCGAGCCCACTGGCTACCCGGCCTGCGACGGCATCAGTCTCCTGACCTGCGCGCTCCAGGGCGATGGCTGCCACGATCTCGTCAGCGCGGACTGCCCGGCCGGCGAGGCCTGCCAGGGCGAGGCCGGCGCGGCCCGCTGCGAGGAGCTCCTGCTCGATCTGCCCCGGCCGACCCACCTCTATGCCCTGCCCAAGGGCTCGGGGCAGGTCCACCTTGGTTGGCGGATGGTCTCTTCCCACCCGGAGCTCGGCTACAACATCTATCGCTCGACGACCCAGGGCGGCCCCTACACGAAGCTCAACTCAGAACCTGTCTCGGACCAGACCAACTTCAGGGACGAGACGGTCAGCGACGGCACGACCTACTTCTACGTCGTGCGTCTGGTCGACGCCGCAGGCCTGGAGAGCCCGGACTCCCTCGAGGCGAGGGTGGAGGCCGCCGACACGGACACAGGCGAGTACGTTCGTTTCACCGGCTTCAACCCAAACCCGGGCGTGGACGACTGGTGCGATCTCAAGTTCGGCGATGTGGATGGCGACGGCGGCT
Organism: Fibrobacteria bacterium; assembly: GCA_035913415.1. Lineage (GTDB taxonomy): Bacteria > Fibrobacterota > Fibrobacteria > UBA5070 > UBA5070 > UBA5070. Next base: position 10,504 of record JAMIIV010000255.1, on the reverse strand, counting down.
TCGAGTTCCTGGAGGCTTGCGTGGACACTGAGGCCGCCATCCAGAAGTTCGACGTGGCCGTGTTCGCCCGGGACGGCACGCGCCGGTGGCTCCTGGAGGACGTGAGCGACTTGGTCGGGAGCGCGCTGCCCTGGACGTTGGTCGACCTCGACGGAGACGGGAGAGATGAGGTCGTCGGGCTTGTCTACAGCGACGCCCTCAATGAGTTACGCGCCGTGGCGTACGACAGCCTGACCGGGAGCGAGCTCCATCGTTCTCCGGCTCTGTCCGACAATCCCGGCCAGTGCGGTGGCAACGCGAACGTGGCGCCCGCGATGCTCGATGGTGTGTCCTGGTCTGTGATCGTGCAGACCTGCAACTATCCGAGCGATGTCAGGACCGTGCTGGCGCTAGACTCGTCGCTGCAGGTCCAATGGGAGTACACGCTCGGTGTGGGCGTGCCGCCCGCAGGCGCCTATTCTGTGCGTGGGGCCGACATGGATGGTGATGGTACGGACGAGGTGCTCTTCGGCGGGACCATCCTCGACAGTGACGGACAGGAAATCACGCACTTTCCGTTCCTGCAGGTGAGTGGGTTCAGGGTGGGGGACATCCGCCCCGATCTGCCCGGGCTCGAGGTCTTCTACTTCAACAAAGAGAGGGACGATCCCGAGGCTGGTCTAGCCACGGCGACGACGAGCGAGCCGCTTTGGATCCAGGACGAGTACGTTACCATCGAGTGTAGTGAGTGTGGGGTGAGGTTCCCGGACGACGTGCGGAAAGGCCACCACGGATGGATAGGGGACGTGGACCCGAGCCCCGGCCTGGAGAGCTACGCGGCCTACTACTGGAGTCCGCTGTGTCCCAACGGCCACTGGAATGACACCTTGTGGATCCACAGGCTCTACTCCTCGACCGGCGAGGTTCTGAGGACGCAAGGCCTCAACGACCCCATCGACTGGGACGGGCAACTGCCCAAGGAGATTATGGCGTCACCCGGTACCGGGAAGCGCATGTTCTACGTCGCGGACGTCATCGGCGACTACCGCGAGGAATTCATAGTGATGCTCGGTATCGATCCGGCCGTCCCTCCTTACGCCCTGCTGGTCGTGACCAACACCTCCCTTGTCAATCCCGGCACCAAGAAGCCATCTCCCTGGGAGGACCGCGACTACCTCATCGACAAGAGATGGACCGGCTACCGATAGCTGTGCTCTGGAGCCATCGATAGGGAGGCCTGAGATGAGAATCTGGGTTGCGGAATTCGTGGTCGTGATGTTCGGCCTGTGGCTGGCCGCCTGCGACTCGGGCAGTGCGGTCGACCCCGATGGTGGAGTGGATGCCGATTCCGCGGACGGCAGCTCCGTGGAGGACGACGGGAGTTCCGTGGAAGACGATGGCAGCTCCGTGGAGGACGACGGGGGCTCCGTGGAGGACGATGGGAGCTCAGTAGATGACGACGGGGAACCCGCGATCGCTCAGCTCTGGAAGATCTCGCAGACCTACTTCCCCCTCGCTCGCGAGCTCATCGGGGTAGCCAAGAGTAATTCCGGGAGCCCCGCGGTGTTCCTCGGTTGGCGGTCGATCCCTGGCGACACGGCCCAGACCGTCTTCGACGTCCGCCGCAGCTCGACCTTCGTGGAGGGTCGGTGCGCTGAATATTCCTCGATCGCGACGTCACCCGTGAACTCGTACCTCGACACCACGGTCGGTGCGGGCAGCGTGTACTATTACTGCGTCGCCATCGGCGCCGAGTACTCCAACGTGGTCACGGTGGATACGTCTTCCCTGGTCGATAGAGATGCCGCCCGGTTCACGTTGCCCTTCGCAGGCTGCAGCAATGGGTCGCTGAAGCAGGTGACCAACGCGGTGGTGAGCGATCTGAACGGAGACTCCCTGCTGGACTTCGCCATCGGCTACTGTGATTTTGTCGGCGACAACCCCATTGCCTATTGCGAGAACCAACCGATGTTCGTCGTCGGCATGCTGCGGCAACCGACTGGTGACTGGCAGCAAGCCTGGTGCTTCGATGCCAACCACGTGGCTTGGAAGGCGACGACGGACTGGCCGATGGTTGCCTGGGACGCCGATGGGGATGGGAAGGCCGAGATCTTCACCCGCACGGATAACGGGCAGAACATGACGGTTCTCGACGGCGAGACGGGGAGCGTTCGGGCCCAGCTCGCCTGGCCGGTTGTCTCCCCCGACACCAAACGGAACTACGCAGCGATCGCCTACCTGGACGGGATCACCCCGTCCCTGATTCTGCAAAGAGGCCTGTACGGCCAAGTTGGCCAGCCCCACATGTACGCCTACTCCTTCGTCGATGGAGGGTATTCGCTCGAGCACGAGTTCGTGTTCAACCAGGACCCTTTGGTCAATCCCGACTCCATGGGGACGCACGGGTTGCCGACCGCCGATCTGGACGGGGAGGGGATCGACGAGATCATCGTGTGCGGCGCCATCCTGGAGCTCAGGGACGGAGAGCTCGTGCTGAGAGCCCCGCCGTTCTCCACGGACAACAGCGACGCCTGCATCCCAGACGATGTCCGCCCCGATCTCGAGGGCCTGGAGATCTTCTTCGGCGAGGAGGGGGGCTTGAATAGCAGGGCGGCCCTGGCCGACAGGAGCGGAACGTTGCTCTGGTCCCACAAGGCGGGCGTTGGGACTTACAACGGTTTGCCGATCGAGTACCGGAATGGCTGGGAGGCCGCGACCTGCTTCTACAAGGGAGGCGAGGACGGTCTCGTCTGTCAGCTCAATGAATTCTGCGAAGGTACCTGCATGACCGACCAGGGCTTCCCTGCGGGCGAGACGGCCTCGAATCCGCATCGCTTCTCCGGTCTGGGAGCGCAGCTCACGGCGAACCGGAGGGATAGGCAGATGGATTGGCTTCTCGGCGAGGGCATCATCGGCCCCGACGAGGAATTCAACAACCCCCCGGGGGTCACCTTCGACGGCGGAGCGGCGGGCTATGCCCTGGGCGACGTCTTCGGGGATTCCCGGGCCGAGGTGCTCACTTTTTCGACTGGGGCACTCTGGATCTACACGAACACAGCCCCGATCAGCACGCGGTACATCACGCAGCTCGCCGATCCGAACTACTTCAAGACGTTGGCGCGGGAGGGCTCGGGCTACGCCTCGACCTTCAAGCCAGCAGCCACCAGAACCTTCGCGCTGCTGTGCCGGGCTAACGCCTCCAGGCTGGCGGGCGAGTGCGTGGTCTCCTCGCTTGCCGACTTCGAGGACGACATCCAGGTGTCCTGCGTCAACCTGTCGGGCGGTGAGCCCTGCGGGATAGCGAACCCTGCCTTCGCGCTCGAGAGGAACAGCTCCGTTATCACATCGATCTCGTTCCCAGCCGCCGGGCGATTCCAGATCACCGCGAACTGTTCGAGCGCCCAGCAGGTCATCAAGAAGGGCGTGGTCCTCGACCTCGAGCATTGAGGAACATACGGGACGTCGAGCCGAATCCTCAAGGAGATGCTTGTCGCCGGCCTTCCTCAGGCCGTCCTGCTGAGACGCCCTCGCTGAAACCGCGCCGGGCCTCCTGGCTCTTGCTCGAGGGCCTGTAGCCTTGTGGTACACTTGGACCTTGCATCGTCCAGCGAGGAGGTTTGCCCCATGAAGCGGGTGGTTCTTCTGGCCGCGCTTGTCATCCTGGCGCTGCCAGCAGCAGGGCAGGCCCAGGACCGCCCTATCGTGGCGGTCTTCGACCTCGAGGTGAAGGGCACGAAGCTCGACAAGGGCACGGTCGATAGGCTCACGGACTACCTCGGCTCGCTCATGGCCCGGAAGGGCTTCAAGGTCGTCCCCCGCTCCCAGCTCAAGGAGCGGCTCACGGAAGCCAAGAAAGGCTCCTACAAGGAGTGCTACGACGAGAGCTGCCAGATCGAGATCGGGAAGGAACTGGCAGCCCAGAAGTCGCTCGCCAGCCAGGTTCTGAAGCTCGGCAAGCAGTGCAAGGTGACCGTGAACCTCTTCGATCTGAAGACGGCTGCGAGCGACGGGGCAGGGGCGGGAAGTGGAGATTGCGACGAGGACGGGGTGGTCAAGAGCTTGGAGGAGGCGATCGAGGACCTGTTGAAGTCCTCTTCAGGCTCGGCCAGACCTTCTCCAGGTCCGACAGGCCAGGAGCCACCGACCAGTGGGTCCAGTTCAGTGGAAATGGTACGGATCCCAGCAGGTGAGTTCCTGATGGGCTGCAGCTCAGGGGACGGAGAGTGTCAGTCCGACGAGCGGCCTCCGCACAAGGTCTGGGTAAGCGAGTTCTGGATGGACAAGACGGAAGTGACCATGGCCGAGTACAAGAAGTGCGTTGATATTGGCTATTGCCAGGAGCACTTCGACGACGAGGCGTGCTTCGTCTACCATGAGGGCAATTGGATTCAGGGGCGGGTGCAGGAACCGTTCAGGGGAGAAGACCAGCCAGCGGTGTGTGTGGACTGGAGCCAGGCGAAAAGCTACTGCGAGTGGGTCGGCAAGCGGCTGCCGACCGAGGCAGAGTGGGAGAAGGCGGCTCGGGGAGGGGCCCCTGGAGCGAGGTACGGCGACCTCGACGCGATCGCCTGGTACGACCAGAACTCGGGCGGGGCGACCCACCCGGTGGGGAAGAAACAGCCGAACGGCTACGGCCTGTACGACATGCTGGGGAACGCTTGGGAGTGGTGCTCGGATTGGTACGGGGGGAGCTACTACAACGACTCGCCGGGTCGAGATCCCCGTGGACCGAACCTCGGGTTGAAAAGAGTTCAGCGGGGTGGGTCCTGGTGCCCTGGGTCGCCCAAGTTCCCTGGGTCCTGGATGTGGCGCGCTTCTCATCGCGCCAGCTACTACCAGGGATCCGAGCTCACCAGCATCGGTTTCCGCTGCGCCAGCTCCACCGCCCCCAGGCCCTGATTCCCGCCCTTGCCCCGGTCTTCCCGCCAGGGCTACCATCGATCCCCAGAACCTCCAGGAGGTTGTTGATGAGGGTTTCTGCTGCCCCACTTGTGGCCGCCCTGTCCCTGCTTCTCCTCGTAGAAGGCTCGGCCCTCGCCCAGGACCGTCCCATCGTCGCGGTCTTCGACATCGAGGTCCGCGGCCCCAAGTTCGACGTGGAGACGCGGAGCCGTCTGACCGACTACCTGGGTTCGCTGCTTGCGAGCAAGGGCTTCCAGGTCGTCCCCCGGTCTCAGCTCAAGGAACGCCTTGTCGAGGCGAAGAAGGCCTCCTACAAGGAGTGCTACGACGAGTCCTGCCAGATCGAGGTTGGCAAGGAGCTGGCAGCGCAGAAAACCATGTCCAGCCAGGTCTTGAAGCTCGGCAAGAAGTGCAAGGTGACGGTCAACCTGTTCGATCTGAAGAGGGCAGCCAGCGAGGGAGCGGGGACCGCGAGCGGGGACTGCGGTGAGGACGAGGTTGTCGAGAGCCTGGAGAAGGCCGTGGTGAACCTGTTCGCGGGCGTGGGTGCTCCGCCCCCAAAGCTGGCCAGCGCTCAGCCCGCAGATTCTGGGTACGCTGCACTGGCCGAACAGGCCGCGGGGGAGCAGAAGCGCCGTCAGGCCGACCTGGCCGGAGCATGGCAGGAGGTATCGGAAGTCGCGGCCAACAAGGATATGGCGCACAAGGCGCGTGCGTTGGTCGTTCGGAAGTTCCTCGACGACTTTCCGGAGGACAACCCCCACGAGGCCGATGCCAGGAACCTGCTCCTTCGTCTGGACAACAATGAGGACCCAAGTGGTGGAACGGCGGGCATGGTCCATATTCCGGCCGGAGAGTTCCTCATGGGTTGCAGCCCAGGGGACGAGAACTGCGGTCCTGACGAGAAGCCGTCGCACAAGGTCTGGCTCTCGGAATATTGGATTGATGCGACGGAAGTAACCGTGGAGGCCTATGCCAAGTGCAGGAGATGCAGGCCGCCACAACAAGGCGAGAACGAGGGCTGCACCTGGAAAGTGGCTGGCAAGGAGCAGCACCCGGTGAACTGTGTGGATTGGAGCCAGGCCCGGGGGTACTGCGCCTGGGCGGGGAAGCGGCTTCCAACCGAAGCCGAATGGGAAAATGCGGCCAGAGGTGACACCACGGGCGTCATATATGGGAGCATTGATCAAGTTGCCTGGGACGAGCGCAACTCGAATGGTGGCACCCATCCGGTGAAGCAGAAGCAGGCGAACGCTTTCGGTCTGTACGACATGCTGGGGAACGTCTGGGAGTGGTGCGCCGACTGGCACTCCAGCACCTACTACAAGAAGTCCCCCGAGCAGAATCCCGCTGGACCGCAAAATGGAGCGTACAGGGTCCTTAGGGGTGGCTCCTGGGGCCCTGGAACTTGGGATGGGCGGGTCTCCAATCGGGGCAGACGCGATCCATCTTTCGGGCTCAGCGACACGGGCTTCCGCTGCGTCCTCTCCACCGTCCCCAGGCCTTGACCCTCAGCTCCGCCCTCCAGTGCATCCAACCAGGCCCCTGGTGACGTATAGTCCGCAGCAGACCAGGGAGGTCCCGAGCCCATGGATTCGTCCCAGGCGGAGAGCCAGATCCATCTTCTCGCCTCGATCGCGAGGCGGGACCAGGAATCCCGGGATGCCTTCCGCCGCCTGTACCGCGCCACCCTGTCCAGGGTCTGGGGAATCTGCCTGGCGATCACCCGGAATCCGGCCGACGCGGAGGAGGCTACGAACGACACCTACTTGAAGGTCTGGCGGGAGGCGGGGAGCTACACGCCCACCCGGGGCGGCCCTCTGGCCTGGCTGGCCGTGATCGCCCGGTCGAAAGCCCTCGATGTTCTCCGCAAGCGGGGCAGGGACCGCCTGGTGCTGACCGAGGACGGGCCCTGGGCCGTGTTCGAAGCTCCCCCCACGGACTGCCTGGAGACCCTGAAGGTGGCTCGTCTGCTCCAAACCCTCGAGGAGAGCGATCGCCGGTTGATCCTGGCTTCGTTCTTCCTGGGCTGCACCCACGGGGAGATGGCCGAGGCCACGGGCCTCCCGCTCGGAACGGTGAAGAGCCGCATCCGCCGGGCCATTGAGAAGCTGAAGGAGCTCTGGCGGTTGGAGGACGAGCATGAGTAAGAGCGACCCCAGGCGGGCAGGGGAAACCCTGGACGCTGCCGTTGAGACCGGGGCCAGGGCCGGGGCGGCCGAGAAGCTCGAGGACCGCGAGGTTGTCGCCCGGCTGGCCCTTGCGCTTCCGGACCAGGAGCCAGGCGCGGAGCGCGCTTTACGCATCCTGGAGGAACTCGAGCGGCAGATCGACCAGCCCCCTGAGCCGTGCCTCCAGGGTGTGCCCGCACGCCGGCCGGGCGGCGGGCCTGCCTATTTGCAGGCAGCCGCCCTGATGGTGTCGTTCCCCGCGGCGCTCCGGAAGCAAGTCGAGCCCACGAGCCCGCCGCAGGTGCGCATGATGGCTGCGCGCGGGCTGGTGCCGGCCCCGCCCAGGGACACCGTCACCATGATGTGCGTCCTGGCCGGGGACGACGACGAGAAGATCCGCGACGCCGCCCAGGACGCCCTGACCAAGCTGCCGGATAAGATCGTCCAGGGCGCGCTGCGGGAGAAGCTGCACCCCCTGATCCTCGACCAGCTGGCCCGCACCTTCCAGGAGAACGACGCCTTCCTGGAAGCCATCCTGGTCAACCAGGACGCGCTCGACGAGACCTACGCCTTCCTGGCCGGTCGGCTCGCGGGCCAGGCGCTCGGCATCATCGTCGAGAACCAGGTCCGCCAGCTCCGCCACCCGCCCATCCTCAAGGCGCTCGTGCAGAACCCGGCGGTCAGCAAGGCCGACCGGGATCGGGTCATGGACTTCGCGGTCCGCACCGGCATGGACGAGCAGTTCAAGGGCGTGGCCGCTTACGCGGAGGCCCAGGAGCGCATCAAGGCCCGGCCGTTGGACGAGGCCGAGGAGGAGCGCCTCCAGGAGGTCATCCTACAGTCGCTGCCCCAGGAGCTGCTCGAGGAGGAGGAGTGCGAGCCCCGCACCGCGGAGGACCAGAAGAAGGAGACCTTCGTGCAGATGCTGGCCAAGCTCACCTCGGGGCAGAAGGTGGCCCTGGCCCAGAAGGGCAACAAGACGGCCCGCATGATCCTGGTCAAGGACTCGAACCGTGTGGTGGCGACCGCGGCCATCAAGACCCCCGGGATCAACGCCCAGGAGGCGATGCTGATCGCCAGCAACCGCGCGGTGTGCGACGACGTCATCCGCATCATCGCCCAGAACGCCGAGTGGACGCGCGACTATGCGGTCAAGGTGGCGCTCATCAACAACCCCAAGTGCCCGCTGGCCCTGTCCATGAAGTTCCTCACCCATCTCCGGCCGGCCGACATCAAGGCCCTGTCGATGAACAAGAACGTCTCCAGCACCCTGGCCCAGACCGCCAGGAACATGATCAAACCGCGCTGAGGCCTTGGAAAGGAGAGGAACGGGCCATGGCGAGACAGGAGACGGGCCGAGGCAAGGAGTTGCTGGACCGGCTGCTCGAGCTGCCGAAGGAAGACCTCGCTTCCATGGTGGTCGAGCTTGCCTCCCGCGTGGCAGAGCAGCGAGCCGAGCTCCAGCGGATTGCGGAAAAATGCGAGTACACCGGGGAGCGGTCCAGCCAGACCGACAGCCCACCATGTCCGATCTATCCGGGTTGCCATCCGTACTTCCCGCCCCTGGTGCTTTCCCACGAGAGGAAGCATGTCGATCCCAACCAACCCCGCGGCTGAGGTAACGTGCCGAAGGAACGCAAGAGCCCAACAGGCAACATCCAGCCTCCGTCTCTTGCCCCTCCCTCCGGCCAGGTCTACCATCGAGGTGGTAACCCCTGGAGGACCGGGATGCGCACAGCCCCTCTGGCCGCTGCCCTGCTTGGCCTCGCCTTCGTCCTGTCGGCGTCCCACGCCCTCGCCCAGGACCGCCCCATCGTGGCGGTCTTCGACCTCGATGTCCGCGGCCCCAAGTTCGATTCGGAGATGCGGAGCCGGCTGACCGACTACCTGGGCACCCTGCTGACCACTCGCGGCTACCAGGTGGTACCGCGCTCCCAGCTCAAGGAGAGGCTTACTTCGGCGAAGAAGCAGTCCTACAAGGAGTGTTTCGACCAGAGCTGCCAGATCGAGGTGGGGAAGGAGCTGGCAGCGCAGAAGTCGCTTGCCAGCCAGGTCTTGAAGATCGGCAAGCAGTGCAAGGTGACGGTGAACCTCTTCGATCTGAGGAAGTCCGCGAGCGAAGCGGCTGGTGCGGCCACCGGCGACTGCGGGGAGGACGGTGTCGTCCTGGCGCTCGAGCAGGCTGTGGCTGCCATGCTAGGTGGAGGAGCCGCTGCAGGAGTTGACCTCCCCGGTCCGGACGGGCCTGCGGCCCCTGCCACGGACGACAAGAAGGCCTACCGGAAGGAGCTGGAGAAGGCCTGGGTGGCCTTGGCAGGGGCGGTGAGGAAGCTGGGGCCGCAGGAGCAGCTCGAGAAGTACCAGGCCTTCCTGGCTGAGTACCCCGTGGACAACCCCTATGCGGGGAAGGTCCAGGAGGCGGTCGAGGGGCTGGAGGCGAGGCTGGACAAGGAAGCCGAGGCGAAGCGGAAGGGAGAGGAGAAGGCCGCGGCCTTGGAGGCCGAGCGGCAGCGGGCGGCAGAGCTCAAGAAGGCCTACGACGACCTGAAGGCCCTGACCGGCCCGGCGGCCGAGCAGCTCGACGCCTGGAAGAAGTTCCTGGCCGACTATCCGGACCGGAACCCCTACCTGAGCACCGCGAAGCGGAAGATGGCCGACTTGGAAGCTCAGGCCAAGAAGGAGATCGGCAAGGTAGTCGCTGAGGTCAAGAACGGCATGGCCCGCATTCCCGCCGGTGAGTTCTTGATGGGCTGCAGCCCAGGGGACAAGGAGTGCTATCAAGTCGAGCGACCGCTTCACAAGGTGTTCGTCAGTGAATTCTGGATTGACCAGCACGAGGTCACGACGGCGGAATACCGAAAGTGCGTCCAGGCAGGATCTTGCCAGGAACCGAAGTGTGTTGTCGGCTGTAATTTTCAGAAGCCTGACGATGAGCGGTATCCGGTCGAGACCGTCGACTGGGACCAGGCCAGGAGCTACTGCCTCTGGGCGGGTAAGCGCCTGCCCACGGAGGCAGAGTGGGAGAAGGCAGCCCGTGCCGGGACGACAGGGGCCAGGTACGGAGAGCTGGACCAGGTGGCCTGGTACCAGGGCAACGCGGGGAAGGCGACTCACCCCGTCGGCATGAAGCTGCCGAACGCCTATGGGCTCTACGATATGCTGGGAAACGTCTGGGAGTGGTGCGCGGACGGTTTTGGTGCGGACTACTACAAGGACTCACCGAGCCGAGATCCAGGCGGGCCTGGCGACGGGGAGAGCCGAGTTCTGCGGGGCGGTTCTACCTTCAACGACTCGAGGTCCGAGCGCGCTTCCTGCCGAGCTCCGTACGGCCATGGCGACAAGGAAAGCAGCAACGGCTTCCGCTGCGCTGCTTCCACGGCCCCCGGGGCAGTCCAGGCCGACGCCGGGAAGAAGCCGGAAGGGGGAGGGAAGTCGCCCGCCGGCGCCCTCGA
>JAMIIV010000254.1:0-10743 GCA_035913415.1 Fibrobacteria bacterium | reverse complement strand
AAGCCCCCGTTCTGCGGGGGCTGCGGAGCAGTCCCGCTTCAGCGGGAGCCCCCGGCGGCCCGTTCGAGGGCCGTCATGCCGGGGGTCGGTTCACTTCGGCCCCGAGGTCGACCAGCATGGCCGCGCAGGGGAACTCGAGGAGGACGGCATCTGCCTGCCCGACGTCGATGAAGTGCACCCGCAGGGTGGTCCTGGGGTCCGTGGGTCCGGCTGGAGGGGCGAGGGCCGACTTGCCTGGGGCCTGGCGGTGCGGCACAGCCTTGTGGGTGGTGCATGAAGTCAGGGCAAGAGCCAGGAGGACAGAAAGGTTGGCAAGGCGGGTAGTTCTCATGCGTTGTCTCCGAGGCAGCATGGTACCACCCGCCAGAAGCCATGGAAGTAACCGTTCGGCATGAGGCACATTGCTCGGGTCGCGGAGGATCTGGCAAGCCATCATGGCGAATCAGGCGACTGTGCGTTCCAGAGGTCGAGCAGCGCCTGCTCGACCCCTTCGGGATCGAGGTCCACGATCAGCGCGGTGCTCGGGCCGGCTGCGATCGTCGTGAAGTGCTCCGGTTCGAGCAGTGCCTCGAGGACACTGTCGTCCCACAGCTTCATCCGACCGATGTGGTGCTGCATCATCTGCACCATCAGCTTTCCCGCGGAACCCGAGAGCGCCTGGACGCGGGCGAGAAAGGCCTCGTCGAAAGTGATCCTGTCCGTGGCTGACGGCATCATCATCAACCTGCGAACGCCGCTATTCCGGACGATGTCGGCCGCGACAGGGTCCGCGCTGCAGTTGTAGGAAGAGCACTGCATGAAGTCGCCGAGCATCGCCACGAGTTGGATCTTCTCGACCAGGGTCGGATCGTCGCTGAGCGCTCGGGCGAGGTTGGTCAGCGGTCCCAGGGCCAGGATGGTCACCGGGCTGGCGCTCAATCTGAGGGCCGACGCGAGGAAGACGGCTGCAGGCGTATCCTCCATCGGACGCGTCGGTGCGGGGAGGGCCAGGCCGCCCAGGCTCTCGGCCATCGAGCGCCACATGGGCGCGGGGATGGCATGTCCGGCGATCGTCTTGGTGGCACCGATGGCCACGGGGATGGATTTCGCGCCGACGGCCTCGAGCAAGCGCAGGGCGTTGTCTGCGCCCTTCATTGCTCCTGCTGAGCCCTCGACCGTGGTGATGCCCGAGACATGGAAGGCTCCCTGCAGAGGCAAGGCTAGGATGACGCGGGCGTCGTCGAGCCCCATGTCGGCATCGACGAGCAGCCAGGCCTGGGCACTGTCCGTGTCGGAGGCGCTCTGGGCCTTCGCGGGCTCCTCGTCGGCAGCCGTCGCGCTGGAGGTCGACGCCAGATGGGTGCAGGAGCTGGCTCCGCACGGGACGAGCAGGCCCAGTCCGATGGCGATCAGGTCGAGGCGGACGTACATCCGGGCTCCTCCGTCGCACCTACGGGGTGGGTTGGCCGGGCGTCGCCCGCGACACCGGCTGGTGGTTGGAGATCAGCTCTCTCGCGCCGGCAGGGTTCTGCCTGCACTCCAGCAGTGCCGCTAGGATGAGCGGCACCACAATAGTTGCGTCGGACTCGATGACGAACATTGGGGTGTCCTGCGTCAGCTTGTCCCAGGTGATCTTTTCGTTCGGGGTCGCGCCCGAGTAGGAGCCGTACGAGGTGGTCGAATCCGAGATCTGGCAGAAGTAGGCCCACGGCCTGACCACCTCCTCCAGGTCGTACTTGATGGAGGGCACCACGCAGATGGGAAAGTCGCCGGCGATGCCGCCCCCGATCTGGAAGAAGCCGACGCCCTGTCCTGCGGCGAGCTCGCGGTACTGATCGTAGAAGGCAGCCATGGTCTCGATGCCCGACTTGACGATGGCGGGGCTGCACTCGCCGCGCTTCACGTAGGAGGCGAAGATGTTCCCGAAGGTCGAGTCCTCGTGCCCCGGCACGACGAGGGGCAGGCGCTTCCGTGCGGCCGCCAGGAGCCAGCATTCCGCCGGGTCGCCTTCGAGTGATTCCGGTGGCAGCGACTGGATGAGATCGTAGAAGTACTCGTGCCAAAACCGGCGCTCGCCCTTGGCCGTTGCGCTCTTCCACATTGGCACGATGGTCTTCTCGACCACGCGAAACGCCTCATCCTCCGGGATGCTGGTGTCGGTCACCCGGCGCATGCCGTTGTTCAAGATGCGGGTGTCGTCCTCTTTGGTGAGGTAGCGGTAGTCCGGGAAATCCCGGTAGCTCCGGTGGGCGACGAGGCGGAAGAGCGACTCCTCGAGGTTCGCCCCCGTCACGGAGAGCCCGTGGACCAACCCCGCCTGGATCGCCGGTGCGAGCGTGAGGCCGAGCCGCGCGGAGGACATGGCGCCGGCCATGGCCCAGAACATCTTCCCGCCCGACTCGATGTGGCGCCAGTAGGCGAGCAGCGCGTCGCGCGCTGCCCGCGCGTTGAAGTGGTGGTAGTTCTCGAACACGAACGCGAGGATCGGTTGCCCACGCGCGCTCGGCTCGTCAGCCGCGTTCGCATTCGGGTCGCTGGTCATCATGGCGTCACCTCTTCGGGGCTCAGGGCCGGTGCAGTGGAGGGCTCTCCTCGTAGAGCTCGCACTCGTTCCGGGCGTAGGACGTCAGGCTGTTCGAGGTGTCGAACGCGCGGATCTCGAGGATGTTGCCGAAGGCGTCGAAACCGTAGACCGTCCGCGACTCGACCTTGCCGGCCACCAGCCGGACGACCTCGGCGATCCGCCCGTTCGGGGCGCGGGTGTAGCGGAGCTCCGAGACCAGAGCGTCGTCGACGAAGACCAGCTTGCCCTCGACGCCGGACGCGCCGTGGCGCTGCTCGACCCGCTGCTGGACGAGGCCGTCGGCGCCCTTCTTCGTCGCGGTCGCGTAATCGGCTTCGTCGAAGCTCCGCGAGTACTCGTAGAAAATCCGGTACTGCAACGCGCCGCCCGCGTCGCGCTTGATGAACTCGATGTGCCTGTGGTCTGCCGTGCGTAGCCACTCGAAGGACTCGGTCTGCTTCCCGGAGGCTTCGAGCGTCGCGCCGTCCAGAACCCGACCTTCCGCGTCCAGGCGGAACGCCGTGGACTCCTTCTTCGTACCGGCTGTATCGACCTCCTTCAGCATGTTGCCACTCGTGTCATAGGAGTATTCCGCGCGCTCGACCTCCGCCCCGTCCTTCCATGCCGCGCTCGAGGCGAGGCGGCCCTGGCGATCGAACTCCATGACGATGGACTTGGTCCGTTCGTCGCCCGCGGTCCCTCCATCGACCGTGTAGCTCCAGGTGACGCAGCGTCGGTGTCGCGCTCTCGCCGTGCGCTCGCTCGCCCGCCGCAGCTCGGCCAGCTCCCACAAGGACTTGGACGGCTCCTGGTGGGCGGGCGCGAGAGACGACATGAGCCATGCGAGAGTCGCGATGAGCGCGACACGACCAGCCCGCCCAGCCCTCGACCCATGCCCCGGATTTCTCATGCCCGTACTCCTGTTCCGGCAGATGCTCCCCGCCGGTTGCAAACGGGGCAGGCCTGCAGGACGAGGGGCAGATCCAGCCCGCAGCGCTTGAGCAGCGCCTTGTCGCGGAGGATGTCGCCGGCCGGTTCGTCCACCGCTACCTTCCCCGTCTGGAGCACGAGGGCCCGCGTATACAGCTCGAGCACCAGGTCGAGATCGTGGGTGGCCACGATCTTGATGTGTGTGAAGCCGGACAGCAGCGCGATGAGCTGGCGCCGGCCGCGCCATGCCGGTATCCCCCCAGGGCTGCGGCCTGGCCGATGCCGGCCACGACCGGGGAGACGGGTGCGTCCACCATGTGCATGATCATCCGCTCTCCTCCATGCAGCCGACCTTCCTTGCTTCCCTGACCGGCCACGAGTAACACGATTCCGAGAAAAATCATACCGCTCTGAGGGTTGAGAGAGTTGCGCTGTGAAGCACTCGCGGTCGACAGCGACCCCTCTTCCCCCGCGCGAAGCCCGGGTGGAGGGAGACAGGGAGTTGAAGGTCACTCAGATCTGCGCGGGTAACATCTCATGCAATACAAGATCACCAGCAGTTCCATGAGGCCGACTTGCAATCCTTGATGGCCGCCCCAAGCTGCTTCTCATTACCGCTGAGTGCTTCTGCGTTGTTCAGCTGTTGAAGGCGCGCGGCCAGCTCGAAGCGGCCAGCCAGGAACGCAGCGTCGGCGATCCGGTAGGTACCTTGCTCATCCAGCCGACCGCTGTCAGTGAGGGGTGGCAGGACCTCAAGAGCAGCGTCGAAGGAATCCGCTTGAAGATAGACAGTCGCGAGCTGGTATCTGCGCTGAGGCTCGTCTTCATCGTGGACCTCCGCCCGCGCTGGCTCTCGTGAGTCTGTTGAGCCCGGGATCACCTGTCAGGGGATAACGGGCTCGCACGACAGAAGTCACAGAGGAAGAGAGCAAGAGTCGGTCGCCCTACCGGAGGCGAGGAGAAGCTATGCCGACCATCAAAACCGAACGCCGAGTTCGACCCCGAGTCACGTACGCTCGCGAGGTCGTGGTCACACGGGCCGGGGAGCGGTTCTCCTGCCAGGGGAGAAATCTGTCGAGCACGGGCCTGGGACTTCTGTGCCCGTCCTCCGGCCTCCCGGGCGGCCTGGTGCACCTGGAGGTAACGCTGGTACCCGGACAGCCGAGCTTGCAGCTCGACGGCATCCAGGTACGCGAGGAGCGGTCGGCGCGTGGATCGGTCTGGGGGGTGCGGTTCCACCGCCCCGAGCCCCGGGCGACGGCGATGCTCATGGCCCACGTACGCGGTGAGGTGATTCGCGCGAACCTGGAGGCGACCCGAGGAAAACCCGCCAAGATCACGGCCATCCGGTCAGGCATCCGAGCAATCAGGGACCTCTACCGCGCGGCCATGCATTCCCTGGAGTGAAGAGCCCTACCTGGTACGGGTTTCAACCTATACAGGTGCGCCTGCCGTTAGAAGCTCCTTCAAGGACAACGAAACGAGTCGCAGCATCCTGGGCAAGCACCTTGCGTAGGGCCTGATCGGAAGTCCTGGCCTTCCCTGTCTGGGGCTTTGCAGCAAGGCACGCGCCGAACCTGTGGAATGGGCCCTTGAGGCGGAGGACCTGCTCTGGGAGGTTGATCCAAGGTGGCGCGTGTCGGTCCTCGAGGCTTCGAGGACGGCAGCTACCTCGGCCGGGTCCGAGTCCCGGCCTGCGGGTCCTTGGTCCCCCTGGGGTCCGGCAGGCCCTTCGGGCCCAACGGATCCCTGAGGCCCTTCCGGACCAGCTTCACCTTGCGGACCAGCCGGCCCCTGGGCTCCTGCTGGCCCCTCGACTCCTTGGGGACCTTGCAGGCCGGGTTCCCCGGCCGGCCCCTCGTTGCCTTGAGGCCCCTGAGCGCCCTGAGGCCCTTCGGGCCCTTCGGGCCCGACCGGTCCCTCTCCGGTGGTACAGCCCGGGGCCCAGAGGGCCAGGGCACAGGCGGCCACGGACCAGCCCAGGGCAGGCTTCCAGAACACCATGAGTCGTTGGACCCGCAGCATCGTTAGCTCCTCCGAAAGGATTCAGACTTCGTCCCCAAGGCTACTGCTCAGTTCTGACAGGATACCATGACGCACGGCCCGAGGGAGGCGGTAGTGTCGCGACCTCCGATCCGGCCTTCTCTTGTCCCTGACCTCGGGCTTCCGGTCGGTCGGGCGCCGGTGCCCGCCGCCCGCCTTGCGAGGCCTTGAGACCCACCGTTTTCCGATGGTACGTTCGGCTCGTCTCCGTGGGGCCGGCCGTGGGCCGGCCGTCCGAGGGAGGGGCTATCCAGGATGCCTGAGAGGTTCACCATCGAGGACGTGCGGCGGATCGCCGCCCAGCGTGGCGGTCGGTGCCTGTCGAAGTCCTACGTGAACAACAAGGAGAAGCTCACCTGGCGGTGTTCGGCCGGGCACGTCTGGCAGGCGAGGTTTCTCGGCATTCGAGCTGGCAAGTGGTGTCCGAGGTGTTCGAAGCACGGTCCTCGGGGCCTCGAGGACATGGTTCAGCTCGCCAGGGCGAGGGGTGGGGATTGCCTTTCGAAGGCCTATGTCGGAAAGAGGAAGAGGCTCCGCTGGCGTTGCCGAGAGGGCCACACCTGGCGGGCCACTCCGGACGCCATCCGGAGCGGCCGCTGGTGCCCGAGGTGTGGGGCCGAGGCTGCGGTTGCCTCGAGGCGGCTCGGCATCGAGCCGATGCGAGCTCTGGCGAAGGCGCGAGGGGGCCGGTGCCTCTCCACGACCTACCGCAACGCGAACACGAAGCTGAAGTGGCAGTGCGCCCGGGGGCACATCTGGCTTGCCCAGCCAGCGAACATCAAGAATGGGTCATGGTGTCCAGCCTGCGCAGGGACGAAGCCGCTGACCCTGGAGGAGATGAGGCAGCTTGCCGAGGCGCGCGGAGGAAGGTGCCTGTCGAAGAAGTACTTCAATGCGAACACCCCCCTTGAGTGGCAGTGCGGGAGTGGGCACCGGTGGACCGCGAGACCTGCCAGCGTGAAGCGCGGCACCTGGTGCCCGATTTGCAGCAACCGGTCGCACAGCAAGAGATCGCCCTCCAGGTGAAGACCCTCCCGAAGCAAGCACCATCGAATGCGACGGTGGGGAACCAGAGTTCCCCGGGGTTCCTTGCCTGGGATACCCGGCCAGGTCTACCATCAAGGTTGTTACCCCCTGGAGGACCGGGATGCGCACAGCCCCCCTGGCAGCAGGATTTCTCTGCCTCAGCCTCCTGGCCTGCACCCAGTCCCAACCCGCTGGTCCCGAGGTGAAGGACGGCATGGCCCGTGTTCCTGCGGGCGAGTTCCTGATGGGCTGCAGCCCTGGGGATTCGGAGTGCTTCGAAGATGAGATTCCGACACGCAGGATGTGGGTCGATGAATTCTGGATGGATGCAACCGAGGTGACGGTGGCGGCGTACCGGAGGTGCGTGGAAGCAGGCACATGCAGCGCGCCGAACATGGGCGGCAACTGCACGTGGAACGTGGGCGGTAGGGAGCAGCACCCGGTGAACTGCGTGGATTGGAACCAAGCCAGGGCCTACTGCGATTGGGCCGGCAAGCGGCTGCCGACCGAAGCGGAGTGGGAGCGAGCTGCCCGGGGCGGAACGACTGATGCGAGGTACGGAGAGCTCGCCAGAATCGCCTGGCATGGCAGCGGCATGGACAAGGCCACGGAGGCGGTGGAGAGGAAGCAGGCGAACGCCTACGGGCTGTGCGACATGTTGGGAAACGTCTGGGAGTGGACCGACGACTGGTACTGGAACTACGGCTCTCGAGGGCGACCAGGTGCGAATCCCGGTGGGCCTGCAGGCCACCAGAGGAGCCTTCGCGGTGGGGCCTACACCTCAATCGCGAGGTTCGCAAGGGCCTCAGCACGCTTCGCCGGCCGGTTGAACACCTGGAACGATAGCTATGGCTTCCGCTGTGCCCGCTCCGCTGCCCCCGCCCCCTGATTTCGCGGCCTTGCCCCATCCCGCCCGCCAGGTCTACGATCCAGTTCCAGATCCTCCCGGAGGCTCCCCATGCG
Source organism: Fibrobacteria bacterium (assembly GCA_035913415.1). Classification (GTDB taxonomy): domain Bacteria; phylum Fibrobacterota; class Fibrobacteria; order UBA5070; family UBA5070; genus UBA5070. The sequence continues at coordinate 3,239 of JAMIIV010000254.1, read as the reverse complement.
TGTTTTCGCCGCCCCACTCGTGGCCGCCCTGTCTCTTCTTCTCCTCGTTGAGGGTTCGTCTCAGGCCACCACGCCCCACCCGAGCCATCGGTTCCACGGCGCTGACGGAAAGATCGAGGTACGGCTCAACCCCACCGCCAGGGAGGGTGCGCTCGAGATCCTTCGCGCTGCTCCCCCGGAGCCGATCAAGCTCGGCCTGAAGGATCTCAGCGTTGACCTCGAACGGCGGTGGGGGAGGCGGTTGACCACGGCGGGAACGCACTGGTACCGGAACGCGATGGGGTTCTTCAGCCAGGACGAGAGGTATTTCTTCCTCCGGTCGGACTCCGGCGAGATCGTGGTCCTCGACTTGGGCCGTGGCCAGGTCGCCGCAAAGCCGCCGAAGGAGATCCTGGCCGAGGCAACTCGCTGGTTCCGGACGAGGGGGGTGGAGCTGCTCGCCTCGAAGGAGCCTGTGGAGCGCGAGACGGGCGCCTTGGCGACCGGGCAGTTGAAGGTCCGGGAGGCGATCCCCGCTCTCAAGGCCCTGCTCCAGGACGACTCCTACGTTTCGGTCTATCCGAGCGAAGGCAAGCCCCACCGTGAGTATTACGTCCGTCAGGCCGCCAAGACGGCCCTGGAGGCGATGGGTGAGCAGGTGACTGGAGTCGAGACGCAGGTCGAGTTCGGCGAGAGCCAACCGCCTTGAGATCCTGATTGGGTCCCTGCGGTCGGATCTTGAGTTAGCTCCCTGAGACGACCCAGCCACTCCTTGCCCGCTCACCCTTCTATCAGGTATCGGACTTCAAACGATGCAGGCCGGTCTTCTGACTCGCCCTCCTGCCCTGCGTTCAGCACCCTGGACAGCCGTTCCTTCAGACACTGCTCGAGTCCCTTGGGCAACTCTCCGGTGAGCTCCGTCGTCTCCGGCCCCAGATTGGCCCGGAACTCCATCCTGGCTGGACGCAGGCGAGGAGGATGCCGGTGGAGGCAAGGAAGGACCAGGGCGCGAAGCCGCCCCCTGGCCTGCTTTGTGGCGGGAGTCGAGGGTTCGACCTCGACCGTGATCTTGGGCTTCCAGGGCTCCTTGGCCACCGTGTCGAGCCGGGAGCAGGCCTGCGGATCGCCGGCCGTGCACGCCCGGTCCCAGAGAACCTGGCAGCCGTTCTGAGCGCCTGCGTCACATGCCCGCCGGGCCAGGGCCAAGTTGACCCGGCCGGCGAGCAGCGCCTCCCGAACCCGCCTCTCGCACGGCGCCTGGCGGCCCAGCTTGCAGGCCAGGAAAAGTAGCCGGCTCGAGCGAGCCAGGTCCTCCACGTGGCCTGCCAGGACCTCGCAGGCCAAGGCTACACCACGGTCACAAGCAGCACCGAGTATGAGCTCGTCCTCCTCGTCTGGCAGGCGTAGGCCCGAGACCCCGAAGACGAGGAGCTCGCAGGCCTCGGCTTCCCCTCGACCGCACAGGCGGGCCATGTCGGCGCTAGCCCGCGTGGGGTCGGCCTCGACCCCCTGGCCCGAGGCCAGGGCCTCGGCCGCCATCCGGCAGTCGGCCTGGTGGCCCTTTCGGCAGCGCCTGGCGAGCACGGCATGGAGCTGTTCCGCGGATAGTCCTTCGAGCTCCGCCTGACGCTCCTCGGCGGCAACCCAGGCGCATGCGGGTTGGAGCCCCAGCCGGCAGGCCCGTCGGCGCATGGTGAGCGCCGCTTCGGGTGAGACCGCGGTGATCCTGGACGCCGGCGCCTGGAGTGGGGCAGGGGGCCCCGAGCCGCCGATCACGGCGCCGGAGAGGAAACCGATCAGGCCGTCCCCGAGCAGCGCCTCGGCCAGCCAGTCGCAGGCCCGAACGTCTCCGTGATCCAGGCATGCCCGTCTGGCCACCTGGGCATCTGGCCCCAGGGGGAGGCAGCAGCTGGCGTGGGCGAGGGTCGTGTCCGGGCAGCGGGGCAGCCCGCTGCAGGTGTTTGCTTCTGCCGACCAGCGCTGCCCGGGCCAGCAGCAGTGGAGGCCCGAGTCGACCGCCTCCCGCCCGGCCGAGCAGGGCGGGAGGGTGGCTGGATCGGAGCCCTGGCCCGGCTCCGGGCCAGCGACGCAGGCCAGGCCAGCAAGATGAAGCACTGCCGCAAGAAAGGCAGGGAGCATGGCCCTGGACGGACACCAGGAGCGTCGCCCGGTTCCAGCGGCCGCAAGGCCGGTCTTCGCTGTCGAGGAGCCAGCTCCACCCTCCGCTGTCCGGTTCCTGGCAGCCTTGCCCCCTCCCTCCGACCGGGTCTACCATCCTTTCCAGACCATCCCGGAGGCTGCTGATGAGGGTTTCTGCCGCCCCAGTCGTGGCCGCCCTGTCCCTTCTGTTGAGCCCCCTGAGCCTGTCCCAGGCCCAGGACCGCCCCATCGTGGCGGTCTTTCAGGTCGAGGACAAGAGCGGCAAGCTGAGCGCGAAGGCCATCGACCAGCTCACCGACTACCTTGGCTCGCTGCTTGGCAGCCGTGGCTACCGGGTGGTCCCTCGTTCGCAGCTCCGCGAGCGGCTGGTGGAGGCCAAGAAGGGCTCTTTCAAGGAGTGCTTCGACCAGAGCTGTCAGATCGAGATAGGGAAGGAGCTGGCGGCCCAGAAGTCGCTTGCCAGCCAGGTGCTCAAGATCGGGGCGAAGTGCAAGATCCTGGTGAACCTCTTCGATCTGAAGCAGGCCGCGAGCGACGGCTCGGGCACCGCGACCAGCGAGTGCACCGAGGACGGTGTGGTTGTGGCCTTGGAGCAGGCCGTGGAGGCCATGCTCAGTGGAGGAGCTGCTGTTGGAGTCGACCTCCCCGGGCCGGGCTCCACAGCCCCTGCCACGGACGACAAGAAGGCCTACCGGAAGGAGCTGGAGAAGGCCTGGGCGGGCTTGGCAGGGGTGGTGAGGAAGCTGGGGCCCCAGGAGCAGCTCGAGAGGTACCAGGCCTTCTTGGCTGAGTACCCCGTGGACAACCCCTACACCGCAAAGGTCCAGAAGGCGGTCGAGGGGTTGGAGGTCAGGCTGGACAAGGAGGCCGAGGCGAAGCGGAATTCGGAGGAGAAGGCCGCGGCGCTCGAGACCGAGCGCCAGCGGGCGGCGGAGCTCAAGAAGGCCTACGACGACCTGAAGGCCCTGACCGGCCCGGCGGCCGAGCAGCTCGACGCCTGGAAGAAGTTCCTGGCCGACTATCCTGACCGGAACCCCTACCTGAGCACCGCGAAGCGGAAGATGGCCGACTTGGAAGCTCAGGCCAAGAAGGAGATCGGC
>JAMIIV010000253.1:0-15490 GCA_035913415.1 Fibrobacteria bacterium | reverse complement strand
GTGTCAAACCAGAAGGGGCGCATCTACGCCGAACCGTCCAAGTCACTTTTTGTCCACCGGTTGGCGGCGCGTCTGGGGGCGTGGGATCTGGCAATTTCCGAGGTCCTGATCGTTGGAGGTCGCACCCCGTCGCTGCGCGAGGCGCTCCCGCTGGTGGTGTGGCACAACAGCTACGGCGACGGGTATTCCAAGGTCTCGACGGCCGTCCAGGCGCGGTTTTCGACGGAACGATTCGGGGCCGTCCATTCCGAGGCCATGGTGGAGGACATCCGCGTGCCATCTGCGGAAGAGATCGGAGCCGATCCCCGCACGGTGTACGGCGCCAACCTCGGCTGGCGCCTGTCGCCTCCGACCGGGCGCGGTGGCTTCGGCGGATCGATCGACGGCACCATCACCTCCGCGACCTTCAACAACCACACGATCCCGCTGCTCAAGGGCGTTTCCCGCCGTCGCTTCCGCTCCAACAATCGCGACCAGGGGGTGCCGGGATTCATCGACCAATGGATCGTCGATCAGCCCCTGGGGTACCACCGCGGTTCCGATGCGGCAGACCTGTGGAGCCGACTGGAGTGGGCCAGTCCGGACTCCACCTGGGGTGCAGGGATGGAGCTGGATTGGTTGAACCAGGGAGATGCCGCCGTCTGGAAGGATGCCGAGCTCTTCGCGAAGAGGCAAGGCCCGCTGTCGGGCGACGTCACCTCCGAAGGACGGATTCTGGTCGACGGATGGTCGCGTTTCGCCGCTGGTTGGAACGCCCGCGCCCAGGTCGGTTTGGTCATTCTGTCCGAGCCTGGGGCCGATCCCGACCTGGGACCGGCGCTTTCGGCCCAGGTTGGTTGGCGCCTGCGATAGCGGCGCTCGTGACGGATTTCGTCCGTCGTCGGGCGCCGCGGAGCCCCGGACGCCTCACTTCGCGCGGATGCGCACCACGGATTCGGCCGAGTTGGCCTTGACCTTGGGGTCGTACATCAGTTCGGCGCGGGCGGGAAGGGCGTGGTACAGGCCCGGGCGTTCGGCGCGCAGCAGGTAGGTGAACGTGGTGGTGCCGGGGTGGACGTTTGACAGGAACCAGACCATGTGGTCGTCGCGGGCCTCCTTGTGGGTGTATCCGCGCCACCACCAGCCGCACCAGCGCGAGATCCACTCCTCGGGCTTTTCCAGCACCTCCATGCCCTGGGGGAACCAGTCCTGCAGCATGAGGTGCTCTCCGGCGCGCGCGGCTTCGAGGTCGATGCGCACCTCGAGTTCGTCGCCTGGCGACAGCTCGCCTTCGAAGGGGCGGCGCAGCACGATCGCGTTCCCATCCTGGCCCTGTTCGTACACCAGACGGGTGTAGCTGCGCGTCACCTTCAGCGCACCCGAGCGGGCGGCGATGGAGGATTCGGCCGTGATCCACGAGCGTGTGACGCTCCAGTGCAGGCGGCCTCGACCTTCGAATTCGAACCGCACCTTGGAACGCGACGCCTGGCCCGACACGGGCAAGACCACCGAGGCCTTGGTGTTTCCGATGTTCGATGAATCCACCTGGAACCGAGCGACCTCCTTGCCGTCCACGAGCACACGGGCGGTGCCGCGGGTGCGCAGCTCGCCCGACGATTCCAGGGCCAGCGCCAACGCTTCGATGACGCGGGCGGTGGTCTTGGTCGAGTTCCAGTACCCGTTGCTGCGCCGTTGCGACAACCAGGCGATGGAGCGTTCGACCAGGTCGCGGGAGCGGCCGGTGCGCACCAGGGCCCGCACCACATTGGCCGTGGCTTCGACTTCGTCTCCACCCCACGACCATCCTGCATGTCCGCCCCAGTGGATCGCGGGGCGATCTTGTTCGTCACGGATGGAGGTGTCCTGGCGCACCACGCCCATCAGCATCTCGGCGGATTCCGTCGCGATGTCGCGGGCTCCCGCGGCGTGTGCGGCTTCGAGCAGGTACGCCAGACCCGAGGCATCGAGGGCGGCGCGGCTCTTCCACGTCTTGCGCAACTGCCGTTGCACCAGGGCGCTGTCGATCAGGCCGTGGTTCAGTGCCAGGACCCGTGTGGCTTGGGCCCGCAGCGTGGGCTCCATGTCGTCGCGGTTCAGCATGGTCCGAAGCGCCGGATCGCCGCGCATGCGCATCCGTCGGATTTGCGCGAGTTGCCCGCGGGCGGCAGGACCGCCGCGGGTATTGATCTCCGATTCGGCGCGCGCCAGTCCCTCCAGCGCCAGCACGGTCATACGCGGGTCCGACACGTCCTTGCCCCACCAACCCCAGCCGCCGTCCTGCTGCTGCAGCTCGGTCAGCCGTGCGATGCCCGCCGAATCCCAGCGCACGATGTTCGCTTCCAGCGAATCGTTGCGCATACCCAGGCGGCGCGTGACAGACGAGACGATCAGGTTCGGCACGAAGCGCGAGAGGGTCTGCTCCACACATCCGTAGGGGTAACCCGTGAGGTAATCCAACGATCCGAACAACAGGTGCGCCATGGTGGGGGACGCCTCCAGATGGAGGGTGCGGCCCGAGAGGCGCGAGGAATCGGGGAAGGTCACCGCCAGATCGCGCACGGCCTTGCCGCTGGGGCCCAGATCCAGGCGACCGGCCACGGTGCTGGTCTGGGGAATGCCATGGACCAGCACGGGCCACGAACGTGCCTCGGCATCGGCTTGTTCCGTGGTGCGGGCCACGGCCTGGAACGAGAGGCGTCCTGCGGCCACCACTTGCACGGGCCATTCCAGGGCCAGGGCCCCTCCACCCGGAACGTCCACTTTGCGCGTGCTGGGTCCGACCAGCCGACCGGAGGAGCCTTCGAGCTTCAGTTCCACCTGCACGGACTTCGTGCGGACGCTCAAGTTGTGGACCACGGTCCCCACCAGGAACGAGTCGGTTTCCACCAGGGCCCGTGGGGCTTCCACCTTCACCATCAGTTCCGTGCGGGTCTGGTAGGTTTCCTCGGCCTCCAGAATGCGGGACACCCCATCGGTGCCGCGCAGGACCATGCGCCAGCGGGTGAGATCGTCGGGGAGAGGGATCTTCAGTTCGAACACGCCTTCGTCGTCGGTGACCACGCTGTCCGACCAGAAGGCGAGGTCGCGGAAATCGGTGCGGATGCGCGCCGGTTGGGCCAGGGCTTCCGGTGCAGGCATCACCGCCGACATCCCCGTCGGCGGTGCCGGAGGGGCCATGCGGCCTCCCTCGTCTTCCTGGAGGATGTAGACCGCTTGCGGATTGTCGAGGTAACCGGAAATGTTCGCCGAGGCCAGATCCAGGGAGGCCGATTCCTTGGATGCACCTCGAGCCTTGGACCGTTTCCCTCCACTGCCCTTCCGGGCGACCTGGGGGGATGGTTTGCGGATCTTGCGCACGGGCCAGGGCTCCCACTGCGAGGGCATCTGCGACACCGTCGAGTGCAATTGCTCCAGTTGCCAAACGTAAGGATCGAATTGCGCGATGCGCGAGTGGGTTCCACCGCGGCGCACTTGGGAGGGCAGGTCAGCCAGGCGGGGTTCGCGGTTGAAGGCGCGCCAGACCCGGTCCTTGCGCGCCACCTGCCACAGGGCGTCGTCGGCGAGCGAGACGCTGAAACGGCCGCGGACCGGTCGTCCGGCGTGGTCGCGCACCTTCAGACGCGCCTTCATCGTGTCGCCGGGGAAATACAGCTTGCGGGCTTCGATCTCCACCCTGAGGATCGTGGAGGAATCGACCAGGCGCAGATCCTTTGTTTGCAACCTCAATCCTTCATCCGTCTGCGTCACCACCTCGATGCGGGCCTCGGGGGACAATGTCGCAGGCAGGGGAATGCGGATCGTCAATGGGCTTCCCATGGCAGGCGCGGTCGGGACCTCCCAGTGCGTGATGGTCTGTCCATGGGCCGACACCAGCAGCCGGCGTCCGGGGGGGGGCGATGCGACAGAAACCGTCAAGGTGTCTCCGGGGGCGGCCAATTCCCTGTCGAAGCTCAATCCCGAATGATCGGGTTCGACCGCGTAGTCCCGCACCTGCAAGCCGGCGCGATGCAGGCTCCAACGGCCACTGGCCGCGCGTGCGGCCACCTCCAGGGACAGTGCCTCCGAGGTGGTCGGGAGGAAGGTGATGCCGCAGGTGCCCAGGGAATCCGAAGCCAGAAGGGTGTCGAGTAGAAGCTCCCTGGTGCTGGACAGGCGCACCTTCACGGGGCCCGAGACCGGGCGCAGGCGGCGATCGACGGTGCGGATGGTGATGCGTGCGGGCTTTCCCTTCTGCAGGTACGTAGCAGGGGTGGTCTCGACTTGCACCTGCAGCTCGGTGGGCCAGACCTGGATGGCCGTCTCGATGCGTTCTTCGCGGCGGCTGGCATCGGTGACGATGACTTCGGCCTTGAGCGTTTCCCATTCCGATAAACCACGGGTCGAGATCTTGACCCTGACGCGTCCTCGTGCGTCCAACACGGTCTCGTTGGTGTGGAAGAGCTCGTCTTCACCCCAGCCATGGCGGTTGGTACGAGACCATCGCACCTTGACCTCGGCACCGGCCATGTTTCCCCCGAAGAGGTAGCGGCCTTCGATGTCCAGCGAGGCGGTGTCGTCCACCGAGACCACGGGGTCCACCGATCGCGCCGAGATTTCGAATTCGGGCTTGCGGTAGGCTTTCACCAGGAAGTGGAACTGCTGGGACTCGTTCAGGCGGATGGTCTGCCCTTTCTGGACCAGCGCCCGCATCGTGATGGCCCAGAGGCCTTGGTTGGCGGTTTCCGACAGTCGCAAGGTGTCGGAAAATTGACCCGAAGCATCCATGGGGACTGTGGAGTGGGATCTTTGGGAACCCTCGCTGACCTGGATTCGCACGGAATCCGCGTGTACGATCTCCAATTCCCCCGAGACGGCGCGCTGCAGCAGCACCCCGCGGACGTGCACCAGATCACCTGGCCGGTAGCTGGGGCGGTCGGTCCAGGCGTAGGGGACAGGATCGTTCGATGCGTACAGACCTGGCGCGTTCATCAGGGCCTGGTGGCCGTCCTTTTCCAGGATGACCCGCATCGAAGAATTTTTGATCTCACCCATCCGTATTTCGGCCGCTCCACGGTCGTCGGTGGAGCGTGTGGTCCAGCCCGCCTGGCGCTCGATGTGGACTTGGTACGGGGGCGGCAGGATGTCGGAGGGACTGCTGCCCCAGAGGATCATCCGGTTCTCATCGCGCAGCACGGCCGCATCCAGCCACGTGACCTGGACGAAGGTTTCGCGCACGACCTCGTCGAGGAACGCGGAAACACGCCAGATCCCGGGGTCCCGAATCGGTTGTTCCAGTCGCCAAACACTGCTGTTGCCCGGAATCCGGTGGGCGCGAACGGTATCCGTGGCGAGGAATCGGAGGCTCTGCTGCGGTCCGAAGGCATCCACGCGGGCAAGTTCGACGAGCACCGTGTCGGGCGGAATCATGGTGGTGCGCCAGGAGTTTTGCCGACTCAAAAGGAGTGTGTCCGTGGGGCGCAGGGTGGTCTTGGTGGGCTGAAGCGCCCAGGTGCCTTGGAACAAACGATTGGCTTGCAGTCGGTTCCGAACGTCTTGCCGGCTCTGGGAGCGCACCAGATGGACCAGATGGCGCTGCAGGATGCGCGTTTGTGTGCTGTCCAGCCGGTTGCACCGCTCCCAGCTCAAGGTCTTTTCCAGCAAGTGATCGATGTGCTGGGCGGTAGGGACCTGGGGAACCCATGTCGAAAGGGTTTTCCGGACGCTGGCCAGGGCCGTGTCCTTGCGCAGGGCGGAGTCCAGGCGCCGTTCGAAGCGCACGATGCTGTCGTGGTCTGGCGAGGGGGGCTCGACGGAAATGGCCTGGCTGGAAACTGCCAAGGCGGACAGGATGGACAGGAGCAAGACGGGGAGTCGGGGGGTCATGGGGAGTCAAACTATCAAAGGGCGGGCGACTTTCGGGTGGTGGAGGCTGGGGTGTATTCCTGGGGAGTCCAGGTTTCCTACCCAGGCATTGACAACGACTTGCGGTTTTGGTGGAGATCACCTACTCTGGCAGGTGACGACCTGGAGGACGCTCCGGTCGGCCATTCAGACTCTGCCCGGAGATCTCAAGTGTTTCATTTTGAAAAGCAATCATTTCTGTTTGCTCTGTTGGCCATGGCTCTTGGTCATCATGCCGTGCAGGCAGACCCCATGCCCTATGATTCCATCGCTCACCCGCTGCAAGCGGCGGCGATTTCGGATACGTCCGTCCAAACCCGTGTGGATATCGCCAACCTGGTCATGAGTCCGGTGCGCGTGAACCAGGCGGGGTACCGTCTGGTCGATGTCCAGGAAGGGCGGGCGCAGTTCTATGTGGTGGGGCCGGGCTCCCTTCCCACCTTCGAAGTGCAAGACCTGCAGGGCATCACGGTGGCCAACGGCAGCCTCAGTTCCACGGGACTGACCGCCACCGGCCAGGTCAAGTCCGAACGCGTGATCGATGCCGCGCGCAGCCCCAATCCCATGTACCGGGGCTACCCCAAGACAGGTCTGACCTCCACTGGCGTCGTGTGGGTCGGAACCATCCCCGCAACGGTTCCCGCGGGCAAGTACAAGATCAAGTTGCCCACGGGGGCCGTGTCGGCCCAGTTCGTGGTCTCGCCGAACCTCTACGGCATGGTCCGCGATGCGACCATCAAGTTCTTCGGCATCCAGCGCTCCGGGTCGCTTGCCGACGAAACCGGAGAAATCACCGACACCCTGTATTCGCCCTCGTGGTTCCGCAGCAAGCCCGCCCACACCTGGGATGGCTGGAACATCGACACGACGGGCGCCGGGGCGGCGAAATACCGCTGGAAGGGCAAACTCACGGGTGGTTGGTACGACTGCGGCGACCACCTGAAGGAGACTCGCACCCAGAGTTTCGCCTTGGCCATGCTGGGCAGCATCGCCGCGACCATGCCGGAAAAGGACGCCGACAGCTACGGGTTCAACCACAACGACACCCGTGCCGCCAGCGGGGTGGGACGCTCCGACGGCATCCCCGACATCGTGCGCGAGGCGCGGTGGGGGGCGCACTTCGCCATCAAGGCCTGGAAGATCGCAGGTGGCACCATGGCCGGATCGACCATCGATTCCACGAAGCTCTATCTGTCCGTCGGCGATTTCGGCAAGGACCACGGTTGGTGGGGGCAGCCCCAGAACCAGGATGTCGTGGTTCCCGATCGCGGCGGGCGGCAAAATCGACCGGCTCGCACCGACTACGGATCGTCGTCCCTGGGTGACTGGGCCGCAGGCCTGGCGTTCGTGTCGCGCTTGTATCGTCCCTACGACCGCACCGGCTGGTGCGACACCGCCCTCAAGGCCGCACGCGACCTCTACGAGCTGGCCAAGAAGGTCAATCGGCTGGAGAGCTCGCCTGCCTACAACGGTGAATCCATCTCGCAGGACGACATGGCGATGGCTTCAACGGCCCTCTTCTGGGCCACGCGCGAGAAGAAATACCTGGACGAGACCATCCTCACTCCCGGACTTCCCAACGGCAAGGGCGGGACCTGCGGCTCCAACCAGGCAGCCACCTTCCCCGGATCGCACTTCGAAGGCGGGTTCTTCGGGTGCACGTCCGACCAGATGCGCAAATCGAATGCGAATACCGATTGGGCCTCGGTCCAGAGCGTGGCCCTGTATGCCTTCTTCAAGCTGTTCCTCCAGAACCGGGATACCGCAGCCAACTACGGCATCTCCGATGCCCAGCGCGGACTCCTGGCGCAGCGCACCATGGCCAACCTGATGGCCAACCTCTCGGCGCGCAGTCTCGGGAACGCGGGAAACATCACGTTCCCGCAGATCGGGCGTTCGGGCATGGACGTCTCGTACAATCCGCTGAAGTACGACTCGCTCTGGTACTCCATGGCCAACCAGATGGAGTGGGTCTGGAATCGGTACCAGATGGGCAACCTCGCCGAGCTGTACATGTACTGGGACATGACGCGCTACCTGGATCCCTCCCAGATAAGTCTGCCTGACCTTCCCACTCCGGTCTGGAGACGGGACAAGATCGAGAAAGCGCTGATCAACGGCACCGGAGTGATCCTGGGCATGAACCAGTGGGACATGTCGATGCTTTTGGGTGTGGGGGCCAAGAATCCGGGGCACCCGCACCACCGCGCCGCCAACCCCGAGGGCAAGAACGTGCCGGGGGCCAACTACAACTACCGCGTCCCGGTGGGAGCGCTCTACGGAGGCAAGACGCCGGGCGGCAGCACGAGCCAGTTGTTTGAGCAATGGGAAAACTACCAGATCACGGAGACTTGCCTGGACGGCTCGGCGGTCACGTTGCTGGCGCTTACGGGACTCGCCGAGAATGTCCCCAACGATGCCCCGCGCATGGATGTGAAGGTTCGGGGCACCACCGACACCCTGGCGCGGGTGCAAGTCGACCTCGACAAGTGGGGCACCGTCAAGCTGGAGTACGGCACCGATTCCCTTCTCCTGGGCACCACCACGACTGTCATCGGGAATGATACCTCCAACAGGATCTCCTTGGAAATCCACCCCCTGACCCCGGCCACGAAGTACTGGTTCAAGGTGACGGCCACCGACTTGGCCGGCAAGAGCCGCACCCAGTGGGCCTGGGTGGGATCCCCGACGGATTCCGTCCGCTACAACTTCACCACCAAGGCCGTCCCGTCGGCCCCGCCGATCTACGGCCAGATCAAGGCGTGCAACGTCACCTCCGATTCGGCCGACATCATGTGGTACACGCCCAACGGCGAGTATCCCTCCAGCGTGATGTTCGCCGACAGCGCGAACTGGCTGGCCGGCAACTTCCGCTACGTGGATGTGGACCAGGCGGGAGATGCCCCGGTCAAGTTCCACCATGTGCGGCTCTACGGCCTGAAGGAGCGCACCACGTACAATTTCCGCGTGGGCGTGCCCGGAGGCCCGTACGACGACGTGGTCGGCTGCTTCCGCACCCCCATCACCGACTACAAGTTCAAGGTCTACGCGGGGCAGTACACCGAGGGCGGGCTGCCTTTCATTGTGACGAATGTCGTCAACGAGGAAGAACGCACCTTCGACAGCCTTTCGCTGCGGTTCTATGCGCGCTCCACGGACACGTTGTGGAAATCCCCCGGGGTACCCTACACCGTGACGGGCCCCGACATGGACCAGGTCCCGCTGACCTTCGAGAACTCGATCGGTGTCAAGTACGACATCTGTCAGGCCTACAACTCGGCGGGTTTCAACAAGCCCTGCGCCGACCCTGTTTGGGGTCTTAATTGGGATTGGGGTGTACTCAGCCAGGGCGCGTTCATGCTCAAGCCGATGAAGATTCCCGACAGCTATGATCCCGCCACGAACACGTGGGGCTACTACCTCGAGATGCCACTGGGACCGACGGTGATGAACTCCCAGTCTCGCATCCGTTTCGACGCCCGTCTGGTGGCCCGCAGCGAATGGCCCAACGCGCTCAACCAGGGCAACATCAACGCGTTCAATTTCGCGAACTCGTTCGTCAATCGCACCGACATCCCCTTGATCGGCGATCGCAGGTGGTGGGACGAGGCCGGACCGAACAGGGCTTCCACGGGACACGTGTTCGTCACACGGCAGGATGCGCCCCTGACCACCACCGACTGGAGCTGGATGCCCCACAGCGTCGCCAACGGCGATCCGGTCGACTATCCCGGAATGATGAGGGTCGCCAAGGACAGCTTCGACATCATCCGTCCCGAAGAGGCCGTGAATCCCTACGTGGCCGTCTACCGCAAGGGCGTGTTCGTCTACGGCTTCTCGCCCGACAAGAAGGAACAGGCGACCAAGCGCACCGTCTACGCGATGGACGTCAAGTTCGATGCGCCGTTCGACGTGGCCAACGGTGGCACGATCAACATGGAGAGCTCGGCATCCTCGCGCCTGACCGGGACGGTGGACGCCTACGACCAGCTCATTCCCACCGCCAAGGGCTTCATCACCGAGATCTGGGTGAACGGCGTCGAACTTACCGACGCGCAGCGCCGCGCGGCCCTCACGCGCAACCCCAACGGCACCTGGAAGATCGATCTTCCCCTGAGGCTCTACACGGGAACGAACAAGGTCGACGTCACCATCTTCGCCGGCGCCGACTCGACGGAATCCGTCGTGACCGACGCCTGCGACGAGGGCCGGCCCTGCGCGTTCAAGAATTCGTTCTGGTTCGTGAATTCCGTCTCGAAGCTCACGCCTTCGCAGATCGAGGTGTTCGACGCCTCCGGCAACGCCGCATCGAGGGTGACCCCGGACAGTTCCCTCGTGCGTGTTCGCGTCACCGACGGCAATGCGAACAAGAAGCCCGCCGCAGCGGATGTCGTGACCGTGACGCTCCGGCGCGCCGGAGTCGACATCGGCACTCTCACCCTGGTCGAGACCGGGATCGCCACCGGCATCTTCGAACTGGCCCCGGTCTCCGTGGTCGCGGGGGTCCCCGCCGTGAACCAGGTGCGTGTCCTGCCCGGCGACACCCTCGAGCTGGTCTACAAGGACATCGAAGATCCCGAGGACACCTCGGCGACCTCGATCTTCGCGATTTCCACCTGGCCCACCCCGACCAAGGGAGCCATCATCCGCGAGTGCGACGGGACCTACAAGGCTCGGGTGCATTTCGACCGCCCCTTGACTTCGGCTCCCGAGAGCGTGGTCGTCGTGCTGCGGGACGAATTCGGAGATTCCACCCGGCTGGTCGTTTCTCCTGCGCTCACCCTGCTCGATGCGCCCACCAGAACATTGCTGATTCCCCTCGCCGGAATCGCCCGAGGAGGGCAATGGACCGGCAGCGCGATGCTCACCCTCCGCGATCTCGTGGGCAAGTCCAAGACCCAGTACCAGGTCTTGGCGGACAGTGTCGGTCCTTGGCTCGATTCGGCCAAGATCGTCGAGAACCTCGATGGGCGTCTGGTGGATACCATCTCGCTGTGGGTCAGCGAGCCTGTGGTCGCGCCTTCCAAGGCTTGGTTCCTGGGTGTCCAGCGCGGAGGCACCGCACTCGCCACCACATCGGTGGTCGTGGATTCTGCCTGGCTTTCCGATGTCGCCACCGGTCGCTGGACCGTCGTCGTCCGCACGGGCATCGTGAAGGCTGGAGACCAGCTCGTGTTGAGCCCCACCCAGGTCCGTGATCTCAAGGGCAACGCGGCCGCGAACTGCCCGGCCTACCGAGAACTGAAAATCCTCATTCGGCAAGCGCCCATCGCCCAGGCCTGGATCCGCGATGCCGATGGCGACGGAACGGCCGATCAAGTGGTGCTGATCTACAAGCGCAAGCTCCGCGCTGGTGAAACCCCCGATTTGGCGCGCGTCCGGTTCGGCGTCGCCGACAGCGTGCGTGCGACCTTGGTGCCGACCACCGTTGGCGACTCGGTTGTCAAGATCGACCTGGCTTCCCCCTACTCGCGTGCCACCACCATGGGTTCCGGGGTGAATGGCGCAGGAAGTGTCGTGCTCTTGAAGGGCGGCGACTCCGTCCGGGTGGCGCTTGCCGATTCCGTCGGCCCTGGGCTTCTGACCGCTCGCCTGATCTACGGAAGCGGGGCCACCGACTCCGTTTTCCTCACCTTCTCCGAGCCGGTCACCGCGACCGCCACCGGTTTTCAGCGTCTGAAAACCGGCATTTCCACGCTTCCCGTGGCAGGTGCTCCGGTCGACGTCTCGTCCTGGACTTGGAAACTCGCCGTGGACACGGGGGTCGTCGTGCCCGGCGATTCCATCCGACCGATTCCTGGTGGCACCGTCGTCGACGGTCTGGGACGCTCGGCCTCCCCCCTGCACCCTTGGATCGAAGTCATGGGTGAAGACCGGCCCCCGGCCAATGCCTGGTACTCCGACGCCGACGGCAATGGTGCCGTGGACCGTGTCACCATGATATGGGCACGCGCTCCGCGCAAACATCCCTCCTTCAAGTTGCTGTGGCCTTCGCTGGGCGGAGGGTTCGATACCGTCTCCCTTGCGCCCGAAGCCTGGGTGCTCCAGCCGGACGGGCGCTCGACGGTGGTCGCCATCGGGCCCTTCGATCGTGGAGTGACCTCTTCGCCCACCACCAATCTCGGACGCCAGGTGTCGGACGCCGAAGTGGCCTCGTTCCCGATCCACGACAGCGTTCCGCCCGTGCTCCTTTCCGTGGGTCTGGTGTACGATGCGGTGGGTGGGGCGTCAGGCTCCGACACCCTCCGCGCCACCTTCTCGGAAAAGGTCTCCCTCGACGCGGGGATCACCGGACTGGAACGATTCGGGTTGCCCGTGGCGGCGGTTGGATTCGACGGATTGCCCTCTTCGGGCGATCTTCTGGTCTGGAGCATTCCCGTCGATACCGGCAGTCTCTTTCCAGGCGATTCGTTGCGGCCCACCGCAGGCAGTGGATTCTCCGACGCCGTTCGGAATCGGCCGTCGCCCCGTCATCCATGGGTGGTGCTCCAAGGTTCCGAGCGTCCGCCGCGTTCGGCCTCCTACCATGATCTGGACGGCGATGGTGCCGTGGACCATGTGGTCGTGCGTTGGGCTCGGGGGCCGCGGACCCTGCCCGCCTTGACCTTCCTCTGGCCGTCGCTTGGTGGGGGCATGGATTCTGTGCGTCTGTCCGAAGGTGCCTGGAGCCTCCAGCCCGACGGTCGCACGGCCATCCTGCCCATCGGACCCTTCGATGTCGGAGTCACCGGTTCCGGTGTCACGGATCTGGGACGGCAGCTCTCCGCCGGGACCACCACCGCCTTCCCCGTTTTCGACAGCGTTCCGGCCGTCGCGATGGCGGCGCGGGTGGGGTACGCCCAGGCGGAAGGCTCCGCCGACACCTTGTTCGTGTCGTGGAGCGAGGTGATCCGCTGGACCGGTGCGGAGCCCCTGCTCCTGGTGGGCGACGGAGCGATCGGCACCGCCGTGCACGGCCGCTCGACCGTCATGCGTCCCGACAGCCTCGGAGCCATGATCCTCCTGGATGCCTCGGACAGCCTGCTCACCATCTTCCGGGCTGGTGACAAAATCCGGTTGGCGCCCGCATCGTCGGGGACCCTGACCGACCGTCTGGGCAACGCGGTCGAAAACCCCACGCGTTGGGTGCCCGTCCTCCTCGGTCGACGCCCGCCGCGTTTTGCCATCGAGTTCGATCCCAACAAGCTGAAGTACGAGGGATGGGTGATCGCACCCGAGCCCGCACTCCAGTTGTGGGTCCGCCCGGCAGGTGGCAAGGAGTGGGTCGACTTCGCGAGCGGGTTGCCCGTGCCGGGCCCCAAGGTCGCGCATGGCCTCGGGCCGAACATCATCCTGAACCAGCCCCTGCGCGGCAAGGCGATCGTCTACGACAACCAGGGAACCTTCGTGGCCAACATCGACCTCGATCTCCTGGGCGACGCCTTCTACACCGATCGCATCCCCAAGGATCGCGACAACCAGTACGAGGTTCGCATCCAGTGGAACGGTCTGGCGGCCAATGATCGTCCTGCGGCCAGTGGCGTCTACATGATCCGCCTGGTGTTGTGGCAGAACATGGCCGGCGAAGGCGAGCTCCCCGACAATCGGGTGGTCAACCAGGTCTTCAAGTTCGGCTGGGAAATTCCCTTGAAGTAAGGCTGGAACCCCCTCACTTGGGCGCTTCGGGCGCATTCCGTACCCCGGGTGGAAACACCTGGGGTATTTTGTTGCGGAAACCGGGTGCGAAGGGTCTGTTTTCCGGGTATGGTTCGCACTGGAGGACTCTGTCCCGGAGTCCGGAGATCCGACCTCATGTCCAATCGCTCGATTCCAGGCCTCGTCGGCCTTTTGGTTTCCTTGGTCGCTTTGGCGGGATCCCCCGCCGCCGCGCAATCCATCGACAACACCTGTGCCACATGCGGAAGGCGCTCCCTCGATTCGTTGAATCTGCGGGTCAGCTCCGTGCGGGTGAACCAGGTGGGGTACAGGACCGGGGATGTGCAGAAGAACGCCTTGGTGGGCGCGCCCAAGAGCACGACGTTCCAGGTGGTCCGCGAAAACGGAACCGTGGCGCATTCCGGCACCTTGAAGGATCTCGGGGCCTATCCCTACAAGGGGCGCATCCAGATCCGCGGATTCTTCAATTCGATCACCCAGCTCTACAGCATGGCCAATACCACGAATCTCGATTCCGCCGACGCGTCGGCGGTCGAACGCCTGTGGCTGGCGGAATTCGGCTCGCTCACCGAAGAGGGGGCGTTCCGGGTGGCCGTGGGCTCCGACACGTCCCACCTCTTCGAGATCCGCAAGACCATCTACAACGATGTCTTCGAGACCTCCCTCAAGTTCTTCGGATGGCAGCGCAGCGGCGACAATGATTCCTGGGCGCACGGTCCCAGTCACATGATGGACGGCTCGGGGCGCCCGGGAGGCAAGGCCAAAGCGGGCAGCCTGCAGGGCGGGTGGTACGACTGCGGCGACTACTTCAAGGTGGGGCAGACCATCGGCTATTCGTTCACGAACCTGATCCTGGCCTATTCGCTGTGGCCCCAGAAGGCCGAAGACCGCTACGGCAGCTCGTACAACGACACTCTGCCCTTCGGCAACGACGGCATCCCCGACCTGTTGCGCGAGGCCAAGATCGGCGCCGATTACGTGATGCGCCTCTACCGGGCTTCGGCCGAGGACGGTCTGTTGGCCACCAACCAGATGTACCAGGACGTGGGCATCTGGATGAACGACCACCTCTATTGGGATCGCCCCGAAAACGCCGACGCCGCCCCGCTCGCCAAAGGCGGGCCGGATCGTCCGGTGGTGGGGGCCAAGGGGTCGGCCGTACCCGCGCAGTTCGCTGGATCCCTGGCCTTGTTCTCCCAGGCGTGGGAACCGTTCGATCCGGTCTTCGCCGACTCCTGCCTGAAAGCGGCCAAGGACATCTACGCCCGGGTGGTGCTGCCCAACTGGAGGGTTCCCGGCCCCGGCACCGTGGACGGCTTCTACATCACGCAGACGCGCTGGGACGATGATCTCGCCTGGGCCGCGGCGAACCTGTGGCACGCCACAGGCGACACGCTCTACCGGTACCACTTGATGGGTGACAAGACCTTCGGGAACAACACCTTGTACGTCTTCAACATGGAGACCTTCCGCGCCGGTTTCATGGCCATGCACGCCTCCAAGCTGTTCAGTCCTGGAGGCTGGGTGATGGACTACCAGAACACCCACCTGCACACCGCGTGGCTGCTGTTCAAGAAGATCTACCGCACCGATTCCCTGGCGGCTACCTGGGGGATTCCCGCCGCCGACGCCCAAGACATCCGGACCCGTCTGCGGGCCCTGGTGGGCAAACGCTACGCCTCCGAAAGCACCAACGGAAACGGCGTCTACCCGGGCACCGAAGCCAACATCCTCAAGCCCTACAATCTTGTCTGGAGCTCCATCACCTGGGGTATGAACCGGTACAACATGGGAGGTCTGCTGCCCATCGTGGCCTACCACGAGATGATCCGCGACGACAGCGCGGCGGCGGCCCAGGCGTACTTGAATCTGGTCCTGGACAACATGGACTACAACCTGGGGCGCAATCCCTGGGACATCAGCTTCCTGATGGGGGCCGGTTCCAAGAACCTCCAGCACCCGCACAACCGCATCG
>JAMIIV010000252.1:0-19264 GCA_035913415.1 Fibrobacteria bacterium | reverse complement strand
CCGATTCGGGGATCTTCGGGTCTGCAGGTTTGGCACCGCGACGCAGGGCGGCGGCCAGCACGGAGGCGAGTCGGCCGTCGGGGCTCAGGCGCGGAAACGACGAGCCCAGGCCGAAGAGGATGTCGGATCCGCCCATCCAGTGGGCGTGGCGCAGCAGGGGCACGTTGACCTTGGGGCTTTCGACGGGTCCGGCGGCTTCCTGGTGGGTGGCGGTCAGCCAGAAGTCGATGGTGGCGCCGGTGCGCAGCGGCGCCATGATGAACAGGAACCCCTTGGCCGTGACGGTGTGGGTTTCACGGTCGGAGTCGGGGAATCCCTCGGTGCCCAGGAAGGCCTTGTCGCGCTCGGTCTTGCCCTCGTGGTGGATCTCGTAGTGGAGTGTGAAGAAGGCGCGGCGCGTTTTGCCTGGAGCGAAGCGGCGGACGTCGACGGCCATCTCGAAGGACTCGTTGAAGCGTAGCTGGTCGACGGGTGTCAGAAACCGGCAATTGGATAGTGTGACGGCGACCGGTGGCACCAGCGGCTTGGGCGAGGGTGGGGCGCACGACGACCCTTCGGGCCAGGGATCATTCTCGCGGACCTTGCGGAGGTAGTCGGGATCCACGGCCGGTCGCGGTGGTGCGGCGGCGGTGGGGAAGCGCACCTCGCCGACGGGTTTGCCGTGGAAACGGTCGAGCAGGGAGCTTCCGTCGAAGGGGCGCGGTCCGCCGAAGGGCGACGGGTTTCCGAAGGGCGAGGGATGGTTCATGGGGGGGGGCTCCAGAATGCTTGGAGCAAAGAATACCTTCACGCCCGAATGGTCGCGGGGTGGTGTGAATGCCCAGGTTGAGGTCGCGTATGGAGTGAGGGGCGATGCCGGGATTCGAGCGACAGCAAGAGCTAGTTTTCCCTTTTGCGCTCGGTGATGTCCCCCGGTGCCGACACGAGAGTAGCCATGTTTCTGACCCCCCGATGGATTCCCCGAACCCTCTGCAATGTGTTGTTCGCCCTGCCCTTGGCGTTCGGACTTTTGTCCTGCGATCGCACCGCTTCGACGTCGGTGGATCCGGATGCGACCCGGACGTCGGAATCGGCTTTGCGCTTTTCCGTGGAGCGGGGAAGCTGGGTTCCGGACTCGATACGGTACGCGGTCGGATCGATCAGCGGAACGGTCGCTCCCGCGATCATCGACAGTTGCCTGTTCGACGTGCGGATACCTGTCGACCTCGATTCGGCCGACACGATGGAAATGGTGTTCCTCAAGCACGGAGTCCGGACCTCGACGTATCGGCTACGGCGCTACGGCGAGAGTCTCGCACCCTTCGAGCGAGCCCACGTGGTGCCGGTACGGTCGGCCTTGGTCGCTCTGGACAGCCTGCGCAAGGCATCTCCTTCCCGGTTCCCGTCCTCCCAGTCGGGGTTGGCGATGTCGTACGCGCTGGGGCTGTCGAAGGGCTGGCCGGGGTTCGGGACCTTTCCTGCCGACAGACCGCCGGAACTTCCCGCCGATACAGTCTGGCGCGGCGTGTTCCTGGCCTTGCTGGCCGAGGGCGCGACAGTTTCCGGACGCATCACCGGATGGGGAATGCCTCGCGATACGGCAAGTGCCCGCCGTGTCGCGGAGCGCCTTGTCGATGAGGGATGGCTCTCGGCCACGCAGGTACGGACCTTGTTCCAGGATGGCGATGCCGGAGAGGGGGGCTTGCTTCCGGTGGTATCGCTGGTCAGCCCCTCGAGTCCGTCCATTCAAGTGGACGCCAAGGAGTCTCGGATCCGGGTCCGGGTCGTGGCCGTCGATGCCGACGGAATCGAGAAGGTGATCATCGGGGGCATCGGGGCGAGTGCCGCCGGAGAGAACCAGTACGAAGCGGATGTGCCGCTCGATTCCGCGGGAAAAACCACCGTGATCGAGATTGTGGGGGTGGACAGCGCCGGCCAGGAATCGCGGCGCTACCTCGAAGTGGCACGACGCGAAGCCGGAGCGCCTCCGGATACGCTCGCTCCGGTGTTCCGGCTATTGTCCGCGCCCGACTCCGTGGTGGCGGCAGGCGTGGGTCGGATCCTGGTGCGTTGGATGCTCTCCGATGCCGCCGGCATCCGCAGCGCCAGCCTGGGAGACTCCAGCGTCGCGGCGATCGAAGGTGGATTCTACGAGAAGGTGGTGCCCATCTCCGGCGGAATCAATCGCATCCGGTTTCGCGCCGAGGATTTAACAGGAAATGTCGTCGATACCGTCGTGATCGTGCGGCGACTTCCTCATCCGCCGGGCACGGTTTCGTCTTCGGTTCCTTCCGGGGTCGCGGACCTTGCCTTCCGCGTTCACCTGAGCGTGCCGGATTCCGGCGCGGTCGTCCGATATGCGATCGGTGGGGCCGACCCCGATTCGAGCTCGCCCGTGGTGCCCGAGTCCCTGCGGGTCGATTCCTCGATGTTCCTGAGGGCCAGGGCCTGGACCGAGGGGGGAGCGGGTCCGATTTCGACCTTTTCCTGGAGGCTCGTGGCCGCCCCGGTGGTGCTGTCCGATTCGGGCGGGGCAGCGGTGCGCTCCGGACCGCATTGGATTCGCGCGACGTGCCGAACACCTGGGGCCACGTTGCGTTACACCCTGGACGGCATCACTCCCGATTCGACCTCGATCGTCTGGCCCGAGTCCCTGCGCATCGAATCCTCGAGTACGCTGCGCATCCGGGCCTTCGCCCCCAAATTCGAGCCTGGCCCCGTGTTGGTGGCCGGATACAAGGTGGCCCACGTCGTGGACGTGGCGATGGGAAACTCGCACTCCCTGTTCCTGAAGTCCGACGGAAGTCTCTGGGCTTCGGGTTTGGCCCGCGATGCGGGGGTCGAGAATCATCCGGAAGAGCATATCGTGCGCCCAGTGCGGATCCTGGACTCGGTCGTCTCGATGGCTTCGGGGATCGCGATCCGCAAGGACGGCAGCGTGTGGACCTGGGGCAAGAACAATCACGGCCAGTTGGGCGACGGCACGAAGGATGACCGTACCAAACCTGCGAGGATTGCTGTGTGCGCGAGCGAAGGCGGGGCGCGTACGTCGGCGACGGGAGCGATTGGATGCAATCTGGTCGTTTGCGGCGACGGAAGCCTCTGGGGTTTCGGGGACAATCAATACGGCGAACTGGGGCTCGGGGATACGCTCGATCGGTCGCTTCCGGCAAGGATTCTCGACGATGTGTCCCATGTCGCGAGCGGAGCCGGGCATTCCCTGGCGATCAAGAAGGATGGCTCTCTTTGGGCTTGGGGGGCGAATTTCGATGGACAACTGGGAAATGGATCGCAGGTCTCAACCAGAACGCCCATCACTGTTCCCTCGGAGGGCATCGTATGGAAAGCGATTGCAGCAAATAGCGCACTCTCGCTTGCTGTATCCACGGATGGCGACCTGTACTCCTTCGGGACGAACTACCGGATGATGTCCGGAACGGGGCCGGATTCCCAGTGCGTTCGTACCCCGACAAAGATTCTTTCAGACATCGCGCACGCTGCCGTGGGGGCTCACCATGCGCTGGCCGTTTCGCGTAGTGGCATCGCTTGGAGCTGGGGATACAACGAGTTCGGCAGCATTGGGGACGGCAGCACGTTCCATCGGCCACATCCTGTCAATATCGGAAGCGGCGTCTCAAGAGTCGCGGGGAGCTATTGGAGCTCGCTGCTGCTTCTCGCTGACGGGACGTTGCTGGGCGCGGGTCTGAATGATTTTGGCGAACTCGGTCTCGGGGATCGCGTCATGCGAAGATCACCAACGAAGGTCATCTTCTAGGGCGCGACTCACCCACTTTGTGCTCGCGACCGTATTCTTATGGAGCACAACCCGGCGTTCTACATTGAGTCCCCTCGATTTGTCCTCGATGTATGAAAGAGAATCACCCATGAGCGCAAGAGTCTTCCGCGGATTCGCCCTTTCGAATTGTGCCGCTGGCGGTTCAATCGGGCGGATGGAGTCGAACCTCCATTGGTTGTTCCTGGTGTTTGCGCTTCCGATGATGATCTTCTTCGTCTTCGCGACCCCGCCGTTCCAGGTCCCTGACGAAGCGGCGCATTTCTTCCGCGCGGAGCAGATTTCGCGGGGGGCTTTGATCGGCGAGCGCTACGACGGACGGCGTAGCGGTGACCATATCGATGTGGCGTGCTTGAAGTTGGAGGCATGCTTTGCTTCGGACGGAAGTGGAACGCGTGCGTCCCTGGAGGCCGCTGCGCAGGTACGGTGGGAGGGCCGTGCCGAACCGGTCTCGTTCCCCAATACGGTTGTCTATGGGCCTGCTGGTTACCTGCCCCAGGCAGTCGTCGTAGGTGTTTGTCGATCGACGGGGGTCGCGCCCCTGGTTGCCCTGCGCTTGGCGCGACTTGTCAATGGCCTGATCGCGGTGGCCATCTCCGTTATCGCGTTGTGCATGATGCGAAGCGGTCGCTTCGTGGTATTCACGATTCTTTCCATGCCCATGTCCCTGTTCCTGATGGGATCCGTTTCCCAGGACGCCCTCCTCCTCTCGATCTCGGCGCTGTTCCTCGCTGTGGTGTCCCGGAGAGCGGATATTCCGCATCCGCCCACTTGGAAGGACGCTATGCTCCCGGGTTTGCTCCTGACGGCATTGGGAACAGGGAGGCCTCCGCTTCTGGCCCTGGGTGTCTTGCTCCTGTTGCCGCCCTGGAGTACCTGGCCGCGGAAGGGCGAATCCTGCCAAGCGAAGGGCTTGCTTGCCGCGTGCGCTGCAACCGGGATCACGTTTCTTTGGCTCTCGTTGGTCAAGCCATTGCAGGTGGATATTCGCGGCGGCACTTCCATGGCTGGACAACTTCAGTTTCTGGCAAACAATCTGCATCTGATCCCGAACATCGTGCTCAACAGCCTTCATGGGCCACAATTCCAGTTTGCAATCGGAGGAATCTTCGGGTCGCTGGGCATTTTTGATTCCAGGTTGCCGCTTGCATTCTACGCGTTCGCCGCCGCCGCGCTCGCCAGCGCGTACGTGCTGGAGGCTGGCAAGAAGCCATCCAGTGCCCTGTGGCAAAGGAGCGCAATCTGGGCGGGTACGGCCATCGGGATCGTGGGCACCTATTTCATCATCCATCTCATATGGAGTCCAGTGGGGCTGCTTGAGGTCGACGGGGTCCAGGGGCGGTACCTCGTGCCATTCCTCATGCTGGGGGCTGTGGGAACGGCTTTTGGGTGGGGTTTGAACAGGAAAATCGTGCGGCTCTTGAGCTTTGTGATTCTCGTTTCGCCAATGGTCGGTGGCGCTGTGTCCGTGGCGAGGATCTGGACGCGTTACTGGTGAGGACTGTCGTCATCGCCGGAGCGGGCTCGGCTCAAGCCCATCACCACGAATCGAAGTAGCGGCGCGTCCTCGACGGCAGCCTGAGCGACCGACTCTTCGCCCACCCGGTTCCGTGGGGCCTTGAGCGGACCGCGGAGTCAATGGGGGAGGCGCGCGGCGAACCCGCTCACGACTCCCGCAGCTTGGGCCGATCGATCTTCCCGATGGCGGTGAGCGGGATTTCGGGAAGGATGCGAACGCGGGCAGGCAGTTCGAAGCGCGCCACCCTCGGTTTGAGCCAGGCCAGGATCCGGGCTTCGTCGAGGTCGGATCCCGGGATCAGCGCCACGAAGGCGGCGAGCCGTTGTCCGAACTCGGAGTCTTCCACGCCCAGCACCACGGCCTCGTGGACGCCGGGACAGGTCTCCAGGATCCGTTCGACGTCGTCGGGGTGCACGTTTTCGCCGCCCGACACGATGCGGTCGTCGGCGCGTCCCACCAGGAACAGATACGCGTCCGCGTCCATCCGGGCCAGATCTCCGGTGTCGACCCACGCGTGCTGGCGGTTGTCCATCGCCCAGGGGCTTTCGATGCAGATGCGCCCCACCTGCCCGGCAGACAGGATCTGTCCGGATTCGTCGCGGATGGTCGCGGTCACTCCGGGAATCGCCTTGCCCATGGTTCCTGGTCGTGCCGCCCTGTCTTCGGGGGTCGAGAGAATGGAAAATCCCGCTTCGGTCGACCCGTAGAGATCGAACAGCCGGATGCCGGATCCGTCGGCGATGCGAGTGGCGAGGTCGGGGTCCAGGCGGGCGCCTCCGGAGAGGACGAACCGCAGGGAGCCTGTGGTGACGGGGTCTTCCCGCCACAGGCGCTTGAGCAGGAGGGGGACCAGGATGGCCGCGTCCACCTGGTGCGTACGGATCCGCTCCAGGATGGCGCGGGTGTCGAAGCGTCGCGCCAGATGGACTTCCACGCCGAGGAACAGGCACACGAACAGAAACGCCAGGCCGTACCCGTGGTAGAAGGGTGTGACGACCAGCGCGCGTCGGCAGGCGTCGAGCTCCAAGCGTTCGAGAAGCCCCAGGAACGGGCGCAGCACGGCGCGAAGCGATGGGCGACGGACCACCGAACGCGACTTTCCACCGGTTCCGCCCGTCGCGACCACGATCCTGCCCGGTTTGCATTTTGGCAAATTCCGACCAGGCTTGGGCGGTGGCGACGGTGCGGGCCGCATGTCGTCGAGGGCTAGCGCCTTGAAACGGTTTGGCACGGGCAATCCGAGCAGGACATCCCGATCTCCCAGCACCAGGGCGTACCCTCCCATGGCCATGCGCTCGTCCAACTGTGCGGGGCGCATGTCGACGTTCCATAGGTGGACGTCGACCCCCAGGCGCGACAGGGCGAAGATCGCCTCGACGGCAGGGATCGAGTTGCGGCAAAGCAAGGCCACCCGGTCGCCCGGACGCAACCCCTCGGTGCCTTGCAGGTGCGCGGCCAGGCCCTGGACGGAGTGGAGCAGGTCCAGGCACGAGATGGCGCCCGTTTCGTCGCGCACCGCCGTCCGCTCGGGGTGGAGATGGGCCGCCAGGCGCAGCAACGCCATCGGGCCGGAGCCTTCCGATCGGACGGCGTTGACGAAACCTGTCAGTCCCTTCCAGGAAAGGAATTCCGAGCGACGGAGCTTCTCAAATGCCAGGCGCACGGGAAGCCTTTCGGATGGCACGGAACTGGACGCGCTCGATCAGCGGGCGCAAGATGAGCGACCCCGCTTCCAGCGCAAGCCCCCACCAGGGAATCCAGCGCCTGGAGCGCCTGACGATGCACCCGACGATGCGCAGCGCGGCTTGGTCGGGATCCATGGCTGGCATGTCGCGGTAGGCGTGGGTGGGGGCGATCATGGCGGTGCGCACCAGCGGAAGATACAGGGTGCTTGTGGCAATACTCCAGGCCCGCAGTTCCGGTTCGGCGCAGCGCAGCCATTGGTCGAAGGCCGATTTGGACGCCTGGTAGGCGGCCCAGTACGGCATCGGATTCATGAGCAGATTCAACGCGGAGACGTTCACGATCTGCCCGCGTCGTTCCCGCAAGCGGGGGACCAGACGGAGAAGAAGTCGAACGGGGGCGTGGTAGTTCAAGGCCATGGTGCGGTCGAAGTCGTGCGAACGATCGAGGGAATCCGCCAGGGACCGGCGGATGGACTTTCCCGCGTTGTTCACGAAGACGTCGATGTGCCGGTCGCCCAGGAGATCGAGGAACGTGGCCGTGGCGGCTTCGTCGCGCAGATCGACGGCATGGATCTCGGCCGACCCGCCCATGTTCGCGATGCGCTCCTGCACCGAGCGAAGGGCATCTTCGGAGCGAGCCACCAGGATCAGGTGCGCTCCGCCTTCGGCTAGCCGAAGCGCCAGCGCCTCGCCGATGCCGCGGCTGGCGCCGGTGACAAGAATTGTCTTGCCGGCGACGTGCCGCCGCAAGGTCGCGGGGGGGATGGAAAGCCTGGGGAAGAGGATGCGCTCCAGAAGGGAGGATCTTCGCGGAGGAACGGAGTTTCCGAGGGGCGTGGACTGGGGAGTCATGGGATGGTGTTTCGCCGAGGGAAGCCAAATGGTACTTCGTGGCGTAGACCGGTAGTAGCTTTCCAAGTCTTGCTCCGGGCAACGCCGCAACCCGCCGCCAAAGGGCGTGCTGCGACCTGGACGCTCGCCACCACAACCCACGCGCACGCATTTTCGGCCCTGCAGACCAGCACGGGTATCGAAGCCGCCGATCGTTCCTGATCGAGAGGACACCAGACATGCCGAAATCGCCCTTTTCCCCGACTCATGGAAGCCTTGTGCTGTTCGCCGGGGCCAGCGTTCTTCTGGGGCTGGGCTCGTGCGAGTCCGGTACCAGCATGACGGCGAGCCCGGAAGCGCAATTGTGCACGGTCGAATTCCGCGCGGTGAACGCCTACCGGCGCCCGGATTCCATCGGATGGGTGTCGGGGGGCGAATCGGGAGCGGCCACCTGGACGCTGGATTCGTCTTCCGGACGCTTCCATGTCGAATTCCGTCCTTCGGAGCAGCCTGGATCGGATACGGCTTTCCTGCATGCTTGGCGGCACGGAATCCGCACCGATGTCATCCCCATGACGGGATCGGGGCGTCTGGCCATCGCCGAGCCGGCGATCCGGAAGGATTCCATGGCGATGGGCGTGCTCAAGCAGCACGAAGCCGACGCGACCGTCGAGCCGGGCAAGTTCCCTCGCGACCGCAAAGGCGTTCACACGACCTTCGCCCGCATGCTTCTCTCGGGGGCACCCGTCGTGGCCGCCTATCCGACGCGGATCCCCTTGGGAGTGGATACCGCGCTGCTGCGGAAGGAAGTCTGCCGATCCCTTCCCGGATCGGGTCTGGCCTGGGCAGACCTGAAGGACGCCAACACCGGCCGGCCCGCGTTCCTCGATTTGCTCGCGACGTGCTTCGATGCCGGAGGCGTCTCGGCGGAAGATTCGCTGGCCCTCTTCCCGAAGGGTGCCATCCGCGTCGCGCAAGCCATCGGCGCCGAACGGGATCTGGTCGCGGGCGGCGACGAAGTCGCCCTCTCCGGGAAGTTCCGGTGGGATGCCCGCCTGGTGGTCCTGGATGCCGCCGTGCTTCAGGGGACGGACACCGTGGCGGGAGGCTTCTCGATCTCCCTCGCACAGCCCCGATCCCTGGCCGACAGCGTCTGGGACCTGTCCGGCAGGGCGTACGTCAGAGCCCGGCCCGGGGTGAAGGCCGGAGGCTACACCCTGGTGGTCACGGCCCGGGATGCATCCGGCGAACGCGCGGTCTCGCGGGTCTCCATTCTGGTCGAGGAGCCGCCTCCGGGAATGCCGCGCCTCCGGATCGTTTCTCCCGATCCCCTGGACACCGCCGTCGTCGCGTTCTCCGAGACCGCTGTGGATGTGCGGGTGAGCGTTTCAAACCCGCGCGACATCGACGAAGCGTCGTTCCGCATCGGAGGCGTCGTGCCCAGCAAGGAGTCCGATACCGTCTGGAGCGCCCGAGTCCCGCTGGCCGCCGACGGATCGCCGACCTTCGTGGGTGTGCGCGTCCGTGGTATCGACGGTCAGGTCGGATCGGACTTCCTGGTCGCGCGGCGCGCCATCGACGGCGAGCGACCGCAGGCGATCCGAGGGGCGGGGGCTTCCGATCGCAGCATCCCGTTCGATTCGGCCAGCGCGAGGGTGTCGTGGAAGATCACAGACAACCACTACGTGGACGAGGTGACCATCGACGGCGTTCCCGCCGAACGCGACGGCGACACCTGGTACCGCGAGCTGGAGCTCGAAGAAGGCGCCCACAAGATCCGCATGGTCGCCCGGGACAGCACGGGCAACACGACCACCGATTCCATCACGCTGCGGAGACTGGTGAGCCCGGGGTATCCGGTGCTCAAGGCCACCGAGTCGACGAAGTCGCGCGAGGTGACCTACCCGACGCGGAGCGTGAACCTCGCGTGGATCGTCCTCAATCCCGGGTGTCTGGCGCGCGTCACGATCGGCGACGTGCTCGTGGAAGGACGCGACGGCGCGTTTGCTCGCGATGTCCCCTTGGCGATCGGCTTGAACACGATCTCGATCGTCGCGGAGGACACCTTGGGGACCCAGGTGAAGTCCATCATCAAGATCGTCCGCGCGGGTGAAACGGAAGTGCCGCAGATCCTTGACGGGAAGGCGACGGCGATCGCCGTGGCCGGAAAGGCCAGGGTTTCGGCCGCATGGACGGTTTCCGACAACGGCGACGTCCGCTGGGTCCGGATCGAAGACGAAGAGGTCCAGGTGGTCGACGGTCGATACGGCCGGACAATGGACCTTCCCCTGGACAGCCGCTGGGTGCGCATCCACGCGTCGGATTCGGCCGGGAACGAATCGTGGGACAGCCTCCCGATCGCCCTGGCCCCCGACGAATCCGGGCCCGAGGTCGCTCCGGCATCGCCGTCCGCGGCACCCCTGGAAGTCCCGCAAGGGACGGAATCCGTCACGATCGGATGGAGGGTGGACGACGCCTACGGGGTGTCGAAGGTCCTGATCGACGGCGTCGAGGTCGAAGGGCGCGACGGCCTGTACGAGCGGAAGGTGCCGCTGAAGGTGGGAACGAACCAGATCAAGCTTGAGGCCTTCGACGCCGCGGGGAATTCGTCGTCGGGAAGCCGGGTCGTGGTGCGTGCCGACGAAGACGCACCCGTCGTGACCCTGAAGGATCCTGCCGACACGTTGTTCGTGGGCTCGGGCAAAGCCGTCGTCACCCTGGCATGGCGGGTCGAGGATCTCGGTGGTGTCGCCTGGACCGGCGTGGGACAGACCCAGGCACGGGACCTCGGGGAATCGCTATACGAGGTCGCGATCGATCTGACCGGATTCGAAGGCGATACCGCGATGAAGGTCGTGGCCCGCGATCCTGCCGGGCATGAGTCCGACCGCAAGATCGTGGTTCGCCGGGACATCCTGGCTCCGGCGATCGCGCCCGGGGTGGGAACCCTGGACACGCTCCTGCCCATGAGCAAGGGGGGAACGAAATACGAACTCTCCTGGACCTTGAGCGATGACGACAAGATCTCGTCGATCAAGATCCAAGGCAAGGTCGTGGCCGTGGCGCAGAAATTGACGTACACGATCGCCGCTCTGGCGGTCGGATCGAATCGCGTGCTCGTCGAGGTGGTCGACCGCTCCGGCAACGTCGCTTCGGCTGCCGTGGACATCGCCGTGGCGAATCGCGTGTCGGCCATCGCCATGGGGGGCGATTTCGGGGCGCTGGTCGATGGCTCCGGGCGGTTGTCCGTGTGGGGGAAGTCGGACCTCGCGGGTGCTGGGAAAATGCAGGCCTTCAAGCCTCCTGCCGAGGCGGCGCGGTCCACATTCCGGGACGTGGCGGCGTCCCTCTACCATCTCGCGGCCCTCCGGACCGACGGGACGGTGCTGGTCACGGACTACCGGGGCGATACCATCAAGGAGTTCGCCGACGAAAAGGGCGTGGGGCGCATCCGTGCCGGCAGGGACGCGTTCATCTTCCTGAGAGCCTCCGACAGTTCCGCGAGCGTTTGGCAGAGGTCCGGCGGATCGTGGACGAAGTCGGGGACCTTGGCCACGGGCATTCCCCCGAAGCTTCTCGATGCCGCCTGTGGAGACGATTTCTGTCTTGCAATCCTGCCGGGCGGCATCCTCCAGGGCTGGGGCACCCTTCCGGGCGCGATCCCGGCCGACACGAAGGCGCGTCGGGTTTCCGCGTACGGAAACCATGCGGCGATCGTGCGCCTGGACGATTCCCTGATCTTGTGGAATCCCGCGAACTACTCCTCCACGCCATCCAAAGCTTTCGTTGCCACGTCGAAAAGCATGATGCTCGCGAAAATGCACGAGTTGCACGGATTGGCGGTCGGGACGGATGGCGTCGTGTCAGGCTGGGGATACAACGGATTCTCGCAGGCGGCACCTCCCGTCAAAGCGCTCGTTTCGCCGATCAAGGACCTGGTGCTGGGCTACCGCTCGAACGTGGTCCTTCTGGAAGACGGAACCGTGTGGGGCTGGGGCGCCAACACCAATGGACAGATCACGTACCCCAAGGTCTACGAGGCCCCCTGAGGGGCCGTGGATGGGGGGCGCCGGGATCTGGATCCCGGCGCTGTTCAGGCGCCGAAGGTGGACAGCACGAAGGCGGCGGACTGGGCCAGGAAGGCCCAGGTCTGGAGGCGCAGCAGGCGCAGCGCGCCGCGACCGCGGGCGACCACGTCGCGCGGGGCGGCGGCCGTTTCGGAGCGCAGTTTGAGTTCGGCGAGGGAACGGTCGAATTCCGACCAAGTCGAGGGCGAGGTCGCCTCTTCGGCCATCCGGGCGAAGATCGAGGCGTCGAAGGCGGTGCGGACGGAAAGCCAGGCCTGGAGGATGCCCAGCAGCACGCTGAGCGCGGCCAGGCCGCGGACCATGCTCGCGACGGGGATCCCCGCCACGGGAAGCGCGAGCACGACACCGGCCAGCAGGCACAGGATGCGGCTCCAGGCGTCGATGCCGCGCCCCTGTCGGAGCAATTCGGAAAGCACGTGGGTGGTCATGCGGAGCCCTTGGATGGGATGTGCTGGAGGAGTTCACGATGGGATGCGGGCAGGACCACCTTGGGGTTGACCTGCCGGATCCGGGTCATGGCCTGGTCCGCCGAGCCGGCGCGTCCGGTGCGCACAAGCCAGGCGGCCACCACCAAGGCGCTGCGCGAACGCCCCAAGGCACAGCATACCATCACGGGGCCCCTGGCGCGGCTGGACTCCACCAGGTCGGACGCCCGCACGAGGTCGTCGATTCCGGGCGCGACCAGATCGAGCCAGGGAAGGCCGATCCAACCTTCCACGCGGGGGCCGGGAAGCTCGGCGGCAAGGTCGAGGACGGTGGCGTGACCGGCCTCGCGGGCAGTGCGAGTTGACGGAATCCGGCCGATCATGACGTTGTCCGCCACCAGGTAGGATGGGGCCGAGCCCCACGACCAGAGGCGGCTGTTGATCCAGGCGCAGGCGGTGTACGGGGCGTGCAGCAGGAACGAGGCCGGCGTGGGCCACGGGGAGGTCTTCTGGAAGCCGTGCGGACCTCCCACCAGGTAGTGTCCACCCACCAGCAGCAGCGAAGTGGCTGGCCAGAGCGACCACAGCCAGCCCCCTCCGAAGGTGCCCAGCCAGAACAGGAGCGCCGAACCCAGCAGGTAGGCCGCCCCGATTCGCTGCCGGAGAGGGGCGCGGGCCAGGCGCAGGCCTCGCCAGGGCTCGGTGCCTTGGTGCGGCCAGAGCCAGGCGGAGAACGCACCCGCCAGCGCCCCGGTGGGGACGTCGAGGAAGTGGTGCTGGTAGGTGGTGAGCACCGAGAGGCCGATCAGGAAGAACCAGATGTGGACGACGGCCCGGGCCAGCCCTTGGGCGTGGCGGGCCCACACGATCCAGAGGATGACCAGCAGCCCGATGTGCAGCGACGGCGCCTGGTTGAAGGGTTTGTCGAAACCCATCAGGATGTCGAAGAGGGTGCCGAAGATGCCGTCGGGGCGGGGGCGTTCGAAGGTGAAGCGCAGCGGGAAGGCCAGGAAGCAGGCGATGGACAGGATCTGCACGGTCAGCAGGGACTTCACGAGCGCGCCCAGCTCCCGACGCGAGGTGCACAAAAGCAGGGCCAGCCCGTACAACAGGTCGATGGACCAGTACGGAACGATGGTCCAGGGCCAGAAGGGAATGAGGTGCTCCCAGGCGAAGACCACCGAGGGGACGTCGGGGAGGGCGGCCGTGACGTGCGTGGCGTATCCGTAGGTCGAAAAGAAGAACGGGGCCAGGAACAGCACCGCCACGACGGCCCATCCGAAGGGCCGTCCCGGCTGGTCCGCGCGGGGAAAACCTCGTTTCAGCCATGCGATCAAGGGCGCCGTCTCCGGGCCATCGAGACCGTGAAGATGCCCCAAGGATCGATGCGTTGTTCGAGCTTCTCGAAACCCGCGCGTTCGACGAGCTGGTCCATCTCGGCTTGGGTGCGTCGGCGCATCACCCAGGCCTGGCCTGCGCGGTGGCTGGTGAGGCAACGGGCGATCATCTCCAGTTGGGGGTGCCAGGGTTGACCGGTGTACACCAGCAGGCCGCCTTCGGGAACCTTGGCGGCGATGGCCGCCAGCGAGCGCGATACCATGTCGTTGTCGGGGAACAGTTCGTAGAGACCCGATACGATGGCCACCGTGGGAGCCGGCTCGATGGTGCCCACCGAAGCGGGATCAAATGCGTCGCCTTTCTCGAAGGTCGCGATGGCTTGCGCGCCGCGTTCGGCGATCAGGGCGCGTCCCTTCTCGACGTTGAGCGGGCTGAAGTCGCGCAGCCGGACGGCTTCCGGGCGGACGCCCAAGGCGGCCACGGCATCGAGCACGTAGCGTCCGTGGCCGGCGGCGACGTCGGCGATGCGCACGGGCAGGCCCGCGTCGGAAACCGTCTGGGCGGCCTTGCGCAGCAGTTCCTCCAGGTGGACCTTGCGGCGGCGGATGCCGCGCCACCCGATGGCGTCGAGGTAGGTGCGATCGATGATGGAGCCCAATCCCAGGCGCCCCGAGGCGGTGTCCCGGTAGACGTAGTCGAGGGTGCTTCCGGAGTCGAACCCGGTCTCGCGCCCTAGACGGATTCCGTCGGAGAGTGTGCTTCCGAAGCGGATGGAGGCGCGCTGGAAGGACCAGTACAGGCCGCGGGGCGAGAAGGCCGGAAGCGGAGCACCGATGCGGCGGGCTTCTTCGAGGGTGGGGCCCGCCAGGTGCGATCGGGTCAGGTCGGGGCGGTTCAGGGGTTGGGAGAACCGGTCCAGGATGAACTGGCGCGCCTTGGCGACCACGGGGGCGCGGTCGCGCTCGCCCAGGGTGTCGTGGTAGAAGCCGGGGCAGTGGTGGAGTTCCTTGACAGGGCTGCCGAGGTCGCGGAAGAAGCGCTCCTGCGGCTCCTTGCGAACCACCCAGTCGGAACCGGAGACGAAGATCTGCGTGGGCACCACGATCGCGGAGGCGTCGGAGACCACGCGGTCGGAGGTCTCGTAGAGGCCCAGGAGCTGGTTGGCCGAGATGGGCCGAACGATCAGGGGGTCGACCATGTACGACGCGGCCCTGGAGTGATCGTGCGTGAGGATGCCCGGTTTCACGAAGCTCTGCACCTGGAAGTTTCCGCGCAGCTTGCGCAGGAAGGCCAGCCCGGGCCGGGCGAAGGGCACGTACAGCTTGATGGAGAAGGCGGGAGACCCCATGACCGCCGCGCGCAGGCGAGGCGCGTAGTCGTGCATCCAGGCGGCCAACAGGACGGCGCCCACGCTCTGCCCCACCGCGGCCATGTCGTCCACGGCGATGCCGTGGCGCTGGGAGATTCCCTGCACGAAGGTCTCGACGTCGCGCACCGAAGTGGAAAAATCGGGGGCGTCGCCGCGCGGACCACCCGAGCGCCCGTAGCCGCGGGCGTCCCAGGCGAAGATGTCGAAATCCGGCAGCACGAGTTCATCGGCCAGGTAGGCCATGCGGCCGCCGTGTTCATGACCTCGGTGGAACAGCAGGATGGCGCCCCGGCGTGTGCCTTGGGCGGGCCAATGGCGGTAGAACAGATCGATGCCGTCGTGGGCGGGGAGAGTGTGTTCCTGGACGGAACGGATGGTCTCGTACATGTGTCAGTCTTTCTGCTCGGAGGCGGCGACGCCGCGACGCACCCGGAACACGGTGTTCAAACAGATCAAGGCCGTGGCCAGCCACAGCACGGGGGAGATCCAGGGCGAGGTGGAAACGCCCAGTCCCACGAGCAGGCCCAGCAGCCCGAACAGGAACGCCCGGTCGCTCTTGCCCATGGGGCCGTCGTAGCGGCGAGCGGCGCCAACGGCCGAGGCGAGCGCTCCGGCCATTTCGGAAAGCATGGCGGCGAAGGTGACGGCGACGACGACGGGCCAGGAACACCCGGCGACGAACGCGAAGGGCAGGTACAGGGCGGCGTCGGAGACGACGTCGGTCAGTTCGTTGAGGTAGGCCCCCATTGCCGATTTCTGTCCGAATTCCCGGGCGAGCATGCCGTCGACGGCGTTGAAGGCCATGCGCAGGAACATCCATGCCGGAAGCGCGAGGAACGCCGGGCCCGACCCCTGGGAACACCACAACCAGGCTCCAAGCCCGACGGAGACGGCCGCCGCCGCGACCGTGACGTGGTTGGCGCGGATCCCCCAACGCGCCAAGGATCCGACCAGGGGGCGCAGCAGGGCCTGGAAGCGGGGTTTGAGTTCGTAGATGCTGATGGGCATTGGGAGCTTCGCTGGAGGGAGGTTCGGAGGGAAGACTACACTCGTGTCCTCCCTGAGCGGATCTCACGAACACCGGGGCTGTGATGGAGAACACAAAGCAGCCAAGCCCCTTGCTCCCGGAGGAACGTCGCCACCTGGGGTCGCTCCCGTCCTCCGCTTGAGCGTGGGGTCAGACTTTTCGGGGTTGGGCGTTCATTCTTCGGATGGAAATCGAAGTCTCACTGGTGAGGTACATCGGATTCCGGCTGTTCCCGTCGCCAGTCCGCCGAACTCATTGGCACCAAGTCCCCAGATGGATCCGTCAGACTTGCCGAAGAGGGTGGTGACCTCACCTGCGCTGGTTTGAATGACATCCTGCGCCACCAGGATCGGCGTGGACGAGGTTGCGCCTTCTTTGCCCAATTGACCGGAAGCGGAGCTTCCGGTACCCAGGAGCGAACCTTGGTTGCTCAGGAACAGGGCGTGGTAGTCTCCCGCCGCCACCGCCTGGATGGTGGGCAAACCTTCCAGCAAGGTGGGGCGCAAACGTGCGCCTCCCGGGCCGATCTGGCCGGAGTCGTTGGCTCCCATGGTCAGGACGGTGCCATCCAGTTTGAGCACCACCGAGAATTCAGGCCCGGTCGCGGCGTCCTTGACTCCTTCCAGGATCTTCCGGGGGGCCAGGATGGTATCGATTTCGGATCCGAGGCCGAGCTGCCCCTTGGCGTTGCTTCCGACACCCCAGAGGGTGTTGTCGGTACGCAAGATGAGGGTGTGCAGTCCGTCGCCCACCACGCTGCGGACTCCATCCATGATGCGGACCGGGGTGCTTCGATCTGAGGCGGTGCCGTCACCCAGTTGCCCTGTGGCGTTGTAACCCGATCCCCACAACACACCCTCCTTGTCGAGAAAGTGCGAGTGGATGCCACTGGCGTAGGGTTCGCCATCCATTGTTCTCACAAGCAGATTGGACGGCGTCATGGTGCCGTTTCCGAATTGGCCGTTTGCGTTCCAGCCGGCAGCCCAGGTGCTACCGTCTCTCGACTGATATAGCGTATGGTAGAACCCTGGAGATACTTTCGACATTCCCGTCTGGATTTTTCGCAACTCTGCGACATCGCGAATGTGCCCGTCTCCGAATGTCCCATAGGCGTTGTTTGGATCCCAAGGATGCACACTTCGCCCCGCCGCCCACACGCTGTGGTCGTCCATCAGCAGGAACGTGGCGAAAAAGCCGGCGATCACCTTGGCGGAGTGGACCTGGACCGAGGCTTCCGCGATGGGGGATGTCGCCGATCCGACACGGGCCCGCAGGCGCAGGGTGACCGACGCCGAGAGCAGTCGGAAACTGTCGGTCCTGGACCATGTGGTTCCGTCCAGAGAGGATTCGACGCTGTCGGAACCGCGAGCGTCGAATCGGAGAGTGTCCGTTCCCAGGAAACGAGAGGGACCTTTGCGGATTCCGGGCGCGAAGGCGTAATCGGCGCGGGCGAGCTCGGAGAAGGCGCCGTTCCTGCCGGCCCGTGCCAGCAGGCGGGTGTTGGAGGCGATCTCGAGTTCCTGGGTGTAGGGGGTCCAGGTCTTTCCTGCGTCCGTGGAGATCTCGAGGGTCGTGCCGCGCGGTGCCGAGACGGTGACGATTTGTGGTGCCTTGAGTCCGCGGCTGGAGGGGGTGATCACGGGGGCGGCCAGGCGGACGACCTTGATGGAATCGCGTGCGGTGTTGTCGGTGCGGTCGCGGGCGATGGCGACGATCCACATGGAGTCGCCGACCAGTGGCACCGTGGCCTCGAAGCGGCCCTTGTCTGCCGAGCGCACGACGTTTCCGATGGTGACGTCCAGGAGCGAGTCGTTGTCGCTGGCTTCCCATGCGACCACCAGGGAATCCTGCGTGGCGGCAATGGTCGTGTCTTGGGTGGGGAAGGCGCGCGTGAGCTTCGGAGGCTCGGCGTCGCGGGCGCGCCGCACCACCAGAGTGTCGAACGCGGGGTTGCCGCGGTGGTCGAAGGCCGACAGGATGAAGCTGTTGGTTCCGGTGTCGAGGGTGATGGTCCGCTCGAAGTTGCCGTCGGCACCCGTGAGCGCGGAGGTGCCCAAGGAGACCCTGGAGAGCAGGGAGTCGTCCTGGACGTTCCAGCGGGCCACGATGGAGCGGGTGGTCCACGGCACGAGGGTGTCTTCCTGCGGTGTCAGGCGCTTGATGACGGGTTTTGTCCTGTCGCCGAGGGCTTGGCGGACGACGGTGATGGAGAGGGTGTCCTTGTTGCCCGCGCTGTCGATGGCGACGATCCGGATGGGGTTCTGCCCCACGGCGAGATCGACGCGAGCGCGCCACGGTGACTGGTACAGCCTGGTTCCCTCGATCTCGACCCGGGCGATGCCGGAGGCGTCGGTGACGATCGCTTCGACGACGATGAATCCGGTGTCGTTGGAAACGCTGGTGCCCTGCGCGGGCGAAACGATCCGAATGGTGGGACGGATGGTGTCCTTCGCGGTGGGGTCGACGGGACGGGTCACGGCATCGTACTGGGCGGCGGTGATGCGCCCGGATGATTTCCAGTCGGCGAGAAGGGTGAGTGCTGCTTGGGGAGCAATGCGCGGCCACCAGGTCTGGCGCACACTTTCGAGGGATTGACCGGTATACACCAGCCATGCCAGCGCCGCCGAATCGCCTTGGGGTTCACTCAGACCCTGGGGGAGGTCGTTGGGCCAGCCAGAAAGGTCTGCATCGGCTCGAACCAGCGCTTCGCCCAACAGACGCATGAGGTCTGCACGGCGTCCGGGCTCGCGCGCATGCGCTCCTGCGAGGGTGTCCAGGCGTTCGATCAGGGCGGTGCCGATGGCATTGCGTCGATCGGCGACCATGGTGGGAGACTCCGCGACGATGGCGAATCCGAAGGTGCGGATCTTCATGCCGCCGGACCACCAGTCCATCCAGAGGGTGTCGGAGGTGGGTTGGGTGGGAACCTGCAGAGGGACCACGTGCCGACCGTCTCGCCAGGTGCCCGTGGCGGTATCGAGCCGCGTACGGGTTGTGCTGGAGCCTATGTACAGAACCAGGCTGTCCGGGCCCCCTGTGACGGTCGTCTTGATCTGCGCCGAGAGAGGGCGACTAGTGGCGGCGGGGGTGGGGGTCGGATCTGGCGCGGTGCTGGATTGGCAGGACAGGATCAGCGCGAGTGCGGGAAGTGCCAAGAATGGCCTCCACAACGCCTTAATGAAGGGCGCGCCAGGCTGCGTACGGCGGGTC
>JAMIIV010000251.1:0-1936 GCA_035913415.1 Fibrobacteria bacterium | reverse complement strand
CGATTCCAGTACCGCCCATGAAAGCGCCTCCAGGGTAAGACCCTCGGAGGCGCTTTTCGTTTTCTCCCAACAGGGCTCCCCATGACCGCTCTCTCCGTCCTCGGCTGGTCGGCCCTGCTCTGGCTCGTTGTCCAAGGGCTTGGTCGACTCGCGTTGCGCGTCTGCGGGCACTCCGACCGAATGGTTTGGGCAGCCTGGGTCGGCGTTGCCATGGCGCCCGGGTTGCTGGTCGGGTTGCACCTGGTCTGGCCCATGGGCTGGGAAGCGGGAGCGATCCTGGCCGCACTGGCGTTGGTTGGCTGGGTCGTGGGGCGTCCTCGCGGGCGGGAGTGGAGACACCTGCTGCTGCAGGGATTCAGTACGGCTGTTGTCGGGATCGCCTTCGGATGGGGGGCGGTCATGAGTATGGTGTTGCAGCGCGATTGGGGGTTGTACCTGCAGCAATCTCAGCGGTGGGCGGTTGCGTGCCCCGTGGTACCCGGGCTCGGAAATCTTCACCCCTGGCTGGCTTACCCGGGTAGTGGGACCTTGGTGGCGGGTTTGCTCGATTTCGGGGCTGGTGATCCGTGGGGAGCGCGGCTGCTTGGGGCGTTTCTCTGGAGCTTGGCGCTGGTTTCTTTCGGTAGTGCTTGGTGGACCGCGCGGCGCGAAAAGGATCGGGCGCGACAGGGGTTCTGCCTGGCGGCCATCGGCCTTCTGGTCGGAACCCTTCTGGCGCCCGAGTTGCCCGTGGTCTCGCCAGACCTGTGGAGCGCCATTCTCGCCTTGGTCCTGGCCTACTGGAGCTGGTTGTTCCTGCGTGGCGATTCGCGGGGAGTCGCGCTCTTGTTGCCGAACATCCTTGGGCTGATCCTGATCAAACCTTCGGCGGTGTTGGTCGCTCCCTTCATCGCTTTCATGCTACTGCGGCGCGGCTGGAGGCCCCGACCCGCGGAATTTGGTCTTTGGGGTGCCGTCGCACTCGCCTGGATGGCCCACAACGCCTGCACCTCCGGATGGCTCCTGTTCCCCTTCGGGGGGCGCTGGTTTTCGGTCGACTGGAGTGTGCCGGAGTCGGTTGCATCGTCGTTCGTGGAGGGGTTGCGCGGCAGGTTCTGGACCGTCCCTTCGGATGCCTCTCGCGGGATCGTCTGGAGGCTGACAAAAATTGGCGAGCATTCCGAGGTGCGGGCCATGGGGACAGCGCTTGGCGTTTTCGGTCTGGGCAGGTTGCTGGGCCGACGATCCTCGATCCTGGCGCCTGCCTGGCGAGGCGGGGGGCTGGTGCTGGTCTGCCTGGGCGCTCTGGTCGTCTGGTGGTTCGCCACTTCCGATCTGCGGGTGGTGCGGGCAGCCCTTTGGGTGGGGTGCGCTCTGCTGTCGGCTTGGCTCTACGATCGCACCGAGCGCCGTTGGGTGCGGAGCCTGGTGTTCGTCGCCATCCTCCTGCCCACTTTGTCCACCCTGCACGAGGCCGCGACGCGCTACACCGTTCCCATCAACCCCAGCGCAACGGTCCGCTCCATGGAATTGCCCTCCGGCCTGCGCGTCTGGACCCCGGCGAACGGCGAACGCGAAGTCTGGTCGGCCCCGCTGCCCGCCACCCCCGATTCCTCCGATATCGAAGCCCGGGGCCCGTCCCTGTGCGACGGATTCCGCACCCGCCGGAAGAACTGATCCATCCGAGCGATCTGCTGGTATAAGTTGAACGTATAGGCAGTGCACAAAATGTTCGGGCGTGGTATCTTCTCTTCATGCCCCCCGCCTCCGCTTCCCCCTCTGCGGCATCGTTGTTGCCGCACGACGAATTCTTCAAAGAGATCTTCGGTGACATCGAGCATGCCCGCGACCTGATCCACGGCATTCTTCCGCCCGACCTATTGGAGATTCTCGACTTGGCGCACCTTCAGCGGGAGAACACCTCCTTCCTGACGGCCCAACTCGCCGAAGACTTCGC
>JAMIIV010000250.1:0-2979 GCA_035913415.1 Fibrobacteria bacterium | reverse complement strand
GACCTGGCGGCGGCGATCGAGGTGGGCTCGGTGGGAACCGGTCTTGGAAACATCATCCAGGTGACCGTGAAGGCCCCGTATCCGTGGCTCGCTCGCGATCTGGCCGAGCAGACCGTCACGATCGGACAGGAGGCGTTCCGCAAGGTTCGCATCGAAAGGTCCGAAACCATCCTTTCCCGATTGCTCGTCGCCTCGGAAGCCGCCCGACGCGATTGGGACGAAGCCGCCCGAGTCGCCTCGGAGTTCAAGGGCAAGAATCGCAGCATCTCGCTCCCGGAGCAGCACTACGCCCTGGACCGGATCCTGATGGAAAAGCAGCTGAAGGAACAGAAGTACGTCATGGCTCGCAGGGAAGTGGAACAACTCGCCCTCGAGCAGGAGAAGGCGGCTCCACCAGCCATGCTCCTGGACAACGCCACCACACCTCCCTGGCGCACGCGCCCCAAGCGGATGCTCCTGGCGATCGTCGGGCTGGTTCTGGGCGGTGCGGGCTCCTGCGCCGGCGTTCTCGCATGGTCGCTCCTGGGGCCAGAACTCCGCAAGCGAGCTTAGAACGGCATGAAGGCCAACGTGCCCTTCATCGTGCTGGCCGGCATCTTCTACGCTCTCCCGTTCAGCGACCTCCTCACGGGCATGCTCCTCTCCTTCGGGCTGGCGAACGAAGGGGGATTGTCGTCTCCCTCCCAGCTCGCACGGATGC
This sequence comes from Fibrobacteria bacterium, assembly GCA_035913415.1. GTDB lineage: Bacteria > Fibrobacterota > Fibrobacteria > UBA5070 > UBA5070 > UBA5070. The sequence continues at coordinate 2,279 of JAMIIV010000250.1, read as the reverse complement.
TCCTTCTCGTGCTGCTGTCAACCAGGCTCCGCAATGTGCAGATGGGCATCATCGCCAGCATCCTCGGGCTGGTGATGGTCAGCGAAATCATCGGCGCGTTCTTCCACCAGTCGGGATACGGAGTGGGGATCGGCTTCGCCAACGGATTCAAGCTGGCCTACGTCACCACGCTCGTGCTCGTCCTCTCGGACTGGATCGCCGAGCGGGAGATCTCCCCGGAGGAACTCGCCGGACACGCCCTGAACGGCGGCATGATCTACGCGATCAACGTGATCCTCGCGCTCGTGCTGGGCTTCGGGGAAAAGACCTACGGCGAGGAGAACTTCGGGACCAAGGGCTTCGTGCCTTCCAACAACGGCCTTTCCATGACCCTGGGCACCCTGCTGGTGCTGGGAGCAACCATGACCGCCTCGCCTTGGGGGCGCATCCGCAACCTGGTGCTGATGTTCGGCTGCCTGTTCATCGGAGCCAAGGCCTCCATCGTCTTCTGCCTGGCCTTCCTGGGGATCCTTCTCGTTCGCGCGCGCCCCTTGGTGAAGGTCACCGCGCTGGTGGGGTGCGGTGCCGCGGTTCTCGTGCTCCTCGAGAAGCTGACGACCGCGTTCAAGACGGTCTTCGACGTCATCCTGTTCCGCTACGAGCTCAGCGACGGCAACCTCTTCAAGTTCCTCGCATCGGGTCGGGACGCCTACATCGGGATCGCCCTGGGAAACCTGCACGCCGACGCGATCTCGGCGGTTCGGCTCCTGACCGGACTCGGCGCCCTGGTCTCCTTCCGCGACCTCACGACCCTCGCTCCCCTGCACGCTTCCAAGGGCACGGCCCTGGTCTACGAGACCCTCGAGACCGACCTCTTCGATCTGCTCTTCCAGTACGGACTGGTGGCGTCCACCATCTACCTGAGCGTGATCACCTTCGTGGCCCTGCGGTTCCTCCACCGACGCATGCTCGTGCACCTGGCGTGCTGGCTTCTCGTCTCCGGCTTCTCCCTGGTCGCCGGCCACGTGCTGTTCAACGGCATGTCGGCCACGGTGGTCGCGGTTCTCGTGGCCATCTCCGTCCCCCCATCGCCCCTTCGCCCTCCCGAGGCCCTCGATGCCCCAGCCTGAGGCCCACAGGCCCCTGCGAGCCCTGTTCCTGAGCCGTGCGACCCTGGCCACCAGCCCCGGCGGCGACACGATCCAACTCATGAAGACCGCCTCGGAGCTGGGCAAGCTGGGCGTCGATGTCGAGGTGCGTCTGGCGGGACAGCCGGTCGATCCGGAATCGTTCGACCTCGTGCACGTCTTCAACGTGATCCGACCGGCAGACACCCTCGCGGTGGTCCGCAACACGCGCAAACCCGTCTTCCTTTCCTCGATCTACGTCGACTATTCCGAGTACGAGCGCAAGAACGCCCGCTCGCGCCTCCTGGCGATGCTCCCCCCCGACTTCCGCGAATACCTGAAGGTGCTGGCGCGCCGGCTGGTGAACGGGGAACGGATCGCCGATCGGCGATTCTTCTGGAAGGGGCAGCGGGCCTCCGTTCGCGAGCTGTGCGGGAGGTCCGCCATGATCCTGCCGAATTCCGTCAGCGAGTATCGCAGACTCGCCCAGGACTACGGGATCGAAAGGCCCTTCCGTGTCGTGCCCAACGCCATCGACGAGCAGCTCTTCGCGCCCTCGGTCGTGCCCGACGAGTCGTTCCGGGACGCCGTCCTGTGCGTGGCCAGGATCGAAGGCCGGAAGAACCAGCTCCAGCTCGTCCGCGCCCTGAGCGGTGCGCCATACCAGGTCCACATCGTCGGGAAGCACTCCCCCAACCATCGCGCCTACTACGAGGCCTGCCGCGCCGCGGCGGGCGCGAACATCCACTTCCTGGACCACGTCGACCACGAGAAGCTGCCCGCCATCTACGCCGCGGCACGCATCCACGCCCTCGCGAGCTGGTTCGAGACCACCGGCCTCTGTTCCCTGGAGGCCGCTGCGATGGGCTGCGGCCTGGTCGTGACGGCCAAGGGCGACCAGCGCGAGTACTTCGACGGCATCGCCGAGTTCTGCGACCCCGAAGACGTCCCGTCCATTCGCGCCGCCGTGGATCGCGCATGGTCCGCGCCCGTCCAACCGTCGACGGCCGATCTGGTCCGCACCAAGTACACCTGGAAGCGCGCCGCCGAGGAAACGCTCGCCGCCTACCGGTCGGTTCTCGATGGATCGACGAAAGCCGGCAACTCGTGAAACTCTCCGTGGTCACGATCGTGCGCAACGCGCCGGAAGACCTCGAGCGCACCATCCAAAGC
>JAMIIV010000249.1:0-53296 GCA_035913415.1 Fibrobacteria bacterium | reverse complement strand
TTGTCATATTCATCGACCAAGACCACGGCCCGGCGACCCGTCGCTTCGTGGACCTTCAAGATGAGTTCGCGAAATCGCTCGTCAGGCGTACTGTCGGTCAGTTCGACACCATAACGCTTCGCACACTCGTCCAGTCGACCATTCAGATGGAGGATCAGATACTCCCGCCCCTGCTCGAACTCCTTGGCGTTGAGATCCAGGCGAAGCACCGGGTATTCGATCCAGTCCTGCTCGAGCCTTTCGAGGGCCAAGCCGTGGAACAACTCCCGCTTCCCTTCGAAGTACGCGCCCAAGGTGGACAGCAGAAGGGATTTCCCGAAACGACGCGGGCGCGAGAGGAAGTAGACACTCCCTTCCGTAGCAATCTTGTGCACGAATGCCGTCTTGTCGACGTACAGGTAACCTTCCTCGCGGATACGCGGGAAGTCCTGGATGCCCAAGGGGAGCTTGCGGATGGCCATGCGGGAAAGATAGGTCCCCCAAGGAGGGCGGCCGAGCCACGGTGATCGACAGGTGCCGATCGTCGAGATTGTTCGGAAGACAAGCTGTTGCGGTGGTCGAGCTTGGCGAGACCAGCGCGGTGGGTCTCGACATACTCGACCACCTGGCCTCATGCTCGACCACAGCCCTACCCCAGTCTGAACACCAGGCGGTGCGGTGGGCTCACATCCAGCCATTGCGACGGAAACTGACGTGTTCCGTGCGTGTGACCAGGATGTGGTCGATCAGGCGCACCTCGAGGCTCTCCCCGATCTCGGCCACGCGCCGGGTCAGATCGCGGTCCTGCGGGCTGGGCAGGCAGGTGCCGCCGGGATGGTTGTGGCTGAGCACAATGCCGGTGGCCTTGCGACGCAACGCGGCGGCGAATAGGGTGCGCGGATACAGCGTGGTGCGGGTGCGGCTGCCGCCTTCGAAGACCTCGCGGCCCACGATGTTGCGGGCCTGGTCCAGGAAGACCGCGGCGAACCGTTCCTCTTCCAGGAGTCCGATTTCCGAGCGGAACCAGGGCGCGAGTTCCTCCGGGTCGACCACCGTACGACGCTCGCTCTCGGCTTCGCGCACCAGTTCGCGGTGGATGCGCGCCACCAGCGAGAGCAGCGACGCCGTGTGGGGTCCAACTCCCTGGAGATCCAGAAGCACATCCGGATCCCGGGTCAGAAGCCCGCCCAGGGTGGTGCCTTCCAGCAGGGACTTGGCCTGCCCCCGGGTGTCGCCCCGGGGGCGCGCGTAGCACAGAAGCAATTCCAGCAAGTCGACGGGCGCGGCCGAATCGAGCCCGCCGGACAGGACCCGTTCGCGCAGGCGTTCGCGATGGCCGAAGGAGGAGATAGACGAGGGGGCGGAGGCAAGTTCTTCGATCATGGGCGGAGCGGCAATGCAATCGCAGTGCCATTCGAGCCAACGTCCGCATCGGGGGGGACAAGCAGCACTTGGAGCGGCGGGAACCTCAACATCATGCAGGAACTCTCGTGCGGTGTCGGGGTAAGCCTGCAGGTCGAGCCCCCAGAGCCTGCACCGGACAGCGGCTCGGGAAGCGCGTAGAGCCTGGGCTGGGATGGTATGTTTCAGCGATGCGCCTTTCCCTGTTGCTCCTCGCCTTTGTCGCCTCGTGGGTGTCCGCTGGCGAATGTGTCTTGCTGCTGCACGGCATGGCCCGCACCTCCCGGAGTATGGCGGTGATGGAATCGCGGCTGACCAAAGCCGGGTATGTCGTTCGCAATGTCGGATACCCATCGCGCGAACATCGCCTGGATACCCTCGCGCGTATGGCCATCGGCGGAGGACTGCTCCAGCTCTCGGGCCAGGAATGCTCCCGGGTCCACATCGTGACCCATTCGCTGGGGGGTATTCTGGTGCGCGCCTACCTCGCGTCGGACTCGATCCCGAACCTGGGGCGGGTCGTCATGCTGGGTCCACCCAACCAAGGCAGCGAAGTGGCCGACCGCCTGAAGGATTGGTCGCTCTACCAGATGATCAATGGGCCGGTGGGCCAGCAATTGGGTACCGACCCGGGCTCGCCGCCCAACACGCTGGATTCGGCTCGCTTCGAGGTCGGTGTCATCGCCGGCGATCTCTCGATCAACTGGATCAACAGCCAGATGCTGCCCGGGAGCGACGACGGCAAGGTCACCGTGCAGGCCACCCGCTTGAAAGGCATGAAGGACCACATCGTGATCCACTCGACCCACCCGATGATGATGCGCAACAAGGCGGTCCTGCACCAGACCCTGCACTTTCTGGCCCACGGGGTGTTCGACCGGTCCGTCCGGCCATGATCCGTCGATCTCGGAACGTCACGTCGGCGGCAAGGTCGGACAAGGCTTTCCGTTGCCTTCTGTTCCTGGCCACCGTGGCCGTCGGGGCGGGCATCCCGACCCGCATCGAACCCGCGCTCCCCACCATCGTCCACGATTCCGTAGACGGCACCCTCATCGTCGAGGGATTTCCTGCCATCTCCGACGACGGACTGCGCGTGTTGGCGGTCGGAACCCCCTACAGTTGCTGCCACGGGGACGGGACCGAGCTGTACGAGGTCGTGGACGGAAATTGGCGCCACCCCCGGACCCTTCGCCTCAGCCCTTCGGAAGATGAGGACGGCGAATCTTTCCAGTCTCCGGCAAGCCGCCGCGACAGGCTGCAGCGGTGGCGCTCCATGTTGCAGGGAACCCCGGTGCATGCCATGACCAAGATGGAGCGGTGGCCTCGACGATCGTTTCTGGCGATGCACTCCCTCCGCTTCCTCCACGACAGCCTGGACCTCCATCCGTCGCAACTGGATCTTCCGCAATGGACGGTGGAGGACCGCAACTGCGATCCGGGGCCGGTCTGTTCCGCCTCGGTCACGGTCCAGCAGGTGTGGATCGACCGCAACCACCAACGCTTGCTGGTCGAATTCGGGCACATCCATGGAGGCAACGGTCCCAGTCAGGGCCCCTACTACCTGGTGGTGGACCGGTCGGCACTGCGTCCCGCAGCGAGCATCGACATATTGCGCCCGGGAGTGGCCTGGTGGCAGCCCCTGGGCGGTCCATTCCGGGGGCTTTGCGCCGATCCCTGGTCCTTGGGGATTCTGGCCGTGGTGGATGCAATGAGATCGACTCCCGCGGTGGAGGATGACAGCCTACCCGGTCGTTCTCCCTCACGGGAGGGTGACCTTCGCATCCTGGAAATTCTCCATGCGCAGGCTCTGCCCAAGGAGTCTCTACCCCTGCGCAAGGGTCGTCCTGGTACCGAGCTCCGCGTGTCCGTCGGCGGGTCTCCCCTCGAGGGGTTGGCGGTCGGCGACACGGTGATGGCGTTCCTGTACGAATACGAAGGTCGCCACACGTTCCCCCCGAACCCCATGCTCAAGATCCGCTCGTCGCGCGATCCGGTGGTGTCGTCCTTGCGCCGTTTTGTGCAGAGCGGTTTCTCCCCGCTGGCCATCGAGACCGACACGGCCCTCTGGCGCCCCTACGGATGCGACTCGACCCTGAAACAGGCCGTGGAATGCCACCGCGACTTCCCGAGGGAACCATGAAGGGCTTCACTTGCACTCGGTGTTCCTGCCCTGCGAGTTTCGCTTGATCCCGGCGTTTCTGTGTCTGCTGAGCGCCGGTGCCGTCACTCTGGGCGACCTCCTCCCCCAACTTCTGCGCGTCCATCGCACCGCGATCGCCGCGCGCCATGCCGACCTCCTGCGCGCCGCGGGCCTGGACACGGCCTCCGCCGCATCCCAGGACAGCCTGCTCCTGCCGGTCCTGGCCCACGACCTTCTCACCACGGGCAACGCCGTAGACGGGAACGTCGGCGGCATCCTGCGCTCCACGTACTTCTGGCACTGGGTCTCCCCCAACCCCCGCCACGATCTGCTCCTGGCCGCGGATGGACGAAAACTGTCGAGCATTCCCCCACCTCCCGGAGCCGGCCCGTACCGCAGCTTCGCCGACATCGACCGCAAGCCGGGTTTGTTCCTGTCGGATCTGGTGACCGACGCGCCCCGGTACCACCACCCGACCTTCGGCGACATCCGCACCTTCGGCTGGTGCAGCGAGCCCGAGGAAGCCTACGGCGCCTGGGTCGGACTGCTGGGGACCGTCCAGCGGATTCGTTTCTCCGGAAACCACGTATGGTCGGAGGTCCTCGTTCCTTCGCGCCGTCGCGGAGACCGGGGGCGAGCGGTCCTCGTGGTCGACAACACCTTCGACGAAATCCGTCTGGAACCGGGTCCACCGGACCCTCGTGCGTGGGAGCGCGACGTCGGATCGTTCCCCGCCGTACGCGGCTACAACGCCGTTGCCCGTTCCCCCCGTGTTCGGTCCCAAGTGCGCGACATCCCGATCTCCGAGGCCTCGGCCCAGCGGATCGACTCCCTCGTCGGAAGGTGGTACGAATGATCTCCCTGTTGGCCCTGCTGGCCGCGATCGCCTCGGCACCCTCCGACAATGCCTCGCGCCTTGCCGCCGACGTGCGCGACTTCGCCGTCCCCCACCGGTCGTGGCGCGATCCGCAGCGACTGGATTCTCTGGCCGGGCTGTTCCGCAGGCGTGTCGAGGCCTCGGGTTTCACCTGCGCCGACCAGCCCTTCGCGGTCGGTGGGACCACCTACCGCAACATCGAATGCACCGTGCCAGGTCAGACAGATTCCGTCCTGGTGGTGGGCGCCCACTACGACGCCGCCGGCCCCTTCCCCGGCGCCGACGACAACGCCTCGGGGGTGGCGGGCCTGCTGGATCTGGCGCGGCGCTTCGCTTCGGATACACCCAAGCCCCGCTACACGGTCCTGCTGGTCGCCTACTCGCTGGAGGAACCGCCGTTCTACGGAACAGCGGACATGGGGAGTGCGCACCACGCCAGAGCCCTCTCCGCCTCGGGCGCGAAGGTGGTCGGCATGGTCTCGCTGGAGATGATCGGGCGCTTCGGACGCGACCAACCCCAGAAGTACCCTCCCGGATTCCCCATGGCGGGACGGCGCAAGGGAGGTGACTTCTACGCCGCGGTCTCCGACACCGCCAGTGCGGATCTGGCCGAATCCTTCCGGCGCGTGGCCGAGCGGATTGGATCCCTCCCCGTGGTGCGCCATTCCGCCCCGGAGGGAACCGCATGGTCGGACCATATGAGCTACTGGCCGCATGGCTGGCCCGCGTTCATGATCACCGATACAGGATTCCTGCGCAACGGAGACTACCATACATCGAGGGACACGCCGGACAAGCTTGATTACAAGGCGATGGACGGGTTACTGGAAATCGTACACCGATGGCTGTGCGACCCGGGAGGTCTGAAGTCCTCAGGAACTTCCGCCCCATGAAAAATGCCCCGCCGGTCCTTCGACCGACGGGGCTTCGTCATTTTCCGTCTACGCGGGTGTTCAGCCCAGCGCCTTCTTGATCAACGGCCCGATGTCGGCGGCCGTCTCGGCCACGATCGCGCCGGCGGCCTTGAGGGCCTCCTTCTTCGCTTGTGCCGTACCGGACTTGCCTTCGACGATGGCACCCGCATGGCCCATGCGCTTGCCCTTGGGGGCGGCCGCACCGGCGATGAAGGCCACCACGGGCTTCTTCACGTGTTCCTTGATGTACTTGGCGGCATTCTGTTCGTCGGGGCCGCCGATTTCACCGATGAGCACGATGCCCTCGGTCTCGGGGTCGGCGTTGAAACGCTTGAGCACATCCACGTGGTTCAGGCCGTGGACCGGGTCGCCGCCGATGCCCACCGCGGTGGACTGACCCAGACCCAACTGGGTGGTCTGGTAGACCGCCTCGTAGGTGAGGGTGCCGGAGCGGGACACGATGCCCACCTTGCCGCGCTTGTGGATGAAGCCCGGAGCGATGCCGATCTTGCATTCGCCGGGAGTCACGATGCCGGGGCAGTTGGGCCCGAGCAGGATGGCTCCGCGGGCATCCACTTCCTTGCGCGCCCACACCATGTCCAGGACCGGGATTCCCTCGGTGATGGCCACGATGAAGGGCACACCCGCGTCCGCGGAACCGACGATGGCGTCGGCGGCTCCCGGGGGCGGCACGAAAATCAGGGCGCAGTCGGCTCCGGTCTCCTTGACGGCCTCGTGGACGGTGTTGAAGACGGGGATGCCGTCGTGGATGATCCCACCCTTGCCCGGCGTGACGCCGGCCACGATCTGGGTTCCGTAGGCCTTGCACTGGGCGGCGTGGAACGAACCCGCTTTGCCCGTGAGACCGATGACAACGACCTTGGTGTTCTTGTCGACGAAGATGCTCACTTGGCCACCCCCTTGGCGGCTTCGGCCACCTTCTTGGCTGCGTCATCGAGGCCATCGGCCGTGATCAGGGCGAGCCCCGATTCCGCCAGGAGCTTCTTGCCCTGCTCGACGTTGGTTCCCTGCAGGCGCACCACGATGGGCACCTTCACACCGAGCTTGCGCGCGGCGTTGATGACACCCTGGGCGATGATGTCGCACTTCATGATGCCGCCGAAGATGTTCACGAGGATGACCTCGACCTTCGAATCGGACAGGACGATTTCGAACGCCTTGGTGACCGCATCTTCGTTGGCGCTGCCACCGACGTCGAGGAAGTTGGCGGGCATGAGGCCCACCGAGGCGATCAGGTCCAGGGTGGCCATGGCCAGGCCCGCGCCGTTGACCATGCAACCCACGGTGCCGTCCAGCGAGACGTACGACAGACCGTATTTGGCCGATTCGATCTCGGCGGCGGTCTTGTCGGCGTCGGCGTCGCCGAGGCCCTTCTGGCGGTACTCGGCGTTGTCGTCGACGATGAACTTGCAGTCCAGCAGGACCACGTGGTCGTCCTTGTCGATGACCAGGGGATTGATCTCCAGCAGCGAGGCGTCGTACTGCTGGTAGACCTTCCACAACTGGTTCAGCACCGTGGCGAATTCCTTGGCGGTTTCACCGGTGATGTTCAGGAACCCGCAGGCGCGAAGGACCTGGAAGCTCCACAGGTCGTGTCCGACCGGGGGATACATCTTCAGGATCTTCTCGGGCTGGGTTTCGGCGATCTCCTCGATCTCCATGCCGCCTTCGGCAGAAAGAACAAGGACCGGGGAGTTGGCTTCCCGGTCCAGGAGAATCGAGCAGTAGATCTCGCGGGCGATGGCGGTCTTGGATTCCAGGAGCAGGCTTCCGACCTTCTCGCCAGCGGGGCCCGTCTGGTGCGTGACCAAGGTGGCGCCGATCAGCTTCTTGACGATCTCGGCGCCTTCGGCGGCACCGGAGAAGAGCTTCACTCCGCCGGCCTTGCCGCGGCCGCCCGTGAAGACCTGGGCCTTCAGGACGGCTTCGGTGAGACCGAGCTCGGCGAGAGCTGGGGCGACTTCGTCGGGGGAAACGACGACCTTGCCCGTAGGAACGGCCATCCCGCTTTTGCGCAGGACGGCCTTGGCTTCGTGTTCGAGGAGTTTCACGAGGGTCTCTTTCGATCAGGCCAGGAGTGATTTGCCGGTGGATTTGAGGTCGTCGCAGGCCTGGCTGACACGCTTGGCCATGCCGGTCTCCGCGGCCTTGAGGTAGGCGCGGGGATCGTAGAACTTCTTGTTGCCCACCTCGCCGTCGATCTTGAGGACGCCGTCGTAGTTCTTGAGCATCCAGTCGGCCAGGGGACGGCTGAAGGCGTACTGGGTGTCGGTGTCGATGTTCATCTTCACGACGCCGTACTGCAGGGTCTCGTGGATCTCGGAGAGCTCGGAGCCCGAGCCGCCGTGGAACACGAGGTCCAGAGGATTGGTGCCGGCGTTGAACTTGGAGGTCACCGCGGCCTGGCCGTCGCGCAGGATCTTGGGGGTGAGCTTCACGTTGCCGGGCTTGTAGACGCCGTGCACGTTGCCGAAGGTGGCGGCCAGCAGGAAGCGGCCGATCTTCGACAGACGTTCGTAGGCCATCTGCATGTCTTCGGGGGTGGTGTAGAGCTTGTCGTTGGCCACACCCGAGGTGTCGTGTCCGTCTTCTTCGCCGCCGACGATGCCGGTTTCGATCTCGAGGATGATCTCGTTCTTGGCGCAGAGCTTCAGGAGCTCTTCGGAGGTCGCGATGTTGGCTTCCATGGAGAGCTCGGAGCCGTCGAACATGTGGCTGTTGAACAGGTTGGGCAGGCCCGCGGCGCGACGCTTCTCGGTCTCGGCGATGAGGGGCTTGACGAACTTGTCGAGCTTGGAGGGGTGGCAGTGGTCGGTGTGGAGGGCCACCAGGATGCCGTAGCGGGAGGCGACGTTGTGGACGTGCAGAGCCAGGGAGATGGCACCCAGGGCCATGTCCTTGACCGTCTGGCCCGAAGCGAACTCGCCGCCGCCGGTGCTGACCTGGATGATTCCGTCCGACTTCGACGCCGCGAGTCCCTGCAGAACTGCGTTGGCGGTCTCGGTGCTGGTGACGTTGAAAGCGGGGAAAGCGTATCCGCCGGCCTTGGCCGTGTCCAGCATCTTGCAGTACTGCTCGTAAGTGGCAACTGGCATGGATCCTCCGAGTATGATTTGAGACTGGGTTTCGGAACGGAAACCGAAGTGCAAAAGCTAGCCCCCCCACAGGGGTGCGGCAATGCGGAATCCCAAGGTTTTCACGCCCCTTGAACACCGATTCCATGCGGGTTGGGGAAAATCAGACTCTTGAATCCGATTATTTGCCGCAAAGCCCGGGCTTCAGCCCTGGAAACGTCGGGCGATGGCCTGCATCTCCGGGGCGAGGTCCAGAAACAGCTGTCCGATCCGTGGATCAAAATGGCAGCCCAATCCGTCCTGGATGATCCGCAACGCCATTTCCTGGGGCATGGGCTCCTTGTACACGCGTCTGGAGATCAAGGCGTCGTAGACATCCGCAAGGGCCATGATGCGCGCAGAAAGGGGGATCGCCTCTCCGGCTAGGCGCTCCGGATACCCTGATCCATCCCATTTTTCATGGTGGTACAGGGCGATGTCGGCGGCCATGGCCAGCATGGGGCTGGGAGTCGCCATGCTCCCGATGGCGGCCTGGAGGGATTCCCAACCGCTGCGGGCATGGGTCTTCATGACCTCGAACTCCTCCAGGGTCAACTTTCCCGGCTTCAGCAGGATTTCGTCGCGGATGGCGATTTTCCCCACGTCGTGGAGGGGGGCCACCTTGAAGAGCGATTCGGTGAATTCCTCGTCGATCTGGTCCTGGAACTGGGGGTCGTGCATCAAACCCTGCGCGATGCGGCGCACGTAGTGCTGCGTCCGGCGCAGGTGGTCGCCGGTTTCGTTGTCGCGTGCTTCACCCAGATAGGCCAACGCCAGGATCGTGGCGTCTTGCAATTCGGACAATTGGCGGGTTCGGCGAATCACCTCGGCCTGTAGATGCAGCGACTGGTCGCGCAAGAGGTCGCGGGCGCGTTTGAGCTCCAGATGGGTTCGCACCCGTGCGGACAACAGACTGAGATTGATGGGCTTGGTGACGTAATCGACGCCACCCGCCTCGAACCCCCGGCGCTCGTCGGCGGGCTCCGACAGGGCCGTCAGGAAGATGACGGGAACATCGCGCGTGCGGAGGCCCTCTTTGAGGCGACGGCAGAGCTCGAAACCATCCATTTCCGGCATCATGACGTCCAACAAGGCCAGATCGGGAGGATCCCCTTCGGACAGCAACTGCAGCGCCTTGGCGCCGCTGTTGGCCAAGCGCAATCTGTAGGTGTCCCGAAACAGGGCGTGGATCAGCGTCAGGTTGTCGGTGGTGTCATCCACCACCAGCAGCGTTGGCCAGCTCCCGCGATCTTGGACCTCGCTCATGAAGCAGCCTCCGACGGAAATGATTCTTGCACCAGCGCCAGGGCTCCGTCGAAGTCGAAGGACCGCACCAACGCGGCCAGATCCCGGCTTCGTGAACTTCCCAGATACGCTTGCAGGCTGGACTCCTCCGCTTCCAGGAGATCGAGGATCTCGGCCTCGCCCCTGCGGAGCAGGAACTTGACCCGGGTGAGCAACTCGGGCTCGGGGAGGGGCGATGCGCCGGGATAGAGCGGTGGAGGCGGAACCGGTCCTTCGCCACCTCCGAGCCGTTCGATCGCCTGGACCAGATCCTGGAAAGCGCGTTCGGTCAGCGAGAATTCCTCTCCCAAGCCCGCTTCGACCTGCAGCGATCCTTCCAGACGCCGGGCACGGTGCGCGAGATCGGTGGCGCCCAACTGACGAGCCGCCTCCGCCAACCCCGCCACCGTGGCGCGCGCCAGGGCCAGCTCGGCGTTGCGCACATGGATCACCACGTCCTTCAAATCCGACCGATGTTGCTCCAGGAACCGGCGCAACGGGTCCGGAGAGCGACCGGCATCTCCGTCGAGCACGGGGTGACGTCTGGCCCTCGGGGCGAGGGGAAAAGCGCCACCGTTCGCAGGGTCTGTTCTCAGCAACTTGGCCAGCATCTCCATCGGAAACGGCTCCTGCATCGCTGGTTGCCATCGTGGCGATTCGGATGGGCATGAATCAGCACTGCTACCCGCCGGCACGATGCCGACAATCCGAACGTCGGGAGCCAGTGTGGTCAGCTCCCTGCAGAGTTGATCCGTCGGCCCTGGGTTGGCCTCGAGATGCACAAGAATGGCGTCGGGGGCTTGAGTTGACCGTTGCAGAAGTACACGCTGGGCATCCAGGCTCTCCATGACGTGCACGGTCGCGCCGGCACTCACGATCGAGTCCACCAGGTAGCCTCTTCGCCAGGAGTCGACCCCCACGATCACGAAGTGCATTCCTTCGAGAGGGGTCTCGACAAGCGGGAATTCCGTATGTGGACTGGCATCGTCGGCGTCCGAGAGGGAACAGGGACGCAGAGGGAGATCGACATGGAAGGTGCTTCCTTGCCCCGGCTCGCTTTCGACCGCCAGGTTCCCACCGAGGAATTCGACCAGGCGATGGCACAGGCTCAAACCCAGACCCGTACCACCGAACCGGCGCGTGCGGCTGCGGTCGGCCTGTTGGAACGGCCGGAACACATCGGGGATCATCTCGGCGGCCATGCCGATGCCGGTGTCGGCGACCGAGATCCGGACCATCACCAATTCGTCCCGCCGTTCACGGAGCGTGGCGGTCAATACGACCCCTCCGGCCGAGGTGAATTTCACCGCGTTGTCGAGCAGGTGCGCCAGCGCCTGGGACAGACGGATGCCATCGCCTAGAAGCGGTCCGTCAAGCTCTGGATCGATCTCGACGAGAAGCCCGATGCCCTTGTCGCGTGTGCGGAGTCGGAAACGATCCTCCAGCGACCACAGCAGGTCTCGTATCAGGAAGGAGCTCGACTGCTCCTCGAGCATTCCGCCTTCGACTCGGGCGTAGTCCAGCACCTTGTCGACCAGATCCCGAAGCCCTTCTCCCGCCGCGAACGCCCGGTCCACCCTCTCCCTCTCGCGCTCCGGCAGGCTGGATTGCGCCAAAAGCTCCAATTGTCCCAAAATCGCGTTCAGGGGGGTGCGGATTTCGTGGCTGACATTGGCCAGGAACAGGGATTTGGACTGGGATTCGCCTTCGACTCGGGCGTGTTTGCGGGCCAGCTCCTGCTCCTTGGCATGGAGCTCGGTGACATCCACCAGAACCCCGAGAAGTCCGACAGCGAGACGATCGGGACCCAGCAGGGGACGGACACTGGAAAGCGCATGCAATTGGCGGCCGTTGGTCAGGGGCATTCCCAATCGCGTTTCCTTGGCCAGACCGGAACGCAGGATCTCGCGATCCTCTTCCTCACGTTTCAACGCGAAACCCGCAGGGACAAGGTCTGTCTCGGAAAGGCGCAACCCTCTCAAGGTCGAGGCGTTGGCCCCGAAGGTGCGCTCATACGCGCTGTTGCACATGCGGTACCGAAGCTGCAGATCCTTCACATACACCGGATGGGGCATGCCCTCGATGATCTGCTCCAGCAATTCCACTTGGGCCAACAGTCCGTCCGGACCGATCCAGTCCAGGGGTCGGGACACACCGGCAGGAGGTGGGAGATTCGGCGTATCCATCCTGTTGATGGTACCACCTCCCGAGGGCTTCAGTCCACCGGACATGTTCCGTCGGCGACGGTTCGCGAGGTGCCGTGTGCGGCCTACCGAGGACCGAGCACCGCGACCCGCTTCCCGGACAGGAGATACACCCCCGGACGGAGCCCTTCCAGCGCTTCCCCTCGGGCGACGCGGGAGCGGATCATCCGGCCTTCGAGGTCGCGCACGTCCACGAAGACGTCCGAGGCGACAGGCCGACCCGCACGCTCGGAGTCGATTCCCGTCGAGACCGGGGTGAACCGCCAATGGTCGAGATTGAACAGCTCCCCAGTTCCGGAACCTTTGAACACCAGGTACAGATCCTGCACGCCTGTCGCACCGGAAACGGTGGTCGTGACCTCCTTCCAGGTGGTGGAGCCGCCCGTACCTGTCACGGGCACCGACCCCAGAAGCCGTCCGGTCGTGGAGCCCACGCGCAGCTCGATGGTCCCGCCGGCACCCGCGCTGGCGACGCTGGCGGTGAAACTCCTGGCTCCCGCAGTGCCGAAATCCACCGAGCGCAACTTCAGGTGGTCGTTGTTGTGAATCATCGTGAGATAGACCCCGGTTTGGGTGTTCTGCCCCACCTTCACCCCGCTGGAGAATGCCATGGTCTCCCCTTCCACCCGGCGGTAGGGATCCAGGCTGTCGACCGGACCAGGCCCGGTGGTGCTCATCGCGATCGTGGGAATGGTGCCGTCGGAGTTGAAACGGAACTCCTCGACGGCCGTGGACCTCTTGTAGCCTCCGCCGCCGGGGAGCTTGCCGGTGTGGTAGAAGAAATACGCCTTGCCTTTGAATTCCACGATGCCCGAATGGTTGGTGAAGCTGCTGGTGTTGGCACCCGACATGATCGTCCCACGGAACGTCCAGGGCCCGGTCGGCGAGGACGAGGTGGAATAGTTGATCGGTTCCGGGAGCGGACCCGCGGCGTAGACCATGTAGTAGAGAGCACCACGGCGGAAGAACCAGGGGCCCTCCTCGTAGGTGGTGGCGCGATTGGCATCACCCGTTCGGGTTCCGAAGGCGGCGGTGGTCATGTTGGTGGTGTTGATCCCGCCGTTGAGCGTCACCATGTCGGAATTCAGCTTGGCCCAGTACAGTTTGGGATTCCCCCAGAAGAGGTAGGCCTGGCCGTCCGTGTCCACGAAGGCCGTCGGATCGATGTCGTCCCAGCTCTTGCTCACCAGGGGCTTTCCCAGGGCATCGCGATACGGCCCGGCCGGATGGTCGCTGACGGCCACCCCGATGGCGGGTTGTTGTCCGCTGCCGATGCCGGCGGTCACGTACCAGTAGAACTTGCCATTGCGCGGTACGCACTGCGCTGCCCAGGCCTTGCCCGGCGACCACGAGAACGTCTTGTGGCTCAGGGG
Organism: Fibrobacteria bacterium; assembly: GCA_035913415.1. Classification (GTDB taxonomy): domain Bacteria; phylum Fibrobacterota; class Fibrobacteria; order UBA5070; family UBA5070; genus UBA5070. Next base: position 39,990 of record JAMIIV010000249.1, on the reverse strand, counting down.
CGAACCGCGGTCGGTCCAGTTCACCATGTCGGTGGTGGAGTACACGCGCCAGTCGTTCATCGTGAAGAAGTTGTTCACGGTGACATCTTCGTCGTGGCCAGTGAACACGTACATGGTGTCGTTCCAGACCATCGGGGCAGGATCGGGAGTGAAGAACGTCTGGACGATCGGGTTGTCGGCCCGAGCAAACGACGAGATCAACAGCAGCGAGCCGAACAACGTCTTGGGAGCATGCATCGCGGTTTCCTTGCCCTGGAGATTCAACCCGGAGACGCGAGCCACTCTGGAGCACCAGCGCAGACCGTCCCACTGGATCTGATATACCGGGAGCGGGAACTTCCCGGCCGTGAGTTTCAAGCGGTACGTGTTGGGATTTTCACAACACCACAACCCAAGCCCGAGGCGCGAGGCCTCAGTGTCTGACGACCACCTTGGCTCCACCGACACGACGCCCGTCCCTGGCCACGAGCAATTGGAAAACGCCGGCAGGAAGGGCCGAGACATCCAGGCGCGCGCCGCTCCGGCCGGCCGAGGACTCGGTAAACGGCGTCTCGCGCAGGAGTCGGCCTTCGAGGTCGATCAGTCGAAGGGAGAGCGAGGCGTCGGACGTTCCGGAGAACGACACATCGAGGAGACCGGGAAGGGATCGCACGTCCAGTCCGGGAATGATTCTGGGCCCCTTGGATACGACACCAGAGGGGATGGTGTCGGTCCACGAGTGGTGGAGCCGGTCGATGCCGCTCTGGTTGGAGATGGTCAGTTCGATGCCCGCACCCGTTCCGGACCGTTTGGTGAGGCTGTACCAGTCGTTGTCGCGCAGGCCCGGCCAGTAGAAGCTTCCCATCTTCCAGTCCCGAAGTTGCTGGGTGATGGCCCGCATGTAGGCTTCGAAGAAATTGCTCGCCGGAAGGTTGTAGTTCATGGGCTGGTAGGTGACGCCGTTCTTGCTGCCCGTGCTCATGGGGCCGCCCCACTCGGTGGCCACGGTCCGGCTGGCGTAGCTGCCCACCTCGCCTTTGAAGTGGCTGGTCCACTGCGATTCTGTGGTCCAGGTGGTGGGTCCGAACATGGTGTATTCGTGCACCGCCAACAGGCACTTGGCGAAGCGGCTGTCGGATCCGACGTCGGGCACGTTCATTGCCAGGCCCGTGCCGTCGAGGATGATGCGTTCCCGCGGAAAGTCGGGAAAGCGCGCGAGCCATTGGGCATACAGGTCCAGGAGCTGGGTCTTGGTGTACATGTCGGGTTCGTTGAAGACCTCCACGTAAAAGCGCGGATTCTTCCCGTATTTCGCCATCACGGTGGTCCACATGCTCCACCACTTGGTCATGTCCGCCGGAGCCTTGCTGTGTCCCGGGCCCCAATAACAAAGGATCACGCGTCCCTTGGTCAGGGCGACGTCGATCACACCCGTGTAGGTGCTCCAGAAGGTCGTGGCCGTCGCTTCGTTGATGGGCAGTCGGACGGAATTCGTCCCGATCTTGGACACGAATTGTCCGATGACCCGCTCGGCCACCGTGGAGGCCGAAGCGTATGTGTCGGTGGACGACAGTCCGGAGAGGTACAGGACGCCGGGCTGGAAGTTGTCGCGCGGATCGGCCCAGTTCACGCCGCGGAACTGGTTGGTGGACGCGTGCGCCGACACGGCGAGCATCCCCGCGAGGAGGAGCGCGCCGTTGCGCAAGCGAGGCAGGAGACAAGGTCCGGAGATCATGGCGGCGTCCTTGGTTGGCCCCCGTGGGGGCGACAGAAGAGGGATGGACTCAGCGCGCTCGGGAAGAGGCACCGGCGACCGGGGCCACGAGCGAACGATTCCATCCGGGTCCGGAGAAGCGCACCACGTAGAGGCCGGGAGCCAGAGTCGGCACGCTGGCGCGGGCCTCGCCGACCTTGACCCTGGTGACCACGCGACCGGAAAGATCGAGGACCTCCAGCAGGTTGGCGCGTTCGGGCTGGTCGACGGCGAAGCTGCCCAGCCCCTGGACCTCGATGCGTCCCCGCACGGATCCGTCGCGTGCCAACCCCACGGCCACGGGAGTCTGGTAGTCCACGACGCTGTCGCTGGTGGCCAGGTTCTTGAAGCCCATGCGGGCCAGGTAGTCGAGGTCCAGGTTCGCGGTCTTGATGGGCGACAGCCGGAAGCTGTGTTTGTAGGTCTTGTTGGCGAAGTTCATGTGGGCATCCAGGGGCTTGGCTCCCCAACTGTTGATGCCGCCCAGGCCCATCTGCCGCAGATCGATGCGGAAGGTGATGTCACTCTGGCGCGTCAGGTCCCAGGGGTAGCGCGTCGCCGTGAGCTGTGCGGGGGAATGGTGCTGGGCGTTGATCTCCATCAGGGGCGAGCCGACAGCCAACAGACCCAGACCAGCGGGATTGGTGAGCGAGGCCCATCGCACGTCGGTGCGCTGTCCGGTCTCGTTGATTTCGGGGAACAAGGTCGTCGTGGAGTCGACGGCTCGCATGTAGTGCCCCACGTAGCTGCCCCGATTGCGACCGATGTAGTTCTCGTGCGGACCGCGTCCGAACCAGCGGAGCGTCTCGAATCCGCCTGGGATTGTCATGAAGGTGCCCACGTTGGGGATCTCCGACATGGTGGCGTCGGGTGAGAGCGTGTATTCGACGACCACGTCGCCGGTGCCGTAGAAGGTCCAGGACATGGTCATCTTGGAGGTGCCCGCGTTGGGGAGGTTCAGGTTCAGATCGATGCGGGTCTCGGAGGCCGAGACGGTGGTGACGGTGGAGCTGGTGACCACGCGATCGCGGCCGGCGTTCTGCCACTTGCCGGTGCGGTTGGCCATGCCGTTGCCGCGGTCGTTGTCGGTGGGCGCGCGCCAGAAGTTGGGCACCGGCCCTTCCTTGACGACCTGGGTTGTGCCCAGGCTGTACCCGGTGAGCGTCCCCTTCTTGGTGTCGAACACCGCGGAGAAGCCGTCACCGGAGATGTTGACCAATCCGTTGGCCTGCGTCACCGCGAGCCTGGGCAGCTTGGCCAGATTGATCTTGGGGGGGCGGGCCGCGCCGAAGTTGGCCTCGAACTGGCCGTGCGCGATGCTGTGCCCCGCCTTGGCCCAGGAAACGTCCCGCTTGAGGCGGAAGTCGAGGTCCAGATGGTACACGTGACCGGCGCGCGCCACAGGAGCCGTGAACGGGATCGTGACATTCTTGGTGGTCAAGGGGGCGATGTCCAGCATGGCGGTGGGGAGAATTCCCGACTGGATGGTCTTTCCTTCTTCCTTGAGTTCCCAGAACGCTTCGTACTCGGAAAGGTTGGTGAAGTTGAAGCGGTTTTCGATGGACACGACGCCTTTGGGGACGTCGACCCCGCGCGCGACGATGCTCGCGAACTGGTGTTTGACCTCGTAGGCTTCCGGATCGGGGATGCGGTCGGCATTGACGATCCCGTTGGCGCAGAAATTGTCATCGTTGGGGCGATCCCCCCACAACCCGCCGTAGTTGAAGAAGCTGGTGTTGCCGCGGCGCAGCCCCTGGTCGATGAAGTCCCAGATGAAGCCGCCGAAGGACCTGGGGTTCGCGTAGAAGGCGTCGACGTACTCCTGCATGTCGCCCACGCTGTTGCCCATGGCGTGCTCGAACTCGCAGAGCATGATGGGCTTGGCGTTGTTGTTGTAGGTGCGCACGGCGTCGGGTCCGTAGTACATCCAACTGTTGACGTCGGCGTTGTTCCAATCGCCTTCGTAATGGACGGGCTTGGTCGGATCGGCCTGGTGCGCGTATTCGCGCATGGATCCGAAGACGTCTCCGTTGCCGGCTTCGTTGCCCAGCGACCAGACCACCACGCTGGGGTGGTTCTTGTCTCGTTGGATCATCGACGACATGCGCTCCACGGAGGCAGCGCGCCAGTCGTCGCTGCTCTTGGGTAGCTTGTCGAGGGCACCGTGGCTTTCCAGGTTGGCTTCGTCGATCACGTAGATGCCGTACTTGTCGCACAGTTCGTACATGCGCACGTCGTTGGGGTAGTGCGACATGCGCAGCGCGTTGATGTTCAGGCGCTTCATGAGGAGAACGTCCTCTTCCATGCGCTTGTCGGTCATGACGTGACCCAGGTCGGGATCGATCTCGTGGCGGTTCACGCCCCGGAACTTGATCGGCGAATTGTTGATGTAATAGCGGGTCATGCCCGCGGCATCCTTCTTCAGCTCCACCTTCCGGAAGCCGATCCGGTTGCTCTCGTACTGCAGCACCGTCCCCGTCGCGTCCTTGAGTGCCAGAACGAGGGTGTAGAGGTTCGGCTTCTCTCCTGACCAAAGCGCCGGGGCCGTGACCGCCTGACGGAAGGCCACCTTGTTCTCGCCGCCTGCCACGATGGATCCCACAGGCAGGCTCGCGGTGGTTCCCACCTGGGCGCCCTTGTCGTCGAAGAGGCTCATGTCCACGGAGAGGCCCGTGGAAGCAGCGGCGGTGGTGTTCATCACCCAGACCGAGGCGTTGAGGTCTCCGTCCTTGTAATTGGAGGCGAGGTCGGCGTTGACCTGGAAGTCCTGGATATGGGTCTTGGGGGTGGCGAACAGGTACACGTCGCGGTGGATGCCCGAAAGCCGGATGAAGTCCTGGTCTTCCATCCAGGAGCCGTCGCACCACCGGAACACCTGGACGGAGATGTTGTTCACCCCGTCGCGAAGCTTGTCGGTGACGTCGAACTCGTGGCCCGTGAAGGAATTCTCGCTGTAACCCACGTACTTGCCGTTGATCCACACGTAGTACGCCGATTCCACGCCTTCGAAGTGCAGGCGAATCCGGCGACCGTCCCAGTTCGCGGGAACGGTGAAGTTCCTGCGATAGTGGCCCACCGGGTTCCAGTTCTTGGGAGCAACGGGCGGCTGGATGTAGTCGGAGTTGTTCCAGGGATAGATCACGTTCGTGTAGATGGGTTTGTCGTAACCTTGCACCTGCCACGATCCCGGAACGGCGATGTCCTTCCAGGACGAGACGTCGTAGTTGTCCTGGAAGAACGTGGTGTTGCGCAGCGAGGGCTTGTCGACGTAGAAGAACTTCCAGTTGCCGGCGAGGGTCTGGTACCACTCGGAGGAGCGGCGCTTGCCCTCCTTGGCCTGGGCAAGGGTGCTGTAGGGCATCGAGGTGGCGTGGGGCTTGAGCACGTTGACCCCGAAGATTCGAGGCGCGTTGTCCCATTCCGTGCCCTGGCCCTGAGCGGTGGCCGTCAAGGCCAGGAAAGCTCCCAAGGCGATGCGAGCCAGAGGCTGGAGGATCGAGGGGGCCCAATCTGGCGACAGGAAGGTATTCGAGAAGCGCATGGGATTTGCCCTTTCGGCATCGCGGGGGCGAGATCCGCGCCTCCGTCGAATCGGAAGTTGGCGCGGAACCGTCCGGATGTCGTGCGATTTTCGACCCTCAATTTGGTTCGAATTACAATGCCAAGGATCAAACCCCAGTGAGCCATTCGTGCGCTGGGAGGAGGGGCCGAATCCCCTCACCCCACTGCATGGCCCCTTTCCCAAGGCGGGAAAGGCCACGGAAACCTCCCGGACCCGACCGCGACTCCAAGGGAAGCCACAGTCGTCCGGGTGCAACCAAGGGGACCCGGTCTACGGCAGTGTGTACTTCTTCAGCAAAGGCCATCCCACGGCACCGTTGCCCTGGTCGTGTCCGCCTCCTTGTTTGGTGCACAACGTGACTTGCACCCCACCGGCGCAGTTGGAGTAGGTGGAACAGCCGTTGGCATCCGTGGCCGAAGGGGATCCGGTGCAGGTATTGAGCGCCGCCCACTTTTCGAAGGTTGCCTTGGCTCCCAGGAAGTTGATGGGCATGCCGCTGACCACCGAGGAGTACCCCCCTGCATAGGAGACGACATTGTCGTTGGTACCGCGGAACATGATCATGGTGATGGGACGAACCGGCTTGCAGATGTCGACGTTCTCCTTGAGGAGATCGAAGGCGGCTGGTGCGGCGGCGGCGAAGATGTCGGAAAGATGGCACGCCGAGAAGTGCGTCATTCCCCCACCCATGGAGAATCCTGCCGCGTAGACCCGCTTGGGATCGATGCAGGCCACCTGCTTGACTTCGGCCACCAGAGCCCGTGCGAAAGCGGTGTCGTCGGCGGTGGTGCAGCAACCTTTCACGTTCCACGCCTGCCCCATGGGGCCCGTCAGACCATCGGGGTACACCGAAATGGCGCCATCCTTGTCGGCCAGGGACTTGTACTGCGTTCCGCTCGACTGACCCGAAGCCGACCCACCGATGGGATGGAAATCGACCAGCAGAGGGACGGATGTGGTTCCGGTGTAGCCGGCCGGAACATGGAGGATGTACTTGCGGGACACCCCTTTGACGGTGATGGTCCGGTTCTGGTCTCCCGCTTTCAGGGCAGGGCTGGGGCAGGCGATGATCGCTTCGGACTTTTGCAGCACGATGGCCAATCCGGAGGCGACATCCGCAGCCATGGTGTACGAGGTATCCCGGTACCCGGTTTTGCGAAATTGCAACGTCCGGCCGGTGGCAGCGGCTCGACCCGCGACCGAGGGAGGAGAGACGTCCAGGCCCTCGGCACCCAACTGCACCGCCTGATGGATCACCGTCGTTCCCATCCTCACGCGCAGGAACAGGGCTCCCCTGCCCAAGGACGGCAGACTCGCGCGTGCCTGGCCCTGCGAGGAAAGCGCGGAGGCGCTCCAAACGGAGGCACCCGAGGCGTCGACGAGGGACATCTGGACCATCACGCCGGCGGGACTGGCAACCACCAATTCGTTCCCCTCCCTCCAAGCGCCAAGTCGGTTCGTGCGATCGGCGGAGATCCCCGTCGGCGAGCCGATGCGGAAGGCCCCGGTGGCTCCCGTGGTGGTCCGGTAGGCGGCGGAGTCCTTCACACCGACTTCGACATCGGCCACAACCGCTCCTTTGCCGTCTTTCACGGTTCCCTCGGCGCTCCAGGCCAGGATGTTCGCCGCGGCGAACACCACCAAGGCGGCGCTGATCCGGATCGTTCCGGTGGGGGGAGAGATGGTCGATCTTGGGTTCACGGGTGCCTCCATCCGGCGGTTTTGTGGGGGTGTTCCATCCGCGGCGACGATCGATCGGATCGCTCGCCGCAACGGCTGGGCAGGAAACACCGGAGGTCGCCGGGTATGTCCAGAACATGCCCCCCACCGCGGTGATGGTGGGGGCGATCGGAATGCTCCCCGTTACGGAATTGGTAACGATCACGGATGACGCCATCCCTGCGGGGCAAGGGGATCGGATGCGACCTTTGCGGGAGGGACGGAACGCATGGTCGCCTCCTCCGTCGCGCAGGCTCCCACAAGGCGTCTGGGAGAGGTGATCCAACACCGGGGAAGCGACAAGGATCGCTCCCGCACGGAGTGGTGAAGGCGGTAGCTTTGTGGGACGGATGAAACCGATCTTCGACTATCTGGACTACCGCGAATACCTCAAGGACGCCTACGAGGAACGCAAGGCCGATACTCCCGCCTATTCCTACCGGGTGATGGCCGACTCGTTCGGCCTGTACCCCAGCAACATCTTCCGGATTCTGCACGGACAATCCCACCTGCCCGCCCGATGCCAGAGCCGGGCCGTCGAGGAACTGGGGCTTTCCGGGCGCGGAGCCGACTACTTCCTGTTGTTGATCGCCTACGCCCGGGAGCGTTCCGCGATGGCCCGCAAGGATCTGCTCGCCAAGGCGATGGCCCTGCGCGACGTGTCCCGCAGGGACCTCGAGGAACGTGAACTCGGGTATTTTCGCCACTGGTGGGTCGCCTCCGTACGGGCTCTCCTGGAAATCACGCGCGGGCGTGCCGTGGGCCACGAGCTCGCCTCGTGCCTGGTTCCCCCCGTCGAGGAAAAGCAGATCCTGGAGGCGCTCGAACTCCTGAAGGACCTGGGACTGGTCAAACGAGCCAGCTCGGGGCGGCTGCTGCCCGCCGAAGCCCACCTCACCGCGGGCGGAGAAGCCAAGGCGGTGGCGGTGCGCCACTTCCAAAAGCAGATTCTGTCGTTGGCGTCCGAGGCTCTGGAACGGGTGCCGATGGGGGAACGCGACGTCTCCACCTTGACGCTCTCCATCGACGAGTCCGCATTCCGGGAAATCCGCGACCTGTTGCGGGAATGCCGACGCAGCATCCAGAAGCGGGTCGAGCAATCCGTCGCCCCGGACCGGGTCATGCAGCTTGCCATGGCCTTCTTCCCGTCCGCCTACGCCCCGAAGGAACCGGCTCGATGAGTCTCCGACATTTCGCCTTGGCGCCGCTTGCCGCCTGGCTCGCCGGATGCGCCGATCCGCGCGAGACAGGAACCTCCACGGAGACGGAAAACGCCGTGGCCGTGGTGGAACTTTCGGTCGATTCCCTCCTCGATGCCGGTGGAACGCCCTTCGCCGCCCCCACGGTCGCGACTCTGCGCCTGGATTCGTCCAATTTCCGGTTTCCGAACACCGACGACTCCGGCTTCGGCCTCGACGTACGCACCCTCGACGACCGCTCCATCCCCTTCGCCGTGGCCTTCTGGGATCGGACACGCCACCAGGGAAGGCTCCACGTCCGCATCGACCCCTCCCTGGTGGCCTTCGCCGGGTCTCGCCTGCGTGTGCTGTCGGGCCTGCCCGCAGCGCGACGCTCCGACCCCCAGGCCGTGTGGCGCGGCATCCCCGTGGATCAGGCCCTGGGACTGAACTCCGTGCTGGTCGACGACTTCGAAGGAGGCAGTCTCTTGCGCACCCGGTTGCCGGTGGCCTCCTTCTGGTACCTGGGTGGATACCTCCCCGGTTCAGGTCTGGTCGACGGTGCCCCGACCCGCTCCGGCACGGTCCTGCGACTGGCCTGCAACTCTGGCCAATGCGGCAGTAGCGGCACCCTGCTGGCCGCAACCCTCTTGGCCGCGTCGCCACGAAGCCTGCGCTCGTTGGATTCCATCGTGCTGTGGGCGCGGGGACCGGGTCGGTTGCGCGTCGCGTTGGAGACTTTGGACAGCACCCAGATGGCATTGGTGCAGAAGGGGCTGCTCGACAGCCTGACCCCGTCGCGGACCTGGGCCTCCCAAACCCTGGACACCACTTGGACCCGCATCCGCATCCGCCCTTCGGACTTCGCGGCCGCCGACGGCATCGAGGGAAACAACGGGTGGATGGGGGTGCGCGATGCCCTGAACTACATCGCCTTCTCGCTGGCATCCGGGACCGAGTTGCGCCTGGACGATATCCGGTTTTACGGGATCGCACCCGTGGATCTGCGATAACCTCGCCGCCAAGCGGGGGCCCGAGCAGGCTCGGTCCTCCACCCCGCGGCCCCGGGTTTGCATCTTTGCGGATCGCAATCGGAGAACATGCCATGATACCCACAACGGCCCGTCTGCGGGAACTGCGTTCCCAGGGCTACAACCTCGTTCCGGTCTGGACCGAACGGCTCGCCGACACGGAAACCCCCGTCTCGGCTTTCCTGAAGGTCGCGGGCACCCCCGTCCCCGACCATTCCTTCCTGCTGGAATCGGTCGAAGGCGGCGAAACCGTCGCCCGGTATTCCCTGCTGGGCCGCGATCCCTTCCTGGTGTTCCGCGCCGCTGGTGGACGCTGGTCCGAAAGCTCGGCCCAGGGTGTGATCGAAGGCGACACCCCCGCCCTCGGAGCCTTGCGTGCCATCCTCGCGCGGTTCAAGACCTACCAGCCCGAAGGGCTTCCCCCCGTGTCCGGCGCCGTGGGCTTCGCCGCCTATGACAGCATCCGTCTGGTCGAGACCCTTCCCGACACCTGCGAAAACGACCTGGGGATCGACGACCTCCACTTCGGCTTCTACGACGCCGGTGTGGTCTTCGACAACCGCCGTCATCGCATCCTGGTCTGGAGTTTCGCCAACCTCCTTCTCGACGAGCCCGAAATCGCCCTCGAGAAGGCTCTGGGACGCATCCGGGCGTTGGAGGAGCAACTTGACGCCCCGCTGAAGTCCACCCGCCTGGACGTCATCGCCGAACCCTCGGAAGTGGTCTCCAACACCACCCGCGAGAAATACCTCGAGAGCGTGGGTCGGTGCAAGGAATACATCCGTGCCGGAGACGCTTTCCAGATCGTGTTGTCGCAGCGGTTGTCCTGCCGTCCCAACTGCTCGGCCCTGGACATCTACCGCATGCTGCGCGGCATCAATCCCAGTCCCTGGATGTTCCACCTGCGGTTCGGCGACACCGAGGTCTCGGGCGCCAGCCCGGAGATGCTGGTGCGTGTCCAGGACGGCCTGTGCGAGACCCGCCCCATCGCCGGCACGCGTCCGCGCGGCAAGACCGTCGAGAAGGACGCGGCGCTGGAGAAGGAGCTGCTGGCCGACCCCAAGGAGCTGGCCGAGCACCTCATGCTGGTCGACCTGGGGCGCAACGACATCGGACGCGTGGCCGCCTACGGCAGCGTGGCCCCCAAGGACCTGTTCGTGGTCGAACGCTACAGCCACGTCATGCACATCGTCAGCTCCGTCACCGGACGCCTGGCCGAGGGCAAGGACTGCCTGGACGCGCTGATGAGCTGTTTCCCCGCCGGCACCCTTTCGGGGGCGCCCAAGATCCGCGCCATGGAGATCATCGACGAGCTGGAACCCACGCGACGCGGCCTCTACGGCGGCGCGGTGTGCTACCTGGACTTGGCCGGCAACATGGAAAGCTGCATCGTGATCCGCACGGTGGTCATGCGCGACGGCCTGGCCCATGTGCAGGCGGGGGCGGGCATCGTCTACGACTCCGACCCCGTGAGCGAATACGAGGAAACCCTCCACAAGGCCAGCGCCGTGGTGCAGGCCATCCGCTCGGCCCACCGCGCCCACGGCGATCTCGCCGGCATCGAAGCGTCCATCGCCGAGGAGACCCGATGATCCTCATCGTCGACAACTACGACAGCTTTACCTTCAATCTGGTGCAGTACTTCGGCGAACTGGTCGCCGACCCCTCTCTGGCAGTCGCGGCCGGCGGTTCCCCGCGCGTGTTGCCGCGCTCTCCGTCGGACCCATCCGACGGCCCCGTCGAGATCCGCGTGGTGCGCAACGACGCCCACACGGTCGACGAACTTCTCGCCATGGCGCCCACCCACATCGTGGTGAGCCCGGGCCCGTGCAGCCCCTCAGACGCGGGCGTCTCCGTCGAACTCATCGCTCGCTGCCCGGCCTCCATCCCCCTGCTGGGTGTGTGCCTGGGCCACCAGTCCATCGGACAGGCCATGGGCGGCATCGTGGAGCGCTCCCCGATGCCCATGCACGGCAAGATCTCCGAAATGCGCCACGACGGTTCGTCGGTGCTCTTCGGGAACCTTCCCGACCCGTTCGAGGCCACCCGCTACCACAGTCTGATCGTGCGCCGCGAAGGGCTTCCGTCCTGCCTGAAGATCACCTCCTGGACCGAAGACGGCCTGATCATGGGCCTGGAACACGTAAATCGCCCCGTACACGGCGTGCAGTTCCACCCCGAAAGCATCCGCACCACCCACGGCAAGACGATCCTCGCCAATTTCCTCGCCGCCAAGGGAGTCTCGCCATGACCCTCCAGGAAGCCCTCAACCTCGTCATCGAGAACCAGGACCTCACCCGCGACCAGGCCGCCGAAATCGCCGGCATCCTCATGCGCGGAGAGGCCACGCAGGCCCAGATCGGCGGATTCCTCGTGGCGCTGCGCATGAAGGGCGAAACCGTCGACGAGATCGCCGGATTCGTCAGCGCCATGCGCCACAACGCCGTCCCCTGCCCCGTGACAATTCCTGTCGTCGACATCGTGGGAACCGGCGGCGACCACGCCGGCACGTTCAACATCTCCACCACCACGGCCTTCGTCGTGGCCGGTGCGGGCGGCGCGGTGGCCAAACACGGCAATCGCGGGGTCTCCAGCCGATCGGGCGCCGCGGACGTGTTGTCCACGCTGGGTCTCAGCCTGGACCTCTCCCCCGAGCAGGTGGCGCGCTGCGTCGAGTCCACGGGCGTGGGCTTCCTGTTCGCCCAGAGCTTCCACCCCGCCATGAAACACGTCGGGCCCGCTCGCCGCGAAATGGCCGTGCGCACGGTCTTCAATCTGCTGGGCCCCATGACCAACCCCGCCGGCACCAAGCGGCTGGTCATCGGCGTGTTCGCCAAGCGCTGGTGCCGCCCCCTGGCCGAGGCCCTGGCCCTGCTGGGCACCGAAAAGGCCTGGGTGGTCCATGGCTCCGACGGCCTCGACGAAATCACCACCACCGGCCCCACCCACGTCTGCGAATGGGACGGCACGGCCATCCGCGAATTCGATATTTCTCCTTCGGATGTCGGACTCCCCGTGGCGGCTTCCTCCGACCTCTCCGGCGGGGAACCGGCCGAAAATGCCGCCATCCTGCGCGACATCCTGTCCGGATCCCCCGGCCCCAAACGCGACGTGGTGGTGCTGAACGCCGCCGCCGCCCTGCTGGTGGCCGGCAAGGCGTCCAGCCTCACCGACGGCGTGTCCAAGGCCCAGCACTCCATCGACTCGGGGTCCGCGCTCCGGGCGCTCGAGGCCCTGCTGACCTTGTCGCGGGAGTTTTCGGCATGAGCGGCATTCTCCAGAAGATCGCAGCATCCAAAGCGGCTCAGGTGGCCGCCCGCAAGGCTTCCCTGCCCGAAGGTGAACTGGAAGTCATGGCCCTGGTTTCGCAGTTGCCGCAGCTTCCCATGAAGGAATACCTGCGCCGCGAACCCGGCACTTCCATCCGCGTGCTGGCCGAGTGCAAGAAGGCCTCGCCCTCCAAGGGCGTGATGATCCCCGACTACGATCCGTTGCGTTTGGCGCGCGAATACCTGGCCGGTGGGGCCGCGGGCATCTCGGTCCTCACCGAAACGGAATTCTTCCTGGGCGACGATGCCCACCTGCGCTCGGTCGCCGGAAGCATCCCGCTTCCGATCCTGCGCAAGGATTTCGTCCTGGAGCGCTACCAGATTCTCGAGGCGCGTTGCCTGGGGGCCTCGGCCGTGCTGTTGATCGCCGCACTCCTGACCCAGAAACAATTGTATGACCTGGCTCGGGCCGCAGAGGATTTCGGCCTGGACACCATCCTGGAAATCCACAGCGAATGGGAGCTCGAGCCCGCGTTGTTGGCCCGCCCTTCGGTTTTGGGCATCAACAACCGCAATCTGGACACCTTCGAGGTGAGCCTCGACACCACCTTCAACGTGCTCCAGGACATCCCGGCGGGGACGGTCACCATTTCCGAGAGCGGCATCTTCCATCGCGAGCAGACGATCGCCCTGGAAGAGGCAGGTGTGGACGCCGTCCTCGTGGGAGAAAGCCTGGGCACGTCCGGCGACCCCGCCAACGGCATCCGGCTCTTGCGCGGTCTGCCTCCTCTCTCCTGAGCATCCCCGCACCCTCCTCTCGCCCCCTCGGGGGCCTGTGTGGTATCCTTCCGAAGATGGTCTCCCCTACCTCGATTTCCCCGTCGTCGGCCACGGGAAGCTCGGTCCACCAGCCTCCCGCCTGGACCGACGTTCCCATGGAGGGCGGAGCGCGGCTCACGTTCCGGATCCTCGATCGACGGATCCTGGAAGTCGAGACCCACGGGCATCGGGCCGCCTCGAGCCAGCCCGAGTACGCCCGCGTCCGCGACGCGATCGTCGATGAATTCTTCCCCGACGGCGCCCCCTACATCGAGTTCCACGACATCTCGGACATGGATGGCCTGCCCTCGAACCAACTGCGGGCCACCTACTCGGAATACCATTTCAGCCGCACCTACAAAGGTTGCCGGGGCTGCTTCATCTTCGGGGGGAGCATCCTCCTGCGCTCGGTGTTCCAGATCGGCATCGCCCTGCAGGGGGGCGGACTCCACTACCCCATGCGCGTGCTCCCCAATCGCATGGCCGCCTTCGATCTGGCCGAAGCCCTGCTTCCCGGACAGGAACTGTCTGCATCGGACTTCCACTTCGACCCCGCATGGGCCATCTCCGAAGACGACGGCACGGGAGGCATCGAGGTGGGACTCGCCCGCGGCCGGATCCTGTACCTGCGCTACCAAGGCCACCTGCGCACGCCCGACATCGCCGAACGCATGGTTCGCCGCTCCGAGGAGTTCTTCCGCGATCGGCTGATCCTGGGCCCGATCTATTTCGCCATCCTCGATTTCCGCCAGTTGCGATCGGCCTCCTGGAGCTTCCGCTGGCGCTATGCGCATGCCCTGCGCGACTTCCAGGCCCGATGCGGATGCCGCATGGGGCGGATCGCCGGCATCGGCGTTCCCACCTGGCTTCGTCTGTCGCTGCGGTTCAGCCACATGATCTTCCCCGCCAACATCCAGGCGGTCGCATCGGAAGACGAAGCCAGGGAACACATCGCGCGGGCGCTGGGTGCTCCTGGCGAGGCCAACGTTCCCCCCATCCCACAGCTCTCGGCTCTGGAATCCTTGGCCTCTCCCAGCCCCGATCCGATCTTCCAGATCGAGTCCGAGAACCAGATCCTGCACATCAACGCCCAGGACCTCGATCGTCTGGTCTGCTTGCTGGGCACCCTGGCCTGGGACGTCAAGATCTCCGACGTCCATTTTCCCCGGACCCATCCCCTGCACACCGTGGCCGAAGCCATCCGCCTGGTCAAGGAGGACTACCACGCGGTGCTCGAACTGCACCGCTTCGCCGAGCAGGAAGCCCAAGCCGCCAGCCGCACCAAGAGCGCGTTCCTGGCCACCATGAGCCACGAGATCCGCACCCCCATGAATGGCGTGCTGGGCATGACGGATCTGCTGCTGGACATGGATCTTTCCGATGATCAACGCGCCATCGCCCAGACCATCCGCTCGTCGGCCCACTCCCTCCTGGGCATCCTCAACGACATCCTCGATCTCACCAAACTCGAAGCGGGCCGCATGGAGGTCGAGGCGGCCCCGTTTGTTCCGGCCACCTTGGTGCGCGATATCGCCAACCTGTTCTCTCCCAAAGCGCAGGAGAACCGGATCCATCTGCTGGTACAGTGCGCTCCCGAGTCCGAGGAACCCATCGTTTCCGATTCGGGACGGCTGCGCCAGATCCTGCTGAATCTCGTGGGCAATGCGGTCAAGTTCACGTCCGACGGCACCGTGCGCATCGATCTCGACCTCGCAGGGCCGATCGAGTCGCCCCGCCTGTCCATCGCGGTGCGTGATACGGGTCCAGGCATCGCCGAAGAGGCCAAACCCCGCATCTTCGAGGTCTTCACGCAGGCCGATGCCTCGACGGCCCGTCGATTCGGAGGCACGGGGCTGGGCCTGGCCATCTGCAAGCGTCTCACCGATCTTTTGGGAGGCACCCTCGAGTTCGAGTCGCAGGCCGGCGTGGGCTCCACGTTTCGGGTCGAAATCCCCGTCGAGCGGTGTGCGGTGCCCCTGGAGCGTCCGGCGAGCCCGTTGCCCCCGGCTCCACCCCAGACCGGCCGCCAGTTGCACATCCTCATCGCCGAAGACAACCTGGTCAACCAGAAGGTGGCGCTGGGCATCGTGACCCGTTTGGGACACATCGCCAAGGTGGCTTGGAACGGGGCGGAAGCCGCCGAGATGGTGGCCCGGGAGGCGTTCGACCTGGTCCTCATGGACATGCAGATGCCCGAGGTCGACGGACTCGAGGGAGCGGCCCGCATCCGCGCCCTACCCGAGCCGCTTTGCCGGATCCCCATCATCGCCATGACCGCCAACGCCATGAAGGGCGACCGCCAAGCCTGCCTGGACGCGGGCATGGACGACTACCTGGCCAAACCCGTCTCCCGCTCGGAGCTGGCCACCGTGTTGGGCCGGTGGGGTCGCCCCCCCCGGACCTGACCTCCGGACAGGCTACGGATTTTTGCGACCACGCTTCTCGAGTTGCTTCATGAGTTGTCCCTCGGCATCGGCCTTGTGCAAGGCCTCCTTCCAGGTCAGGGGAACGGGCAGCAGGATGCCCAACTGGGTGAAACTTCCCCGGGCCACCTCGCAGTCGTGCGAGAGGCCGATGCGGACCGCGACGGAATCACCCTTCAGGTGATGGAACGCGAAGGTGGTCCACATCTCGGGCGAGAAGTTCATCACGCAATTCGTGTCTTGCAGATCCTCGATCTGACTCAGATCGTGCAGTGGGCTTTCCAGGAGCGAGCGGACCACACCTTCGCCACGGAAGGCCTCCAGTAGCTGTTCGTCCGAAAAGATGTCCCGCAGACTCGCCGGTTTGCCGGTCCGAAGGTCGCGGGTGTGGAAGGTGCTGATGGCCCAGGGGTGGGCACTGTTCGGACAATAGCCACCCCCCGAGACATGCCACGAGGCGATCCCCCCGACCAACGAACGCGGCACAGCGGAAGATTGCGATTCACATCCCTCCTCGGGATCGTCCTTGGAGTCTTCGTCGACGTCCAGGCCGATCTTGTCGCCTTGGGAGCTTCGCACCACCAGGGAGTCGCCTTCCTGGGCGAAGGTCCAAGTGCTGGAATCGGGGGCAAGTGAAGGTGCGGAAGAGGAGGGCGGTGGCACAGAGACCAACGGAGGACAGTCGCCCGGGTTTCCCATGCCCATCGAGTCAGAACAATCGGGATACGGGAGGGTGTCCTGGAAATCGTCCGCGGCTTCCTTGCGGCAGGAAACCAGCAACGTGCATGCGAAAACGGCGGCGAGGAGGGGGAAACGCATGTCGGAAAACATAGAACCAGTCCTTGGGGGGGCTCCTGCAGAGTCCAGTGGATCAACAGCATCTGGTGGAACGTCCAGCGGAAACCGTCAGACCACCCCCATCTTCCCATGGCTGCCGATTGCCGGTCCAACGGAGATTCGTCAGACGACCGACCGCCCCCGATGGTGATGGGGGCACCGCCGGCGGGGAGTCGCCCCGCTGCCACAACCCAGGGAGAACCGATGTTTCCACTGACTCCTGCCCCGCAGGGCACCCCAAGCTCGGAGCCCAAGCCAGGGCGCTGAGCCAGGAGACTTGCCCATGCCGGGGTCCTGACCGAACCGACCGCCCACAGGCGCGCTTCCTGGTTGGGCGTGTCCTGCATTCGGGAGCGACGATGCCAAAGCGATCCGCGGAAGGCATCTTGAACCCATGGCTTTGCACCTTCGTCATTCCAGCCGGATGGAACCCCTCCTGGCGAACCTGGATGCATTGCTGGAGACTTCCTTCCGCGACCTGGGCTCGCCTCCGTCCTTGGTGGTCCCCTCGCCCTCCCTGGCGCGGTGGCTGAAACTGCGGTTGTGCGAGAGGCGGGGTCCGGTCCTGGGATTGGAGACCACCACCCTGGAGGCCCATCTCTGGAAGGTGCTGGGTCCGGAGCAAAACGACCAACTGCTCCACGTTCCCGTCCTGCAACAGGCCGTACTCGCGGTCCTGACCCCCCAGCTTCTCCAGGCCCCCCTCTACGGCACGGTGCGACGGTTCCTGTCCCCCAAAGGTGAACCCGACCCGCGCCGCCGCGTGCAATTCGCCCACGAGATCTCCCGGCTCTTCCTGGAGTACGAATACAACCGTCCCAGCGTCTGGGCAGGATCCTGGGTGGTCAAGGGATTGGACCAGACCTGGCCCGGCGCCAATCTCTTCCACCCGGACACCTCGGACGAAACCGAAGCCTGGCAACGCGATCTCCACGCGCGGGTCTTCGCGTCCGAAGGCCCCTTCGGGCAACCAGGTCTGGTCCGCTGGCTGGGGTTGCCACGTTTGCACCGGCTGCGACGCGAAACGGGTTGGCAGCCCCCGCCCGGAGAGCTCATCCTCTTCGGCCTCGACAAGGTCAGCCACTTCCACCGCAACCTGCTCCTGGAGCTCTCCCAGGTGCAGGATCTCCACGTATTCCTTCTCAATCCCTGCGCCGAATTCTGGGAAGACCTGGACACATCCTGTCGGCCTCGCTCGACCGCCGCGCCGCGTCGCGGTCCGACCCCGCTGCGCCTGCGCCGCGACTCCCAGCGCGACGACTGGCTCTCGGACTCCCTGCCCGAACGCTGCCATCCCGAAGCCGATCAGGATCCCTACCTCCTGCGCAGTTGGGGGCGAACGGCACGGGAGAACATCGTCTTGTGGTGCCAGGCCGCCGAGTGGGATTTCGAAAGTCTCGAGCCCGAAACCGACGGCTCCCCGTCCTTCCTGGCCACCGTCCAGGAGGCGTTGCGACGGCGCCACCCCGGGCCGCTCCACGAGGCTCTCGAACGCGACGACGGATCCCGGCTGGAGGGAGACCAGCATGCGGACGGCACCCTGCTGCTGCTGGAGGCCCCCGACCGCGGCCGCGAGATGGAAACCCTGCGTGACCAGATCCTGTCCTGGCTGGAACAGGATCCGCGCCGTACTCCGGGAGATGTCGTGGTCTACCTGCCCGATCCCACGCGCCATCGCGTCCAGATCGAACGGGTGTTCGGAGCCCTGGCCCCCGGGGATCCCGGCCACCTGCCGTACACGTTGCTGGGAGTCTCCTCGCGGGAAAGCCAATGGACCCAAGGTGTGCTGGCCTTCCTGCGCCTGGTGCGCGGCCCGCTGGACCGTCCCTCCCTGTTCGCCCTGCTCCGCAACGACCTCTGTCGCGCCCGCTTGGGGCTGGAGTCCGCGACCTTGCGTCGGTGGGAGCATTGGTGCGAAGGCACGGGGATGATCCGTGGCTGGGATCTCGCCGATCGCTCCACGGACCGCCATGCCACGCCATCCCATTGCCTTCGGACGGGACTCGAACGCCTGCTGCTCGCCCCGCTGTCGGGCGCTTCGGGGGTGCAACTTCCCGGACGCTCCGTACCTCTCTCCCCCTGGCGGGATTTCGCCTCGTCCGATGCCGACCAACTCGAACGCTTCTGCGCCACCCTCGAGCGGATCCATGTGGACACCACGAGTCTGCGCGCCTTGTCGGGTACCGTCGACGGCCCCACCTTGGCCGGTGAGCTGATCACCCGACTGGACCGTTGGCTGGACACGGACAGCGCGCCGGCCGAAGCCGGCGTCCGGCGCTCCCTCCTCGAGGGATTGGATCCCCTCTCCCTGCGAGCCGGCGAAGCCATCACCCTCGAGGAACTCGAGGAACTGGTCCAATCCTTGGCCGAGAGCGAGCTCCCCGGTTCGTCGCGGGCTTGGACGGGCGTGGTGACCTTCGCTCCGTTGCGCACCGGCCACATCCTCCCCCACGGCCTGGTGCTGATTCCCGGGCTGGACGCCGACGCCTTTCCCGCCGAGGCCACCGCCACCACACTGGATCTTCTGGGCAAACACCGCATCGTGGGTGATCCGGACCCTGCCTCCGATGGGCGGCATGCGTTCCTCCTGGCCCTGCTGTCGGCACGCGATCGGCTGGTCCTGTCCTGGCGATCGCGCGACATCCAGAAGGACGAGGCCAAGGACCCCTCGACGGTGGTGCTCGAATTGGAAGAAGCCATGCGACAGGGCTTCACGGAGCGGTCGTTGCGTCGGTCCATCCGTCTGCTGGCCCGCGAGGCACCGCGGCAATCGCAGGAGCTTCCCGATCCCTTCTGGGAAACCCTGCCCAGCGCTCCGGTCCCGAAGGCCCCGTCGCCGCCGGTGATGGTGGAGGCGTCTTCGGCTCGACTGGACACGCGACGAATCGCACGGTTCCTGCGCGATTCGTGGAGCCACCGCATCGAAGCCGATCTCGATGCCATCGAAGACGAACTTCCCGACACCCTGGGGGCCACCGACGAGGCCCTCGAGGCGTCGGCCCTGGCGCGCGCCATCCTGCGGCGCAACGTGTTCCCCGCGCTGCTTCATCTGCTGTGGAACGGCGACAAGGCCGGCGCCGAGGCCCTCGCGGCCGACGCCCACGCCCGCAGCGCCTGGGACGCAGACGCTCCCGAGGGCCCGCAGTTGGAGCGGGAAGCATCCGAACTCGCGCAGTGGGTGGGCCTGTTGCAGGAGTGGGTTGGCCAATGGCGCTCCCAATGGCCCGAGCACCGCGTCGAAACAGGGGTAGACCTCTCGCTGCGCTCGGCAGCGCCGACATCCTTGTCCCTGCACGTTCCCGGCCACCCCGAGGTGTCGCTGGAAGCCCGATTCCAAGCCGTCCTCGTCGGCCCGCGCCCCCACGACCCAGTGGTGGTTCTCGCGGCGACCACACCCCCCAGCCGCAAGGATTGGCCGTTCCACAAACGGATCGAACCACTGCTGGGAACCTTGTTCCTGCAGATGGCCGGACACGCGCACGTGCAGGCGGTGTTGGTCCCCACACGACCTGGAACCCCCTGCCTGCTGGATGCGATCCCCCAGACATGCGCCACCGAATGGTTGCCCTGGGTGGTCTCCGATCTCCTCTCGGGCGGCCACGAATACCTCCCGGCCTCCCCCATCGTCGACCTCAAGCGTCGCGATCTCGTGTCGCTGCGCGAATCGCTCGAAGAAGGCGGCAGATCCGATCTGGAACGCATGCTGGATCCCCTTCTGCCGGGCGAGTCCGACGGCGACGAAGACCGGTTCCAGGACCTGGTCCTCCGCCGCCTTGGTCCCTTTCTCGGGGATGCCGGAGAGGAGATCGAGCCATGAGCGATCTTCCCGACCTCACCCGACACGGCATCCTGGAAGCCCATGCCGGCACCGGCAAGACACACACGATCGTGCGGATGGTGCTGGAGCTCCTGGTGCGCGAACGCCTGGAATTGCGACAGATCCTGCTCGTGACCTTCACGCAGAAGGCCGCGGGCGAACTTCTGGAGCGCATCCGGAAGGGCATCGCCGAGACCCGTGCTCGCTGCGACGAACCCGATCTCTCGGCCCATCTGCAGCGCTGCCTGGGCCAACTGGGCGAATGCTGGATCGGCACCATCCACGGCGTCGCCCTGCGGATCCTGCGCGCCTGGCCCTTCGAATCGGGACTGCCGTTCCGCACCGAACTGGTCGACGACGGGGAGGGTCTGGATTCCTGCCTGCGCGCGATCTGGCGCCGCGACCCGTGGGGGCTGGACGGCGCGGCACTGGCCTCCTTGGCGGGCACCTCCTCGTTGGCGTCGCTGTTGGCGCAGGCCCTCGAACTCGCCAAGGGCCGTCTCGATCCCGACATGGCGTTGCTTCCCGAAGGCGCCGAACGCGAAGAAACCTGGGCGGCCCTGGCCGCCGAAGAAGGCCACCTGACCAACGAGCAGAACCGGTTGGAGATCCTGCTCCAAACCGAGGAATCCCGCTTCCTGCGCGAGTTCGAACCCCTGGCCTCGGAATTCCTTGGCTTGCCGCACGCGGGACTCACCAAGGCTGCGCAAGGCTCGAAGGAGAAGATCGACGAACAATGGCGGCGGATTCTGTCAGAGCGTGCGGTCAGGGACGAAGCTCTCGTGCTGGGGCTTCCCCGACGCACGCGCAAGACGCTGGCCGACAACCTCTCGGCCCGCGACCTGGGGCGGCCGGAAGGGGCGCGGGCGCTGGAACTCTGGACACAGGTCCGCAGCGCCTGGGAGGCCGGTCCGGCCTCCTCCGTGGCCCTCTGGACGCAGGCCCGACTCGCCTTGGCCGAGGTCCCCTCGCGGCGGCGGCGTACGCTTCTGGCCGGCTGGGCCTCCCTCGCCGCCAGCGAGTGGAAGGACAGGAAATCCGCCGAAGGTCTGCTGTCCTACCAGGACATGCTCGAGCGCCTGCGCGACGCCCTGGCCGATCGCGCGTTCCGATCCATCCTGCGGTCCCGCATCCGCGTGGGGGTGATCGACGAATTCCAGGACACCAGCGCCTTGCAGTGGGACATCTTCCGCACCTGGTTCCTGTCCGAGGACGAAGGGATCGCCCCGCGCCTGTTCCTGGTCGGAGACCCCAAGCAGTCCATCTACAGTTTCCAGGGCGCAGACGTGCGCACCTACCTGCAGGCGTGCCGAGACCTGGAATCCGCCGGCGCCCGACGGTTCCCCCTGCGTCGCAACTGGCGCAGCACACCGGGCGTGGTGCGGGCCGTGAACCACCTTCTGGTGGGCGTTCCCGACTGGTTCGGCCCGGACATTTCCTACACCGAAGCCGATGCCGTGCGCACCCCCGACCGCGCCGACGACTCCACGCCCCACGAGCAGCTCGATCCCGCCGTCGTGGTCCGCCTCGAAGGAGCCGCCGCCGTCCGGCGGGCACGCTACGCCGAATGCACCGCAAGACACATCCTGTCCCTTCGCGGCGCGATGACGCGACTCCCCCGCGGCGACACGTGGATCCAGCATCGCCTGGACTGGGGCGACTTCGCCGTCGTCGTGCAGACACGCACCCAGGTGGCGTCGTTCCGCCGCGCCTTCCGCCGCGCGGGCATCCCCTGGGCGTTGTACAAGGAGCAGGGTGTCTTCGCCTCCCGGGCCGCACGCGAATTCCGCACCCTGCTCGCCGCATTGGCCGAGCCTCCCGATCGGCAGGCCCTCAAGCGAAGGGCTCTGCTCACCCGCTTTTTCGGATTCGGTCCCGGCACCCTCGACACGACCTCCGACCTCTCACCCGACGGGCCCGCCGGAGCTCTCCTGGAGAGGCTTTCCAGCTTGGCCACCGAGGGCCGGTGGTCCCGACTCTTCCACGTCCTGCGCCGCGAGACGTCGGTGGAATCGCGGTTGCTGGGAGACGAAGACGGGGACCGCCACTGGATGGACCTGCGACAGACCATGGAACACGCCTTGGAATTCCTCCTGCTGGGCCGCGGGCGCATCCCCGAACTGGTGGAACATCTGGCGCGCCTCGAACGCGGCGACGAATCGGCATCGGAGGATCGCAATTTGCACGCCCGGGCCACCGACCGCGATCGGGTCCAGATCCTGACCATGCACGTCTCCAAGGGGCTGGAGTTCCCCGTCGTCTTCCTCGCCACCTCGCCGCCCCGGCGCCAGGGGCCTGTCGAACGCTGGATCGCCGAGCGCGACGGGCGGTTGCGCCTGCACATGGCCTGCCGCGCCGAAGGCGCCCCCCAGGGACCCGCGGTCGAACAGTCGCTCCAGGAGGAGGCACGGCTCCTGTACGTGGCACTCACGCGCCCCAAACTGCAGGTGGTCGTACCCTTCCACCAGCCCACCGGATCCACTCCGACGGATCTTCTCTCGAGCCGCCTTGCCGGGATCTCCTTCGGCACCCAGGCGGGACCGGAAGACCACCCGATCGCCATCAACGGAAGCCCGCCCCCGGCTCCCGAAGCCGAATTCCAGGCCAACGTCCCCGCGCGACGGATCGCCGCCCTGGGGCTGCGCGAACGGGTCCGGTTCCTGTCGTCGTATTCGGCGATCAGCCGCACCGCCACCGACCACTTCCTTTCCGGGAGGCTGCGCCCCTCCGAGGAACCGCAGATCCCCGAGCCCGCCCCACTCGCGACGGATTCCGTCACAACGCAGCCGGGGGACGCCTGGCTGCCCCGAGGCGCCGCCACCGGGGACGCGCTCCACGAGCTGCTGGAGGCCTGCCTGCGAAGGCCCGATCTGGAATGGACCGCGGAGCCGACCCCGCCCGAATGGCTCCTCGCGCAGGCACGCCGCACCCTTCGGCTGAACGGCCTCCCGGACAACCTGGCGGTCCAGGTCGCGGAGCTGGTGGTCCGGATCCTCGCCAGCCCCATCGAGCTTCCGGACGAACAGCCGCTCCGCCTACGCGACCTTCCCCCCGCCGACAGACGCCCGGAAGTGGAATTCCACTGCGCCCTCGGATCCGACGGACGGATTCTGGTCGCCAACGGGGATGGGGCCCCCGGCCCCGAGGGCTGGCTGGTCGGATACATCGACCTCCTGTTCCGATACCGCGGCCGCTGGTATGTGCTGGACTGGAAGACCACCACGCTCCCCGCCTACGCCCCCTCCGATCTGGATCGCGGCATGGACGAACACGACTACCGGCTCCAGGCGGCCCTGTACGCCGCGGTGCTGAAACGGTCCGGACTCGGGCCTTGCGGCGGTGCCGTCTACGTCTTCGTCCGCGCCGTCGCGAACTCCGCGACCGATCCGTCCCCGCCGGGAACGCTTCCCGGCGTCTGGACCTCCAGTCCATCCGACAAGCTCGACGACATCGCAGGGGAGCGCCTGGGGGCGTGGATCCGTTCCCGCCGCGGCCCCGCCTCCGGAGAGCAGCCATGACCGTTCCCGCTTCGGATCCGCGCCCCTGGAACGCCTTCGTCGACGCATGGCACGGGCCCGCGCCTGCAGGTGGCCTCCGCCACCCGACGCTGCCGGAGCATCCCGTGGATCGCCTTGCCCTGGCCCTGCACGGTGCCGGGCTTGTCGGAGCCGGCGATCTGCGCCGAGCGCGGTGGTTCGCGGAATCCCCGCAGGATCGATCCCTGCTCCTGTTGCTCCTGGCCCGCCTGCGCCGAGGCCAGGGGTGCGTCCTGGAGGCCACGCTGCGCGCGGATCTGGCCGCAACCCCCCGGGCAGCCCTGTCTTCGGTGCTCCCCGACCCGCTGCCGGCCCAACTGGCCACCACGCTCGACACCGACCTGCCCGACCTGGACCGCGCCCTCTCCGCCGCTCTGGATGCGGCCACCACCACCCCTGTCTCCCGCCCCCTCGTGCGCATCGACGCCTCCGCGAAGGGGCGCGTGGCGTCCTTCGCCCGCGCCCGCGAGTACGAATCGCGCCTGGTCGACGGAATCCGTCGACGATTGGCGGGATCCCGCGTTCCCCTGGCCCTCATGGAGGCCCCCGATCTTCCCATCCTGCACCGTCTCCATCCGCTGCAGCGCGAGGCCGTCGCCAAGGCCTTGCGGCACCGGACCCTCGTGGTCGCCGGAGGACCGGGCACGGGCAAGACCAGCGTCGCGGCGGGCATCCTGTCGGCGCTTTCGGTCTCCGATCCCTCGTGGAAACCGGATTCCGTCATCCTGTGCGCACCCACAGGCAGAGCCAAGGCGAGGCTCGCCGAAAGCCTGCGGACCCAGACCGACGGCGGGCAGCCTCCCTCCCGCACCCTGCATTCGCTGCTGGGCCAGCGCCCCGACGGCTCGTGCCGCCACGACGCCACCCACCCGCTGCCCTGGGCCTGCGTGATCCTGGACGAAGCCTCGATGGTCGACCAAGCGCTGTTCACCGCGCTCATCGAAGCGCTCCATCCCGACAGCCGATTGGTGATCCTGGGCGATCCCGAACAATTGCCCTCGGTCGAGGCCGGTGCGGTCTTCGGCGACTTGGTCGCGCATCTGGAAGCTCTCGACCCATCGACCGATCCGCCCTTCGTTCGGTTGTCGCACACCTGGCGCGCCGGCGGAACCATCCTCGACCTGGCCCGGGAGGTCAACCAAGGCATCCACCACCTGGCGCGCGCCCTGGCCTCCCAGGCGAGGGCGCCCGGTGCGGAACTCCTCGACCGGGATTCGCCCGGAACGGTTCGCTGGCTCGGGGGCGAACTACCCGCGGTCCTGGAGGCGTGGTGGACCCTGCATCGGTCTCGGGTGGAGATCACCTCCCACCAGATCCTCTGCGCCAGACACGGCGGGCCGGCGGGCCGCGAGGCCATCAACGCCCAAGGCGCCCGCTGGCAGCGCGACAATCTCGGAAGCCCCGCCGGATCTCCCGCGATTCTCACGCGCAACATCGCCACCCTCGATCTGTGGAACGGCGACCTGGCGACCCTGCGCGAAGAGGACGGCCGCCTGTGGGCGGATTTCCCCCGGGACGGCGGAGCGTCGTCCCATCCCGTCTCCGGCCTGGAGGGTATCGAGCCCGCGTGGGCCATCACGATCCACAAATCGCAGGGTTCGGAATTCGACCACGTCCTTCTCGTGCTTCCCGAACGCGACACCCCGCTGCTCACCAGACAGATCCTGTACACCGCGCTCACCCGCGCCAAACGGACCCTGTGGATCTGGGGTGATCCGACGCTCTGGGAAACCGGCGTGCTCCGACGCGAAGATCGCGGATCCCCGCTGTTCCTGATCTAGATTGCCTGCCGCCTATGCCCACTTGCCGCTCGACTCCGCTCGCCCTCCTCCCGCTCCTCGTCGTCCTTTGGGGGTGTGGAGGCAGCAAACCCCAGGACGGCCCGCCTCCGCCCCCACCCGCGCCATTGCTGGTCGCCATCCCCGAGGCGCCGCTGTCGTCGTTGCGCATTCCGGTGCAGGTCGACCTCGACTTCGTGACCCAGAAGGCGCTCGCCTCCCTTCCACGCCCGCTGGTGCGCGACACCCTGCGCCGGAAGGTCCAGATCAGCCTGCCGGGCGGCATGTACTCCCCTGCGGTGGGGGTCGCTTTCCGGCACCAGGCCGACATCGAAGGACTCGAACTGCGGCTGAACGGCGACAGTCTGGTGGCCGTTGCTCGGGTGGGATTCCGGGTGGGGTCGGCTCTGGAAGGCGGGTCCCTCTCCATGGGCGTGGCCTCGTGCGGCGAGAAACCCGGCGAACAACCCGGGGGCGTCGAATTCACCCTGCGCGGCAAGATCGCCTGGGGATCCGACGGCAAGGTCCTCTTCGTGCCTCGTCCCTGGACCCTTCGCTGGACTCGTCCGTGCGAATTGACCGCCTTCAAGATCCGCCTCGAAGACGTTCTCGACCTTCCCCTGGTGCGTCAACAGATGGGGCGCGCCATCGACGCCGCCATCGAGAAGATGCCCGAGAGCATCCAGGTGCGGCCCATCGCTGAAAAGGCATGGAAGGAGCTGGCCAAACCTCGCAAGGTATGGCCAGGAATGTTCCTGGCAGTGCGGCCGGAATCGCTGAAGCTGGCTCCCTTGCGCGGCAATGGAAAGACCCTCACCACAGCCATCATCCTGCTGGCCCGGCCGCATGTCGGCGCTGAATCCACCTTCGTGGCGGCCACGCTGCCCAGGATGCGGGTCGACATCGCCCCTGATCGCGGCTTCCGGCTCGACCTGCAAGCATCGCTGCCATTGCCTCTGGTCGATTCCACGATCAGCCGGATCCTGCGGGAATCGCCCATCCAAGCCGAGGGGCGAACCGTCCGCATGACCGCCGCACGGATCTACGGGGGAGGTGACAAAGCCGTGATCGCCGTGACCTTCGCGGAGCCCTTCGAGGGGGAGGTCTTCCTGCGGGGCGCGCCCCAGTTCGATAGCGTGGCCAACGCCGTGCGTTTCGCGAATCTCGATTTCGATGTCGCCTCGCGCAGCTTCCTGCTGAAGTCGGCGGCGTTTGTGTTGCACGGCACCATCCGGGATGCCATCGCCAAGGCCGCGGTGGTCCCCCTCGACCAGGCGCTCCGCCCCTTGTCTTCGCTGAAGATTCCCGTCGGCGACGGTGTAATGGCCGACATCGGCGTCGGGCGCATCCGCCCCTTGGGCATCAGCATCAGCGACAGCACCCTCCAGGCCTGGGTGCGCGCCGAAGGCCGGGCCGCCGTGGCGGTTGGTCCGTCGGGCCCCTGACCCGATTCGTCGTGACGCCGGGGTGTGTGGCCTCGACCGGATGGACTGACGTCCGACGGCTCCACATCACCCACGGGATCGGGCGCTCACAGCCTCATGCGTTCCACGGAACCTGGTTCCAGGGGCTTTCCGCGTTGGTGGCATCCAACAGGCTGGTGATGGCCTCCCGGCATTCGGCCTCCATGTCCTCGTCGCCGTTCCAGAAGCGCAAACCGTCCAGGTAGTTGGCCGCGAAGGCCTCCCAGGAGGGGAACAGGGTCCGCAGATGCGGAGCGAAGGCCCGGATCTGGCGCCACGCTTCGGCCTGGGTGAGAAGTCCCGCGCCGGCCCCCCAGCGCAGCACCGCGACGGCTCGACCACAGTCCCATGCCTGGATGTGTTCCGTGCCGGAGAGCTCGCCCTGCAGCAACGCCAGGCGGCGACGGATTTCGGCGCATGCGTCGGCGTCGAGGTCGTCGTCGGCCGCGGTGGCCAGCGCCTCGAAGGCTTTTTCGAGGTCACCGGAAGCGGCGGCAAGAGCGGCTCGGTGGCGTTCGAACAGCGACGCATGCCCCTCGGACGACAACCATTCGACGATGTCCTTCAGCTCCTTGATCGACGAGACGTCCCACCATTCGCGCAGGACGTGTTCGCATTCGGTGCGCAGCCATGGCTTGCGAGGGGTGTCGCCCTCGAGCCAGGTGTGCGACGAACCGTTGATCTCGAAGACGATCGCGGAGAGCGACAGCGCGAAGCGGTCGGAGAGTTCCATCGAGGGGGGAATATCGGCGGCGTATTCGTCGTCGTCGTCCAGCAGACCTTCAAGTCCACCCTGCATGGCTGCCGCTGCCGCTTGCTGCTGTTGCGCCATCATCTGCTGGAGTCCCCCGCCCTGCATCATGCTTTCGCGCATGGCCGCGGCCTGCTGGAGCATCGCCGTGGGGTCGGGCATCCCCGCAGCGCGCAGTGCCGCCTCCATCGCCGCCTGCTGCTGGGCCATGATCTGGGCCGCCTGGGCCATCTGCTGCCGAACCATCTCCTCGGCCATTTTCTGCGCGTCGTTCATGGGGACTCCCTGGGAAGGTGGTGGGGAACGTCCAAGTGTAGGCACCTTGCAGCCTGCCGTCGATCACCCGCGTGAGCGCGGTCACGCGCAACCACCTCCAGTCCCTGCGGAAGGTCGGCTCCTTGCTACCATTGCGGGCATGCCTCTCCACCCGCAACCCTTGGCACGCAAGCTGGCCGGCCTGTGCGCGCTCGTCCTGGCGTCTTCGACCCTCGCGGCCCCCTCGGACATCGAACGCGACATCGCCTCCATCCGCAAGCGTTACTACGCCGTGCAGAATGGTCCCTCCAACTACGTCGAAGACGAACGAAACCTGTGCGAGAACCCGGAGCAGCACTGGACCTGCACCCGATTCAAGGCTTGGCTGGACGATGACCGGATCGTGAAACTCGAATACGGCGGGGGCGAAGAGGGCTTCTGGACCTCCACCGAGCTGTATCTCGACACCCGCGGCGAGATCTACTTCATCTTCGTCCGAGGCGAAAACGGACGCCAGGATCCCTCCGAGATCGACGAAACACGCATCTACGTCAAAGCCGGGAAGATCCTGCGCGACATCTGCCGCTCGGGAACCTCCGACGACATCGATACCAAACCCCAGACGCCGTGCGATGCCGGTCGGTTCGGCATCAAGTTCGAGAACGAAGAGCTGGACCGATACCGCGAGGCCTCCGGGTACCGCTGAACGGGATCCAAGTCCCTGCCGGTTCAGCCACGTCCGACCAGGGGCAGGCTCGATCGAAGGCGATGGCAGTTTCGTCCCTCGATCCGAGTATCGCCGGCAAGACCCCGGGGCATTGGCGCCCAACCTAGGCCGAGTGGTCAGGCTCGGCTCGCGCGCGTCAAAACCCCTTCTTCAGGACCTTCCAATCCGGCTCGTCGAACGAAAACTCGCCTCGTTTTCCGGTTGGACAGTGGTTGACGATCAAAGGGACGGAACGGATCTTCGCGGCGGCGATCATCAGCCGGTACGAGGTGTCCTTGGGGCTCCATACGTACCGGAACACCGCGATCCCCCTCGCCTGGTCCACCAAGTGGATGGTCAGCTCCGCACTCTGCTTCGGCTCGCCGGTGTACAGGATCTGGAAGGTCTTGGCGTCCAGCTTTCTCTGCGAGAGGACCATGGTCCCGAAGGCTCCTTCGCCGGTCCAATCGATCAGGGTGGTGTCGTTGATGGACCACTGGTAGTGGACAAAAAAATCGCACGGTTTGTAGACGTGGAATTCACCCTTGTACCGCTCCAATTTCACCCATTGCCGCCACGGCAAGACGTTGCGAATCGGCTTCAGCTTCAGTCCTCGCCGACGAAGCTGCTCCATGGAATTCCGGTAGGCGGGACCGCGGAAATCGCCCAACTCGAAATTCGTCAATTCCCGGTACAGGCGGGAGTTGCGGTCGGGTTCGAAGTACACCCCTGGGACGTTTCCGTGGGCGGTGTCCTCGGCAAGAACCATCGCCTTTTCCGCGATGCCCTTGGCGGCCAAGGAATGCGAGACGCAAAGGGCGATCTGGAGAAGGATGGTTCGCCGAAGGGACATGTCGGGAGCGCCGTTCGTTGCGGCAGCAGCGGTACTGCCTTTGGGGCTCAAGATAACGTTTCGCTGCGCGGGACTCCTTCACCCCTCCCGCCGCGCCCCTCTCCGGCGTTCGCCCCCCTGGATCCGCGCCAGCCGACTCAGTGGGCGCGCACGAACATCTCGTAGAGGGACAGCAGGATCTCGAAGACGATCAGGAGGATGATCATCCATTCCAGGCGGGCGCTGTGGTGGTGGTGGGCGTAGTTGGTGACCACGCCCGTCAAGTCCATGAGCACGGTCGATTTCGCCTGGATCTTGTCGTAGCGTTCCTGAAGCTCGAACAACTGCGACAATCGACCGTAGAAGTCCTCCGCGGCGGGATTGTCCCAAGTCGCATCGGGCTTGTCCAGAAGCTGGATGTACGACACGGTGTCCAAGCGAAACGACATGATCTGTCCGGCCAGGCTCGAGACCTTCCGATCGGAGGGCGAGACCCTCCCTCTGGACAATTTCTGCACCACCGGTTCGGCATCGTCCAGCAGGCGCTCGATCTCGTGTTCCACCCGCTCGAGGGCCACCGATTTGGACAGCACCGTGGAGAGGATCCCCGTCATCCAGGGATCCAGCGAGGGCAGGGCGACGCGGTCGTCCCGGATCTCCAGGCGCTCGGCTCCGGTCTGCAGCAGCAGATCGTCCTGGAACCGCTCGTCGGGATCCAGCAGACGAGGCTGCACCTTGCGCAGGTACGCGACAAGATCCACGACCTCGTGATGCCCCATCCCCCAGGCGACGATGCACCCGAACGGGAACAAATCGACACTCTTCCCCTCCGGCTCCCGCAACACCCCAGACAGGTTCCCCTGGTCCAGATGCAGCAGATCCTCCCATTTCGACCTGCGCGAAAGCCCGAAATGCTTCGCCAGCGCATCCAGCCCAATCTCATTTCCCAACCAATACGCCCGCAGACAAATCGTATCCATGTCACCAGTGTAACACACCCACATTTCACCCCTGTTCCATCCACCCCCAGCCCGACCCAACGCTCTGCCCCACCACCGCAGGCCTCCCAGACCGACCCCGACCTCAGAAGCCTGACCTTCAAGCTCTGCCCGCCCCCACCGGCCAGCGAAGCGCCGCCGGGCGCCGGTACCACACACCCAGCCACCGCAAGCCTCCCGACCTACCTCCAACCCGGAGGCCTGTGTCTAAGATCTGGCAACTGTAGGGCCTACGGTGGATGCAGACGAAGCGACACGCCCCCGACGGCGTGATGATGTGTACTTCGTCGGGGGCGTGGAGGGAGTATGCGCCGCCAGAGGCCCTTCAGCGGTGTTTGGGGGCGGTCAGACCGACGGCATTGGAGGGAATCCCCAATGCCAGCAATTTCTTGCGGAAGCGGTGCACCAGCAAACTGCGGACTTCCTTCGACCCTGGTTGCATCATGGCTTCGTGGGCGGCCTCACGGGCATCCTGCCAGTTGATGGAGCGCAGGATCTTCTTGACTTCCAGGATGGACCAGGGGCTCATGGAGAGTTCGTCGACACCCAGGCCGGCCAGCACCACAGCTCCGACGGGATCGGAAGCCAGCTCTCCGCAGACGGCCACGAGCGTGCCGAGATGGCGCGTCGAGGACACGGTCCGATGGACCAATTGCAGGATGGCGGGATGGAACGGATCGTAGAGGTGGGCCAGTTTCTGGCTTCCCCGATCGACGGCCAGCGTGAACTGGGTGAGGTCGTTGGTGCCGATGGAGAGAAAATCGCATTCGCGGGCGAGGGATTCCACGCACAGCGCCGCCGAAGGGATCTCGACCATCGCGCCGACGGGAATGCGCGGGGCCATGGGATGTCCCTGCTCTTCCAGCTCCTTGCGGGCCACCGCCAGCAGACGGCGCGCTTCGCGCAGCTCGTGCACATCGGAGATCATGGGGAACAGGATGCGCACATTGCCATGGGCGGAGGCTCGCAAGATGGCGCGCAACTGCGGCATGAACAGATCATGGCGATCGAGGCACATGCGGATGGAGCGCCACCCCATGAAGGGGTTCTGCTCCGGGATCATGCCTTGGAGGGCGTCGACGATCTTGTCGCCACCGGCGTCGAGGGTGCGAATGGTGACCGGCCGAGGCGCCATGCGCTCGACGATGTAGCGGTAGGCGCCCAACTGCTCGTCTTCCGTGGGCAGGTGGTTTTGGCCCAGGTAGATGAACTCGGTGCGATACAACCCGATGCCGTGGGCCCCCACGGAAATCGCGTTGTCGGCTTCGACCGGAAGCTCGATGTTGCTGGAAAGCAGGACCGAGCGACCATCCATGGTGGTGGAGGGCAGATCGCGAAGGCTGAACAGCTCGAGCTCGAACCGCCGGAGAGCGGCTTGGCGGTCCCGGACCGCTTTCTGTTCCTTCTCGGTGGGATTGTGGACCAGAGTTCCCGCGTTGCCGTCGATGGCGACCATGTCGCCATTGCGCAGCGAGGCGGCGGCATTTTGGAGTCCCGAGACGGCGGGTAGGTGAAGGGCGCGCGCCAGGATCGCGACGTGGGACGTGGGCCCCCCGAGGTCGGTGGCGATGCCCAGGACATTGCGAACCCGCAATTGCGTCAGGGTAGAGGGCCCCAGGTTGTGGGCCACGACGATGGACGGGGTGGACAGCTCGATGGTGCGACGACGCTGACCTCGGACGAGGTGGCGCACGACACGTTCGGCGACGTCTTCGATGTCGGCGCCGCGCTCGCGGAGGTAGGCATCGGGGATGCGCTGGAAGCGGTCGCGCAGTTCTTCTCCCCGGCAGCGCACCAGGAACGCCGCATCGCGACGGTCGCTGGCGATGGTCCGGCGAACCCAGCCCATCAATTCGGAATCGTCCAGCAGGAGCAGATGGGCGTCGAAGACATGGGCCTCGCTGGCGCCGACTTCCTGGCGGACCTTCTCACGAAGACTTACAAGTTCTTCGCGAGCGTCTTCCAGCGCCTTTTCGAAGCGGGTGATCTCGGCGGGAACATCGGCCTCGGGCAGGGCGCGCTCGTTGACCACGAGCTTTTCTTCGTGCAGCAGCACGCAAGGCCCCATCGCGACGCCGGCCGAAGCCGGCTGGCCGCGATGGACTCGCCGCGCGGAATGTTTCTGGGCCGGTTGGACCGTCGCCATCCCTAAAGAATAGCATCCCGACCTGCCCCCCCGGGGACAAACCGGTAGTATCTTGACCGCCCTTCATGCAGCGCCTCGTCGACACCCTCCATCGCCCCTCGTTCCCCATCCCCCTTTCCTGCGGCGGGCTGGAGATGGAAGGGTTCTCCATCGGGGGCCTGGCCACCTACCTGATGGTGCCCGAATGGCGCGCGGTCTTCGACATCGGCGAATGCCCCGTCGAAGCGGTGCGCATGAACAACGTCTTCCTCACCCATTCGCACGGTGACCACGCACGCGGCCTGTTGCGCCACTTCTCGCTGCGCCGCATGCTGAACATGCCTCGGGCCGAGTACCACGTCCCGGACTTCCTGGAAGCGCCGCTGCGCAACCTCGCCCGGGCCTGGTGCGAACTCGAAGGCCATCATGGCCGCGACGAATACATCCCCGACTTCCGGCCTCTACCCCGCCGCGGCACGATCGATCTGAACCGGCAACTGCGGGTCTCGACCTTCCCCGTCGACCATCGGGTCCGTTCGCTCGGCTTCACCGTCCACGACGTTCGCAAGAAGCTCAAGCCGGAGTTCGCGGGCACGGTGGGGCACGAGCTGGGGCGCATGAAGCGCGACGGCATCGAGATCGAGGTCGAGACCGTCCACCCCCGACTCACCTTCATCGGCGACTCCACCCTGCGGACGCTGGAGCGCGAACCGGCCTGCATGGAGGCCGACGTCTTCGTGGTCGAGACCACGTTCATCATGGACGACGATCTCGACATGGCCCGGCCCAAGGGGCACCTCCACCTGTTCGAGCTCTTCGATTTCCTGGCCGCCAATCCCGAGCTCGCCAAGTTCGAACACCTGGTACTCAAGCATTTCAGCATGAAGTACACGCGCCACCAGATCGAAACGGCCGTGCGCAAACGTGTCCCGGACTTCCTCCGCGAGAAGACATTGCTGCTTCTGTGATGCCGGGCCGCATCACCGCCGCCCATGACCTAGATTTCGGATCATGAAGGCCCTCCTTTCCATCTGGAATCTTCTCTCCATCCCTTCTCTCCTGGTGGCCATGCTCCTGGGGTGGTGGGGCTGGAAACACTGGCCCGCCGCCTCGGCGCAGTCCCGTCCCGTCACGCTGGCAGATCTCGATCGGCAGGAATCCGGACTGGCTTGGATTCGCGACTCCTTCGACTTCGACATCACCAGCCCTGGCCTGCGCCAGGAGAACAACTACGGCTTCAAGGGCCCGGCCCTGGCGGTATTCCCAGTCTTCGCACCGGCTTCGCAGGCCGATACCGCTCCCGCAGCCCCCGCGCGACACGGGGTGGTCTCCTCCGACCCACGTTTCGTCGGCCCCGCCATCGCGACCTTCCTGCGCCCCGACTCCATGGCCGTCCTGGACATCAAGGTGTCCACCACCACATCGCAGCATGTCGGAAACATCGGGCCCGAGATGCAGGCCCTGGTGCAGATCACCGCCGAAAAACTTGGCCACGCGCCCCTGGACCTTCCCAAGAAGGGGCGTGCGTGGATCGAGGGCCTGGCCGTGCGCCGCGCGGCCAGCGAAGTTCCAGACCTGGCCAACCCTGCCGAGACCGTATGGGAAATCCGCATGGGAGAACAACCCGACACCGCATCCGTTGTCCTGGCCTTCCTGGGCTCCATCGCCCTTGCCGCGGCGTTCTTCGGCATGAACCTGGTGGCGAAGAACGTCCATCGAGCCGAACTGGAACGCGAGATCGCCGAACGCGAAGAGGAGAAGGGTCTCGTCTGAAGAGGTTAGGATGAAGATCCTCGTTGTCGGCGCCTCGTCCTTTCTGGGCGCTCCCTTGGCCGAGTCGCTTGCCGGAGCCGGTCACCGCGTCTCCATCCTGCATCCCGACGCCCGACGCGCCGCGCCCGCGTGGCGCGAGCAGTTCGAATGCCACTTCGGATCCTGCCGCAACGGCCATGTCCTGCACGACGCGCTCGACGGCGTCGAGCGCGTGGTCGCGTGCATCGCCTCACGCGACCACGAAGAGGAACTCACCGAAACCCGCGATCTGTCGCGGGCCATGGCCCTTCATCCCGGCGCAGCCCTCGTGAAATTGACCACCCCGGCGCCGTTGCGCAACGCTCCTTGGCATCCCATGCGGGTACGACGCCACGCCGATCAGCTCGTGGACGGTGCCGAGGTCCCCTCCTGCCTCGCCGAAGTCGGATGGATCGGAGAGGCCATGCGCCACCTCCTGTTCGGGACGCGGTTGTGGCTGCCCCATCCGCGATCCTGCCCCGGACGCATCCGCTGGCAGAGCCGGCGGATGGCCGTGCAACGCCTGGCAGCCTTGGTCCAATCCCCGGATCTTCCCCGCCGTGCCGACATCGTCGGCGACGATTACGCCACTCTCGCCGAGATCTCCTCGCGACTGGTCTCCCGCCAGCCCCAGCTCGAGCGAATCTTCGTCCCGGGACGCCTGTTCCGCTGGATGCACCACGTGGCCCCCAGGCCTTCGGTCGTG
This sequence comes from Fibrobacteria bacterium, assembly GCA_035913415.1. Classification (GTDB taxonomy): domain Bacteria; phylum Fibrobacterota; class Fibrobacteria; order UBA5070; family UBA5070; genus UBA5070. The sequence goes on along the minus strand of JAMIIV010000249.1, from coordinate 4,662 downwards.
GGACTGCGTCTGGTCCATGGCGCTCGGGAATCGGAGGCTCCACCAACGCTGCGCTCACGGGAAGACGCCCTGCAGGATTGGTGAGATCTCCGCCCGATTATCTTTGCGCACCTGCATCGCCCATCGTTTTCGCCCAAAGTCCACGAGGCCCTCATGTCCGATTCGTACATCCAGAAACTGTTCGCCGAGCGCATCGGCGGCGAGAACTACGGCAAGAGCACCGCGATCTACAAGTTCGAGAAGATCAAGCGCGCCAAGCGTGCGGCCCTGGCCGACTTCCCCGACCGCAAGCTCATCGACTTCGGCATCGGCGAAAACGACGAAATGGCGCCCGCGCCGGTCCGGGAAGTCATGAAGGCCGAGATCGACCGCCTCGACAATCGCGGCTACGCCGACAACGGAATTCTCGACTACCAGCAGGCCGCGGCTCGGTTCATGGAACGCAATTTCGGCGTCAAGCTGGATCCCGCCACCCAAGTCTGCCACTCCATCGGCTCGAAGCCTGCCTACGCCCTGCTTCCGGCCTGCTTCATCAATCCCGGCGACGTCACCCTCATGACGGTGCCCGGCTACCCCGTGGCCGGCACCTGGACCCGCTACCTGGGCGGCACCGTCCATCCCCTGCCGCTGCTGGCCCAGAACGAGTTCTTTCCCGACCTTGACGCCATCTCCTCGGAGATGCTCGGCCGCGCGAAGGTCCTGGTGATCAACTATCCCAACTCCCCCACCGGCAAGGTCGCCACCCGCAAGTTCTACGACAAGGTCGTGCGTTTCGCCAAGGACAACAACATCGTCGTGGTCCAGGACGCCGCGCACCTGATGTTCACCCACACGGGTAAGCCTCTGTCGTTCCTGGAAGTCGACGGCGCCCTCGACGTGGGCGTCGAAGTCCACTCCATGAGCAAGTCGTTCCACATGATCGGCTGGCGCCTGGGTTTCGTGGCCGGCAACGCCCTGATGGTCAAGGCCTACGGCGACGTGAAGGACAACTCCGATTCGGGCCAGTTCAAGGCCATCCAGAAGGCCGCCGCCTATGCCCTGGACCACGACGAACTGTGGCAGGCCGCCCGCACCAAGTACACCCGCCGCCTGCACCTGCTCGTGGACGCCCTTCGCTCCAAGGGCTTCACGCTCGACGCTCCCGAAGGCTCGTACTTCCTGTACACGCGTGCGCCCAAGGGCATCGCGGGCGGCCCCTCCTTCGCCAACGCCGAAGAGGCATCGCAGTGGTTCATCCGCGAGAAGAGCATCGTCACGGTGCCCTTCGACGACGGCGGCTCGCACCTGCGTTTCGCGGTCACCTACGAAGCCCCGACGGAATCCGACGAAAAGGCCTACATGGGCATGCTCGCCGAGCGCCTCTCGGACACCACCTTCGTCTTCTGACCGCTGGTGCGACCACCCGTGGTCGGGAGATCCATCGTCCTGACCGCGCTGGCCTGCGGCGCCTGCGCTTGGCGAACCGGCGCCGCCACGGTGCCCACGTTCCTCATGCTGGGGCAGTCGAACATGGCAGGGTACGGGCAGGTCTCCGACCTCCCCGATTCCCTGCGCCGCCCGGATGCGTCGGCGACCCTGTTCGTGGGTCCGGATGTCTCCACGACCTGGACACCCCTGAAGACCGGTTTGGGGGTGGACGCGGCGCATTTCGGTCCTGAACTTTCCCTGGGCCCCGACTTGGCGCGCGCCACGGGCTCCAGCGTCGCACTGGTGAAGCTGGCCGTGGGCGGCACCAGTCTCGCCCACGACTGGCTCCCTCCCTCGGCGGGTGGCCCCGGCCCCCTCTACGCGGCGACGCCCCTGCTCCTTTCGGCCGCCAGGGCCGCCCGCCCGCACGATTCCCTGGATCTGCGCGGGATCTTCTGGATGCAGGGCGAATCCGACGCCCTCCGGCCCGCCGACGCCCGCGCGTACCGGGCCCGGCTGCACGCGCTGATCCTCGATCTTCGACAAGATCTGTCCCAAGGGCGCGCCACCCCTTTCGTGCTGGGGTTGATCGACGACCAATCCGCCTGGCGACTCGCGGGTCCGGTTCGCTCCGCGCAGCGCGACCAGGCTTCGCTCCATCCGCGAGTGGGATGGATCGAAACCTCCGGGTTGGCCACCGACGGCACGCACTACACCGCGGCCGGAGCACTGGAGCTGGGGTCGCGACTGGCCGCATCGTGGGTGCAGGTCGCATCCCTGCCCCGGCCCGAGCCCCCCCGATCCACCCGGGGCCCGGTCGGATTGCACCTGGCTTCCGGGGAGCTCCTGCTGCGACTTCCCGACGACCCCGAACCGGGTACGGTGGTTCGCCTCTTCGAACTGGACGGCACCTTCCGCGGCGACCGCCTCCTGGTCCGCCGTCAGACGCTCCTGCCCCCTCCCCCTTCCGCCCGCGGGCGCATCCTCGTGGTGCGCATCCTGTCCCCGGGCGGCATCCATGTCCTGCGCTGGATACCGATGCCCGATCGTTGATCCATCCGCGCATTCCGCTACCTTTGCGCGACCACAGAACCATTTCCTTTCCCGAAGGTCGCGACGTGTCGGCAGCCTCCCAAAACCCGCTCCCCTGCCCCGGATCCTGGGACGCCCCCCTGGGAGCCCGCACCACCTTCCAGGTGGGTGGAACGGCCAGAGTCCTGCTGGAGCCGGCATCGGAAGACGAGATCCTCAAGGCGCTGTCGTGGGTGCGCGATCAAGGATTCGAACTGTACGTGATGGGCCGAGGCTCCAACCTGGTGGTGTCCGACCACGGCTGGGACGGTGCCATCCTGGTGCTGGGCAAGGCGTTCTCGGGAGTGGTCTTCGAGGGCGCACGCGCCACCTCCCTGGCCGGGACCATGTTGACGGATCTTGTCATGCAGTGCGTGCGCCGGGGGTTGGGCGGCGCCGAGAAACTCGCCGGCATCCCCGGCACGGTGGGCGGCGCCGCCTACATCAACGCGGGCGCCTACGGGCAGGAGTTCCGCGACCGCTGCGTCTCGGTCCGCTCGGCCACGCGGGAGGGAGTCCTGCACGAACGTCCCGCTTCGGAATGCGGCTTCGCCTACCGCACCTCGGCCTTCCACGGACGGGACGAGATCATCCTGTCGGCCACGTTGGAGCTTGCACCCACCGAAGTCGAGCCCCTCCGGCGCGCCGTGCAGGAGATGCAGCAAGCCCGTCGCGACAAGCAGCCTCTCGACAAACCCAACGCCGGAAGCCTGTTCAGACGCCCCCCGGGCGGCTACGCCTCGCAGATGGTCGACGAGGCCGGACTGCGGGGATTCCGGGTGGGCAACGCCGCCATCAGCGAGAAACACGCGGGATTCGCGGTGAACCTGGGGGGCGCCACCGCCCAGGACGTGTGGGAACTCTCGTGCGAGGTGATCCAACGCGTCCAGGCCTCGCACGGCGTGGTGCTGGAGCGCGAAGTGATTTTCCTGGGGAAGTTCTAGGCACCATCGGGAGCGTCCCGGAAGACCATCCTTGCGGTGAACCCCCGCCCCGCCCCGCGCAGCTCCGGTCCCGGACCCTCGCGTCGCATCTTTGGCCGACCACCGCCCACACCCACTCCATCCCGCAGGCCCCCATGAAAATCCTCATCATCGGCGGAACCGGACTGATCTCGACGGCCATCGTGCAGCAATTGCTCGACCGGGGTGACGACGTCACGGTCTTCAATCGCGGTCTCACCGCATCGCGTCTGCGGGGCGACATCGAGCACCTCGCGGGAAATCGCTGGGAACCGGGCTCCCTCGAAAGCGCGGTCGAGGGACGCACCTGGGACGCGGTGATCGACATGGCCGCCTTCGCGCCCTCCAACGGGATGCAGCTCCAGGACACGTTCCAGGGCAAGGTCGGGCAGATCGTGCTGTGTTCCACCTGCTGCGTGTACGGGGGACCGGCCGCCGAACTTCCCATCCGCGAGACCTCCCCGCGCGCGCCTTTCGGCATGTACGGAATCAACAAGGCCGGCATCGAGCGCATCCTTCTGGAGACCTCGGGAGTCGCGGGTACCCACGCCACCATCCTCCGTCCGTCGTTCACCACCGGGGAAGGCGCCACGGCCGCCGGAATCCTCTTCGACGATTCCCTCGTCTCGCGGATGCGAGCCGGTCTGCCTGTGGTCCTGATGGACGACGGAGCCTGTCCGTGGGCGATCGCCCACGTGTCCGACGTCGCGCGAGGGTTCGTCGCCTCGCTGGGAAACCCCAAGGCCTTCGGGGAAGACTACCACCTCACCAGCGACGAACACACCGACTGGAACGGCGTCTACGCCGCCCTGGCCGAGGCCGCGGGAGGCCGGGCCGACATCCGCCACATCCCCAGCGCCTGGTTGCGCCAGGTGGCTCCGCGACGAAGCCTGGGCGTGTGGTTCATCTACCGGTTCCCCAGCGTGTACGACAACTCCAAGGCGCGGCGCGATCTGGGATTCGCCACCACCGTGCCCCTGGTCGAGACCTTCCGCCGCCAGATCCGCTGGATGGAGGATTCGGGTACCCTCAAGCGCCACGAGGACGAATCCTGTCAGGACGTTCTCCTGGAGGGTTGGCAGGGGCGCAAGGAATGGATCGGTGACGATCCCCGCTGGGTCGACTGGAATCCCTGGGGCAACAATCCCGAGAACTGACCCTCTCCGGCCCGCGATTCAGGTGCCCAGGAGATCGTCGAGGATCAGCACGAGCTGGCCCAGTC
>JAMIIV010000248.1:0-15441 GCA_035913415.1 Fibrobacteria bacterium | reverse complement strand
GCTGGCCCCAGTCCACCCGCTCCAAGAGCGACTCCAGTTGCTCCCGGTTAATCGCCCCGAATCGGTAGAGCACCATGCCAAGCCGCTCGTCTTCGCGGGTGGTGAGAGCCCCAACAACATAGCCTTGCTCAAAAAACAGGGACCGAGTCGTGTCCCCGTCGTGCACGACCAGCTCGCCACCAGCCCTCAGAGGCCTGAGCCCACGCCCTGCCCTGCCCACCCCACCGGCCAGCGAAGCGTCGCCGGGCAACGGCACCGCACACCCAGCCACCGCAGGCCTCTCAACCCAACACCAACCCTAGAGGCCTGAGCATAGGCTCTGGCACCGCAGCCCTCTCACCCCAGCACCAACCTAGAGGCCTGAGCATACGCTCTGGCACCGCAGGCCTCCCAGCCCACCACCAGCCCTCAGAGGCCTGAGCCCACGCCCTGCCCCCACTGAAGGCTGTATGGGGGATGCAGACGACCCGCCCCGACCCCCGACGGCGTACTCCAGTACGCCGAGGCGGGGAGGAAGGGGAGTATGCGCCCCCAGACAGCCTTCAGGAGTTGTCGTAGGCGCGGCGGAGGATGAGCTTGGTGTAGGCTTGCTCCCACTCCTTGGTCGCCTTCCGCTCGCGGCTGGCGATGGCGCTCACGGCCTTCTCGTCGTCGGTTTCCGGCGCGATGGAGCCGTCGACCAGACCATCGAGCAAGGCGCCCCAGGTCTCGAGGAATTCCGTTTCCCAGAACTTGAACGAGACGGTCTGGCAACGGAACTCGAAGGCACCGCCGCGCAGGCCTTCGTGCGAGGCTCCCGGCGTGAAGTCCTTGATGGCCTTGCGCTCGCCCGCCGATCCGGAGTTGTGGAGCTTCACGGGAGGATCGTCGCGGCGCACGCCGGCGCGCTCCACGACCGTGCGCGACGGACGCGTGGCGGTGTGGCGGATGGCGCCCGCCCCGCGCACACGGGGGGTAGAGGGAACGTCGTCCTGCAACAGGCGTCGGCGCGCCTCGGGGCTGAGTTCGTCGGTGGTGGGACGTCCCTGGGCCAGGCGCAGGAGGTCTTCGCCGTACTGGGCGAACAGCGGCGCGGTCAAAAGGCGCAGGTTCTCCAGGTCGTAGATGTCCTTGGGCGCTTCGATGAGGATGCGCTTGAACTTCCACTCGTCGAGCAGGGCCTCGGGGCTCTGCAATCCGGCCTCCAGGGCGCGACGGCGCCTCCACGCGTTGAAGGCGACGATCTTGGGGTCCTGGTTCATGGAAGTCTTCCGGGAGAGGCTGGATGGATGACGGAATCCGTCATCCCTGCTCGCGAACCTGGTCGGCGAGGTTGGAGAACAAGGCGTCGGCCAGCGCGGAGGTGCCGAGCTTGTCCCACATGCGGTACTGGTGGAACAGGATCCGACCCTTGCCGTGGGGAACCGACTGGATGTCGGCGAAGAAACGCCACTGGGTGGAATTTCCGGGAATCTGCGCGAATCCCGCCGCGACCTGGGCTCCCGGCAGCCGGGCCAACGACCACGCGGGCAGGAGGTCGGCATGGACCTCGCCGGCGACGATGCCCGCCGGCAGCCGCGAGAACAACGGGGACGGGGCCAGGAAATGGAAGCCTTCGCCCCCGGCCGAAGCCGCGGGCACCAGGTCCAGTCCGTAGGTCAGACCGCCGTGTTTCTGCAGGAACTTCGCGTCTTCCGGAGCCAGTCCGGCGAACACCACGGTGAGGCCGGTGACGGCGTCGTCGAGAAGTTCGCGCAAGCGGTTGGGATCGAACGTGCACACCTGGTTGACCAGCACCGCGCGGGCATCGGGACGCCCCATGCGCACGACGTCGTCGGGGAATTCGCCGAGGAAGCGGAAGACCTGGCAGGCGCTCTCGAGGTTCACGGCCGGAGGCACGTAGAAGGTCTCTTCGGTGCGGAAGACATCGCGCCCGGTGCGGGACAACTGCATGTCGAAGGTGAAGGAGCCGCGCTCGTCGCCAACGGGGAACTCGAACTTGCCTACGTTGGAGATGCCGCCCTCGGACAAGGCGGGAAGCGATTCCTGGTGCCAGATGCGGCCGTTGTTGCCCTTCACGCGCAGAAGCAGGCTGTATTCGCCCGGAGCGCCGTCGTTGGCCATGTGGATGCGGATGGCCGCCGACTGCATGGTGTACGGCGTGCGCACGGTCGCCTCGGCGATGACCCGCACGGGCTTGTGGTACTTGCGGAACAGCTCGAAGCCGGGTTTGGGCTGGCCGACCAGACCCACCAGACCCGAAGCGTGCAGCGGGGTGTCGCTCCACTGGTTGACCAGGATGCCGCAACAGCGGGGATTCACCGCCAGCGCGTCGGCCTGGCGCAGCACGGCCACCGCGGCGACCTGCTGGCAGGAGGTCGCGAACGACGATGCCGTCCAGACGTCCTTCAGCCCCGCCTGTGCCAATTCCTGTCCGAGCTGCTTGTGCATGCGCACCAGAGACTCGGTGCGGGGGCTCTTCTCGGAACCCAGGGCCAGCAGGGTGGACTCGGGATCCAGGATGGAGGGGCAACCCAGGCGGGCGGCGAAGAACTTGCCTGCACCGGTCTTGGCCTTGTGCAGCTTCTTCCAGAACAGGCTGTCGCCCAGGCCCTGACCCGAGAGGTCGGAGGGATCGCGGGGATGCAGGTGTTTGGCCAGGAAACTCTGCCGCTGGATGGACACCGGAGCCGGGAGCCGGAACCGGTGGACCTCGAAGGGACTCGGAGTCCGACCACCGACACTGACGGCCTGGACGGGATCCTGCGTGGGCTGGTGCCCCACTTCGAGGCGCGTGCCGCCGAAGTGCGCCAGGATGGTGCGCAGCGGATCCTTGCGCCATCCCTTGGGCACGATCTCCTGGCGTGCGGCGAGGATCGCCTTCAACCAGTCGGAGTCCCGGTTGGCCAGGAGCGTTCCGGGGAGATCCGCACCAACGAAGGCCAGCACGTTGGGGCACGACTCGTGGCGCGAGATCATCTCGGCGGCGGTGCGCGCGGTGGTGGTCAGGCGGTCGTCGGAGTCGGTGACCGAGCCTGCGCCCAGGTTCTGGACGACCATGATGCCCAACTGCTGCGCGACCTGGATCAGGCTTTCGGGAAACGGCGCGGAACAGGGGAAGACGGTATTGAATCCGGCTTCCTTGATGCGCGACAATTCGGCCTTGGGTGTCGCCTGGGCAAGGAAACCCGCCGATCCGGCGGCGTCCCAGCGCACGCCACGCACGAAGAAAGGCGACTCGTTGAGGGTGATCCCCTTCTCGGTCCACGAGGGTGCCGAGAATCCGAATCCGGTCTTGATCGACTGCCCCCCCTCGATCCCGAACTCGAAGGAGTACAACGTGGGATGTTCGGGAGTCCAGAGCTTGGGTTCGGGGATGTCGAACTCGAATTCGAGGGCTCCGGTTTCTTCGGGCACCACGACTTCGCGCTTGAACTCGCTCTTGACGCCGTCCGGAGCGACCAGACGGACAGAAACCGGCAGACGGGCACCCTTGGGCGCGTCGACCCGGGCCGTGGCGCGCGCGCGCTCGGTGTGGAAGTCGGTGCGCACCTGGACTTCCAGCAACGCTGGTCCAGCCACGGAAAGCACCTTCGGGGCGTCGTGGAGAACCGGGCCCAAGGCAAGGGCTTCCCCGTCTCCGACGTTCCAGCAGGAACCCGCGACGGGCGCTTCCACCTCGACGCACACCAGCAACGGCTTCCCGGCTTCGGCGAAAGCACCGAGGTCGACGAACGTCGAAAGCCAAGGCGGAAGAACGTCACCGACCTGCTGGCCCGCGGCATAGACGCGCACGGGTCCGTTGGCCCCCGCCACGCGCATCATGAGCCGTCCCGCCGCGTAGACCTTGTCCATGGGCACGGTGGCGAACCACCGCCCCAGGCGCGGCATTTCGGCAACCGGCCCGCAGATGCTGGGGAAGGATGCGGGTCCGAGCTTGGCGGGAACCTTGTTTGGAGCCGATGCCTCTTCCGGGTTGGTGATCCACTGAATGGTCCAACCGCCCTCAATCTCCTGCCACTGCTTCATCGATTCCCCTGTTACCGGTCGGGCGTAGCGCATCGCCCTGGGTGAGGTCTGTCCACGCGATGTGGATAGACCAGGTTCATCAAAGATAGGACGAACCCGGAAAAATCCCGAATTTCCCCACTTGACCGATCACCCTTTCGGGAACTTGTCCAGCAGATGGTCCGCAAGGTGGTCGCATGCCAGCCGATCCCCCAAAGCCTCCTCGAGCCCTTCCAGGTCTTGCCGCACGCGCTCTCGACGATTCCAAAGCTCTTCCAAGGCACGGGCCAGGACATCGGCGGAGGGACTCCCCAGAAATTCTGGAAACACGTCGCGGCCCAGGATCCGGTTGGGCAGGCTCAGAGGCCCCGACACCAGGCGGCGCTTGGCCAGGAAGGCATCGAGCGAACCTGGACGAGCCGCCACCACGGTGGGCACCCCTGCCAACGCGGCCTCCAGCACCCCGGTTCCGGGAAGCGCCAACGCCAGACCAGTCTCCCTCCACAGATCCGGTACGGTGCGCTCCCCCCGGGCCGCGGACCGTCCTTCCGGAATGGCCACCACCGTTTCCAGGGGAAGGGCGGCCAACGTCGCCGCCTGACGAAAAAGAGTCTCGTGCCGACGTCGCCACGCACCCCGCGAGCCGGGCAACAACGCCAGGTACTTGGGTTCGAAGGCCTGCGAGGGGCGGGTCGGCCGAGCCCCGGGAAACCCCCACCAGCGCACCCGCGCACCCGCCCGGCGCAGGGCGTCCTGCTCGAAGGCAAACAGCGGGAAGACGTCGAGTCCATGCAGTTCCGGAACCCGGCGCTCCTTCCAGGCCCACATCTGCGGGGGGGCGACCCAGACACACAGCACACCCTCGGCGCGCAGCGCCCGAATCATGGGACGATGAAGCCCTGGAGCATCGAAACACACCACCAGATCGGGACGGAAACCCCGCGCTGCCGCCAGGGCCTGCCTCCCCCGAAGCACCAGGCTCGGAAGCCGCCACAAGACGGAAGACCAGCCCGCCAACGCAAAGTCCAGGGCATCGCCACACGGTTGCACTCCGGCTTCCCGCATCGCGGGGCCCGCCAAGCCGGCGATCTCCAGATCGGGGTTGCGGAGACGAAGCGCCCGCACCAGACGCGCCGCGAGCCGATCTCCGGACACTTCGCCTGCCGAGACCCAGATCTTCACCCTAGATCCGCACCTGGTCCACGGCCAACGCGCCCATGTCTCAGCCCAGCCCCAGTCGCGGCCTGCCGAGCCAAAGCAGATCTCCGGGGTGCCGGATCCGCACGCGGTAGGGCGCGAGGTCGGCGGGTTCGGCTCCCCCTTCCAGCCATTCGTGGCGACGTTCCTCGTCCACCAGCACGGTGTCCAGCCCCAGGGCCCGCGCCGGCACGAGGTTGTCCATCCGGTCGTCCACGAAGACGACATCGTGGGGTTGGGCCTGCTCCCGGTGGAGCACTTCGAGGTAGAGCTCCGGTTCGGGTTTGGCGCGCCAGCCGAACGACTCGATGTCGTGGATGGCCCCCAGACCGGCACCCAGACCCATGGCGGCGAGCCCCCGGCGCACGTAGTCGGTGCGGGCGTTCGTGAACACCGTGGCAGGATGCTCCAATCCGCGCAGGAATCGCTCCACCAGCGGATCGGGAGGAGGCATCAGTGCATCGGGAAGATCGAAGACGAAATCGAGGTAGGCGTGCGGGTCGGCGTCGCTTTCGCGCATCATCCCCCGCAGGGTGTTGCCGTGTTCGCGGTACAGTCGGCGTCGCAAGGTGTCGGCCTCTTCTCGCGACACGCCCCGGGCACGCGCCACCCAATCGGTGATGCGCCGGTCGACGGCCTCGGTGAGGGGATGCGACGACGGATACACGGTGCCGTCGTAGTCCAGCCACCACCGGCGGCGGGTCACGACGGATTCTGTCCAGAGGCGCTCGAGCACGCGCAAGGTCATGCCCCACAGCACGGCGTCTTCGCGCCGCACTCCGGGCATCTCCAGATCGGGCCGCGGACGCACCGCCACGCGCTGGGAGGGGTCGTCCAGCGCCCGCAGGGGCAGCCATTCCCAACGTCCCATCTCACCGTCGCCGAGAGTCGGCTCGGTGTCGGCCTCGACGGCGAACAACCAGGGCCGCACCGCGGTGTTCGCCCCCGTCACACGCCCAGCGAATTCGTCTGGAAGGGCGCACACGGCATCTGCGCGCGCAATGCGGATGCCCGACTCCTCGAGGCATTCGCGCACGGCGGTGTCGAGCAGGTCGCGGTCGGAGGTCTCGCGGCGTCCGCCGGGAAAAGCGATGTGGCCGCTCCAGGGGTCGCGGGGATCGTCGCGCCGTCTCCCCAGGAGCACCTGGGGATCGGAGGATCCGAGACCGCGCACGAGCACCGCCACCGCGGCCCGAGGCGCGGCGGCGGTCACCCTGGACCCCTCCCGGCGGTCACCGGCCCTCGGCCAGGCGCTGGATGAGGAAGTCGGCGAAGTCGTGCCCGCGCATCTTCTCCTGCGTGGTGGCGATGTCGTACGGAACGCGCACGATCTCGACGGACAGGCTTTCGCTGTCGCACAGGCAGAAACTGGCCTGGGGGTTGCGGTCGCGCGGCTGGCCCACCGACCCGACGTTCACCAGCATGCGCTGGTCGCCTTCGACGGTGTGCGAGAGGGTGTCGCAGATGCGGAAGGACTGTTCGGCTTCCATGACCACGATGACGGGCCAGTGGGTGTGCCCCACGAAGCAGATGCGCTGCTTGAAGAAGCTGAAAGCGTCGACGGCGTCGTCGAGGGAGGTGACGTAGTACCAGTCGGCGGGCGAACGCGGCGAGGCGTGCACGAAGCACAGTTCGCCTTCGGACTTCACGTAGTCCAGCGTGTGCAGGAAATCGGTGGCCGACTTGTCGAGGTTCTCGCGGGTCCACTCGATGGCGCGACGCGCGTAGAAGTTGAAGTTCTCGCTGGATTCGCGCCCCAGGGCCACGGAGTCGTGGTTGCCCAGGATGACAAGATCCGACTTCTGGCGGATGACGTCGATGCACTCGTTGGGGTTGGCGCAGTAGCCGACCAGATCGCCAAGGCAGACGCGCCGCTGCACGCCCAGGGAATCCATGGCGGTCATGACGGCCTGCAAGGCCTCGAGGTTGCCGTGGATGTCGGAGTAGATGCCGTACAGCATGGGAGGATCAACCTAGAATTCGGGGCCGGTTCCAGGAAGGAGGATCCAGGAAGGAACTTTCGTTTTCCGGGATTCCAAGGAAACAGGCCCGTTCATGTTTTCCGCCAGGAGGGGGGGGGAATGCTCTGGGAAGCGGGGGCGAAACCGGAGGCGGACAGCCGGTTTCGCAGCTTCGATGCGGTTCAGCCCTTGAGACCGCGATCGGGATCCTGGTGCAGACGCGAACCCGTGGTGGCGATCTGCCCTTGGTACTTGCCGGTGTACCCGCCTTCGGAATTGCCTTCCATACGCACGAAGACAAGCTGGCAGACACGCCATCCGGCACGCAACTCGATGGGGTGCGGCAACCCGTTGTACAGCTCGAGGGTGATGGAACCCCGGAATCCCGGGTCTACCCAGCCGGCGTTCTGGATGAACAGACCCAGTCGACCGATGCTGGACCGGCCCTCGACGAAGGCGGTGAGGTTGTCGGGGAGGTCGACGACTTCACGGGTACGCGCCAGCACGAAGGAGTTTCCCGGCAGGATGTAGGAGTCGGTCTTGACTTCCTCGTAGGGAATGCTCTCGCCGAAACGCGTGTACGAACCCGCCGAGGGATGCGGAATCAGGAACTGGTCGCCCAGGCGCATGTCGATGCTGGCGGGCTGGAGGAGTTCTTCGTCGAGGGGCTCGACCTTGAGCCGACCGGATGCGAGTTCGGCGCGCAGAGCGCTCTTGCCCAGGACCATGGGAGGATCTCTCCTGCACACCGCCCGTCGAGGGGAACATTCCCACCGCTACCGGGCTGGCGACCCGGGAAATCTAACTCCGCTTGGAGACCTCGCCCGCGCGGAAGCTCCAGGCCAGCCAGGCCCATCCCGCCACCAGCAGGACTCCGCCCACCGGGGTGATGGCCCCCAGGGGGCGCACCCCGGAAAGGGAGAGTGCGTAGAGGGAACCGGAGAAGATCACCACCCCCGCCAACATCAGAGTGAAGGGGACGCGACAGCGGGCGTCGGAACGCAGCGCCAGGACCAGCAGCGCGACCGCGTGAATCAAGTGGTAATGAGCCCCGGTGTTCCAGATGGCCAACAGATCGGGAGCCAGACGCGCCTTCAGGGCGTGGGCCCCGAAGGCCCCGGCCAGCACGGCGGACGCCCCGGCCAGCGCGGCGAGGCGGATCATGAAACCCTCCGGTACCCGCCGGGGCGGCGGTGGGGATCGAGGTCGGTGATCGGAAACGAGGGATCCAAGCCGCGCAACAGGTCGGTGGCCACCCGCCCCGTGAGAGGGGCCATGGAGACTCCCGAGCGGTAGTGGCCCGAGGCCACCATCAAACCAGGCTCGAGCCACCCCAGATGCGGGACCCGATCGCGGGTGCGCGGACGGATTCCGGACCAGCGTTCCAGGGCTCGGGCGGGATCGAAGGCGGGGAACAGCAGACCCAACCGATGATGGAGGTCGGCCATGCCGTCGGCCGTGGTGGTTTCTTCCCACTTCCCGTGTTCGCTGGTGGCCCCCACCACGGAATGTTCGCCGCGCGGCACCACGTAGAACGAATCTTCCAGATGCACCAGAGCCTGGAGATCGTGCAGGCGCGGCACCAGGACCATCTGCCCGCGCACCGGTACCAGATTGGCGCTCCAACCCAGTTCCGCAAGGATGCCGCCGGTCCAAGGGCCGGCCGCGACCACCAGGTTCGGAGTTTCGAAGGCGCGGTCTTCCAAAAGGATGCGGAAGCCTCCACCAACCAGCCGCTCGACCGCCGGGGCGCCCACCTCGGACCAGATCTGCGCCCCCCAGTGGACGGCGGCATCGCGCAAGGCGGGAAGCAGGTCGATCGGTTTCACCCAACGCTCTTCGCGGAAACGGAAAATCCGGAACCTGCCGGGTGCGACGTGCCTCTCCAGCCCCTCGGGAAGGTGATCGACCTCCTCCCACCGGGAGGGATCCGATTCGCGGAGCAATCGCTCGTGGAACCGCTCGGCGCGGGAACAGGGGCAGAAGAAACACCAGTCGTCACCGGTGTGCAGGGGCACGGACAACCCCGACTCGCGTTCCAGCTCCCCGACCCAGTTGGGGTAGCGCTCCAGGGATTGCGTGTAGAACGCCCGGGCCGGCACTTCGGAACGAACCACGGCCCGCGACACCAACAGGCCGGCGGCGGCACCCGAGGCGTGCGAGCCGAGGCGGTCACGCTCGAGGACCACGGTGGAAAGCCCTTCGCGGGCGGCTTCACGGGCGATGGAGAGGCCGACGATGCCTCCCCCCAGAATCACGACATCGCGTTGCATGAACGCCAATGTACCACCCTCACCGACCCCGTGCCGCTCACGCCCCGGTGGGGCCCGGAAGCTCCGCCAGCGAGGAGCGGTGGATGGAGCGGCGGCCTCCTTTCCCCCGTTCGGGGATCACTTCCAGCCGAGGTTGTCCAGCTCCAACACACCGCTGCGCACCGTCGAGTCCATGAATTGGAACACTTCGAACTGGACGGCATCGATGTTCGCGATCACATCCTCCCGAGCGATCCCCAGGGTATCGGACTCCTGGGCCCAGACCGGCCACCGCAGGGCATCCACATCGAGATCCATCGGTCCTTCGAACCCGGCGGGGATGATCCAGTGCAATGCCTTGCCCGAAGCGACCCGCTCGCTGTACGACGCGACCGACGAGGCCGTCACCAAAACCCTGATATCGACGGAGGAGCGATTGGCGACGTCGGCGTGGAAACGGCGCGTGCCGCCTTGGACCGCCAGCGGAAACCACGCGAACGCGCCGCTGACGTCGAAGGCATCTCCCGCCGACCAGGTCAGTCGAGCCACCTCGCCGGCCAGGCGCACCCCGGGGGCAGCCGAAAGGTGCCCGAATCCACGCGGCCCGATCGAGCCTGCGACACCTCCCAGGCGCGCCGCATCGAAGGTGGCACCGGTGAAGGTCAGCATTTGCGGAGGCAAACCGGACAGCAGCGTATCGGCGGGAACCCCTTCGTGGACGAAGGCCCGACGCAGGCTCAGACGCAGGTTCCGAGCGCCCAGGGGCCGGGGCAAGGTGAGACGGGACGCGTCTCCGGGAACCTCCAGACGGAATGTGTCCGGGACGCCCAGCCACCCGCCGGTCGCGATCCAGGTCCCACCCCGGGCCGGCGCGGGCCAGAGGTCGTAGGACCATTTCACCACGACGGAATCCGGTCCCGCGATCAGCGAATCGATGTGCGGCGCCGGAGGGCGCACCAGGAACGTCGCCCGGGCAATCCCGGTGTCGCCGTCCTCGTCGACCACTTCGTAGACGATGCCGAATTCTCCGAGGGAATCCCGAGGAAGAACCAGCACCGTGTCCTGGCCGGATACATCCACAAAGGGATTGCTGCGGCGGAACCACTGGGTTTCGGCGACCGGGTCCGGCCCTTGGACTTCACTCTCGGGGACTCCCAGAATCGGGAACCTCGGGACGAGATCGTTATTCAAGGGGAACTCCAAGGAGCGTCCTGTCCAGGGATCGACGGCGCCGGTGGGGCCCTCCGAACGGAAGATCGTCCGCCCGACGTAAATCCGGCGGGAAACAATCCGCGCCTGGGTGGCTTCCGAGGCTTCGAGCACAAGCCCCAACCTCGCGCCCGGCACCGTGACCGCCCGCGAGCCCAGGCCCGCCAGACTGTCCGATTTCACCCAGAGAGCGACCTCGGGCACGACCGGCACCACTTCCACGCGAAGCGTGTCTTCGAAGATCCTTCCCAGGATGTCGATCACCCGCACCCGGGGCGCCCACATCCACTCGGCATCGGCGGGCACACTCACGGTGGTGTCGAAATGCAGCGACACCGACGGCAGCACCGGTTCCGGCCCGAAGTCGACCATGCAAACGGGGCAGATCTTCCATGGCATGTGGGTCGGGCGCGAGGCGGGGATCCATTTCCCGTCCAGGAACCACTCCACGCGGGCCGCCACCAGTTGGGAGTCGGTCAGCTCGGCGTGCAACACCATGGCCTGGCGCCGAGACGCCTGCGGCGTTTCGCTCCAGAAGACGGTATCCGGCCCCATGTCGAGATAGCTCATAGCCGAGTGTCCCTGCCGGGGTGCCAGTTCTCCCCGCAGCCGCAAACGCGGCAAGGCGTTGGTGGCCCCCAGGTCGGGAAAGGCGATGTCTCCGGCACGGCTGGTGAAGTGCAACGTCGGTCCGGTGCCCATCGGGGTTCCCGCCGAATCGAGGACCACCACGCGGGCGGTGAAACTGTCCACGCCCCCGGTGTAGCGGAAATACGCGAACCCGCTGTAGCGGCGGCTGGTCCCGTTGAGTTCCAGGTCGATGCTCTGACGGGATCCGTCGGGCATGCCCAATTGGCAGACCACGCGGGCCACGCCGGTCAGGTCGCCCAGGAGGTTCCCCGAGAGGTCGCGCTGCACCAGCATCACGTCCGGAAGGGTGGCGATCCAGTTCGGGACCGGTACCGAGAGGATGGTCTGTCCGTCTCTCAGGTAGTCGACCGTATCGACCGCATCCGCAGCCCTACCGGCAACCGGCAGGGAGTCCCGACGGAAGCGGAACAGGCCTTCGCCGTCGGTGGTGTCCAACAGACCTAAGCCACGCAGACGCACGATGACGTTGCCGTACGGGCGCGCGTCCTTGGTGAGCACCCGGCCCTGGATGTCGAGTACGGTGGAGTGGGTGTCGTCGGAGCCTCCGGCGATGTGTTCCTCGCGATCGCACGAAGCGAGGAGGAAAGCAAGACCGAGGACCGCGGGGAGGAGTCGGCGCCAGTGGGTGCGCTGGAACATGGGGATCACCCTTCGGTGGTGAGGGGGAAGAGGGCGAGACACAGGCTGTAGACCCGATCGGCGGGATCGGGATCCTTGTGGGCGATGGAGCGCACGTCGGAGCGGAAGCGTTCGACGCGCTGGCGGACCAGCTCGACGCCGCCCCGCGAGAGGCTCAAGGTGGAGGTGGCGATTTCCTTGGGATCGCGAAAGCGGGTCATGATGGCCCGCCGCGCCAGATCGAACTGTTGCATCTGCATCTGGAGCACCAGTTCGTCGCGGTTGTCGTTTCCCGTCGAAAGGGTGGCCTGCGTCGGTTTCCAGAAACCACGTTCGTCCGAAGCGGCCAGACCGAGTTCGCGCATCAGCTCCACGGCCTCGCGGGCCTGGCGCGCCGTGATCGCGGGCTGGATGCGCGCCGCCAGGCTCTCCCAGTCGTCCTTATGGTCTTCGATGGCCAACACCGCCCGGACCGCCCCGTTCCACCAATGGCGGTAGTAGCTGTACTCCCGCGGATCGAGGCGCCGGTGGGGGGTGCGGTTGAGCGACACCAGCCGATCGAACGCCACTTCCCGGTCTTCCGGGGTTTCGGCCTGGTTGAACTGGACCAGCGCCCGAAAAAACCGTCCTTCTTCGGCGGTCAGCTCCAGAGCCACCAGGAACCGCTCCACAAAAAGCTCGGTGACCTTTTTCCCGGCCAGCACGTCGGTGAAATACGAGCGGGTGTTGGGAAGCCCCAGGCGGCGGCTCATCTCGCTTTTGGAGAGGTCGGGCTCGCAAGCCTGGCGGGTCTGCCACCAATCGAGCAAGAAGCGCCGAAAGTCCTGATAGCCGAAAATGGACAATGTTTCCATGAATCGAAGGTAGGGCCGGCAGGACTCGGGCACAAGCGTTTGATCGTGCCTGCCGCGTAGTACGCCACAAACACGAAACCCGCGAATAATTCAGTTCTAGCGAAGATTTCAGGCCATCATCGTGCACAAATCGTCCGATGCTCGTAGTACACCTGACATCTTCCACGGTCGCGGGGCAACCCTGCGTGGGTGCGCCCGGAAGCGGACAAATCTCTCGTAACTCATGGTCCAGCATGGACTTGCGCAAAAATGTCGGAAGTCGCCATGACAATTGTCGCTCTCGGGGAATTTGGACGGCGCACTTCCTGCGAAGGCCCATGGAACCAGCTCCGGTCCGACCATTGCTAAATTTCCTTGGCTGTTCCAATTGAACCCCGGCCGGCCACCGCTGCGGACTCGTCCGACTTGCGCGCGGATCCGACCGACATCCATCCCACAAGGGAGACCTGCGAAGTGAACCATCTTCCGACCGAACGCCAAGGCCTCTACGATCCGGCTTTCGAGCACGACGCCTGCGGCGTCGGATTCATCGCAGACCTCAACGGCAACAAGACCCACGACATCGTGTCGAAGGGCATCGAGATCCTGGTCAATCTCGAGCACCGTGGAGCCTCGGGCGCCGAGAAGAACACCGGCGACGGCGCGGGCATCCTCGTGCAGATGCCGCACGCGTTCTTCCTGAAGGTGGCTCCCAAGTCCAGCATCGCCCTGCCCGCCCCCGGCGAATACGGCGTGGGCCAGATCTTCCTGCCCAAGGACGAGAAAGCCTGCAAGAAGATCAAGTCGGTCATCGAGCGGTGCGTGGCCGAGTGCGGCCAGACCGTCATCGGATGGCGCTGCGTCCCCACCGACAACTCCACCCTGGGCCCCACCGCCATCTCGGCCGAACCCTCCGTGTGGCAACTGTTCGTGCGCCGCGCCAACGACATCAAGGACGCCGAAGCCTTCGAGCGCAAGCTCTACGTGATCCGCAAGTACGCCGAGCGCACCATCCACGAGGCCGGCCTCGAAGGCGGCGCCGACGTGTACTTCTGCTCGCTGTCCTACAAGACCCTCCTGTACAAGGGCATGCTCACCCCGCCGCAGGTCCCGGCCTACTTCCCGGACCTCCAGGACGACGCCTTCGAGTCGGCCATCGCGCTGGTTCACTCGCGTTTCTCCACCAACACGATGCCCTCGTGGCCCCTGGCCCACCCCTTCCGCACCCTCGCCCACAACGGCGAGAGCAACACCCTGCGCGGCAACCGCAACTGGATGACGGCGCGCGAATCGGTGCTGTCCTCGGACCTGTTCTCCGAAGACGACATGAAGAAGCTGCTGCCCATCGTCGACGAGACCGGTTCGGACTCCGCGGCGCTGGACAACGTGGTCGAACTGCTGGTCATGGCCGGCCGCTCCATCCCCCACGTCATGATGATGCTCATCCCCGAGGCCTGGGAGAAGGACCCCGAGATGACGCCCGAGAAGAAGGCGTTCTACGAGTTCCACGGCGCCCTCATCGAGCCCTGGGACGGTCCTGCTTCGGTGGCCTTCACCGACGGCCACCTCATCGGCGCCACCCTGGATCGCAACGGCCTGCGTCCCAGCCGCTACTTCCTCACCAAGGACAACATCCTGGTGATGGCCTCCGAAGCCGGCGTGCTCGAGTTCCCCTCGGAAGACGTCGTGCTCAAGGGCCGCCTGCAACCGGGCCGCATGTTCATCGCCAGCCTCGACGAACACCGCATCATCCCCGACGAGGAGATCAAGCACCGCGTCTGTTCCGCCAAGCCCTACGGCGAGTGGCTGGGCAACAAGATCGTGGTCTCGGAGCTGCCCGCCCCGCGCGAGATCCGCCAGCCCGCCACCGACTCCATCCTGGATCGCCAGAAGGCCTTCGGCTACTCGCTGGAAGACCTCCGCATGCTCATGGAGCCCATGGTGCGCGCCGGCGAGGAAGCCATCGGATCCATGGGCACCGACGTGCCGCTGGCCGTCCTCTCGGACAAGAGCCAGGTCCTGTTCAACTACTTCAAGCAGCTGTTCGCCCAGGTCACCAACCCGCCCATCGACCCCATCCGCGAGGAGATGGTCATGAGCCTGGTGAGCTTCGTCGGCGGCGAAGGCAACCTCCTGCAGGAGAGCCCCTCGCAGGCCCGCATCATCGAGCTGCCCCACCCCATCCTGACCAACGACGAGCTCGAGCGCCTGCGCTGGGTCGACAAGAACGGGTTCCAGGCCAAGACGATCAGCATCGTGTTCAAGGCCGTCGAGGGCGAGAACCGCCTCGAGAAGGCTCTGGACAGGATCCGTCGCCAAGCCGTGGACGCCATCGACGAGGGCTACGAGGTCATCATCCTCTCCGACAAGCCCGTCGATTCCGGCCACGCCGGGATTCCGTCGCTGCTGGCGGTCTCGGCCGTGCACCAGCACCTGCTGCGCCTGGGCCTGCGCGCCCAGGTCGGACTGATCATCGAGACCGGCGAGGCGCGCGAAGTCCACCACTTCGCCACCCTGCTGGGCTACGGCGCCTCGGCCATCAACCCGTACCTCGCCTTCCAGACCATCGAGGACATGCGTTCGCGCAAGCTGATCTCCGAGGACATCACCCAGGAGAAGGCCGAGTACCACTACATCAAGGCCGTCGACAAGGGCCTGCTGAAGATCATGTCGAAGATGGGCATCTCGACCATCCCGTCGTACATCGGCGCCCAGATCTTCGAAGCCGTCGGC
>JAMIIV010000247.1:0-114483 GCA_035913415.1 Fibrobacteria bacterium | reverse complement strand
GGATTCTTGACGCGAGGAGGAGATGGGAGGCGACTGCTGGGTGGGCGCTGGGGTGTTGGGTTGGACGACAGGCGCGGGCACCTCCGCCCAGGTGGGCGACTTGCGCAAGCGCTCCGTCGATGACGGGTTGGAGACAGGGCGTTCGGGTTGCGCCTTCGGCTGCTCGTCGTCCTCGAATTCGTCCTCCAGGTCATCGGACTCGTCGGAATCCCAGGAGGTCTCCGCGCGCTGCTTGCGCTCGGGAGGATCACCCCAGCTTGTCGACGACGTTTCGGCGCGAGAATCCTGGCCCAGAACCACAAGCCCGCCGCGTTCGCGTGCCTCGGCCTGGGCGCGCGCAGCTTGGCGCTTCTTCCACGCCGCCACGAGGGCCCCGCCCAACTGGGCGAGGACCACGAGTACGACGAGCGCGATCTGGAATTTCGACTCCATGGCTCAGGCCTTCGCGCCGCCTTCGGGCTGCCCCAGCGAAGCGCGCATTTCGGTGTCGGCCTGCAGGTTCTTGAGCTGGTAGAAGTCCATGACCCCCAAACGGCCCGAACGGAACGCTTCGGCGATGGCCAGCGGGATCTGGGATTCTGCCTCGACCACCTTGGAGCGCATTTCCTGGGTACGAGCCAGGTTTTCCTGCTCGTGCGCGATGGCCATGGCGCGACGCTCTTCGGCCTTGGCCTGGGCGATGTTCTTGTCGGCGTTGGCCTGGTCCATCTGCAACTTCGCGCCGATGTTCTCGCCGATGTCGACATCGGCGATGTCGATGGAGAGAATTTCGAAAGCCGTGCCCGAGTCGAGGCCCTTGGCCAGAACGGTCTTGGAGATGTTGTCGGGGTTCTCGAGCACGGCCTTGTGGCTGTCGGCCGAGCCGATGGTGCTCACGATGCCTTCACCGACGCGAGCCAGGATGGTCTGCTCGCCGGCGCCGCCCACGAGGCGGTGGATGTTGGTGCGCACCGTCACACGTGCGATGGCCTTGACCTGAATGCCGTCTTTGGCCATGGCAGCCACCATGGGGGTCTCGATGACCTTGGGATTCACCGACATCTGCACGGCTTCCAGTACGTTACGGCCGGCCAGGTCGATGGCGGTGGCTTGTTTGAAGTTCAAGGGGATGCTCGCCTTGTCGGCGGCGATCAGGGCCTGGACCACGCGGGCGACATTGCCGCCTGCCAGGAAGTGGGCTTCGAGCATGCCCGTGGGAACCTCGATACCGGCTTTGACGGCCATGATCTTGGAGGTCACGATGAGGCGGGGGTTCACCTTCCGGATCTTCATGCCCACCAGGGTGAAGAGTCCGATCTGGGCGCCCGAGAAGATGGCCTGGATCCAGAGGCCGAAGAAGTTGAACAGCACGAGGGTGAAGATGCCACCCAGGACAAGGAAGACGATGGTGAGAATCGAAGTGGGCATGAAGTGCGGTCTCCTGCGAAGGGGCCCGAAGTGAGGGCGTTTTGTTGGGGGGGGAGGTTCAAGCGGAAGGTACTATACCACGCTCGCGCCATTGTGACGGAAGGGTTTCTGATTCAGACAGGCTCGACGAAGAGGTGGCCACCCTCGATGCGGGTCACGCGGACAGCCGAGCCTCGGGTCAAAAAGCCGTGGGGCATCTGGGCTTCGATGATGTCCGTGCCGATGCGAACCCGTCCGACGGGGCGGAGGTCGGTTTCGCACAGGCCTTCGCGGCCCACGAAGGCTTGCTGGCGATCGTCGGTGGCGGTTCCCTTGAGTTGGTCCCGAAGGGCCACCGGGGTATTGGGGACGTGTTCGAGGGCGCGCCACCCCACAATCGGAAGAATGAGGAGGTCGGCACCGAGGACCGACCACCCGACAACGCTGGAAATGTCGAAGGCGAACCACACCGAGCCGGAGGCCGCAGCCAGCGTGAGGCCCAGCAGGATCCCCCCGGAGGGAAGGAAGACTTCGGCTACCAGCAGAATGATCGCGAGGACCTGCAGGAGCGCGATCCACATCCAGGAGTTCATGCCGAGGTCTCCGGTGCACGACGCACGACAAGTTCGGTGGGGCGCGAGGCCACGACGACCACCTGCACGCCGATAGGCAGGAGGTCTCCATCCGAGACCGCTTCGTGTTCCTCGTGGTCGATCCGGATGCGCCCGATGGGGCGCAGCGGGGCCACGACCGTGCCGATGCGACCGATCAGGGGAGACGACGATTCCTCTGCCTGGCTGGGAGCCACAGCCCCTTCCAGGGTGTCCTTGAGGTAGGCCCCCGACGTGCCGGGCAGACGTGGCACCACAAACCGCATGGCCAGCAGGCTGACGACCATGCCCCCGACCAATGTGGAGACGACCACGAAGATGTTGTACCGCAACGCCTCCATTTGCCAGGGCATTTCGGGGTCGGGCAAGGTGAACCCCTGCAGCGACAGGATGAGGGCGGCGGCGACCATCAGGAGTCCCGCACCGGCCAGCACCAAGGTGCCGGGAAACAGCAGGACTTCGATGCCGATGAGCAGAATGCCGATGCCGGCCAGCAGCAGCTCCGTGTGGTCTGCCAGTCCGACCATGTACTGGCTTCCCAAGGCCAATCCCAGCGCCAGGATGCCCACCACGCCGAAAAAGCCGAATCCGGGATTCTTGTATTCCAGGTACAGGGCGGCCAGACCGATCACGAACAGGATGGGCACGAATTTGGAGATCCAGCGGGCGAAATCCTCGCTCCAGGTGGTCTGGACCGTGACGGTTTCGCTCCAACCGCGGGCCTTTTCGAGGGCCTGGGCGTCCGGATAGGTGCCTTGGCTGAAGCCCCATGCCAGGGCCTCGGCGTCGTCCATGGTCAGAAGTTGTCCATCGGCGAGGGCGGTCTTCACCTTGGCTCCGGCTTTCGCCGAATCGGGACGGGCGTCCCAATCGTCCTTGTAGGCGAATTCGCGCGGGGCGTCGGGATGGGTGATTTCCAGCACGGCACCGTCTCGGGAGACCATTTTCTCGGCCAGTTCCGTGGGAAAACCGTTGCGGCGGGCCAAGGCGCGGAAGCGGGCGCGCAAGGGGCTTTCGATCTTCTCGCCGGCGTACTGGATTCCGTCGTCGCCGCCACCTGCCAGAATGGGCGCGCAGTCGCCGATGGTGGCACCTGGGGCCATGTAGACGCGGTTGGCCGACAGGGCGATCAGGGCCCCGGCGGAGATGGCCTTGCGCTTGACGAAGGCGATGGTGGAGCACTGGGTCACGTTCGAGATGCGGTCGGAAATCTCGAAGGCGGCGTCCAGGCGGCCACCCCAGGTGTCGACGTCGAAGACCAGGTGGGTGGGTTTGGGCGACTGGGCCAGCGCGTTTTCGACGGCACGATCCACGAAAAAGCGCAGACCCTCGTCGACTTCGCCGTGGATGGGGATCACGATGGCCGTCGGCGTGGCGGGGCCCGCTTTGTGCAAGGGTTTCTCACCCCCTGTCAGCGAGCCTTTAGCGCCACTATCGCGGGCTGGTACCGAAGCGGCGCTGTCGGTGTGCGAGCGCGTGGTGTCGGTGGTGGCCGAAGCCGAGGACGGGAAGGCCGCCAGGAGGGCGGACAGGGCGAGGAGAGGGAGTTGCCGGAGCATGGACGGGAAGATACACGCCCGTGCCTCGCCGAACGGCGTCAGCGGACGGAAAGATCGTCGCGTGCGGTCTTGGCCGAGGCGTCGTAACCTTCGTCCTGGCGACGAAGGTTCACCTCGTTCTTGAGCCGGTAGAGCCGCAGGGTCTCTTCCGCGTCGAGGCCCGAAACCAAGGCCAGCGACAACCAGAAGTGCAGCATGTCGACGATCTCGACGCGGATCGCCTCGATGTCGAGGGTCTCCTTGCTCCACCATTTCCAGGGGATCTCCTCGCCCAGTTCGCGGCCTTCGTCGGAGAGGGCGCGCAGGTAGTTGGCCAACCACAGGGCGACGTCGGTTCCCGGAGCCACCCCGCCCGCGCGGGCCAGCTCCGCGAGCCGGGATGTAGACAGGATCTGTCCATCCTGTCCGCGCAACGCGCGTTTGCCGAAGATGCGGTCGTTGAGGGACGTCTGGCTGGCGAACAGCTCGTCGAGCTTGTCCATGGTCAGATGCTCGTCTTCAGCGAGGCCAGCTTCTGCTGGGTGCGTTCCTCGGCGGCGCGACGGTCGGTCTCGCCGCTCCAGTCCACGCGCACCCACGGGGCGAGCGAGGGAATGTGCGGCAGTACCAGGCGGGCCATCCGGTGGGCGACCTCGCGATAGCCGCGATGTCCCGATGGACCCGAGCGGAGTTCGACCACGTAGGCCCATTGGCGCAGGTCCATCGCGCAGCTCCACGACGTCAGGTGGCCCAGGGCGGTGGCGTATTCGGCGTCTTGCGGACGGGCCAGGAACAGCCGCGCGTGGAATTCGGTGGCTCGCTCCATGGCTTGCCGGTATTGGGCCAAGGCCGACTCGAGACCCTTGGCCTCGAGCTCGGGGGGCACCAGATAGCCCAGGTGGGCGGTGGGACGGGCCCGCAACTGCAGCCCGACGCGGTGGCGTTGGAGGTCGCGCCAGGCGCCGAAGTCGAGGGTCATGTCGAAGGCGATCTGGCCCACCGCGAATTCGCGAGGCCAGTCGTCGTGGGGACCGCGTCCGGAAAGGGACGCTTCGGCCACGGCTTGGCGCAAGGCGGGGCCTCCGGAACGGACGGCTTCCATCCAGTCGCCAAGCCCGGCATCGGAGACCTCCGAGGCGCGCAGGCACGAGGCCAAGGCGAGGGTCTCGATTTCGGGGCTGATCCAGGCGAGCTCGACCGAAGCGGTGGGAACCGAATGTGCTACCGGGCGAGCAGGGGCGTGCGCGCGAGCCAGGTCGACGACGGGGCCGCTGGTGCGTTCCAGATACGGGTTGGCCTTGACGTGGCGCAGAAGACCGGGATTGAGGCTTGTGGCCTCGGTCAGCATCTGCTCGGCGAGGGACCGGATCTCCTCGTGGGGGGAGGCGAGAAGCGCCGAGATGTGGCGTTCGGTTTCGCGGGTGGGAAACGTGGCTCCCAGCGAGGTCTTGACCGAGCAGGGCAGCAGGTGACGGGCGACATCGAAGGCGCGGGCGTGCGCGGTACGCTTCCAGGCGGCTTCGGTCTTGAACGTGGTGCGAGGGAGGTGCTTCTCGAACCACTGCTTGAGGGTTTCGAGGACTTCGCGGTAGGTCTTCATCAACTGGGCGGCCTGCCAGCGGGATTCCTCGCCGAAGGCGCTTTCGAGCAAGCTGCGGGGGAACACGAGTTCGTCGCGCGAGAAATCCAGGTACCGTGTACTTTTTTCCTGGAA
Source organism: Fibrobacteria bacterium (assembly GCA_035913415.1). GTDB lineage: Bacteria > Fibrobacterota > Fibrobacteria > UBA5070 > UBA5070 > UBA5070. The sequence continues at coordinate 109,234 of JAMIIV010000247.1, read as the reverse complement.
GGCACCCAGGGAGGAATGCTCCAGGAGTTTGGCGGCGCGCTGGCTGACGTTCTCGAGGGCGAAGCGGTCGACCGACGAATCCTTCAACGAGTTGTGGCCATACTCGACGGCCCATTTGCTCATGAACGTGGATGCCTTCGACAAGGCACCCTCCAGTTCCGGGAGCCGCCCCGCCGCGATGCTCTCGGCCAGGTGCTCCACGGAAGGTGCCGTCGAGTCCTTCTCGCGCATTTCCTCGAAGATGGCCAGGAAGCGTTCGCGCATGGACACCAGGGAGCGGCTGTAGCCGCCCTCGAGGAAGGCCCAAAGGGCGGTGGGGAGCGCGTCGGTGGCGCAGTACACGTCGCGGTCGACGTTGGTGAAGAAGTGGCGGAGCACGATGGCTTGGGCGGGTGTCCAGGACCTCAACGCAGGGTCTCCTTGTATTTGGCGCGCCACAGCGCGTCTTCCATCCGCAGGCGGGCCTGGCCCGCCCAGTAACTTCCGGGGTGTTTGTCGACCAGTTCCTTCCAGGCCCGTGCGGCTTCGTCGGGCTTTCCGGTGCGCAGCAGCATGGTGCCGGACTGGTAGCGGGCCCATGGAGTCTCGGAGCCGTTGGGCCAGTCGCGCGCAACCTGCCTGTAGATGGCCAGCGCCTTTTCGGGGGCCCCGGCCGAGGCCTGGAGGTCGGCGTCGGCGACGGCCAGGTGCATGCAAGCACCTCCCTTGTCACAGCTCTTGCGGGCCTCGGCAACCAACGGGAGGGCTTGTGCCGGAGTTCCTGCAGCCCGGTTGTCGCGTACCGCCCGCAGGGCCAGGGAGCGTTTGCGGCGGGAGTCTTTCTCCGCCTGGAAGGCCAAGCGCAGGGCGCTGGCGGCCTCGGCGTGGCGTTTCTGCAGCCGCAGGCCCTGGGCGATGGCCGACTGGTGGTCGGCTTCGGTCCAGCCTGCATCCGCCTTGGGTTTCATGGAGGCAAGCAGCGTGGTCGCCGAATCGGCTCGTCCCAGGCGAAGCTGGGCGACGGCGATCACGAAGCGGGCCAGGGGAGCCCGGTAATGGTCGGGAAACTCCTGGAGGAAGGTTTGGGCGTTGGTCACGGCCAAGGCGTGCAGGCCCATCTCGAGATTGACGATGGCCGTGGCCAGCACGGAAGCTTCCGCCGCCGGCGTGCCCGGGTATTTCATCTTCAGGCTCTCGATGCTCGACAGCGCCAGATCCGTCTGACGGGCTTTCAACTGGCGGGCGGCGTCTGCCAGAATCTGTCCGGCAGGGGTGGCGTCCGAGGAGGGGATGGCGATGTCCGGAGGGCTCCACGACCACAGTTCGCGAAGGGAGTCGGGCATCAGCGGCGGGGAGGCTTCGGGAGGGATCACCACGGACACTTCGGCACCGGCCGGCCTGGCGGGTTCGGTGGTGCCCGCAGCGGGGGTTGCCAGTCGAGTCTTGATGTCGGCGGCGAACTCGCCCGAGGGTTCCTTCTGGAGGGACTTCTGGAACGCTTCGCGGGCCGCGGAGCGTTTGCCCTGGCCTTCGGCGGAGCGACCGAGCCAGTACCAGGCCCGTCCGGCGAATTTGGCATCTTCGGCGGCCTTCTTCAGGTTGAAGTCGGCTTTGTCCCAGGCTTTTTCCTCGACGCGCATGACACCGCCCCAGTACCAGGCTTCGGTGGTGGGTTTGCTGCGGACGATGGTGCGGATCTGTTCCAGGGCCTGGTCGCGTTTGCCGGCTTTCCAGGACTCCAGGGCCTGTTGCACATCACCCGTGCCTTTGGCGCCTTTCGCTGCCTCCTTGGGCGAAGGGCCGGCATGGGGCGCTGCCGCGTGGGGCGCGGCAGGGGCGGGTTTGTCCGCAGTGGCGGGTTCCGCCTTGGTGGGTTTGGTCGCGACCGGCAACGGCAGCCCGAGTTTTTCCAATTGGGTTCGCACATGGCTGTCGGCGAGTTCGCGGTCGGGGCCATCCGAAAGCTGGGCTACCCGGCGCCATTCGATCAACGCGCGCTGCGCGTTCCCGGAGGCTTCCACGGCACTGGCCAGGCCTTTCTGGGCTCGGACGGAACTGGGATCCAGTTTGACGGCCCGGCCCAGGTCGGAGATGGCGGGTTTCACCTGGCCGGACGCCAGGCGTGCTTCGCCCAACTCTGTCCACAACGCGGCGCTGGAGGGTGCGGCTTCGACGGCTTGGACGAACTCCGGTACGGCGCGGGCCGGATCCCCGGCCGCCATCAGGCGGCGGGCAAGGGCGGCCCGGTCCTCCTGGGCCAGAAGGGTGCCGGACAGGACTAAAGCGAGCGCGGCGGCGCGATATACTGGAGGCATCATGGACTCGCGAATCTAGTTGCTCGGGGTCTGCTTGGATCGGGGTGGCGGCATCCAGGCCCGGAAGACGGCTCCAGGTTCGCCTCTGGTTTGTCCGCTGATGGAGTACGGAACCGCCGGCACGATCCGATACGGGCAGGTCGGGGAGCGGTGGTGCGGTTAGCTTGGAAAGGGTGAAACGGGTCCTTGTCATCGCTGGATTGGCCTTCGGTTTGGCCGGCTGCGCGCCCTCGCTGTCGCCGGCCATGGTGGCACGGGGGGCGTCATTGCCCAAAACCTGGGCAGGACCGCCGCGGATTGCCTGGATCCAACCCGAGAACCGCAACCGGCTCCACAAACCAGGGGATCTCCAGGAGCTCGACGATGCACCCCTGGCTTTGCGCGAAGCGCTGCGCCTTGCGGCCGAGGCCCGTGGATGCCCCTCCGCTCCGGCGGTGCGCCTGGATTCCCTGGTGGAAGGACTTTTCTCCTCGCGCAATCTGACCGACGGCCAGGCCGCACGCCTGGGGGGCGAGTTCGGCGCCGATGTCACCATCTTCGGCACCCTCGAAGCCTGGAAACGGGGCACCCTGTTCGGTCGTTCCACCACCGTGCGCTTTCGCCTGACCGTGGTCGATCGCGACGGCACGCCGCTGGCCGAGATCCGCCACGGCGGGACAGCCGCCCAGGAAGACCCCTCCGACCTGGCCGCCGGCTTGGCCGCCGAAGTGGTCGAAACGCTCCTGCCCGTCTGGGGCGGGTGCCGCGACCGCGTGCCCACGGTGCCCTGAGGATACCCGCCCTGGGGCCCTGGGGCGTGCATTGACGGAATTCGGAGGCCGCGGTACCTATTACGCACCCATTGCCCCCTCAACGCCTGGAATTGTCCATGCCCGCCACGCCTCGCCGCACGTTTGCCCTGATCCCCCTTTGCGCCGTTTCCGTGTGGTGCTCCAACCGCGGGGCGGTGGTCACCAACATCCTGCCGCCCGGGGGCGAGGGGCCCGCTTCGGTCGCCCTGGGCGTGGCGGTTCCGGGGGGACTTCCCTCCATGGAGGTCAACCCCGCGCTGCTCGCCTGGGAGGGGGCACGGACCTCGTCCCTGATCCAGTATTCGGGCTCGGAAAGTGAGCTGTTGCCAAAGCTGAAGATGAAGGATGAGGTGACGGAATCCGTCAAATCCGTTGGGCTGCGCTGGCCCGTCAAGCCGGGAACCGACGTGGCCCTGGGGTACTCGTGGCACCGGGTCGATTTCGGTCGCAACACGATCTTCGATCAGGAGGGGGCGGAGTTGTCCACCTTCGAATCAGAGGAAACCGTCCACCACGCCGTGCTGGCCGCGCGCCTGGGCGGGATCGCCTCGGTGGGAGCTGGTTGGAGGTTCCTGGACTCCCGATTGGTGCCGGCCGGAATGCGGCTTGATGACACCACGGTCGCTCTCGATGCCACTGCGCAGGCCTGGGATTTCGGTCTCCAGATCGCGCCGCGCTGGCGCATCCCGAAGACACCTCTGCGCATCGGACCTTCGATGGGCGTTGCCTGGATCTCGACCCTATCGGATTCGATCGATTACACGACCGGACGGGGGCAGGATCCCGTGACCTCTGTCCGCCGCTGGGGTGTCGCCGGAACCCTGGTCGCCCCGGATTTGTTCGAAGGCGTGGTCTTCCAGGACGAGGAGGTCGACCTCGCCGATGCCAAATCTCGGGACGCCCAGACCTGGAGAGGCTGGAGTGTCGAGGTCCTGGGCTTCTACCGGCGCACTTCGGCCGAACTCGAAGACCCGACCGGGGACCGCTTCGAGACGCAGGTCTCCAACCAGTGGACCCTCGACCTCAAACACCTCCACCGCCTCTATTCTCGCCTCCGCACCGGGAACTGGATGGAGCAACTGCCCGAAACTTCCGAAGGCTACCCCCTGCCCACCTGGACACTGTTCGACACCCCCATCACCCCGAACATCCGTCTCACCCTGATCTCCTTGGAAATCACCCACGAGACCACCGGAGGCGTCCGCCAAGGCCAGGAGCGCCTGGGCTTCGCCCTCTCCCTCTAGGGCCTATCCTTCTTGACCGGTGGTCGCGTTCGTCGAGACCCACGCGACAGGTCTCGACGAGCTCGACCCCCGCTATCCATGTGATCGCTTCCAAGCCAGCGGAACGCTCGCGGTTCTCGGCATTCCCGTGCTTCTCAGCACAGCACCGTGCCGCCGCCGCCGAGGGCGCCAGCTCTGCCTCAGAATGACGAACCCCGACCGTTCCACGAACGACCGGGGTTCAATTGCGTTGAAGTTCCCGCGCACCCCGCGCGGCACAGCAGCCGCGGGCACCGACCGACACGTCTGCGCCTCCACTTCGCGCTCCGCAGGAGCCGCGAAGTGCCCGCACCGCGGAGTCTGATTTCGAGCGAGGAGGATGCAGATGACCCGCTGCGGCCCCCCGAGGGCGTACACGTGGTACGTCGAGGGGGGCGCAAGGGGAGTATGCGCCTGCGCAGCCGGAATCAGGGGGTGGGGCGGGAGCCGGGTTTGATGGCGGGCGATCCGGAGGCGCACAGCGGGCACGAGGCAGGATCATGCGTGACCAGCTCCATGGAAAGCAGGCTGGTGAGCGGCTTGGACAGGGCCCATTTGCCGCCCGAGCGGTCGACGATGGCGGCCATGGCCACGACTTCGGCGCCGATCTCCTTGCAGAGGGCTTCCACTTCCTTGATGGACTTGCCCGTGGTCACCACGTCTTCGCACAGCACCACGCGGTCGCCTTTGGATAATTCCTGTCCGCGTCGCAGGCTCATGGCGCCTTCGACGCGTTCGGCGAAGATGGACCGCACGCGCAGCGCGCGGGCCAGTTCGTAGCCGACCAGGATGCCGCCCAGCGCGGGGGCCAACACCACGGTGGGCTTCAGCGACTCGAGCTTGTGGGCCAGGGCCTTCGCGAAGCGCTCGCCGTGTTCGGGGTGCTGCAGCACCTTGGCGCACTGCATGTAGTTGGGGCTGTGGAGCCCCGATGACAGGATGAAGTGGCCTTCGAGGAAGGCGCCGGTGCGGCGGAAGACGTCGGCGATCTCGGCGGCCTTGAGCATGTCGTCGCTCACAGCTTGATGACGCGTACGCGGATCACGTCGGCCGAGGCCTTCACGGCGTCGACGGCCGATGCCGGGATATCGCCTTCGACGTCGACGATGTTGTAGCCGACCTTGCCGTTGGACTTGTTGTTGTACGACGCGATGTTCACGCCCGCCGCGCCCAGGATCTGGGAGACGGTGGCGATCATGTTCGGGACGTCCTTGTTGATCACGATCAGGCGGGTCTTGACCGCGGCGTCCGGGATGGATTCGCACAGCGGGAAGTTCACCGAGTTGACCACGTTGCCCAGCTCGAGGTAGCCCTTCAACTGGACGACGGCCATGGTGGCGCAGTTCTCTTCCGATTCCTCGGTGGAGGCGCCCAGGTGCGGGGTGCAGATGGCCTTGGGGTGGTTGATCAGGGCCTTGGAGGGGAAGTCGTTGAGGTAGGCGCGCAGCTTGCCCGATTCCAGGGCGGCGACGACGTCCGCTTCGGCCACGACGGGGCCGCGGGAGTAGTTCATCAGGATGGCGCCGTCCTTCATGACCGACAGGAACTGGGTGTTCACCAGGCCGCGGGTCTTGTCGGAGAGAGGCACGTGGATGGAGAGCACGTCGCAGGCGGCGGCGACCTGGGCCATGGACTTCAGGATCTGGACCGAGGGCTCCAGGGCGTGGATGTTGTCGATGGAGGGGAACGGATCGAAGGCCACGACCTTCATGCGGTGCTGTGCGCCCAGGTTGGCCACCAGCACGCCGATCTTGCCCAGGCCGATGACGCCGAGGGTCTTGCCGGCCAGCTCGAAGCCGGCGAACTTGCCCTTGCCCTTCTCGACCTTCTCGTCGAGTTCCTTGTCGGATTCGGTGGCGGCCGCGGTGTCGCGGGCGAACTGGATGCCGGGCAGGATGTTGCGGGCGTACGAGCCGAGGACGGTGAACACGAGTTCGGCGACGGCGTTGGCGTTGGCGCCGGGCGTGTTGAAGACGCAGATGCCGGCGGCGGTGGCCTTCTCGACGGTGATGTTGTTCACACCGGCACCGGCGCGGGCGATGGCCAGCGTGTCGGGGTAGCCGTCGGTGTCCAGTTGGGCCGAGCGGACCAGGAGCGCGTCGGGGGAGGTCAGGCCGTCACCGACCTCGTACTCGGAACCGAACAGGTTCAGACCCTCGGGGCTGATCTTGTTGAGGGTGGCGATGCGGTAGGTCATGGAACAACTCCCGGAATAGGGTTGGAATGAGGCGCGCAAAGATAGATCGCCGGGTGACAGAAGAAGATTGTCGGCGCTGAACGGATGTTCAGTGTATATTGCTCAATTGTGCAATCAAAGCTTTCCATCCTTTCCGCGGCCGCCAAATACGACGTCTCCTGCTCGTCCAGCGGAAGCCGACGCGCCACCCCCGAAGGTGGTGTTGGCAACGGGGCGGCGACGGGCATCTGCCACTCCTTCACCGATGACGGGCGCTGTGTTTCCCTGCTGAAGATTCTGCTGTCCAACGTCTGTCGTTTCGATTGCGCGTACTGCGTCAACCGACGTTCCAACGACATTCCCCGTGCCACCTTCAGGCCCTCCGAAGTGGTGGACCTCACTCTCGAGTTCTATCGCCGCAACCTCATCGAAGGATTGTTCCTGAGTTCCGGCGTGTTCGGCAGCGTCGACACCACCATGGAAGCCTTGGTGAACGTCGCCCGCACCCTGCGTCGGGAGCACCGCTTCGGCGGGTACATCCACCTGAAGGCCATCCCTGGGGCCAGTCCCGAGCTGGTGACCCAAGCCGGCCTGTTCGCCGATCGTCTCAGCGTCAATCTCGAGATTCCCTCCGAACAGGGGCTGCGCCTGTTGGCTCCCGAGAAAGACTACCCGTCGGCTCTGGCGCCCATGAACGCCATCCGTCAGGGAATACTCGACCATCACCCCGAAGCGAGCCGGTCGCGCCTTGCGCCGCGTTTCGCTCCCGCCGGGCAGAGCACCCAACTCATCGTGGGGGCCAGCCCCGAAACCGATTTCCAGATCCTGGGACTGGCGGCGGGTCTGTACGGCACGCAGCAGCTCAAGCGGGTCTACTACTCGGGGTACATCCCCGTGTCCACGGATTCCCGCTTGCCTGTGCTCGATCGTCCTCCTCTGCGCCGCGAAAACAGGCTCTACCAGGCCGACTGGCTGATGCGCTTCTACCGCTTCCGCTGGGACGAAATCGTGGAGGTCTCGCAGCCCAACCTCGACCCCGATCTCGATCCCAAAGCCGCCTGGGCGCTGCGCCACCCGGAGGCCTTTCCGGTGGATGTCAACCTCGCAGACCTCGAGACCCTGCTGCGCGTCCCCGGGGTGGGGGTGCGTTCGGCTCGCCTGATCGTCGAAGGTCGCCGCCATGGCACGGTGCGCATGGAACACCTCAAACGCTTCGGGGTGGTCCTTAAACGGGCCCGTCCGTTCCTGTACGATCCCCATTCGCTCGTGCCTTCGCGCGAAATCCGTCCAGACAGAATCCGACATCTCCTGGCCGCGCCGCCGGAGTCCACCCAGCTCTCGCTCTTCCCCTCGCAGTCCCTGCTGGCGGCATGAGCCAGGGGGGGGATCCCGTGGGTGAGGCGGTCGTATTTCTCCACGACGGCACCTTCGAAGGGTTCCTCACCGCCGTCTTCGAAATCTTCCGACTCCGTCTTCCGGAGGCTACACCCGCGGCGCGCTCACGTCACCAACCGGGCCTGCTCGAGACGGTCCGGGACCTCGAGACGGATTTCGTCAAAGCGGACCGGGTGCGCAGTGGCATCGAGGGACGGTCCGGGACCGAGTGTCTGTCCATGCTTCGGGCGGCGCTGCTGTCGGAACTGCCGGGCATCGAGACCAGCGCGTTGCGCTGGCTGCGACGACTGTTTCGCGGAGGCGATCCCTCTCGAGGGCGAGACGTGCTGGACCCCGACACGATGGACCTGCTGAAGGCCGCCGAAGCCGTGAAGCACGAGGCCCATCGCTTCCAGGGATTCGTGCGCTTCTCCCGAGCTCCGGACGGTTCGTTGTTCGCGGTCCTGGCTCCTGACCACGACATCCTGGGGCTTTTGGCCCCCCACTTCCGGGCGCGTTTCCCGAACGAGCCCTGGAGTCTGTTCGATTCCCGTCGGGGTCGGTGCCTGCGACATGGTGTCGATGGTCTGGAAGCCTTCTTGATCGATCCCGCGAGCCTTCCGCGTGATGCTCGGGGCGTGGGGGCGGCTGCACAAGCCCGCGAGTGCGTTGTCCAGGATCTTTGGCTGGCCTACTATCGGGCCGCGAACATCGCCGAACGTACCAATCCGAAGTTGCTGGCACGCAACCTGCCGCGCAAATACTGGCGCTACCTGCCCGAACGTCAGGGGGGCGGGTTGCCGACTGCGGACGCTGGTCGGACGGGACGGGCGGAACTGCCATCGGAAAAGGCGCTGGCACCGTCTACCATGTAAGCCATGATTCACCCCAACCAGTGGCGGCGACCCGCGACCATTTCCCGGTCGTCGTGGTCTGCGCTTGCCCATGTTCTGCTTGCTGTCGCGTCGTCTTCCCTGCTCAACTCGTGCGCCTCTTCGGACATGTCCCGCGGCTCGCGGCGCTGCCCGGCATGGGACCTTTCCTGCCGGATTCCGCCCCCGGTCGCCCTTGTCACCGAAAGAAGCGAGGCCCCGATGGTGCTTTGGGTGGGAGAGGGTTCCCAGGGAGCGTTGGCCACGGGTTTGAAGGCGGGAGGGATCCGGATCGAATCCGAACAGGCCGACGTCCGCAGTGATGCCCGGTGGCAGGCGCTGTTCGGACGGAGCCCGCTTGCGTTGGTCCTGCCGCTGGAGGGTGTCCCCGATTCCCAGATTCTCGCTTGGGCTACGGCTGCCGCGTGGATGCCCCAGGGCGACGCGCCGGCGGTCTTCGGATGGGTGACGGAACCAGTCGACAGCGCCGCCCGTGCGTGTCTGTTCACAAGGCTCGCCCAACGTGATTCTACCGACTCGCTACTGGTGCGCCTGTGGCCTCGTCTGGACAGCTTGGACGGGTTTTCCCAGGCCTCCCTCGCCGCACGCATGGAGCTCCTCGACACCATGACCCGCCTGGGTGCCTTCGGTCGACCGGCTCCTCCCGCCACGTGGGGGAGAGCGGGAGCGATGTGGGATTCCTCGCGCTACCGCAGGCTCACGCAGGCTCCGGTCGAGCGACTGATCCCGCTGGCGGCGAACTCCCCCCGCCACGCGGAGGACGTCGCCGCTTGGTTGCGTGAGTTTCTGCCTTCGCCGGCTCCGCTCGATCCGACCAAGCCGTTGCGCATCGTGTTGGACATAGGGCATATGCCTCGCAACGACACAGCTCCAATCAAGGGGCAGGGAATGACCAGTGCGCATGGGCAGGACGAATACGAACTCAATCGCAAAGCCGCCATGGCCCTGGCTTCGGCACTGCGCGACACCCTGGGCGCCGAGGTGATCGTCCACAACGAAGACGGTTTGCAGCGCCAGTTGCGCACCCGCACCCTCTTCGCCCGGCATGCGGACGCCGACCTGTTCCTGTCGATCCACCACGACGCCGTGCAGTTGTCACAGACCAGCGTCTGGACGTGGGAGGGTGTCGAGCGCCTGTACTGCGATTCCATTTCCGGTTTCAGTCTGTTCGTGCACGACAGCTCGGTGAACTTTCCGCAGGCATTGTCCCTGGCGCGTTCCATCGGTGCCAGCCTGCGCGCGGGCGGTCGGACACCCAACCTCCATCACGCGCGCACCACGGAACGTCCGGGGCGCGAGGTCCTGGACAGCGCGTCGGGGGTGTACCGCGCCGACTTCGCGGTGCTGCTTTCCGCGCGTATGCCGGCCATCCTCGTGGAGTGCGGCGTGGCCCTGAATCGCCAGGAAGAACTCGTACTGGATTCGGACAGGGGTCGCGCCGAATTCGCCCGCCTGGTCGCCTCGGGCATGAAGGCCTGGCTGGCTGCGGGGGCGCAGGCAGACCCGCGTGCCACACCGGGCCTGAGTCGGTGAGCGCATTGGCCCAACCCCATCGAAGACATCATTCCAGCAGCATCACCCAAGGATCTCTTTAACATGAAATATGTTTCCGTAGCTATTTCAACGGTTTTGGTCCTGCTGTATTTTCGCGTGTTTTATGGAGAAATCGACGGGCGGATGACCGGAACTGCCGGGCTTGGGAGAGCCCTGTTCTTGTTGATCATATCAAGCGGATGCCTCGCGACCATACTCGTCCACACCGTAATCATCGCCATAAGTCTGAGCAACAAGGAGGCTTTGAGCCCCATCTATCTGATCAGCGCAGGACTTCCACTCATTCCCGTTGCCATTACCTTGTTCATGTTTCTTCGAAACTAGATTGTCCAAATCGACTTTGGTCTATTTCACACAGCGAACACCCGTTTCATCATTTCCCTCGTTCGGATTGAAATCCTTCCATCCGCCGAATCCTTTGCGCATCGTATGCCAGGATCCTCCAGCGGCCAAGCAGGTGATGTCGTCGCCAAACTCCGATCTTCGGACCGAATCGATACCGATATCGCCATGGGTTTCATCCGTACAGTTGGTTGTCCACTCGGCGACGTTTCCGAACATGTCGTGCAATCCGTATGCGTTGCCGCCAAAACTGCCGACCGGCGCCAACATGACGTGTTTGTCGCTCCAGGTCGTGCCTCCCAGGTTGGCGTGTTTCAGATTGTTCTCGCACAAAAGGACGCTGCGACTGCCCGAGCGGGCTGCGTACTCCCATTCGTCGCTCGTCGGAAGACGCATCCCGCGTTCGCGACAAAAACTGTCTGCATCGCTCCACGACAGCCCGTTCGAGGGAAGATCGGGCATGGAGTGCTGACAAACTTCCTTTCCGGACTCGTCATCGATGCACGGGAAATTCCTGGAGGTCTTTCCGAGGATCCTCTCGGTTGTCGCCCGAGCACCTTCGTAGCGATCCATCTCAAACGCCTCGACGCACAGCTTCCTGACCCCCGTTTGATCATCCGTGCCCAAAGTGTCGATCTCGATGCATCCGCCGGGAATCGACACAGTCTCCTCGAGCCGGAAAAAGCGGCGAACAAATCTGGGACCTTGCCATGCGACGAAGACGCCGACGAGAGCATACAAAGGCAGTGCGATTTTGAGCTTCCTCGATCGAGAGAGATACCACTTCCAAATCGAAACAAGAACTGCTCGACCTCGAAGAGTCGAATCGGCAATTACCGCTCCGAAGCTTTTCCAGGTCATGAAGCCTTGTGGAGAAAACCGCGTGAACGTCAACAAAGTCGTGATCAATCCAACGAATCCCGCTGCAAGAAGCAGCATGTCGGCGTAATTCCATCCGGGTAGGAATTTGGCTTCGACCTGAATGCCCATGGTCGACATGTCGCTGAACTTGGACTCCAACGTCTCTCGGATGCGACTCAGCCACGATCGGAATCCGAACCCGAACAGCAAGGCAACGATCCCCTGCCATCGAGGGACCAGGAGCAGCAGAGCGAGTGTCGCGATGCCTGCACAGGCGAAGATGAACCATCGAATCTCGTGCCGCAGTCCCTCGGCTTGCCGGTCATTTTCCGTTCGGTACTCGCCGTTGCCCAAGGAAGACATGTCGTCGTTCGACCGCAAAGGTCCATCCTTCGCGGTCATCTGCCATCCTGTATAGGCATTCACCTCGTTTTGGCAGGAAATTTGAACAACCGGCGTAAGACAGAAGAGCAAGAACGCTGCGAACAAAAGGGAAGGCGAAACGAAGTGCCGCAAAATTGGGAACGCTTTTTTCATGGTCGACATTCATTGTGAGAATGGTGGATCTCCAAGATCCGAATGCATGGGAAAGAGCTTCGGCCTGCCCCCCGGTGCGCGACGGCGAGGTAGGCGAACGGAGCGACTGTGCATTCCCAGAGGAGGTCAGGTACATCCTCCAGGGCAGCCCATCGGGAAGCCGTCGCGGAAGAGGAACAAGATCATCAATTGCAAAGGGCCGGTCGCGATGTCTCCCGGCACCGTGAGCAGGAACCATGGGGCCTTCCGCAAGGCTCGTTCGTTGTCGCGGCGGCGCAGGTACGCATCCGTCTGGATAAGGACTTGGCTCCATTCCAAGCGTCCGGCGCGCAGCAGCAGGAGTGAGCCGTTGCTGGCAATTGTCGTGATGACGCGGCCGCTGCCCGCTTCTTCCGGCGCAGGCAAATGCAGGAAAAGGCTCGGATGCGGTCCCTCCACGTCCGACGGAAAGAAGCCGTCGGGGGATGTTCCCATCACCAGCTCCAGGGTGTCGGCGACCGGACCTGGCCGGTGGGAGCCGCCTCGCTTGTACGGCCAGCGTTTCGGGGAAGGTTTGGGTGAATCGGTCAGGAGCAGGTCGTCGAGGTTGAAGTACAGCGTCCGGTGGGCGGCTTTGACGCGGTAAATGCGAGACTTGCCGACACGTGGGCAATGCATGACGCGAAGTCCTGGCGCGGGAATCAGGCGGATCGAATCGACCCCTCCACGGGAAGAAATGATGTCCTTGTAGAGCATGGAACTGAAGCAGCCGGAAAAGCAAAAAAGGAGGACGATGGCCAGCCCTGCCCGGATCATCGCTCACCTCCGAGGTGCACTCGACGGGAGTCGAGATCCAACGTGATGGTATCGGTTCGCGTAAGGCTGTCCAATACGGTGGCAAGGTCCAGGAGCAAGGTGCGAGGGGTGCCGGGAATCCACGCATTCTCAAGAAGCCAGTCGGTTTCGCGGTGACGAGAACGGTCGGGAAACTCCTTCAACCATCCCCCGGAATCCCGGGCACGTCGCAACGGGGCGGCGATCCGGTGGCTCCAAAGGCTTGGGGTTTCGTTACCGATGCGCAGGATCCGGACACGGGTGGCGAGCTTGGAGGGCCATCCGGGAAGGGTCTGGATCAAGGTCGGATCGAAGGGGATGTCGAGACTGTCCTGGATCGGATCATCGCCTCGGTTTCCGGCTCGGTGAAGGTGGATGCGCAGGTGGGTGGCATGACTTTGGTTCCGGCATGCATCGAATCGCAGGAAGCTTTCGATGTCCTTGCCGAAGTCGTACAGGGTCAGGCCATCAAAGATGTTGAGAACCACCGGATCCATGCTCTCGTGATCGGGGGCGTTGTGGTACCAGGACAGGATTTCGTACGTCTGGATGCAGGGGACCGGAGGGCGGTTCGGCGACCATCGCGGCAGGGCGCTCACGTCGATCCGGGAGTGCTGCGCGGAACAGGAACTCAAGCCCAGTGCGACGATCACAAGGCAAACAAGCGGTGATCGGAGGCGGAGTTGACGGAATCCGTTAGGCAGTATCGATGGGAGAATCGGCATCGGGTCAGGTCCCCGCGAATCCGATGAGTCCGATTGCCCGGATCGGCAGGGTGATCAGCCACCATGCCGCCTGAACCGGAAACGTGACGATGTCGGCCGGGACGGACAGAGCGTAGAGGGCTTTCAACGGTTCGATCTCGGCCGCTTTACGCCTGGACTTGACTCCGGGCGACGCGGCCGTCTCGGAGTACTTGTTGATCACTCTTGAATGCAGGATCTCGGGTTGGATCCATGGTTGGACCGACGGGTGGACGATCGGGCAGGACTGCGCTGTGGGGGGAGTCCACTGTGCGCGATTCCAAGGCTTCGAGCCCGCACGAAGGTCGAGAAACGCGGGGGCAGTGGAACAGGACCACAGGAACAGGCCACAAGCGATTCCCACGGCACCGGGAATGGCGAGTCTGCGGCGCGGGTTGGGGAGAAGCATGATCCCAAATGTAGCAGTGGCTTTTCCGGAATGAATCAACTGGAACTTGCGCAAAGGGCGAACAGCCCTGACAGATCGGGGCTGGTTCGCGTTGGACAGAATCTGTCTAGTTTCGGACGAGCCCTGGCGCTGCCCTTCGGCTCCGCCCAGGGCGCGTCAGATTCGTGGGTGTTTATCCCAACATGACTTCGGCGGTGGGCGCGGACGAAGTGAAGATCGGAGCCACGTTGCCCTCGACGGGCTTGCCATCGCCGACCATCCGGTCCTTGGCGCGACAACAGTACCAGGCCCCCAGTTCCTGCCGGGACCGCCACCCCCAGCCTTGGCGGCGGCGGTTGTTGTGCCGGGCGGAACCGGATGCCACACCGGGGACGGGCGGAAAATTTCTGTCTTCGGTGTTGCGTTTTGCGATTTGGCGCGATAGATTGACCCTCGACCTGCATTCTGCGAGGTCTCTTTTCATGCGACAATACTGACCCCATCCATCCTTGCGCCATCCTTGGGCGATTTCGCGACCGAGTCGGTCGCCAATCGTTCGTTGTGGCATCCGGATCACCCGGAACGATTCCCTCGCGTCGCATCGACGAGGGAGCGGACGTGCCTTGGGCGCGTCCGGTGGAGGAGTCATGGGCACACGAGTCCGGGACCGATCGCGCGCCGCGAATCGGGACCTTGCCGCCCAAACGTCACATGCGGAAGTCGTCTTGGACGCTGCTTCCGAATCGTCGCGCGAGTCCGTGCGACAGGAGAGACATGCCATGGAAATCAAGGGACGCTTCGCCACGGCGAAGGTGTTCGCCCGTTCGATCGAGAACGAGGCGCTGCTGCAGATCAAGGCGATCTGCGACAATGAACTGTACGAGGGTCAGACCATCCGCATCATGCCCGACGTGCATGCGGGAAAGAGCGCCTTGGTGGGTTTCACCACCCGGATCGGGGCGAAGGTGAATCCCTGGTTGATCGGGGTCGACATCGGGTGTGGTCTGCGGACCACACGAGTGGGGAAGGTGCGACTGGATTGCGACAAACTCGACAGGTTCGTACGTCGGAACGTGCCGCACGGATCCGACCGGCATGACGAGTTCGATCCATCGGGGTTCGATGCGGGGTTCCTGCAGCGCGTCGAGGACGTATGTCTTCGCATCGGCGTCGATGCGTCTTCGCATCTGCGCTCGCTGGGCACCCTGGGAGGTGGCAACCATTTCCTGGAGATCGATCGCTCCGAAGATGGGGCGTCGTGGTTGGTGGTTCACAGCGGCTCGCGGACCTTCGGTTACGCCGTGGCCGATCACCACCAGAAGCGGGCGACGGAGCATTCTCGTCGGGAGGGGACGTCCGTGCGCAGCCCTTGGCTGGAAGGCGAGGCGTTGGCGGCCTACCTGGAGGATCTGGCCGTGGCGCAGGAATTCGCGGCCGAGAACCGACGGGAAATGTCGCGTCGGATCCTGCGGCATCTGCGAGTCGATCCGGGCGTTGAAGCGTTCGAAACGGTGCACAACTACATCGACCTGGAAGCTGGTGTTCTTCGCAAGGGGGCCGTGTCCGCCCGGTTGGGGGAGAGGATCGCCGTGCCGCTGAACATGCGCGACGGGGTAGTGCTGGCCCGAGGATTGGGCGAGGAGGACTGGAACTGGTCGGCGCCTCACGGTGCTGGTCGGAAAATGTCCAGGACGAAGGCCCGCGAGACGATCGATCTGGACGCGTACCGTCGTTCGATGCGCGGTGTCTGGACGTCTTCGGTTTCGGAGAGAACCCTCGACGAAGCTCCCCAGGCCTACAAACCGTCCAAGGAAATCCTCGAACTCCTTCCCCAGACCGCGGACATCGAGCAGGTGCTCGTTCCCGTCTGGAACTTCAAGGCAGGTTGAACATGTGGATCCAGATCAGCGCGGGCCGAGGCCCGTTGGAATGCGGACGGGCAGCCTGGCACCTGCTGGGCTCGTTCGAACGCGAAATGGCCCTGCACGGGCGGAAGGTGGAGCTCCTCGATGTCGTGGAGTGGATCCGCGGTGCGGTCCGTTCGGCCCTCTTGAGGTTGGATGGGGATCCCCCCGAGGATTTTCCGGCCACGGGTGAGGGGACGGTGCTTTGGGTGTGCCCCAGCCCGGATCGGCCTGGACATGGGCGCAAGAACTGGTTCGTGGACGTGGCTGTCCTGGCCGAACCCACGCGAGAGGAACACGATCTCGCGCGGTGTCGTGTCGAGACGATGCGGTCGTCGGGAGCGGGAGGGCAGAACGTGAACAAGGTCGAAACCGCGGTGCGGATCACCCATCTGGACACCGGGATCGTGGTCGTGGCCAGCGAGGAGAGGTCGCAGGCCCGCAACCGGTCGCTGGCCCTGGCGCGCTTGCGGGAGAGGTTGGCGGGACTCGACCGCAAGCGTTCGAGCGACGCGGCGTCCGAACGCTGGAAACGACACGACGACCTGGTGCGCGGGACGCCGTTCCGGACCTACGAAGGAGACGGATTCCGACGCAAGGCGTGAACTGTCAATGGTCGACGGGGGGCACCGCCGCCATCAGGTCGGCGTGTGTCTCGCGGCGCCGGATGATCCGATCCCGTCCCTGCGCCTCGAGGAGCACTTCTGCCGCGCGGGGACGGGCGTTGTAGCTGGAGCTCATGGCCCAGCCGTAGGCGCCCGCGTCGCGCACACGCACCACGTCGCCGGGTCGGGGGGCGGGGCCGGGCCGCCGTTCGCCCAGGATGTCGCCGCTTTCGCAGATGTTCCCGACCCAGGTGATGTCGCGGCGCGGTCGGTCCAGCGCGTCCGGGGCCAGGAGGTCGATGTCGTGCCAGGCCTCGTAGAGCGCGGGGCGCTGGAGCACGTTGAATCCCAGGTCGGAGCCGGCGATCAGGTGGTCGTCGCGTTCTTTGACGGCGTGGACGGTGCCGAGCAGGGCACCCATCTCGGCGCACCAGTAGCGGCCCGGCTCCACACGCGCCTCCAGGCGCCGCGCGGTGCGCGATTCGAAGTCGGTCAACAAGGCCTCCAGACCCGACGATACCGCCTGCAGGTCGAGTCGCTCCTGGCCTGCGCGGTAGGGGATGCCGAACCCGCCGCCGAAATCCACGAATTCGAGGGTGGGGAATCCTTCGGCCAAACGCAGCAACGTGGCGGCGGCCTCGAGGTAGCGCGAGGGCTCCAGGAATCCCGAGCCGATGTGCTGGTTCAGACCCGCGAGCGTCAGGTCGAATTCTGTCAGGATGGCGCGGGCATCGTCGAGTTCCGAGGGCAGGAATCCGAACTTGGTCCGGTTTCCCGCGGTGACCACCTTGGCGTGGTGGCCGTCGCCGGTGCCGGGATTGACGCGAAGGGCCACGCGGGTGCCCGGGAACAGGCGACCCCAGGCGCGGAGCTGGTCGAGCCCGTCGAGGCTGGTCAGGATGCCGCGTTCGTGGGCGAAACGGAACTCGGACTCGTCGACATTGTTGGGAATGAAGAAGATGTCCTGCGGCCCGTAGCCGGCCCTCTCCAGCAGCAGGATCTCACCGGGGCTCATGGCATCGCCGCGCAAGCCTTCCTGCCGGGCGATGGCCAGCAGATGCGGATTGCCGTTGGCCTTCACCGAGATGCTGGCGTGGAACGGGCGACCCGGGAGTAGGCCCGCGAGTTCGCGCAGGCGCGTGCGCAGGGTGGGTTCGTGGTAGACGTACAGCGGCGAACCGTGCCGTTCGAGCAGATCGGAGGCGAGTTCGGCCTCCAGCCAATGGGGACGGGTGATCATGGCGTGTCCTTTCCGGCTTCGCGCAGGCGGGCCAGTTCGATCTCGTGGGTGAGGGTGTCCTTGATGAGCGAAACCAGGTGCGCGTTCTCGGAAAGCACGCAGGCCGCCGAGGTCGGGTCGAGTTCGCCGGTCAGGACCCGTCGTCCGTCGACGATCAGTCGCAGGCCCTTCGGCGAGCGACGGACCAGCACCACGGCGCGTTCCAGGCTCCACGACCGGTTGGTCAGGATGGTCAGGCGAACCCCCCGATTCGTCGCGCGCTCCAGGTCTAGACGGATTCCGTCGAGTTCGTCGGCGGGCGCCGAGAGGTAGACGCGGTCTTCGGCGGCATCCAGCAGCAGCCGCACCTTCTCCAGGACGCGATCGCGGCCCGAAACGTCGAGGAAGGGCGTGCTGGCCACGCGGGGCGGCGGAGCGCACCGCACCAGAGCCTCGAGGGAGGCCTCGTGACGCCGACGCAGGAGCAGGGCCAGGTCGGAAGGGGGCAACGCCGCGTAGCGCGTGGACTCCCCTTCGATCCGATCGGCGAACCCCTTGTCGACCAGACTGGCCAGGGCGTGGTAGGCGTTGGAGCGGGAGATCCCCGTCTCCTTGGCCGCCTCGTAGCCGTTCAGGCCTCCGTGTTCCAGGAGCGCGCGATACAGGGCGGCTTCCTGGCCAGTGGCTCCGAGGGATTCCAGGGCGTCTTCGAGAGGTGTGGCACTCATAGTGGTTCCATGTAGAACTACTAAAGAGCGCCTGTCAATCCTCGGGCTTCCCACCGGCTCCCGTCGGCGCGGTGGGTCTCGACAGGCTCGACCACCGGATTGCGTCGGTGTTTCGGGTGGTCTCGACAGACTCGACCACCGGACAGGCCAACGAATTGACCAGCGGATCGATCGAGTGGGGCGTGGGCGGGGGGAGGGTCAGGGGAAAATGCGACGCACGGCCCAGATGCCTTCGGGGAGGCGGGCGGCGCGGGCCGGGCCGCGGTGCACGATGCGTCCCTGGGGTGAGGCGATCTCGACCTGGGTGTCTCCCCAACCGGCCAGGGCGGCCGATGTCGCCAGCAGGGGAGGCTCGGGGCGGAAGGCGCGTGAGGGCGAGGCGGACGTGGCCGACCCGATGCGCGAGGCGATCGCACCCGGCGCGACAGACAGGATCTGTCCATCCGAGAAGGTCACCTCCAAGGGGGTGGTGCGGGGATTCCACGCCATGTAGGTGCGGACCGAGCCCTTGTGCAGCACGGCGGCGGCAGGGTGCTGGGCCACCACACCGGTGTCGATCCCTCCCGCGTCGCGCAGGTTCGCCAGCCAGTGGCGGTACCAGGGCCGGGTCACCCCGCCTTCGGCGCCGACTCCGTTCCAGGTCTGGTAGAGGTTCCAGACCGAGTCGGGGGCACCGATGGCCGCGTAGGCCATCATCACGTCCGTCCAGGTGTCCAGCACGCCGCCCTTCTTCTCGGCGCGCATTTCGGCGAAGAGTTCGCGCACATGTCGGGGGTGCCGGGTCCACACGATGGACGAGGCGGTGAAGGGCAACGTGTTGATGCCGTGGATGCACTCGGGTTCGCCGGAGAACCAAGTGGCGTGCGCCGCGCCGTTGCCCCAGATCATCCCGACCGCCTTGTAGGGCCACGAGGCGGGGAATACGGCGTCGTCGACGTCCCACCAGTACTGCTCCAGGGCGCGGGTTTCGGTGGCGGTCATCCACAGGCCCGCGTCGCGCAGGGAGTCGTTGCCGGTCGCCATGCCCCAAAGCGCCAGGGCCGTGTTGAACAGCATCGATTCGGAGTTCGATTCCTGGTTGTTGCCGGCCAGGAAGTGGCTGTGACCGCTGGCCCACGAATGGCCTTCATACGGGTCGAACTGCCGCAGGAACGGGAACAGGGGGTCGTCGCGGCGCGGGTTGTTCGCATCGCGCACCAGCAGTTCGACCATGGAGCCCCAGCGGTCGCGGCGCGCCCAGTCGCGGTCGTACTGCGCCACGGTGGCGGCGGCCATCAGGTAATAGGCGTAGTGGAAGTGGTGGTCGTTGAGTTCGACGTCGCTGCCGTAGCCGGCGGGGAATCCGATGAGCGTCTTCCATTGCGGATCGTAGGCGAAGACGGCCGTCGTCTTACCCGCCGTCGCGGTGAACCACCGCTCGAGCTCGCCTTTGATCCGCGTCAGGAGTGCATCGCGGATGGCGGTCTTCCCGAGCTGGTCGGCCAGGCGCACCAAGCTCGCGGCGCGCCACAGGCCTTTGCCTGTCCAATACGTGTCGCTGCCGTCTCCGGCCAGAAGAGTCCCCGCGGCGGCGGTTTCCAGCTCGGCCACCAAGGTCGCGGGGCTGGAGGCCAGCGAGGAGGGCAGGGGCAAGGCCGGCAGCACCGGAGGGATGACGTCGGCGGTGGTGAAGGTGTTGCCGTCGACCACCTTCATGCTCCCGCGGGCCGAGCTGTAGGTGTAGGCCGTGTTGACGTCTGGGCTGTAGAGCCACTGGTGGCGGAACAGGGCCATCAGGGTGGTGGTGTCGGTTCCTTCCAGGGCGCGTGTGGTCACGGTGTAGCGGGCGCGGATCTTTCCGGCGGGCGTGTCCAGGCTCCAGTCGATCCTGGTGTTTTCCACGAACGCGAAGGCCGAGCGGCGAAAACGCGCCAACGTCGAGGGTTGGGCGTCGGGGAGCAATGCCACGCTCCAACGGCCCTTCGCGGCCAGGTCGGACCGGATGGACTTGTCGGAAACTGTCCAGATCGCGCCCTCGGGCGCGAACAGTCCGTAGTGGTTGCCCGCCACGGTGACGCCCAGCGCTCCGGTGCCGGCACCGGACCAGACCACCGGGGTGGTGCGGCACGAGATCAGGGCGTCGCCGCCGCTGGAACGGACCTGGACGTAGGGCATGCCGTGGCCGAAGGTGGTCTCGAGGGTGCGCGATCCGTCGGAGAGGCGGGCGACCACGTGCCAGTCGCCCCAGGAAACGGCCTCGACCTTGGAAGCGGAGAGTCCGACCACCCCCAGCACCAGGGCGTCGGTGTGGCCCAGATGGTATTCGGTGCCTCCAGAGGGCCCGCCCGGGTCGGCGGCGCCCAGGCCCATTCCCGAGGCTTGGGCCTGGAGGCTCAGGGGCCAGGGGAACAATGTCGTGCCGAAGGGGTACTTCGCGGCGTCGCGCGGGAAGATCAGGGAGCTCCACCAATCGCCGGTGGGTGGGGCCTGCGTGGCGCCCGCGACCACGCGCGGAAGGACTCGGGTCCCGGAGACGTCGGCGGCTCCGGTCTTGCCCGGGGGGAGGGCATCCAAATAGGAGCCGGATCCGAGGGATACGACGCCGGCGGAGGCGGTGCCGACAAAAAATGGCAACAGCAGGGCCAGAGCCCTGGATGTGGGGCGCATGGAGAACCTCGTGGTGGGTGGATGGACGAAGGTGGTGGGGCTGGCACCGTGACGAGCCGAAGGGGGAGGGTTCGAGAGGGTGTCCTGGAAGTTCGTTCTCGACCTTCGCCCTTCGAGAATGCCTATTTCATGGGCTCCTCAGGACGAGCGGATCGTTCGCTCTGCTCTATGACGGCGCATCAGGTTCAGGGTTGTCGGTGGAACCGCAGGGCGGTGGATCCGGGTGCCTGGGTGCGGTGTTCCAGTCGGAACCACGCGGGGGAGCGGGCGCGGTCGGCCAGGCGAGCTTCGTCGAGGGTGCCGATGAAGTTGGCGCCGAGGAACAGTCGGGGGTCGTGACCCAGGAATTCGGCGATGGGGGGGGTGGAAAGGGACGAGTCCACCACCATGCCGTCGATCACCAGGCGCGCCTTGCCGGTGGTTGCATCCCAGGTGGCGGCCAGGTGGGTCCAGGTGCGGTCGGAGATCTGTCCGCCGGAAGCCAGCGTGTCATGTACAGAATCTGTCCGGACGGTCGTGAAGCCGAGGGTTGCCCGGTCGTCGAGGGTCTGCAGCGACCAGCCGTTGCGGCCGTCGGTGCGGGCCCCCCGCGAGAGGAAACGCGCCGACACGACCTGGCTTCCCTTGCGTTGCACCCAGGTGCTGGCCGAAAGGGATGTCGGGCGGAGGTCGGGGTGGTCGTCGATGGCCAACCAGCCGGTGTCGCAGAAGCGACCCGTCCCGGCCACGCCGGGGGCGGCCAGGGTGCGCCAATCCGTGGCGTGGTGGGCGCCCGGGGCCGCATCCTGGGTGGGGGCGCGAGCGTCCAGATGCCAGACACCGCGCCAGCCGGCGGCGGCCGGGAAGACCGTCGCGGCGTCGGAAAGGTCGGGGGCGTCGGGATGGCCCCAGCGCAGGGTCAGGCGTAGACCTTGTTCCACAGAGACGGAATCGAGCAGGACCCACACCCAGGCGCGACGAGCGACGGGATCCCACGATTCCACTTCGTGGGGAAGCACCCGGCCATGGCGCTCCCAGCGCAGGTCGTGGCCGCGGGTGGCGTGGAAGTCGATCGAGGTGTCGGAAAGGGCCACCAGGAGGGGGAAATCCACCAGTGCCGTAGCGGGGGCGCCGGCGTCGGGGGCGAGGTCGATCAGGACGGAATCCGTCCATTCGGACCCGGGCACGGATTGGGCCTGGCGGGGGGAGAGTTCGAGGGCGCGGAGCGTGTCGCCGGGCCGCAGCGAGACGCGTTGGGCGTCGCGTCCGGCGGATCCGGCCAGCGCCTCCAGCCGCAGGTCGCCCGCGGGCAATCCGGACAGCTCGAAACGACCCAGGGAATCGGTGCGGGACAAGGCCGCGAGACCGGGGATACGCACCCATGCCGGGGTGGCCCCCACCGACAACGCAACACGGCCCTGGAGCACGGCGCGTGCCGTCAGGCGCAGGTCGGCCTTCCCGCCCTGGGTCAGCGGGGCACCCGTGGCGGCGCGCACCCCATGGACGGCTTCGGCACGCCACCATCCGGCTGGAACCGAGACAAAGCGCGCCACACCGTCGGGGCCAGCCAAGGCGGTGGGGTAGGGGTCGAGTTGGGGGTGGGCGGTATCCGGCGACCAGCCGTCGGGTCGGAGATGGACCAGAGCGCCTTCCGCCGGTTGACCGAGGGAATCCAGAACCCGCACGGCGATTCCCGTGGTGGTTTCGGAGCCGTTGCCCGCCACGGGGCCGGGGGTGGATCCGCAAGCGGCAAACAAGGTTGCCATGGCCACGGACAGGAGTGCTTTCATGCCGATTCCCCTCCCACCAGGGCCATGGGGAAGATCTGGACGTTCACCTGGAAGACGGCGTCTTCCCCTTCGGCCGCCTGGGCGATCTTGAGCAGGTCCTGACGGAAGGCCGAGGCCCGCTCCTTGAGCAGGCAAAGGTCGGAGCGGCGCAGCGTGAGCGTCACCGTGGAGTGTTCGCGCAGCTCGACGGGGTCGCGTTCGAGGGATTCCGCCGCCAGCTCCATGGTCTGCTTCTGGAAGGCGCGAACCGCGGGACCTCGCCACTTTTCGCCGGTGGTGACCAGGTTGTCGGCCAGGACCAGGCGCTGGCGTTCATCGCGGCGCAACAGGCCAATCCGTTCCAGGAGCTCGATGGACTGTCGGGCCTGGGTTGGGGTGACCGGGGGGTGCAGGTTGGCGGCCAGCGTCTGGAAGTCGCCTTCGAAGGGCGTGATTCCCACCACGGCGCGCACCGCGGAGTGGATCCAGCTCTGGTAGAAGGCGTATTGGTCCTCCTCGAGCGTGCGGGCTTCGATGCCGCGCAAGGCTTGCATGCGCTCGAAGGTGCGGCGGATGTCGGCGTCGGTGCGGGCCTTGGCGAAGTCGACCAGGGCCTGGAAGTAGTCTGCCTGGCGCCCCGAAAGTTTGCACAGGGCCAGCATGCCGGGGATCAGGCGCGGCGACAGATGCAGTTGGTCTTGCAGGATCTTGACGATGGTGCCGGCGTCGGTGCCCACCTTCGCGGCGATGAAGCGCATGGAGACGAAGGCATCGACAGCCCTGCGGCTCTCGAAGTGGTCGCGCAGCCAGGCGCGGTAGTCGGTGTAGGCGTAAAGGTCGGGCACCTTCGGAAGGTAGGGGCGACCCTCCGGCCCGGGGGGCGGATTGCCAGGGAATCCGTTGGAAGGATTGCAACGTTTCACCCTGGACCCCGCGATAGGGCCGGGCGCGCTGCCCGCCGCCTCGCTCGCGCCTGCGCCTTTTGCCTCCCTCCCCCGCACCCGCCAAGTGCGCCGTCGGTCGGACAAAAGGCACAGACATCAAGCGATTCAGCGAGCATCACATCCCTCTCTATCGCGGGATCCAGGGTCATTGCCTACAGTCTCCCATTTTCCGGACCTGGGCAGTTCCCGAAACGAAAAAGGCCCTGGAGTTTCCAGAGCCTTGGATTGCAACGGGTGGGATGCCGGAGCGGAAGTGCCCGTGACCGCGAGGATCAGAACTCGTCGGTTCCCAGCAGTTCCTTTTCGCGTTCGTCGGCGGTCTGGGCCACGGCCCGCAGGATGATCACCAGGGCGTCGGGGCCGGTGACGGCGTCGATCTTGACGCTGAAGGAGAGTGCCTGCTTGCCGTTTCCTTCCAGCAGTTCCCAGGCCCCGATCTTGCGGGTGGTGTTGTCCTTGAGGGCGTCGACGGCGGCCCCGGTCGGAAGCGGATCCTTGCTGCGGTAGGCGTAGCTGAAGACTTCGCGGACCTCGATGGCGCCGACCTTCTCGGTGGCCGACTTCATGAAGACGGCCTGGCTGCGGTCGTCGTCGTACGAGAATACGACCTGGAAATCGCCGTCGGCGTCGACGGTGTATTTGAGGTCAGCTTTGTCCAGCGCCTTCTTGGCGCGTTTGTCGGTTTCGGGGACCGAAGCGCCGAGCTGGGCATGACCCAGGGCCTGGAAGGCGAGGACGCAGGAGGCGGAGAGAGCCAAGGTGCGGGGGAAGGACATCGACCATTCCTTTGGTGGTGCGGGAGCCCGGAAGACGCCCGGTGCCATTGCTCCGGGACCTCTCCAGCGGAGATTTCCCGAAGCTAGTTCCGGAAAAAGCGACCTGCAACAGCCCGGGGGACGCTCAGGTGGGATCGGACCAGCGGCCGTGTTCGCGGATCAGTTGCACCAGCGCTTCGGGGGCTTCGGCTTCCGGAACGCCGCGGCGCACGCAGTCGCGGCGCACGTAGAGGTTCACTGCGCCGGGGGTGCCACCCACGTACCCGAAATCGGCGTCGGCCATTTCGCCGGGGCCGTTGACGATGCAACCCATGATGGCGATGGAGACGTCCTTGAGATGGCCCGTGACCGCACGGATGCGCGCGGAGGTGGTCACGAGGTCGAACAGGGTGCGTCCGCAACTGGGGCAGGAGATGAATTCGGCCTTGGAGCGGCGGGCTCCGGCGGCCTGCAACAGGTCGTAGGAAAGGTCGATCAGGCGCTCGGGGGAGGGGCCATCGAGGCGGATGAGGTCGCCGTAGCCGTCGGTGAGCAGGCTGCCCAAGGTGGCGGCCATGCGCAGTTCGTCGGATTCCGATCCGTCGAGTGTCCAGCGCAGCACCAACGGGGCCTTCAGTCCGGCGGCGTCGAAGGCCGACACCAGGCGGCGTGCGCTCCAGGGACCGCATTTTTCCAATTCGCACGACAACAAGTACAGGTTGGAGGCGGGCAGGGCGGGAACCACGCGATCGAGATCGCCGAAGTCGCGCACCGTGAGTTCCACCACCGACCCGGTGGCGAGGTATTCGCGCGGCTGGTCGGGGAAAAATCCGAGGTCGATGGCCAGGCGGATTCCCGAAAAGTCACCCACGGCGCCGGGGGCGGGGGTGTCGGTCCATTCGACCGGCCGGTCTGCGTTGGGTGCCTGCGCCGTGCCGGAACCACCCACGCGGATGGGGTTGGACAAACCGGCGGCCACGGCTCCAACCTGGACGGGGCGGGTCTCTCGGCGTGCGTAGGACAGGATGTCGAGGGTCTCGCGGGGGGCTTCGGCCGGGGTGGACAAGATCCGTCCGGCGAAGTCGCGGGCGGGGCCCTGGTCGGCGAAGGGACGGACACAGGAGGCGACCAGGTCGCGGGCCACGGGGATTTCCAGCACCGGGTCTTCCGTGAGGCTCACGCGGATGGTGTCGCCGATGCCGTCCAGCAGCAGCGAGCCGATGCCGACGGCGCTCTTGAGGCGGCCGTCGCGGCCTTCGCCGGCTTCGGTCACGCCCAGGTGGATGGGGTAGGCGAACCGTCCTTCGCGCTCGAGGCGGTCGACCAGGATGCGGTAGCACTGGATCACGATCTTGGGATTGGAGGCCTTCATCGAGAAGACGACCTGGTCGAAGCCTTCGTCCTCGCAGACCGACAGGTATTCCAGCGCCGAGACCACCATGCCTTCGGGGGTGTCCCCGAAACGGGCCAGGATGCGGTCGGAGAGGCTGCCGTGGTTGGTTCCGATCCGGATGGCCGCGCCGCGTTGCGCGGCCATGCGCACCAGCGGACGGAATTTGTCAGAGATTTTCTGGAGTCCGCGGTCGTAGACGTCGTCCCCGAATTCCTTCTGGAATCCGTAGGCGGTCTTGGCATCCACGAAATTGCCCGGGTTGACGCGGATCTTCTCGACCCACTTCACGGCCTCGAAGGCGGCGGCGGGCTGGAAGTGGATGTCGGCGCACAGGGGCACGGTGCAGCCGGCCCCGCGCACCTTGGCCACGATCGATTCCAGACAGGCGGCGTCGGCCTGGGTGGGGGTGGTGATGCGCACCAGTTCGCACCCGGCATCGGCCAACTGGAGGGTCTGGGCCACCGTGGCGTCGATGTCGCGCGTGAGGGTGGTCGTCATGGACTGCACGAGCACGGGGTGCCTGCCGCCGATGGTCGCGGTACCGATGCGGACTTCGTGGGCGGGGCGGCGGAAACCGCCGAAGCGGTGGTCGATCAGGCTCATGCCAAGGAAAGATGGAAAAACCATCCATCTCCCGACAGTGGTCTATTCGCCTCGTTTGGAGGGGTTGGACCCCAGGAGGTGGACGCGGAACTTGATGGGGATCTGCCCCTCCAGCACGGTCATGAGCGTATTCAGCCGTCCCTCGAGGCGTTTGGCGGCCACGATGAGGGAGTCGTCGTGCAACAGGGGGCGCAAGGGCCCGGCCGTATCGATGGCGACGCCGACCAGGCGGGAGGTCGAATCCAGGAGCGGCTGGACCGCGCGGATGGTTTTCTGGACGGTGAGCAAGGCCGAATCGGCGCTGGTCAACGCCTGCGCGAGGTCCTTCTGGAGACCTGGGAACGTTCCGGACAGCTTGCGGGTTTCCTTGGAGATGCGGCCCAACTGGGGGGCGCTGCGGTCGATGGTGAGACTGATGGATTCCAGACCGCCCAGGGTGGCGTCGACCCCAACCAGGACACCCATGATCTTCCGGGAGAGCGCCGCGTTGCCGTTGCCGCCCTGCACCAGAGTTTCGGTGGTCTTGCGCAAGGTGATGACGGCGTCCAGGACCTTGAAGATCTGGCTCATGACCTCGGCGATGCCGGGGTCGAAGTATCCGGGGATGGAGCCGTCGGGGGGCATGGGGTGGGCGGAGTCTCGCCCGGGGGCGAGGTCGACCACGCGTTGGCCCATCAGGCTGTGGGAGGTGTTCACCGCCAGAGCGTCCTGGAAAAGGGCCTGGCGACTCCAGAAACGCACCAGCACGCGCACGCCGCCGGGTACCGGGGTGATGGTCTCGACTTGCCCGACATTGACGCCCCGGACCAGGACGGGATCGTCGGGCTGGAGGGCTCCGATCAGCTCGCCCGAGCCGTCGAACCGCACCAGGATGGTTTCATGACCGCGCTGGGTGAGATTCCACAGATGCCAAGTGAAGGCACCGACCACTGCCAGGACCAGGAGGATGGTGGCGTAGCCGTAGGCGCGTGCTTGAGGATGGACCCGAGACATGGACGCACCAATCTAGCTCCCACGGCCAAGGAGGGGGAACGACAGGAGAAACAAGGGGAGGAGAATGCCGGCGGACCGAGCCGCGGCGAGGAGCCGTGGTGGTGCCAGGATAAGAGCCACTTGGCGGACTTGAACCGCCGACCCACGCATTACGAATGCGTTGCTCTACCAACTGAGCTAAAGTGGCTTGGAGTTGTGGAAACGTACTCAAGCCCGGCCCGAAGCGCAAGGGCGGCGGCGGCTGGACTCCGGACGGGGACAACGGATTGGTGTCTCGAGTTTTCCGTCGCGCCTACACCCCCCCTGGTCGCGGTTTCGGGAGCGGGATTGCCAAGAAAGCGTTGGCACGCGAACGCCGTATGCGCGCGGAAGGGCTGACTTGGAATCTCGTTGTCATGCGGGATGGATGCGGGTTGCCGTAAATCTCGCATGGGGGTGCCACCGCATGTGATCACCCTCGTTCCACCATTCGAGGAGCTCGCCGTGTCTCCAAGCGTTCGTGCGCTGTTTTCCGTCCTGCTTGCTCTGGTGGGAGGGGTTGTCGCCGATCCCATGCCCTTCGATCCGATCCGCAATCCCCTCAACGACACCACCGACCAGAAGGTGCGCGATTCGGTCCTGATGAAGATCTCGCGGTTGCGGGTGAATCAAGCGGGGTATCGGACCACGGATGTGCAACAGGGTCGGGCCTACGTGTACGGGGTGGGCGCAGGCAGTGCCTTCAAGGTGATCGAAGCGCGCACCTTGGCCGATGTCCCGGGCGCGACCGGAGTCCTGACCGTCAAGGGCGGCGCCGTTTCGGGCAGCATCAAGACCAAGGGTTCCAATTGGGCCGGACTCACCACCGGAGGCGACACCCGCTACACGATGGCCAGCCCCGTGGTTTCGGGAGCCGTTCTACCCTGCGTTTCGGCGACGCTCACGACACCCTGGAACTTCTGTTCTCCGAGGCCGTTTCGGCACGGGCCGCGGGGGAGTGGCTGGCCTTGCGGCGCACCGGATGGGGCGCTTTGACACCCGCATCACTTCCCTCGGCAAGTGCAGGTGACGTCTGGCGCTTCATGGTCGACACCTTCACCGTGGTGCCGGGAGATTCGATGCGCCCGGTCTCGGAGGGACGTTGGACCGATGCGGGTGGAGTAGGATCTGCCCTCTACCATCCCGGTGTGCCCGTCTCCGGACGTGAACGCCCCCCCGTGGGCGCCTGGATGATGGATCTGGACGGCGACGGCGCTGGTGAGACCATCGAGTTTCTGTGGGCGCGCACGCCTCGGACCCGTCCGGAGCTGCGCCTGGCGTGGCCTTCGGCGGAAGGCGGATTCGACTCGGCCCGCATCCTCGCCGACACGTGGACCATGTCCCCGGATTCCGTCCGCGTGCGGCTTCCCGTCGGACCGTTCGATCGCGGTGTCACCAGCTCCACACGCACCGATCTGGGAGCGATGTTCGACGCCGACGGCAGGTCGTCGTTCCCCGTGTACGATCGCGTGCCGCCGGTGCTGCTTCGGGCCCAGGTCCGCTACGGGACAAAAGCGACGGATTCTGACACGCTTCTGGCCCGGTGGAGTGAGCCCCTGGTCTGGACCGGTCTGGACCCGCTGCTGAAGGGCCTCCACGGCGACTCGGTCTTCGACTTGCGTGCACTGTCGACCTCCATCGTTTCCGACAGCCTGGGCGCGGCGTTCCTCCTGGATCCCCAAGGCGTGCTGTCCACCAGCCTGCGGCGCGGCGATTCCCTGCGTCTGGCTCCGGCGGCGTCGGCCACGGTGGAAGACCGTTTCGGCACACCCGCCGCCGACCCAGGATGGCTCGTTCCGGTCGAGTTCGGAAGGCGTCCTCCGCGACAGGAAATCACGTTCAACCCCACCTACCGCCGCTACGAAGGGTGGGACCTCGGTGGCCTCGCTCCGTTCCAGATCCAGGTCCGGCCGCAGGGCGGAGCGGGCTGGTCGGACCTCCCGACGGGGCGCGACGTTTCCGCCTCCGAGGTCCGCCAGATCGGACCGGTGATCTCGACCAACCAGCCGCTGCGGGGTGTGGCGATCCTCTACGACAACCAGGGGACCTTCCTGACCTCGTTGGAGCTCGATCTGGTCGGACAGGCCTTCCTGGCCGGGGAAATCGAAACCGACGGCGGCAACCAATACCAGGTGCGCCTGGCCTGGAACGGCGTGGCCGAGGGCGGAACCCCTGCGGCGTCGGGGGTCTACACCCTGCGTCTGGTGCTGCGACAGAATCTGGCCGCCGATGGCGAACTGCCGGACTGGACGATCTCCAACACCCTGCATCGCTTCGGATGGGACGTGCCCATGCGCTGAGGGGCGGCCTCCGGGGCTTCAGTCCGCCGGAGGCCGCGGGGCGGTGTTGCTGGAGGCGGCCGCCATCTTCGCCATCAATTCGGCGACGCCGCAAGGTTTGGCCACGAATCCCACTCCCGGGTAGTGGAAGTCCGGCATGTCTTCGATGTCGGGCTGGCCCGAGGCGATCAGGACCGGGAGGGTGGGGTGGAGCGCCCGGATACGCTTGAGGGTCTGGGCGCCCGTGAGGCCGGGCATGTTCTGGTCCAGGATGATCAGGTCGGGGGGAGGAGGGGTTGCCAGCAGATCGAGTCCTTGCTGACCGCTTTCGGCCAGCAGCGGCACGTGCCCGTGGCGCAGCAGCACACGCCTCATGAGGTCGCGGATGTCGCGGTCGTCGTCGATCACCAGGACGCGCAGACCGGCCGCGGGAACACTGGGGGGCGCGGTTTCCGACGGCTCCTGGGGGGGCGTGATGCGTGGAAGCGCGAGGCTCACGCAGGCCCCTTGACCGGGTTGGCTTTGGATCTCCAGCGTGCCGCCGTGTGCCTTCAATACGCCGTGGCTCATGCTGAGCCCGAGCCCGGTCCCCTTGCCGACGTCCTTGGTGGTGAAGAACGGCTCCAGCACCCGGGACAGGATTTCCGACGGAATCCCTTCGCCGTTGTCTTCGATGTCGATGCGGACCATGGTGTCGTCGGAGCGGGTGGTGCGCAACAGCAGTCGTCCGCCGTCGGGCATGGCATCGACGCTGTTGAGGCAGATGTTCAGCAGGGCATGGCTGATGCTGGAGGCGTCCCCGCGGATCCACAAGGGGGATTGGCTGTGTTCGGAGACGACCGTGATGCGGTTGAGGGAGGTTCCCTCGAGCAGGACCTTCACTTCGGAGAGCAGATCCTGGATCTCGAAGGGAGCCTTCCGCGCCAGTTGGGGCCGGGAGTAGTGGACCAGGGAGCGGACGACCTCGCGTCCTTTCCGCGAGGCCGACGCGATGATCCGGAAGGCTTCCCGTTCTTCCTCGGTGGCGGCCGAGGATTCGTGCAGCGAGGCGGTTCCCATGATCGCGGCCAGCACGTTGTTGATGTTGTGCGCCACACCCGCGACCAGCACGCCCAAGGCCTCGAGTTTCTGCATGTTGAACAGGCGCTCGTCCATGCGTCGGCGTTCTTCTTCCGCTTCGTGCCGACGGGTGATGTCGCGACCGACACCCAGGACCCCCAGAAGTTGGCCGTCGTCGGTGAACATGGGGGTCTTGGTGGTCTCCAGCAGGACGTGGTGGCCGTCGTCGGCGAAGGTGATCCACTCCTCGTTGGAGAGGGGACCATTGGCCGCGATGGCTTGCAGGTCGTTCTTGCGGAAGAATTCGGCGAGCTCGCGCGGCACGAAGTCGAAATCCGTCTTGCCGTGGATTTCGGATTCCTGGGCACCGAAGAACCGCTCGAACATCCGGTTGCACGACAAGTAGGTGCCGTTTTCGTCCTTCAGCCAGATCAGATCGGGAATGGTGTCCACCAGGATTCGGAACCGTCGTTCACTTTCGCGGAATCTCCGGGCCTCGGCTTGGAGGGCCGTGAAGCGTTCGTCCAGAAGGACGAGCATGTCGAGGGTCGCCGAGCGCAGGGATTCGAGTTCGCCGTGGAAACGCATCGCACGCATGATCCCGAGATCGGGAGCGGAGTCCTTCATCTGTCGGGCGGTGTGTTCCAGCATGCGGATGGGGCGGATGACGACCCTCCACAGCACCAGATACAAGGATGTCCCCAAGGCCGCCGCCAGCACCAGCAAGAACGTGGTCAGGAGCATCAGCACCCTGCGGAGGTCGCGCTCCAGGGGGAGCGTCGACATCTGCACGCGGACCCTCGCCAGATACTGTCCGGCCAGCCGGATGTCCCGGACCTGTCGGAAGGTGGTGTCGGGAGGGGAGAGTTCATCCTCCGGGGGCGGAGGCAGGGTCGCGACATAATGGGCGGAGTCATGGGGGGGGCCGAGGATCTCGATGGAGTGGATCACGTGCGATCGCAGCATCTCGTTCATGGCTTGCTGGATCTGGCCATCGTCGAGATTCCAAAGGGGGGCGGCCAGGGACAAACTGGCGAGGTCGGCCAACAAGGCGTTGGCTTCCTGGAGTTGCACCCGCTCCTGGGCGCGGTACATCGAAAATCCGATCGTTCCCGCCAGGCCCAGCAAGGTCGTGGTCGTGATGGCCAGCACCGAGATCACCAGCACCGGGATCGAGAGGAACGTTTTGTGGGGGCTCATCGACGTGGCCCCGCCGTCGGCCGGGATGGCGCGTCGTGGAGGGAGGGGAGTGTGGAAGGCGCGTTCCGAAGGGGAGCCTCGGGAGCGGCGGACGTCGGGACCATCGGCGGGATGGGAGGCATCGGGCATTCTCTCGGACGGGGGCGTCGGGAGGCGGCGCGGGCCTCCAGTTGAGCTCTGAGGATACCATCCTTCGCGAAAGCGTGTAACCTATCGATGTCTCGTACATCCAATCTCGGGCAATGGAGCGCCCGGACCTTCCGGTCCTGGCGCGGATGGACCTTTCATTTCGGCGTCAAGGAGCGGGCATGCGCAAGGTGGTCATCGTGGGTGGAGTGGCGGGAGGCGCCTCGACGGCGGCCCGGCTTCGGCGGTTGGATGAGACGGCCGAGATCGTGCTCGTCGAGCGGGGAGACCACGTCAGCTACGCCAATTGCGGCCTGCCCTATTATGCCGGTGGCACCATCCAGGAGCGCGACAAGCTGTTCCTGATGACCCCATCGAAGTTCCGGGAAACCCTCAATGTCGATGTGCGGGTGGGAACCGAGGCCGTGGCGATCGATGCCGCGGCGCGCACTGTGAAACTGCTCGACCGGCGCACGGGGGAGATCCGGGAGGAGTCCTGCGACGCCCTGGTGCTTTCGCCCGGAGCCGAACCGTTGCGTCCGCCCATTGCGGGCATCGACCACCCCCGCATCCTGACCGTGCGGTCGGTGCCCGACATCGACCGGGTGAAAGCGATCCTGGACACCCACAGGCCCGAACGTGCCGTGGTGGTGGGGGCGGGGTTCATCGGCCTGGAGATGGCCGAGAACCTATGGGAGCGCGGATTGGCCGTGACCGTGGTCGAGGCCCTGGATCAGGTGATGGGGGTGGTCGACTTCGAGATGGCCGCACCCGTGCACCACCATCTGCGCGAAAAAGGCGTGGGGCTGCATCTGGCCGACGGCGTCCAGGAGTTCGTCGCGTTGGGACCCGATCGGCTGCAGGTGAACCTGAAGTCGGGGGCGAAACTGGCCGCCGACCTGGTCATCCTGTCCATCGGGGTGAAACCCGACACCCGCCTGGCCCGCGAGGCCGGGATCGCGCTCGATGAACGCGGCTACATCGTGGTCGACGACCACCTGCGCACCTCGGTGCCTTGGATCTGGGCCGTGGGCGACGCTATCGTGGCCACCAGTCCGCTGACAGGAAAACCCATGCCGGTTCCCCTGGCCGGGCCGGCGAACAAACAGGCGCGCATCGTCGCCGAGAACATCGTGGGGGAGCATCCGCGTGCGTGGAAGGGTTCCATCGGCACGGCCGTGGCGAAGATCTTCGACCTCACGGTGGCCTGCACGGGATTGT
Source organism: Fibrobacteria bacterium (assembly GCA_035913415.1). GTDB lineage: Bacteria > Fibrobacterota > Fibrobacteria > UBA5070 > UBA5070 > UBA5070. Next base: position 75,765 of record JAMIIV010000247.1, on the reverse strand, counting down.
CCGAAAAGTTGTGCCGCCGCGAAGGCATTTCTCACCATGTGGCTGTGGTGCATCCGGGCAGCCATGCCGGGTACTATCCCGGAGCCCATCCCTACGCGCTGAAACTGGTGTGGGATCCCGCTTCGGGACGCATCCTGGGAGCCCAGGCGGTGGGGCGCGACGGCGTGGACAAACGGATCGACGTGGTGGCGGCGCACATCGGGTTGGGCGCCACGGTCGAGGACCTGGCCGAGTTCGAGCACGCCTACGCGCCGCCCTTCGCCAGCGCCAAGGATGGCACCAACTACGCGGCCTTCGTGGCGGCCAACGAACGCGAAGGGTTGACGGAAATTGTTCGATGGCACGAGGTCGCGCCGCGCGTGGAGGCCGGCGCGTTCCTCCTGGACGTGCGAACGTCCGAGGAATTCGAACTCGGACACATCCCCGGCGCGACGAACATCTCCAATACGGAGTTGCGCGGGCGGTTGGCCGAAATTCCCAAGGACCGCGATGTGGTGCTCTACTGCGGGGTGGGCATCCGCGGGTGGTTGGCCGAGCGCATCCTGCGCCAGAACGGCTGGACGAAGGTGGGCAACGTCACCGGCGGCTGGAAGACCTGGAAGGCCGCGACCGACCCCCAGGACAACCCGGGGGAATTCCGCCCCGCCTTGCGCCGGGCCCATGAGCCCTCGGATGTCGAGGCGGGCACCTCCGAAGGGACAGGAGCCCCGGAGGGATTGCCGCACGGCGAAGTCGTGGAGATTCGGGTGGACGCCTGCGGACTGCAGTGCCCGGGACCCATCCTCAAACTCAAGGAGGCCGTCGATACCGCTCCCCTGCACGGCAGGGTGGTGGTGCGGGCCTCCGACCCTGGATTCGCGCGCGATGTGCAGGCCTGGTGCAACATCACGGGGCACCATCTTCTGGGCGTCAAGGAAGCGGGTGGAGATTGGTCGGCCACGGTCGAAAAACGGCAGGGGCGTGCGGCCCTGCCCGCGGTCGCGGGCGCGGGGCACGCACTGCAGGTCTCCGGTGACGAGGTCACGCTGATCGTGTTCTCCAACGATCTGGATCGGGCCTTGGCGAGTTTCGTGATCGCCAACGGCGCCTTGGCCACGGGCAAGAAGGTCACGATGTTCTTCACCTTCTGGGGACTGTCGGTGGTGCGCCGGCGCGAAAAGGTTGCGGTGCGCAAGGATCTGATGGGGCGCATGTTCGATCTGATGCTGCCGCGCCACGCCGACCGCCTGGGCTTGTCCCGCATGAACTTCGGGGGCATCGGGTCGCTTTTGATGAAAAAGCGCATGGAGGCCTTCCAGGTGGACCGCCTGGAGACCATGATGGACAATGCCGTGCGCGGCGGGGTGAAGATGACCGCCTGCCAGATGTCGATGGAACTCATGGGCGTGGGGCGCGAAGAGCTCATCGAGGCCGTGGAGATTGGCGGTGTCGCGGCCTACCTGGAAGCGGCCGGCACCTCGGGAATCAACCTGTTCGTCTGATCGGCGGCGCGCCCCGTCAGAAGCGGTAGCTGGCCGACAGGGTCGCCCAGCCGACGGGGTCGGAGTCTTCGGACTTCGACCCCAGCACGGTGGTGACCTGCAGGCCGTAGGTGGCGCGCAGGTACATTGGGCCCATCGCTCCGTAGACGTGCGCCGAGGGAGCCGCATCCAGGGCCCACTGGGCTTTGGTAACGGAGCCCTTTTTCATCGACACCGTGGTGAGCTCGCTGCGCAGGGCCGCCATGGGTATGTCGAACCCGATGCCGCCGTTGCCCAAGCGCAGCCCCGCGCCTGGTTCGAAGCGGAAGGCCCATTGATCGCCCACCAGGTCGGTGGTGATGGCGCGTTTGCCGGTCAGGCGGGTGACCGACGAGAGGTCGGCGTCCTGGAGTCGGCTGACGGAGAGGTTGGCGTCCATGCTGACTGACGTCGACCACGATCGGAACTCCAGGCCCACGCCGGCTTGTGAACCCGAATTCGCCGACGCGGAAGCGAACGCGGTTCCCGCCAGTCGCATCTCTCCCGCTTCGAGGAGTTCGCGGGAGAGATCCAGGGAGGCGCCGCCGTCGGACCATTCCTCCTCGCCGTAGAGGACCCAGCCGTTGAGATCGGCGTCGACGCTTGCGATGCTGGCCGAGAGGCCGCCCGTGGGTTGGACTCCCCACAACGAGTCGAATTGGAATCCTGCACCCAGCAGGTCCACCCCCGCGTGGATGTCGGTGAGGAAGTCGGGATCGCTGTCCACTTCGCGGCTCACGTGCAGGGAAGTGGTGTGGGCCCAGTCGGGAACGGCGGTTTCCGACCACGAGAAGGATTGGCGGACGGAGCTGGACCAGGCGGGTACGTGGTCGACCAGGGGGTCGGTCTGGCCAAAGGCGGGAAGCGCGACAGCGGAGAGCCAGGCAAGGGAGGCAAAACGGGGGTGAAGCTGCGACATGGAGGACTCCCTTGGAGGGCGGATGGGGCTTGTAACGACTCATACGCTGGGGACGAGCGAATTATTTCGGGTCTGGTGAAAGAAAAGTGGTTCCACAAGCGTACCCTGTAACGAACAAGATGGATCCCACCGACGAACAACTGGCCGCGCGCGTGGCACACGGAGACGAGCAGGCGCTCGTCGTCCTGGTGCGGCGTTGGCAGGAACCGCTGCGGCGCTACGTGCTGCGGCGCTGCTGGTCGTGCGCTCCCGATGTGGATGACCTGCTCCAGGAGACCTTCGTACGCGTCTACCGGAACATTCACTCCTTCGACGCAGGCCTGCGGTTCTCGAGCTGGATCTTCCGCATCGTGCACAATGTCATGGTCTCGGGAATCCGCAGCCACGCCCGGCAGGAGCCCACCGTGGAGCTCGACGAAGCCCTCTTCGTTCCGAACGGATTGCGCACCGATGCCCCTCTCGAAGCCGCCGAGCAATCCACTGCCATCCGCGAGATCCTCCAGGGGTTGTCTCCGGTGTTGCGCGACGTGTTCGTCCTGCGCTTTCTGGAAGACAAGAGCTACGAGGAGATCGGTGACATCCTGCACCGCAACGCCAACACCATCGCGACGCAGGTGCGCCGTGCGCGCGAGGCCTTCGCGTTGGCCGCCCGCGCCCGCGGATTGCATCTGGACAGGGGGGACTGAATGGATCACGCCGATCGTCTACTGGGCCGCATCCACGCCGAGAAGATCCGGCCCGTTCCGCGCTGGATCGTATTGGCCCGGCGGCTGTTCCGCTTGGGGCTGTTCGTGCTCGTGCTGGTGTTGCTTTGTGTGTCGTCGGCCCTGCTGTTCCAGGAACTCCACGAACATCGTGGTCCCGGGTGGATCGCTCGGGCGCTGTTTGCGCGCCTTGCGCCCTGGGTGTGGTCGTTCACCTCGGTGGCGTGTATCTGGGGGGCATGGCTTCTGTTTCGGGAGCTGCCGCGTGCGTGGCGATTGCGTCCGTGGATCGTGATCCTGGGCATCGTGTCTACGGGGCTGGCGTCCGGGTTCATCCTGGAGCGGGTCGATGGCCTGGTGCGGGTGCATCGGACTCTGGCCCATCTGGTGCCGGCGTACCGCACGGTCTGGCAGGCGCGGGCCTTGGATGCTTGGCATGACCCGGCGGCGGGGCGATTGGCAGGCAGGCTGGACACCCAAGGATTCCTGGCCGTCGACGGACGCCGATGGCTCCTGGTCTGGAACGATTCGTCGGATCTCGCTCCCATGGGGCCGGTGCGTCTGAACGGAACGGTGGGGCCCGACTCCGTCTTCGTGGTGCGCAACTGGAAGCCCGCTCCGGGTGATGGCGCGGGTGGTTCGTTGCGGCAGGGTGCACACGAGGGAAGAAAAAATCGCGGTTGGTGAAAGTTCCGGGGTTTGTGTCGCGTACTACAGGCAGGAACCCTCGGTCCACTCCACACAACCCAAGGAACAGACCATGAAACACCTCACCTGGATCCTGATGCTGGCCGCTCTTTCGGCAAATGCCGCTGATACCACCGCCGTTTCCGATCGCGATGCCCACAGGGCTCGCATCGAGTCGGCCATTTCGGCGCGCGACTACCAGGCCTGGAAGGCCGAACACGACGCCTGGGGCGGCAAGGGCCGCGCGGGCGACAAGGTCACCGCCGAGAATTTCACGACCTACGCTCAAATGCACGAAGCGATGAAGGCCGGCAACACCGCCGAAGCCGACCGACTGCGCACCGAACTCGGTTTGCCCGCGGGCAAGGGCCCACGCGGTGAAGGCATGGGACACGCCCGCAAGGGTGCCGGCAACGGCGAGGGCAAGGGCTGCAAAGGTGGCCAGGGCGGTGGTCAGGGCAAAGGCCACGGCGGCAAAGGCGGCGGCCGCAATCGCTGAGTTCGTCTCAGGAGCCTGATGTATTCCAAGCGCCCTGCTAAGTCAGGGCGCTTTTGCGTTGGGGGCGGTCAGAGTCCGAAGGCGACGAGGGCGACGATCGTGGGGGGCAGTGCGGCCAGAAAGAGCTTGCCCGGTGCGACCACTCCCCCTGGGAGACGTTCGCGCAGGATGCTGGCCCCTGCGGGGTTGGGGGCGTTGGCGATCACGGTCAAGCCGCCACCCGCCACGGCACCGGCCACCAGGTGGTAGCGGAACGAATCGGAGGTCTCCGGAAGGAGCGAGCCCAAGTAGGTCAGTGCGGCGTTGTCGACCACGGCGGTGAGGCCCGCGGCACCCACGAACAGGAGTTTGTCGCTCAGCCCGGAGACCAGAGGCGAGAGCCACCACCCTTGCGGCGAGCCCAACACGACCAGGCCTCCGAGGAAGAACGCGACCAGCAGCGCCTCGCGCAGAAGCAACGGGGAGTGGTGGCGTTTGTAGGCCTGCACCAGACCGAGGAAGAACAGGAAGATGGCCACGAACAGGACCGTGTGGTGCGAGGCGACGACCACCGCGGCGACCAAGGCCAGGTGGGTGAGAATCAGGCTCCACGGAGGAGCTTGGCGGGTGGAGGGTTCGGCGGGCCCGAGGGCGCTCAGTTCCTTCCGGAACAGGATCACGAAGAGCGTGGCGTTGATGGCCACGGCGATGACGGCGCGAATCCCGAAGTGGCTCATCATGTGGGCGCTGTCCCATCCCCAGGGGCCGGCGACCATCAGGACCGGAGGGGCCGCGTAGCTGGTGAGCACGCCACCGATCGAGATGTTGACGAACAGGACCGCCAAGGCCGCGAAGCGCAGGCGCGTGGAGGTGGCGTCGGCGAAGATGCGGTCGCGCAGAAGCAATGCGGCGACGGTCATCGCGGCGGGTTCGGTGATCAACGAGCCCAGCAGTGGTGCCACCCCCAGCGTGACCAATGCGAAGGAGATGCCGGCCGGCAAGGGCAGCAGACGGGAGAGGGTCTCGACCAGCCGCGAGGCCGCGTGGAGCACGGGGCGGCATCCGGCGACCACCATGATGACGAACACGAACATCGGTTCGTGGAAGTTCAGGCCCTCCAGGTGGGCGATGGCGGGTCCAGATCCCACCAGCAGGACGTGGGCGCCGAACAGGATGGCAGCCCAGAAGCCGAAAACGACCTCGATCTCGCCGAGGAGATGGAGAATCCCCGAATGGGACGGGAAACGTGTGGCCAGGCGCTCGATCTTCGAGGCCGAAAACACGTGCACCAAGGCCAGGGCGAAGAGGACAAGGGCTGTGAGCTGCAGCGCGGACGGTGTCATGGATTCTCCGGTGTCGAGACGGCGAAGGTGTACTGCTTGAACTACAAGGTTCCGGCGATCCGTGCAACCATCGGATCAGGGGTGCAGGATGAGGAGCTCCAGGAGTTTCCCGAAACGCTCGGCGGAAATACGTCCCGACGAGGCCAGGCCCAGGAGGCGTCCCAGGGTGTGCAACTGGAACAGGGGGGCACCTGCCTCCGGGGGCGACAGGGGGGCGGGTCGTTCGCCCGAGGCGTAGCCGTCTCGCAGGGCGGACCATGTCCGTTCGATCCATTCGAGGGTGCCTTGATCGAGGATGGCATCCTGGAGGGTCGAGGAAACCTTCGCGCGGGCGTCGAAGGCCAACATCGCCAGGGAGACCCGCAACGCGGAAAGATCCTTGGCCGGATGGAAATGGTTGCGTCGACGTTCCGGGGGCGAGAGCGGCTCGCCTTCGAAGTCGAGGAAGACGAAGTCGTTGCGCTCCCAGAGGATCTGTCCAAGATGGAGGTCGCCATGGCACCGGATGCGTACGTCTTGCTCATGCGTGACGACGGGTCGCGAGAGCAAGAGGTTCAGGTCGTCCCGCCTGCTGGCCAATACTTCCTGAAAACCTGCGTTGGCGAGACCACGGACGTCGAACTTGCCCAGGCGGCGGTGCAGTTCCGACACCAGGCGCGCGACGGCGGCAGGATCCAGAGGGAGGGTGCCGAAGCCGTCTTCGATGGCCCCTTCGGCGAGGCAGGCATGGAGCTCGGCGACCCGCTGTCCAAGCCTTCGAGCTTGCTCGAGCGCGGGCAGCAGGGCTTCGTCGCCCTGGGTTCCCGCGAGCAGACCTTCCAAACGGACCTGGCAGGTTTCCCGGAAACGCTCGTCGGCCTTGCCCTGATGGGCGCGACGCTCCATCAGCAGACCGAAGAGGCGGCCGTCGGAGCCGGAGCGGATCGATCCGAGCACCCGGGGCGTCCAGGCGAAGCCACGCGACTGCAAGTGGCGCAGGATTTCTTCCCCCGGGTGCGGACCTGGGTGGAGACGGGGGAAGATCTTGAGGATCCTGTCTCCCAGTTGGGCGATGGGGTGCCGTCCGGACAATTGCGCGGACGTGGCTTCCGCGGCGCTCCACTCGTCCGCATCGGTGCTGTCGCACCGGAAATCGCCCGCGGCGATGGACTCGCGCAGCGCGGACACGATCTCGTCGAGTCCCGAAGGGACCGCCAGGGCGTCGCACAGGAGACCCTCCGAACCGTCGGCGCCGCGCAGGCGCGCCACGACGGATTCCGGCGAGCGGCGCAGGACTGTTTCGGCCTCGTCTCCGGAGGTCATCGCCAGCATCTGCGCGAACCGAGGGCCCTCGCCTCCCGTCCGGCGTCGGGTCTCGATCACGGCCGCGACCACGGCGCCGCGTAGCGGCGTAGGGTCGCGCAGGATGCAGGCGGAGAACGTGTCCTCGGGGCCGGCATACCAGGGGCGGGAGTGCAACCAGGATGGCAACGAGGCTTCCTGCAGGCGCAGCAATGCGGCGCGGTCGTGCCACCAGGCTCCCGCCGCTCCTTCCACCTCCACCACCTGGGGGCTGGGTGCGCTCCTGCGAGTGGGGACGGCTCCCACAGGACCGGTCGAGGCCGACTCGAGCCGGAACCAGTAGAACCCGTGCGGGGCCAGGGAGAGCGGCCAGTCGTCGGTACCCAGCGGCGGGAAGCGTGCCCCACCGAACATCTCGACGGGAAGGCGGCCCGCCAGATCGGGAAGCTGCAGCGAGGCGGGTTGGGGATGGCGCGAGAAGTTGGCCACGACGAGGATGGTCTCGCCCTCGTGTTCCCGCAGGTAGGCCAGGATGCGGCGGTTGGAGGTCTCGACGAACCGGAGCGTTCCCCGGCCGAAGGCCCGGGACGATCCCCGCAGCGACAGGATCCGTCGCATCCAGTGCAGGAGCGACGAGATGTCCCGCTCCTGGGATTCGACGTTCAGGCCCTGCCATCCCCACGGACCGTCGGCCACCAGGGGGCTGAACAGACGGGCTGAGTCCGCCTTGGAGAATCCCGCGTTGCGGTCGCCCGACCACTGCATGGGCGTGCGGACGCCGTTGCGGTCGCCAAGCCAGATGTTGTCTCCCATGCCGATCTCGTCACCGTAGTAGATCACGGGGGTGCCCGGGAGCGAGAGCAGCAGGGCGTTGAGGAGCTCGATGCGCGGTCGGCTGTTGCCCACCAGGGGCGCGAGCCGGCGTCGGATTCCGACATTGATGCGCATGCGCGGATCGGATGCGTACGCGCGGTACATGTAGTCGCGCTCGCGGTCGGTGACCATCTCGAGGGTGAGTTCGTCGTGGTTGCGCAGGAAGAGCGCCCACTGGCAGCCGTCGGGGACGGACGGCGTCAGGGACAGGATCTCGGCGACGGGGTGGGCGTCCTCCTGCGCCAGGGCCATGAACAGGCGCGGCATCAGGGGGAACTGGTAGGCCATGTGGCACTCGTCGCCGTTTCCGAAGTAGGCGACCACGTCCTGGGGCCATTGGTTGGCTTCGGCGAGGAAGATCCGGCGCGGGGTGTAGGAGTCTGCCACGGCCCGGAGGCTCCGGAGGATCGCGTGGGTTTCCGGCAGGTTCTCGCAGTTGGTTCCCTCGCGCTCGATCAGGTAGGGGACCGCGTCCAGGCGCATCCCGTCGACTCCCATGTCCAGCCAGAACCGCAGGATCTTCTCGACCGCCCGCAGGACCGGGGGATGGTCGAAGTTGAGGTCGGGCTGGTGGGCGAAGAACCGGTGCCAGAAGTACTGGCCGGCCACCGGGTCCCAGCTCCAGTTCGAGGGTTCGGTGTCGGTGAAGATGATCCGGGTTCCGTCGTAGCGCTGGGGGTCGTCGCTCCAGACGTACCAGTTGCGGGCCGCCGATCCGGGGGCGGCGCGGCGGGCGCGCTGGAACCAGGGGTGCTGGTCGGAGGTGTGGTTGATCACCAGCTCGGTGATCACCTTCAGCCCCAGGCGGTGGGCCTCCTTCAGGAAGGCCCGGAAGTCCTTGAGGGTCCCGTAGTCGGGGTGGACGGACGTGTAGTCGGCGATGTCGTAGCCGTCGTCGCGCAACGGCGAGGGGTAGAACGGCAAAAGCCACAGGCAGGTGACGCCCAGCTCCTTCAGCCAGGGGAGCCTGTTGCGCAGGCCGCGAAAGTCCCCGCTGCCGTCGCCGTTGGTGTCCTGGAAGGCCCGTACGTGCACCTCGTAGATCACGGCGTCCTTGTACCACAGCTCGTCGTCGGCCTGACGGATTCCGTTGATGGTCATGGATGCGCTCCTTCCGTTCACTTGGTCCGTCCTTTGGGGAGGAAGGGGCCGTGGGGCAGGATCTCGTCGAGGGAAGGAATGCTCGCGCCCTCGGCGACCTTGCGCCCTCCAAGTGCCAGGGCGAGCGTGCTGCCCAGGATCACGATCAGCACCGGCCCGTCGGCGAGCTCCGGGATGGCCCACGCGGCGGGGATCATCGACATGAGCAACACCGTGATCAAGCCGCGAGGCGCGATGACCAGAAGGGTTCGCGAGCGCGGGGAACGGCTGACGCGCAGCGCCACAAGGCGCGCCAGGTAGACGACGCAGAGCGTTCCCGCACCCGCGGCCCAGGCGGTGGGGTGCATGAGGGTGGTCAGATCGAGGGAGAAGCCGAACAGGAAGAAGAAGAGGGTCCGGACCAGGAAGGCGAGTTCGGCCACGATGGACTCCAGGAGCTTGGCGTCGTCTTCGAATTCCTCGCGCAGCAGCCATTCGCGCAGGGGGCCGGGCCCCAGGTGGCTCAGGTTCGCGAAGGCCAGGCCGAACAGGAAGACAAGCAGCAGGGAGGGCAGGTGCAGTTCCTTGCCCAGGGCGAAGAAGAGGAGGATCAGGGCCAACAGGGGAATGAAGCGCACGTGGTGGGTGGAAGACCTGAGGATGCGAAACAGAATGGCGACCAGAACCAATGAAGCGACGGCGACCAGCGCCGAACTCCACGCGATCCGACCCAGGGTGGCGATGCCCAGCGCGGTGGGAAGCAGAAGGGCGTTGAAGATCATCACCCCGAGAATGTCCGAGATGGAGCTTTCGATGGAGACGAATTCGCGTTCGGCGGTGGGCAATCGCGAGGCGCTGGGGATGGCGATGGCGCTGGAGATCACCGCCAGGGGTGTGGCGTTCAGGAGGGCCAGACGCCAAGGGACGTCCCACAGCCAGTGGAAGATGGGGGCGGCCAGTGCGAGGAATCCGACCATTCCCAGGGCAGCCGAGATGGTGGCGCGCAGGAACGTGGGGGCACTGTCCGAGCGCCAGCGCAAGGCCATCGAGCCTTCCAGGACGATGAGTGCCAGTCCGACGAGTCCCAGGGTCTGGAGGAGCTGGTCGGGGATGGAGAATTCCGGCAGAATGGTGCCGGAAAGCGCACGCGAAGCCATTCCCAGTGCCAGCAGCAACAGAATGGAGGGAATGCGCATCTTCCGTGCGACGATGTCGGCCAGATGGAAACACAGGACCAGGCCGCAGCCGGCGATGATGTAGGAGTTCGCGTCCACAGTGGGGTCAGGGGGCCGAGGCGCGTTTGCGGGCCAGAACGTCCTGCATGCCCGTGAGCAAGGATCTCACCCAGTGGTAGACATCGGCCTTGCGCAGATGCTCGGCCATGCGGGCCAGATCGTCCCGGCGCACCTCGAGGGAACGATCCAGGGCGCCGGACAAAGCACGGGCCGTGCCGTCGATGTCGAAGGGATTCACGATGCAGGCTTCGGGAAATTCGTCGGCGGCTCCCGTGAACCGGCTGAGCACCAGGATTCCCGGCTCACCGGATCGGGCCGCGACGTATTCCTTGCAGACCAGGTTCATGCCGTCGTGCAGCGAGGTCACGAGCATGACGTCGGCGCGTCGGTAAAGGCGAAACAGCGGGCGGCGATCGAAGTTGCGCTGCACCAGATGCACCGGTGTCCAGGACGATGTCCCGAACTGTCGGTTGATCTCGTCGACGCGTTCCCTCACTTCCACCGCCAGGCGTTTGTAACTGGGGAGTTCGTAGCGGCTGGGGGCGGCGATCTGCACCAGGACGGCGTTCTCCCGCAGATCGGGGCGAAGGGCCAGAAGCTTTCCGAAGGCGGCGATGCGATGGGGGATCCCCTTGGTGTAATCGAGTCTGTCCACACCCAGGAAAAGGGTCCGATCTCCGACGACGGAAGCCAGTTCGGGAAAGTCGGTCTTCCAGTCGGATTCCGTCGCTCCGCTGCGGACTTCCTGGACGTCGATGCTGATGGGAAAGTCGCGAACGAAGGAGACATGGCCGCTGCGCGCGACGGTCTGCCGTTCGATGTCGACGCAGGCTTCGATGCTGCGGTCCATCGTTTCCAGGAAGGACACGACATGTTCGCGGGCGTGGAGGCCGATGAGGTCGGCGCCGAGGATGCCGGCGTAGAGTTCCTCCTGGTTGGGGCAGATGCGCAGGACGCGCCTGCCGGGCCAGGGGATGTGCCAGAACATGGCGATCGCCAGATCCTTGCCGGATTCCCGCAGCATCTTCGGCAACGGCATCAGGTGGTAGTCGTTGACCAGCACCAGGCAGGGATCGTCGCCGGCTTCATCGAGGATCGCCTCGCAGAAGGCGCGGTTGGCGGCAAGGTAGGCGTCCCAGTCCAACGCCTGGAAGGTCGGTTCGGAGAATGCGTTGTGGAAGAGAGGCCAAAGCGCGCCGTTGGCGTAGCCGTTGTAATACCGGTCGTGCACCGCTGGGTCGATGCGGACCCGCCGCAACGTGTAGCCGTCGGCCTCGAACCTGCCCCGATCGTCGGAGACTTCGAAGTCCGCGCTGCCTCCTCCGTGGCAGACCCAGGTTCCTCCGCAGGCGCGCAGGACGGGCTCCATCGCGGTCGCCAGTCCTCCGGCGCTGGTCTTGGCGACCACGTCCCCTTGCGGGGAGTGATCGTGCTGGATAGGGCCTCGGTTGGATACGACGATGAGCTTGCGATCGCCGACGATGGTCTCCAGCGAGGGTTCCGTGGAGGTCGAGGAGGTGGATGGGGCTTCTCCCATCAATCCATTCAGGGTGCGGACGAGGTTCCGAAGAAGATTCATGCGGCTCCTGCTCGTTTGGTGAGCGACGTTCCAGGGGAGGGCCCGCAATGGGGCCGGGGAGTTGGCGCTTGATCGGAGGCCGGGATCGGCACTTGTGCCGCGATCCGTCTTCCGAACCTACCACCCAAAGGCGGAATCGGCAACCGGAAGACGGACGGAAGGGTGACGCTGGGAGCGATCCGTGCAAATGAGGGGTTTCCGGGGTGGGGTCGAAGACTCTAGTCTTTTAAGGATGACGACGGATCCGTGCACCGCCCATGCCGAAGCGTCCGAGCGACCCGGTTGCCGCCATGTCGCCTTTGGAGGTTCGCGTTGATTTCCATGCAACGCGTGGCCCAAGCCGAGCGCCTGCTTGTTGCCCTCGACTTCGATGGAACGCTGGCCCCCATCGTCTCGCGCCCCGAGAACGCCGTAATCGATCCGAAAGCGGCCGAAGCGCTGGAGGCGCTGGCGCGTTTGCCAGAAACCGTCCTGGCGGTCCTGTCGGGACGTGATTTGCAGGATCTACACGCCAGGATTCCCGGCCACGAGGCCATGTGGTTGGCGGGAAGCCATGGTCGCCTGCTGCAAAGGCCCGGAGCGCCGATCCCCACGGTGGACGACGACCCCCGCCTGGTCGCGTTCCGCGACGCTCCGATGTTGCGCGGAATCCGTCGGGAGTGCAAGGACTTCTCGGTCGCGTTCCACTGGCGTGGTCGCAAGGAGGGGGAGCCCGTCGGCTGGCTGCGCAACGTGCGCGAGCAGGCCGAGCGCGCGGGACTGGAAGTCCTCGACGGGAGACAAGTTCTGGAAATCCTCGTTCCGGGCACCGGCAAGGAGGTCGCCTTGGAGCGCATCGCCCGCGAGTGCGGCGCCACGCGGATGTTCTTCTCCGGTGACGACCGCACCGACCTGGAAGCCCTCGTGGTGGCCCACGACCATGGCTTGGGCGTGTTCGTGCATTCGTCCGAGCGGGCCTGGATGGCGCCCCGGGGCCTCCCCCAGGCTCGAGGTCCCCACGAGCTGGCTCGCCTCCTGAAACGCCTCGCCGAAGAACGTTCGAAATGGCTGGAGTCGCGAGCGGTCTGAGAGCCTGACGGGGGCGGAACGCTGAGGCGAAGGGGTGCGGGGCCGTAGCGTGTTGGGTTTGGAGTCTGGCGATCTCCTGCCCGGACGTTCGGTTGTCGCCTTCCCCGCCCTTTGACGCGGAGGTCACCCGATCGGAAAACGCTCGTCCCAGCGTCCCCCTGGTCCCTGATGGCGCCATGGACACCAAAGGCGGCAAGTGCCGTGTCCTTGGCGCGGCAGAAATCCCGGATGCGCCACCAGAGCGTGTAACCTTTGGATGAAAATGGCATCCTTTTCTCCATAGACGGGGTCAAGGGCCGGAGTGCCTCACCCCGCACGAGGAGACCGGATGGATACGACCGCGATCGAAAACCGCTATTCCGAATTGGCCGAAAGCGCTTGCTGCCTCTCGTGCGGAGGGGCGGTCGACCACGCCAAGCCCAAACCCGGTGAGGTCTGCCTGGACCTGGGATCGGGCCGAGGTACCGATTGCCTGCGCATGGCCGAAGAGGTGGGTTCTGACGGATTCGTTTGGGGCATCGACATCTCCGACGGCATGTTGGACAAGGCGCGCTCCACCGCCGAGGCGCTGGGTATCACCAACGTGCGTTTCGACAAAGCCGCTCTGGAAAACCTTCCCATTCCGCCTGCGTCGGTCGATCTGGTGATCTCCAACTGCGTCCTGAACCACGCCGCGGACAAGTCGAAGGTTTGGGCCGAGGTCTTCCGCGTGCTCAAGCCCGGTGGGCGCTTCGTGGTCTCGGACATCTTCGCCAGCGCCCCCGTACCTCCGGAGTTCCGCAACGACCCCGAGGCCGTGGCCGAATGCTGGGCCGGAGCCGACACGCTGGAGGTCTACCTGCAGACGGTTTCCGACGCAGGCCTGCGCGACCTCGACATCCTCGAACGCTCGCAGCCCTATCCGAAGGGCCGTATCGAAGTCTCGAGCTTCACCCTCCAAGGGTGGAAGCCCAAGGCCCGCTGCTGTTGCGGCGGATGAGCCTAGATCCCGCAATCCATTCAACCCAGAAAGGAAACGACATGAAGACTCTGATCCACAAGAAGAACTGCTGCGCTCCCGTGGCCCAGTGCTGCGCCAAGGTCTCGACCCTGGTGGCCGGCTGCCACGACTGACCCCCGGCCCGGGGCGCCCAGGGGCTTTCCGCCCCTGGACCCCGGTTTGGGTTTCACGGGGCTCCGCCCCTTGCACCCCTTTGGCTTCCAGCCTCGATTCCCATTTGGCCCTTCCCGGGCCTGGGTTCCCACGGGGGCTTCTTCCAGCCCCCGTGACCCCCAGGACCCAAGGAGGCCGAGTGCCCGGCCCCTTGGGGATCCCGGGCACCCGGGGATTGGGCATCCCCGGGACCCCGCCGCGGAGTCCCGCTACGGATGTCCGTTCGTGCCAGCCACCAAGGTCAGGGCCCGGCCAAGGCGGCGAAACGCCGCCACGCCGGGAAGCAAAGCGCAATGGCGTGGTGTGTCGGGGGAGGTGGGAAGAGCGGCGGTTAGAGGGAATGCCTGAAAATCCGACCACAATCGCAAAACCTCCCTCGCAACGATACCGCCCTGTCACCAAGTCACCAAGTCACCATGTCACCATGCTGCGATGCCGCGATGCCGGCCCAGGTGGCGCCTCGCCACCGTCAGCCGGCCGAAACCTCGACACTCCCACAAAGGCCAATACAGCCGCAAGCCTCGAAGATTCGTCAAGCAAATGCCTAGGGTCCAGGGAGCGCAGCGTCCCTGGTGGCCGGGGTTCCAAGGGGGCCGGCCAGACGGCCCGCCTTGGCCCTGGGGTCCAGGGGCTGGGAGAAGCCCCGGTCGGGGTTACCAGGGGCAGACAGCCCCTGGGCAACCAAGAGAAAAGAGCAGGGTCACCTGGGGCGGCAGCCCCTGAAAACAATAAGGCGAAGCCAACATGGAATGGTCCAAACACAACATCGTCGGCAGGACGCGCCCCGCGGGGACCCCCTTCGTCGTGAACCTCCTCTCCGGCAACGCCGACCTCCTCGACGAGGCCACGGCCGCCCCGCTGCTGGCGGGTATCCCGCCCGAACAGCCCGAGGAATGGGCCGCCAAAGGCTATTGGACGGATCCTGTCGACGAGCAGAAACGCTGGAAACGCGCCTACCTGGATTTTCTCGACGCGCGCGAGTCCGACGAGGTCCAGATCTTCTTCGTGCCGTGGTACGGGTGCAATTTCCGGTGCGACTACTGTTTCCAGGACGACTACGGCGTCAAGCCCGCCAGCCTGACCGACGACATCCTGGACGCGTTCTTCGCACACGTGCGCCGCGAGTTCGCGGGTCGGCGCAAGTACCTGACCCTCTTCGGGGGCGAGCCGCTGTTGCCCGGCGAGGCCGCACGCGAACGGATCGCGGGATTTCTGCGCCGGGCCGCGGCCGCGGGGCTTGAGGTCGCGGTGGTCACCAACGGGCATTCCCTGGTCGAGTACATGGACACCTTGGCGCTGGCGCGTATCCGCGAGATCCAGGTCACGCTCGACGGCCCGCCCCAGACCCACGACCGTCGTCGTGTGCTGGCGGGGGGCGCGCCCACCTTCGCGCGCATCGCCGACGGCATCGACGCGGCGCTGGCGGCCGGCCACGTGGTGAACCTGCGTTCGGTGGTCGATCGCCAGAATCTGTCGCACCTGCCGGAACTGGCGCGCATCGCGGCCGAGCGCGGCTGGACCGCCAATCCTCGCTTCAAGACCCAGTTGGGGCGCAACTACGAGCTGCACTCCTGCCACGCCGCCGGCGGCGGGGGCGACCTGTATTCGCGCATGGAGCTGGCCGAAGATCTCCACACGCTGGTGCGCGAGCATCCCGAGTTCCTGGAATACCACCGCCCGGCGTTCTCGGTCTCGAAGTTCCTGTGGGAGCACGGCGAACTGCCCAAGCCGCTGTTCGACGCCTGCACGGGCACCAAGACGGAGTGGGCCTTCGACTACCGGGGCAACATCTTCGCTTGCACGGCCACCGTGGGCAAACCCGGCGAGGAGCTGGGCACCTACTGGCCCGAGGTGCGTCTGGAAAAAGATGTGGTACACCAATGGCAGAGGCGCGACACCGCCTCCATGGAGGAGTGCCGTGGATGCGCCCAGGCGCTGGCCTGCGGCGGCGGATGCACTTCGGTGGCGCGCAACCGCACCGGCGAGATCTGCTCGACCGACTGCCGTCCCTCGCGGGACCTCCTGGAGCTGGGCATCGGAGCGTACCTGGAGGAGGATCCGATCCAGGGTCGTAAAGAAAGTCGGAATTTGCCCGTTTGATGTGCGGTCATCCGGTGGTCGAGTCTGTTTTGCAGGGGCGAGCAGACTCCCCGGTGGTCGAGCCTGTCGAGACCGCCGCGTGGGTCTCGACAAGCTCGACAACCGGACCGACTCCACCCCTGGATGAATGTCGAAGCGGCACAGGTCTTGGCCCCCCGAGCGCCACGGGGGCGGGGGATTAGCTATCGTGAGGGTCCCCGCGCATCCGTCGGAAGGATCGCTCGTGTCGCAGTCGTTTACTCGTTATCAGTGGTTCGTCGTAGGGCTGCTCGCGTTCTTGCAGTTCTGCGTCGTCGTGGACTTCATGATCCTCTCGCCGCTGGGGGCGATCCTCCTGCACGAGTTGAGCATCTCCACCAAACAGTTCGGCCTGGTGGTCAGCGCGTATGCCTTCAGCGCGGGATTGTCGGGCTTCCTGACGGCCGGATTCGCCGATCGTTTCGATCGCAAGAAGCTGCTGCTGGTCTTCTACACGGGTTTTGTGGCCGGCACCATCTTCTGCGGGGTTGCACCCGACTACCCCACGTTGCTGGTGGCCCGCATCGTCACCGGGCTGTTCGGAGGCGTGGTGGGATCCATCAGCTTCGCCATTCTTGCCGACGTGTTTCCCATGCACATGCGGGGTCGGGCGATGGGCATCGTCCAGACGGCGTTTGCGGCCAGCCAGATCGCGGGCATTCCGCTGGGCCTGGTGCTGGCCACCCATGGCGGTTGGCACGTTCCGTTCCTGGCCATCGCCGGTATCGCCTTCCTCGGCGGGGTGGTGGCGTTTGTGCATCTAAAGCCTCTGGACTCCCATCTCCAGCACGCCCACACCACACACCCGCTTCGGCACCTGTGGCGCGTGGCCTCCAAACCCCGCCACCTGATGGGCTTTTCCGCCACCATTCTGCTGGCCACGGGCGGCTACATGCTCATGCCCTTCGGCAGCGCCTTCAGTGTGCAGAATCTGGGCATCCCCCTGGAATCCCTTCCGGTGGTGTACGTCGCCACGGGCGTGGCCTCCATCCTGGCTGGCCCCTACTTGGGGCGGTTGGCCGACCAGATCGGCAAGATCCCCGTGTTCTTCGTCTCCAGTCTGGCCACCGTCGCCCTGGTGCTGTTCTACACCCGGCTGGGCGTGACGCCCCTGTGGCAAGTCGTGCTGATCAACATCCTCCTGTTCGTGGCCATCAACGGACGGATCGTGACGGCCTCGGCCATCGCTTCGGGTGTGCCCGAGCTACGCGACCGCGGCGCCTACATGTCCATCAACGCCTCCATCCAGCAGGTCTCGGGCGGCGTGGCGGCCTGGGTGGCGGGTCTGATCGTGGTCCAGACCTCCGAACACGCGCCGCTGCAGCGCTACGACTCCCTGGGCATGGTGGTCACCCTGGCGATGCTCATCACCCTTCCGCTGATGTGGAACGTTTCGCGGATGGTCGAGCGGAGCGCGTCTCCCGCCGCAGGCTGAGAGTCTTGGTCAGGGCGCGAATCGTCGCCGCATCCCCGGCGGTGAGGTAGTATTCTGATGGTCATGCCCAAAGCCGTCGCGAAGTCCATCGAGGAGGTCCGCTCCCAGCGCCATTGCCCCCGCCACGGCGACACCCCGTGCGCGTGCGGCATGGGGAATCTGTTCCGTTTCGTCGAGCCCCTGCTCCTGCTGGACGTGAGCCAGCATCCCGGGGCTTCCGGGTACGACATCCTGCAGCGACTGCAGGGGCACACCCTCACCGGCACCACCATCGACAAAGCGGCCGTCTACCGCACCCTGTGCGTTCTGGAACGCAACGGCATGACGGTCTCGGAATGGACCGAATCGGCCCGGGGCGCGGGGCGCAAGTCGTACCGGCTCACCGAGCGGGGCCGCGAACACCTGGTGGAGTGGGTCGATCTGCTGGAATCTCTCGCGTCTGGGTTGACGGAATTTGTCCGCGAAGGGCGCGCCGTCATCTGAACGGTCCATCCGATCCGTGATCGAGCCTGTCGATCGGTGGTCGAGCGTGTCGAAACCAACCGATCGCCAAGCTCTATCGCGGGGTTTCCGCTCCGCGCAGGGGCGGCGCGACGGCAACCCGCCGCGCCGTGATTCTTACCAGTTCTCGCCGAGCAGCTCGAAGTACGACTGGGCGTGTGCGCAGGCCGGGCAGACCTTGGGGGCTTCTTCGGCCTCGTGCAGGTAGCCGCAGTTGATGCAGCGCCAGACGATCTTGCCGTCGCGCTTGAATACCTTGCCTTCCGACAGATTCTTCCACAGGTCGCGGTAGCGCTTGCCGTGCTGCTTCTCGGCCACGGAGACGGCGTCCCACACCCGCGCGATGGCTTCGAATCCCTCTTCACGGGCGATGCGTGCGAACTCGGGATAGTCGATCTGCCACTCGTGCTCCTCGCCCATGGCCGAAGCCTCGAGGTTCTCGAGGGTGGTGCCCACCTTGCCGGCGGGGAAGGTGGCGGTGATTTCGAGGTCGCCGCCCTTCAGGAACGAGAAGAACCGCTTGGCATGCTCCTTCTCCTGGTTGGCGGTCTCTTCGAAGATGCCGGCGATCTGCTCGAGACCTTCCTTGCGCGCCGCGCCGGCGAACATGGTGTAGCGGTTGCGCGCCTGCGATTCGCCGGCGAACGACATGAGCAGATGCTTCTCGGTGCGGGAACCCTTGAGTTCGGCCATTTGGGGAGTCTCCTGTGTGATGCGTTGGTGGAGTGTCGATAGCGACGGGATGCGTCCGCTTCGAAGGTTGCGTTTCGCGGTGGAATCCGTCACCTATGCGATCCGGTCTTGGTCTCACACTGTCGCGCCTTCTGAATGCTCTCCACCGCGTGTTTCGCGTCGCGGAGAATCCCATTCCTAGCCGATGCCCATTCGTCATCTGGACTGTGCCTAGGCGCCCCCTCCGCCCCCACCGGGCGAAGGGTCGGGCTGTCGTGAACCGGGCCCCCTCCCTCGGGGTCCCGGCCCTGTCGGGCTTCCATCCCTGGCGCAAACCCCTCCGACCTGCCCGGCCGGAGGGTTTTCGTCGTTTGCATTCCTGTTGCGTTTCTTCGAAAAAGGATGTAGATAGCATCCTATAGAGACCTATTCCTGAGAGAACGACACATCCACTCCGGAGCCTTCCATGCGTATCGCCCTTCCCATCGCCGACGGAAAATTCGCCCTCCACTATGGCCGTTCCCAGGCCTTGTCCCTGCACGACATCGACCTTGATGCGGGCACCGCCACGGACCTCGGACTGCGGTCGATTCCCCCCGAAGGCACCTGCAGCGCGGCTCCGTGGGTTGCGGCTCAGGGTGTCGAAGTGCTGCTGGCCGGTGGACTGGGTGCCGGTGCCGCCAATGGTCTGGGGAAGGCCGGAGTGAAAGTGATGGCGGGCATCCGCGAGGAAAATCCGGCCAAGGTGCTGGAATTGTTCCTTGCGGGTCTGGCGGAAGCACGCGAGCTCGCCCCGGGTGAGAGCCTGTGCCACGGCCATGACGACGACACCGACCACGAACACGGCCACCACCACGGCGAAGGCCACGTCTGCACCTGCGGTCGCTGAGCACCTCATGCCCACGCTTACGCTTCTGATCGACAACACCGTTCGCGACCGCGGACTTCTGGCGCAGCACGGCTTTTCCGTGTGGTGCGAACACGCAGGAAGCCGTGTCCTGTTCGACACCGGGGCGGAAGGATTCGTGCTGCGCGCCAACACGGAGCAACTGGGCATCGATCTGGCGACGGCCACGGACATCGTCCTGAGCCATGGCCACTGGGATCACGGCGGAGGGCTCCTGGCCGCGATGGACCAGGCCCCCGCGGCCCGCGTCTGGATCCCGCAGGGAGCCCTGATGCCCCGCTGGCACCGCGGGGAAGACGGTACCCGCGACATTGCCCTGCAGCATCCCGTGCGGGAGAGGCTGGTGGTGGAACGCACGCGTTGGGCGGAAACGTCCGGACCCGTCCAGATTGCGGACGGAATCTGGCTGACCGGACCGGTGGGCGGAATCCGTCCGGCATGGACGCACAAGGGTCTGGTGCGCAACGAGATCATGGACATTCCCGACGATGTTCCCGAGGAGCAGGCGCTGGTCCTGGATACTCGCGAGGGACTGGTCGTGGTTGTGGGCTGCGCCCATTTCGGGATCGCCAACCTGCTGGGATTCCTGGGACGTTTCTTCCCGGGCCGCCCGTTGCGTTCCTTGGTCGGTGGACTCCATCTGGAGAGCGCTCCGGACACCGAGATCAAGCTCATGGCCGAGCAGCTTGGCGCGGCAGGTGTCGGGTGCGTGGTGCCCTGCCACTGCAGTGGTCCTTCGGCGGCTTGGCGGCTGGCGGCGGCGGGATGGCAAACAAAGCAGACTTCACGCGAGATCGGTTGCGAGCCGGGGCGCGTGGGGAAAGTGCTGCATTTCCCCGACTGACGAGTTGTGGCACTTTGGAGATCGGGTCAGCCTTGGGGGGCCGGGAACAAACGTGGCACCAGCTTGACCGACCACGCGGCCATCTGGACCTGCACGATATAGGCCAGGGAAATGAGCAGGGCGATGTCGGGTCCGCTGGCCCCGAAGGCGGACATCGCGATGGCCAGCGCTATCGAAAGGTTGCGCATCACGGTGCCGTACAGCAGGGCGAGGGCGTCGGCCCTCGCGAAGAATGTGCGTCCCACGTAGGCGCTCAAGGCGAAGTTGGCTCCGTACAGCAGTCCCAAGGCGGCGAACAGGGAGACCAGTTGTTCGGGATGGGCGGCGATCCCTTTCGCTTTCAATGCCATCGCGACGAAGACGATGCCCAGGACTCCCAAGGTGGAGAAGGGCGCTAGGCGTGGTTGCACGGACTTCTGGAAGGATTCGAGGCCGATCTTGCGCACGACCAAGGCGCGAGTGGCAAGACCCGCGACAAGGGGCAGCAGCACGGTCAGCGCGATCTGCGAAAAGACCTTGGCGATGGAAATTTCGATGGCAGTGCCCATCAAGGTCTTCAGGTACAAGGGGGCAAGGAGCGATCCCAGAAGCAGACCCAGCAAGGTCATCCGCACCGCAGCCGGTACGTTGCCCTTGGCAAGGCCCGTCCAGGTGATCGTCATCCCCGAAGTGGGCAGAAGGGAGGTCAACAAAAGCCCTGTTGCGACCAGGGGTCTGTCAGGGAACAGCCACAGTCCCAGGATCCATCCCAGGGCGGGAATGGCGAGGAAGTTCACCGCCTGGGTGGCGCCCTGCAGCCGGAGGTCGCCCAGGTGCGCGAGCTCCGATACCTTCAGGGAGACCATCATGGGAAAGACCATCAGGAAGGTCAAGGGAAGGATGCCCGCGGCCAGGAAGGACGGGTCGACCAGCAATCCGAAGCCCAGACCCGCGACCAATGCGACAGGGATGGCGAGAGCGAGATGGCGCTGGATCATTCCGAGCAGATTCCACATGGAGCACCTCTGGAGATAGGGTTGGCTCTATATGGATGTCATAAACACCTAATGGTTACATAGCTTCCGCGATCCTGCGAATCGCCACCAGGGGTGCATGTCCCGAAGTTCGATCCTTCACGACAAGGGTCGTGCAGGGGGTGCCTTCGAGGGCTTTCTGGAACAGGATGTCGTGCCCCAGGCACAGGCCCATCGTCACGACCAGATCCACCTTGGCGGAACGAATCTGCGCGGCTTGACCAAGCGGGTTGCACGAGACCTTGTGGAGCTGCGATTGGGCGTTGACTTCCTCCTGGGCGAGGGCTCCGGTACTGCAGGAAACTGCTTCCATGCGCAGACCGCGCGAGCGCAAGATGCGCGAAACCATTGTGGCTTCGGCTTCCATGCCGTAGCAGTAGGCCAGGCCTATGCGCGCCCAGTTTCTGTCCAGCGCGAATTCGGCGATCTCCTCGATGCGCGAGAGGGTTCCCGCCCGACCGTTGTCGACCAGCCGGGCGGCCGCCTGGATGCCATCCTGGATGGATGTTTCCTGGTAGGCCTCCAGGATTTCGGCGGCCTCGAATGCCTCGTTCCCGCACGACACCAGGCTTCGACAGGTTTTTCCCTTGCAGAGAGTGCAGTCCATTGGTGGCGTCCCGTGGGAATGTGGTTGGTGGTCGTCTCAGATGGTATATTCTCAAAAGGATGCAATGAGCATCCAAATTCGTGACCCCGTCGGAGGCTTTCCCCTGGAGGGCTATCGGGAGTCATGGAACCCGCAGGAACAGATTCAATCAGGAGCCTCCATGGACAACAGCAGCGCAGCAGCCCCCGCCTTCGCGATCCCTCGCATCGGAGACAAGGCCCCAGCATTCAAGGCCGTCACTACCCAGGGAGAGATCCGTTTTCCCGACCAGTACGCCGGTAGTTGGGTGATCCTCTTTTCGCATCCTGCGGACTTCACCCCCGTCTGCACCTCCGAGTTCATGACGTTCGCGACCCTCCAGCCGAAATTCGAGGAGGCCAACTGCAAGCTGGTCGGACTTTCCGTCGATGGTCTGTACAGCCACATCGCCTGGTTGCGCACCATCAAGGAGAAGATCTCGTACAAGGGGATGAAGGATGTCGAGGTGAATTTCCCGCTCATCGAGGACATCACCATGGAAGTGGCCAAGATGTACGGGATGATGCAACCGGGAGAGAGCAGTACCAAGGCGGTTCGCGCGGTGTTTGTCGTCGACCCCAAGGGGGTGGTCCGCACGGTGTTGTATTATCCGCTGAGCCTGGGTCGGAACTTCGACGAGATCTACCGCATCGTGATCGCGCTCCAGACCGCGGATGCATTCTCGATCGCGACACCCGCCGATTGGCGCCCGGGTGACGACGTGATCGTGCCCACCGCGGGTTCGTGCGGGGTGGCCAAGGAACGCATGGAGAGCAAGGACGAGATGACCTGCCACGACTGGTTCTTCTGCACGAAGAAACTCGACAAGGAAACCGTCCTCAAGACGATCCTCAAGAAGTAGGCGAGGCGCCTCCATGTGGTACGGGTCGGCCTTGGGATCGACCCGTACCATCGGACGTCTCACCCCCGGCGGCGCATCATGTGGACCAGGCCACCGCCGTTGGTGATGTTTGAGAAGCCCGACTGTTGCAGGATGCCCGCGGCGTAACCGGAGCGTGCGCCCGATGCACAATAGAGGACGATCTCGCGGTCCTTGGAGCCGAGTTCTCCAAGGCGGGAGGGAAGGGTGTCCAGGGGAATGTTCACGGCCCCAGGGTACGCACCGGTGGCGAATTCGCCGGGGGTGCGCACGTCCACGACCAGCAAGCCTTCGGATTTCGGAGCCTGGACAGCGGGAACCGCCTTGGGAGGTTCTGATTCCTTGGTGGCGTTGGTCTTCGCGGCGACTTCGGGCAGGGAGAGCCCCAGGGAGGTGAATCCCACCGCACGGGCGTGGCGAAGCAAAGTGGTGAATCCGCCGCTGACGTTCACCAGCGGAGCGGTAAGGTTCGCGACCAGACTCCGCAAGGCTTGGTGGCCCTTCTTGCCCGTACCGTCCACCAGAAGGAGAGCGCGGTCGCGGGGCAGGTCCGCCACCTGTTCACCCAGAAGCTCCAGGGGGATGTTCACCGCGCCATCGACGTGGCCCTTTTCGAAGGCGAAGGTGTCCCGCAGATCCACGACCATGGGTGCGTGTTCGCGCACCCAGCCATCGATCTCTTCGGGGGAAAGGGAGGGGCCGTATCCGGACAGGCGATTCTCCGCCACGAAGGCGGCCATGTTCAAAGCGTCGTTGGCGGTCCCCAGGGGAGGCGAGTAGGACAGGTCGACATCGGCCAACTGGTGCACCGTCATGCCGGAGTAGGCGGCCACGGCGATGGCGTCCAGGCGACGATCGGCACCGGCTTCGCCCGCGGTCTGGCCGCCCAGGATGCGCCCGCTGGGACGTTCCACGACCAGACGAACCGTGACGGTTTTTGCCCCGGGATAGTAAGCGGTGTGGTGCTCCTTGTGCACCGTGACGGCCACAGCGTCCAGTCCCGCGGCGCGGGCCGCTTTGAGCGAGAGCCCGGTCATGCCGGCGGCCAGATCGAACACGCGTACGATGGATGTGCCCAGCGCTCCGCCGTAGGGGTGTGTTCCCCCCAGGGCGTTCTCGGCGGCAATGCGCCCTTGCCGATTGGCGGGCCCGGCCAGCGGGATGCGGACCTTCGCCCCGTGGATGCGGTGCTCGATCTCGACCATGTCACCGGCGGCCCAGATGGACGGGTCGCTGGTGCGCAAGGTGCGGTCGACCAGGAGTCCGCCGGACGGTCCGATTTCCAGGCCAGCATCGCGAGCCAACTGCAGGGTGGGACGTACGCCGATGGACATCAAGACCATACCCGCGGAGATCACGGTGCCGTCTTCCAGCGTCACGCGATCGGCGCCGATGGAGGCGACTCCGGTGCCTTTGTGCAGGCGCACACCGTGGGCGGAAAGTTCCTCTTCCACCGCGCCTGAGATTTCGGGATCCATCACGGCCATCACGTGCGGGAGCTTCTCCACGACGTGGACCTCCAGCCCCCGGTGCACCAGCGCCTCGGCCATTTCCAACCCGATGAATCCGCCGCCGCCGATCACAGCCACTTTGGCGCCGCTGCGCTTGAGGAACGCATCGATGCGATCCATGTCGTCGAGGGTCCACAGCGAGAAGACGTGGGGCAGATCGGCACCGGGAAGGTCCGGCAGGATGGGGCGTCCGCCCTGCGCGAGGATCAGCTTGGTGTAGGGGAACTGCCTGTGCTCTCCGGTGCGCACGTCGAGGGCGCGCACCACGTGCGCCTCACGGTCGATGGACTCGGCGCGGGTCAGCACGTGAACGTACACGTCGTACTGCTGCTTGAAGCTCTCCGGGCTCTGGAGGATCAGGGAGGAACGATTCTCGATGTCGCCGCCGATGTAGTAGGGCAGGCCGCAGTTGGCGAACGAGATGTCGGGGCCGGCTTCCAGGATCGTGATCCGGGCGGTGGGGGACAAGCGGCGGGCGCGGGCGGCGGCGGTGGCTCCGGCGGCGACACCGCCCAGGATCAGGATCGTTTCCATGTCTGTTCTCCTTGGTTGTCCCCACAATGGATGTGGAGAACACCGCAAGGTTACAGCTTTGGTGCCGAGGATTCAGGAAAGCAGGCTCGAAGCCATCCTTTCGTGGAAACGGCGGTAGTCGGAACGTTCGGGTCCCTTCAGGACATCCAGCGCCTGCTGGGGATGCAGGTTGAGTTGACCCGCGATCATGTGGGGAATGAGGTACCCCCACTCGTGGCAGCGGCTCAAGGGCGCGAAGTCCCGGGATATGAGATCCAGGACGGGGCGCAGGTCGTAACGAGGGTTCTTGAGGAATCCCAGCAGCAGTTCCAGGGTGCAGTTGCCTGCGGCCCGCCCCATCCCGAACACCGTGGCGTCGAGATAGTTCACGCCCTCGATGATCGCCTGGACCGTGTTGGAAAAGGCCAGTTGCTGGTTGTTGTGCCCGTGGAAGCCCAGTTCGCGGCCGGGGAGCCGGGCTCGAGCCCGACGAACCAGACGGGAAATGTCTTCCTGGTGGAATGCCCCGAAGGAGTCGACCAGATAGATCACGTCGGCCTTCGATTCCATTGCGCATTGTTCAAAGGCTTCGTCGAGCGCGGGGCCGTTGTCGCGCGAGAGCGCCATGATGTTGATGCAGGTCTCGTAGCCGAGTTCGTGGAGCGCGTTGCCCATCGCGATGGCCTTGTCGATGTCCTTCACGTACGACGCCACGCGCACCATCGAAAACGGGCTGCGCTCGGCCGGCAGAAACGAGTCCATGTCGACTCTGCCGATGTCGATCATCACCGAGAGCTTCGCGCCATTGGGACAGCCTTCGATGGCGCGACGGATGTCGTCGTCGGGACAGCTCTTCCAGGGCCCGAAGGAACCGGAGGCGGAGACGGGCCGGTTGCGGTACCCAATCTCGAAATAGTCCACTCCTGCCTCGGAGATGCCGCGGTAGGTGCGGCGCACGAAGTCGAGGTCGAAGGCGTGGTCGTTGACCAGGCCTCCATCGCGGATGGTGCAGTCGAGGACCTTGATCTGTTCGCGGTACATGGGGGCTCCAGGGCTTCAGGGAGTGGGTGGGAGGGAGGATTCCGTGTCCAGGCGCATGCCGAAGGAGGCGATCATCGCCTTGTCTTCGTCCGGTCCGGGATTTCCCGCCGTCAATAGCTGGTCGCCCAGGAAGATGCCGTTGGCCCCGGCCAGGAAGCACAGGAATTGCACGGCATGGCTCATCAGCGATCTTCCCGCCGAGAGGCGGATCTGGGTGGAGGGGAGCAGGATGCGGGTCACGGCGATGGCGCGGACGATCTCCAGGTCGTCGACGGGAGTCGCGTCGACCAGCGGGGTTCCGGGCATGGGCATCAGGCGGTTGATGGGGACGGAATCCGGTGGAGTGGGGAGGTTGGCCAATTCCTGGAGGAGGCCTGCGCGGTCTTCGCGCGATTCACCCATTCCCAGGATGCCGCCCGAGCACACCATGATCCCCGCTTCCCGCACGCGGGCTAGGGTGTCCAGCCGGTCCTGGAAGGTGCGGGTGGTCACGATCCGTCCGTAGTATTCCGGCGAGGTGTCGAGATTGTGGTTGTAATAGTCCAGTCCAGCCGCCTTCAGGTCGTTCGCCTGGTCCTGTGAGAGCATCCCGAGGGTGACGCACGCCTCCAGGCCCAGAGCCTTGACCCCTCGCACCATGTCCAGGACGTTTTCCCACTGGGACCCAGCCCTGGGCGAGCGCCACGACGCCCCCATGCAAAGGCGCGTCGCTCCCGCAGTTCGAGCCGTGCGCGCCGCTTCGAGCACGGCGGAAACCGTCATGAGGGGTTGGTATTCCACGGGTTGTTCGTGACGACTGCTCTGTGCGCAATACGCGCAGTCCTCGACGCAGGCGCCCGTGCGGACCGAGACGAGGGTGGAGGCGCGGACCTCGAGGGGATCGAAGTGGCGTCGGTGGGCTTCCTGGGCCATGGGCAACAGCTTGGGCAATGGGGTGTCGAACAATGCCAGCACCTCGTCGCGGGAGATGCGTTGTACGCGTGGAAGGCTCTTGGGGTGGGCGCCGTGGCAGGCTTCTGCGGTATCCATGACCGAGGCAAGGTAGCAAAAGGATGTAGAATACATCTATATTGAATCACCACGCTTCGGTCGAGGCAGGATGCGATCAGGGAGGATCCATGGCGTCCAGGAATTCGGGGATTCGGGAAATCGCGATCGTCGGTGCCGGCGATCCGGCGATGCGCAGGGCCGTCACGGTGCGCCTGTCGCAGGCCATTGCGCATTCCGTGGTGGTCGATGGTGATGTCCAGCGCTCCGATGGACAGCTTGTCGCCTGCGCGGTGGCCACGAGGACGGAACGATTCGTGCCGCCGCGGATCGCGCAGGTGGAGGAAACAACCTGCACCGGTTGTGGCCGATGTGTCAGGTCCTGCCCGATGGGTGCCCTGACGCGACAAGGTCGTCGGATCCTGGTCGATGCCTCGGTGTGCACTGCCTGCGGGGCTTGTGTGGGGGCCTGTTTTCGCGGAGCGATCGCGATCGCGCCGATGGTTTCTGTGAACACCTCCGTGTTCGTCACCCCGCACGGGCGAGTGGTCGGATGCGACGGTGTTCCGGAAGGTTTTTCGATGCCGGGCCTCGTTCGCCACCTGCGTGCCAGGGGGCGGCGTGAGGCGAAGCTCTTTGGTGCCGAAGTGGTTCTGGTCGATGTCTCGGTGGAGGATCGCGCGGAGATATACATGGCGCTCGAGGACGTCGGTCATGCCATCGCCTTGGTCGGGGAAGACGAGTCCGAGGCGGACCGAATGTGCAGGATCCTCGAAGGCTTGAGCGGGCGCGGGGTTCGATTGGATGTTGTCGCGGCCGGAGGGAGCGCCGAAACCTTGGCAGCATCGGAGGTGTCGTCGCAATGGCGCATCCATCGGGTGGCCGCATCGGGTGGTGACTGCGATGTGTTCCTTGGTGGATTGCCGGTCTGGCTACAGGCCTGCCTGGGGGAATCATGAAACTCGAGATGACCCCGGTGGGAGTGGTGCATTCCCCTTTCAACCAAGCGCAGGGGACCCCTGTGCAGTCGTTCGTCTCATGGTTCGCAGATGGCGGTTGGCCGGGGGGGAATGCCGACATGGTGGATTCTCCCCATGTCGATCCCCGAGGAGGGCGCGGCTCCCTCGAAATTGCCGAGCAATGGCAGGAAGGATTGCGTGATCTCGATGGATTCACGCACCTTTGGGCGCTGTTCTGGATCGATCGGGCGATCGAGGCGCGCCCGACGGTCGTACCCTACCGGGATACGGTCGAACGCGGGATCTTCGCTACCCGATCGCCCGCCCGCCCGAATCCGGTCGGACTCTCGTGTTTGCGCATCGTCGGCATCGCGGGAAGGTTCGTGCATGTGACCGGACTCGACATCCTCGATGGGACGCCCTTGCTCGACATCAAGCCCTACATCCCGGACTACGACAGCTACCGGGAAGCCGGACGCGGCTGGCTGGAAGGTCCGAGCGCCGTCCAGTCGACCATCCGCGCCGATGGACGATTCTATCGGGAGTGATTCCCTCCCGATAGGCGCGTGGACGGGAAGGATTCCCACGGGCTTAGCGCGCGGGAATTCCGCCAACAGCGTGCGAAAGGATGGGCTCCAGGAGATCGCGCAGCCTTCGGGCCGTCTCGCTTTCGGGCGCGGAGGCGACCAGGGGCGAACCCGTGTCGGATGCAATGGACAGTTCCGGATCGAAGGGGAGGGAACCCAGGAAGGGGATCCCCATGTCGGAGGCGATGGCAAGGCCCGGGCCGTCGGGGAACAGGCGGGTGGTCTCGCCGCAATGGGGGCAGACAAGTCCCGCCATATTCACCAGGATCCCCAGGACGGGTATCCCCATGTCGCGACAGAACGTGACGGCGCGGCGAACGTCGATGGCGGCGATGCGTTGCGGAGTGGTGACCACGATCGCCCCGTCCAGGGGACCGGCGGAACGGGCGATCGTCAGGAGTTCGTCGCCCGTCCCCGGGGGCGCGTCGATGACGAGGACGTCGAGGTCGCCCCAATCCACCTCGCGAAGGAACTGGCGCACGATGTTGCTTTTGCGGGGGCCTCTCCAGGCGAGAGCCTGGTCGGGTTGGGGCAGGAACATCCCGATGGATACGGCGCGGATACCGTGGATCTCCGCCGGTCGCAGCGCGTCGTCGGATCGCTCCGGCTCGACGGATTCCGTCCCCGTCATGGCGGGGACGCTCGGGCCGTGGATGTCGGCGTCGAGTAGTCCGGTGCGCAGGCCACGATCGCGCAACAGCAGCGCGAGGTTCGCCGCGATGGTGCTTTTGCCCACGCCTCCCTTCCCTCCCAGGACTAGGTACTTGCGATCGATGCGCCGCACGCGCATGGTCTGGAAACATTCCCGCACGGCCGCGTGCAAGGTCTCGGTGGCCAGTAGCGCGCAGTGTTCCGATTCGGACGGGAAATCGCCGAGGGCTTCCAGGACATCCCGTTGCCCGATCAGTCCCAACGCGGCCAGATGGCGACCTCGCGCCAGGGTGCAGGTCATGGAGCCGGCCGCCCGGGAAGACCCGCAGCCGTCGGTCGTGAAGCCGACTTCCGTCGCCACGCCGTCGGCGACGCGGATCCAGAAGTCCATCGTGTCGCCGCAAGGTCCCGTGAGGCTTGCGTATCCGTCGAATTCCGACAGGGGCGCCATGTGCCGCGGGTTTCGGGCGTGGTCGAGAGCCAGAGGGGAGTACGAGGATTCCTGGTGCATGGTTCAGATCCGGGAGGTTGTGCCCTGGAGCACGAGGAGGCTGTCCAGGGGGTGTTTCGTGGTCGCGGCGACGGGGGCGCACTTCACGCGCAGGATGAAGAAGACGCGAGGATCGCTGTTTCGCTGAAGCGTGCCGAAATTTCCCTGCCCCTTGCTCACGACGATGTCGGCACGGGCGAACAGGGATTGGAATTCCGCAGTGGTCTCGTCCAGGAACGTGCCAGCGACCCGGCTCCCGCTGGAGAGCAGGTGTGCCTGCCGGTCCAGGCCGATTTCGCGGCCGTCGGCCAGGGTGGCGTCGTTGATGATCGGCATTTCGCGAAGTGCGGCGTGGATGCGCAGGGTTGGTCGGATGGCCAGAAGCGTTTCCATCAGGAGCTGGTCGAACACGATCTCGCCGGCGTTGTCGCAGATGTAGAGCATCTCGTTGGCCGAGCCGAGCCGCTGGCGGAAGGATTCGAGGTCGAAGCGCCCGAAGGGCTGGGTCCACAGCCCGTTCAGCTCGCGCTCCAGATCGAGGTCCCCGTGGTCCTTGGCGCCGAAATCGATGATGTTGCCCGCCGCCGCGACGCGCAACGCCGCGGCCAGGGGATCGGATTCCTGGCGGATGCGTTGCCGCAGGGCGGGCACACACGACAGCGCCAGCCGGTTGGAGCGCCGTTTCAGTTCGAGGTACGGGTCGTGCTCGGGGGGGAGGCCTCCCAGAAGCAAGGCTTGGTCTGCCACGTTGCGACCGATGTGCTGGGCTGTGGTGGGGTGGTTGCCCTCCGATGCCAGGGCATCGTGGACGGTGCGCAGAACGCGGGACTGGTCGACCTCGTCGAGTCCGGTGATCTGGGCTGTCCGGAGGGCCTGGCGCAAGATGCAGGGGTGGCAGGCAGGAGGAAGGGGCGCGTGCTTCATCGGGGTGTTCGGCTCCAGGTTTCGACGGCCGTCCAGAGGGTTTGGAGGCGTGCGGTCAGCGAATGGTTCGGTTGGAAAAGCGGCACCGGGAGTCCGGCCCTCTGCGCGTCGGTGAACAGGGGGTCGTACGGCAGGGTTCCCAGAAGCGGAAGGCCCCGCTCGGTCGCCAGCACGCCGATGGTCGTGGTCGCATCGTTGTTGAGGTCGGCCTTGTTGACCACGATCCCGGCACGTACGCGAAAATGCGCGCACAGGTCGAGTACCCGCTGCAGGTCGTGGATACCCGAAGGGGTGGGCTCGGTGACGATCACGGCGGCGTGGGTCCCGGAGAGGGATGCGATGGCCGGACAGCCGATCCCGGGAGGCCCGTCGACCAGGATGGTGCCGGCATGGGACTTCGTGGCTTCCTCGCGCGCCAGGTCGCGGACCATGGCGACCAGTTTTCCCGAATTTTCGGCGCCCGGTCGCAAGCGCGCATGCACCAGGATCCCCGCCCGACTGTCGGAGACCATCCAGGATCCGGTCGTGGCGGGTGTCCAGTCGATCGCTCCGCTTGGACAGAATGCGACACAGACGCCGCATCCTTCGCAATGGGTGATGGTCGGCCATCCGTCGACCTCCTCGATGGCGCCGAAGCGGCACAGCTCGATGCACTTGCCGCACGAGGTGCAGTCGGCGGTGCGAATGGACGCTTCGTGCCCGCCGACGAACTCTCCGGTGCGTCTAGGGGTGGGATCCAGAAGCAGGTGGAGGTTGGCCGCGTCCACGTCTCCGTCGGCGACGATGGTGTTGTTGGCGAACATGGCGAAGGCCGCAGTGAGGGACGTCTTGCCGGTGCCGCCTTTTCCACTGAGGACGACGAGTTCCAGGGGTGCGTTCATGGGGAAGTCCAGGAGGTCGAGGCGACGATGGTGTCGAACAGGGTCCGCAGCCGGTCCTTCCAGGTGGGATCCGTGCCCAGGAGGGTTCCGCCGCGGGCGTAGGCCTCGGCGATGGTCCGGCTCTCGGGAATGCGCAGGAGGATGGGCAGACCCAGCTCGGCGCAGGTGGAAGCGGCCAGATCATCCAGTCCGGTGGAGCGATTCACGACCGCCGCGCACGGAAGCCCCATGCCACGGATGGCCTCGAGCGCCAGGCGCATGTCATGCAAGCCGAACGGAGTGGGGTCGGTGACGAACAGGCAGAAGTCGGCGGCTTGGACCGTGGTGGCGAAGGAACAGGCCGTACCGGGAGGAGCGTCCAGGATCTCCACGGGGCGAGCGTGCAGGGGGGCGGTTCGGATGGTGGCGCGGATCACCGTGGGCGCCGAAGGACTTCCCACCGCCAGTCTTCCGGTGACCAATTCAAGGGTGGCATCGTGAAGGGTGGTCGTGACCGTACCGCGAGCGACGGGGGATGCGCTCAAGGCATGCTGCGGGCAGACCAGGACGCAGCCTCCGCAGTCGTGGCAGAGTTCGGGAAAGACCATCAAGCCCGCGGGTCCGGCCACGGCCAGCGCGTTGTATTGACAGAAATCGACGCAGAGGCCGCATTGCGTGCAAAGCGAAGGGTCCACGCGAGGGACGGAGGCTGTGACCTCGGTGGTGGCGACTTCCCGCCCGGGCAGGAACAGATGGGCGTTGGGCTCCTCGACATCGCAGTCCACCAGGCGGACACGGTCGCGGTTGGCCAGCGCCAAGGCGATGGAAACGGTGGTCTTTCCCGTTCCCCCTTTGCCGGAGGCGACCGCGATCCTCACGCGGCGTGGCCGGGATGGTCGGGTCCGCTCAAACGTGGCAGTCCCCCGGTCAGGAATGCCTCCAGGATGCCCCGTAGTCGGCCCGCATCGCTTTGGTACACCTCCACTCCCGCGGCCTGGAACATGGCGAATGCCTTCGGCCCGCAATGGGTGGCGATCACGCGGGTGGCACCGGCCTTGATCAGCGCCTGGGCCGCCTGGATGCCCGCACCTTGACTGGCCTGGGATTGGGCGGTGTTGTCCACCACTTCCCAGGTCAGGTCGGTGGCGTCGATCACCAGGAAGCGCTCGGCACGCCCCAAGCGGCCATCCAACGGGGCGTCGAGATCGTGTCCGGAGGTGGGAATGGCGATTTTCATGGTGGAGCTCCCGGGTTGTGGCGTGCACAGCATTAATAGGGTGTAATATACATCCAAATGGCACCGGGGCGTTTCGGTTGTGACCTGCATCACTCCAGACACATCCCTTGCAGATCTCTCATGCCATTCGCACCCCCGACACTCGTTCCCGCCGTAGGTTCCTGTAGGAGTCACACCTATCGGGAGGCGCTCATGTTGCGGTTCGCGGGATCGATTCTGGTTCTGTTGGGAGCGGCGACTCTTGCCCAGGAGGAGGTGACTCCGGCCCTGGCCGATTCGATCGTGGTGTGGAAGGCGCAGCGAGAGCTGCGCGTCTACAAAGGCGGACAGGTGACCCAGGCTAGTCGCATCGCCCTCGCCAGAGATGCGGAGGGGGACAAACTTTGCCAGGGCGATCGGAAGACTCCGGAAGGCCGGTACAAGATCAATTTTCGCAACCCCCAATCTCTGTACCATCTGTCCTTGCGCATCTCCTATCCCTCCGCGGCCGATCGTCGCGAGTCCCGTGCCGCGGGGTGCGATCCGGGTGGAGAGATCATGATCCACGGGTCGCCCAACAGCATGCCAGATTGGGGCGTCGAAAGCGTTTTGAGAGATTGGACCGCCGGGTGCGTGGCTCTCACGAACGAGGGAATGGATTCGGTCTGGAGCGTTGCCCGCGTGGGTACGATCGTCGTCGTTCATCCGTAGCGGCTGGACTCGCGAAGCGTCCGCTCCGGGGTTTGCGATTCCGGCATACGAAACCCTGACAATCCCCTGATGGTTCTCGAACCATGGGCCATCGCCACCGGCGTATCCTCGAATCAAGACCCTTCACTTGATGCGGGAGAGCGCGATGGCATGGCTCGTATGGTTGCTGTGGGGAGTGTTCGGGATGGCAGAAACACCGAGCGAGTCGGTGCGTCCCCGAAGGGGGGAGCCAGCCGATTCGATCGTGGTGAACAAGGCCAAGCGGGAACTGTCCGTCTACCGATCCGGGCGCGTGATCCAGGTCAGTCGGATCGCCTTGGGTGAAGTGCCGAGAGGTGACAAACGATGCGAGGGAGATCGGAAGACTCCC
The DNA here is from genome assembly GCA_035913415.1 of Fibrobacteria bacterium. Classification (GTDB taxonomy): domain Bacteria; phylum Fibrobacterota; class Fibrobacteria; order UBA5070; family UBA5070; genus UBA5070. The sequence continues at coordinate 42,051 of JAMIIV010000247.1, read as the reverse complement.
GAAGGGCGTTACCGGATCGACTTCCGAAACGACCAGTCCCAGTACCACCGCTCCCTGCGCATCGGGTATCCTTCCGCGGCCGACAGGCGCGAGGCAAGGGCCGCAGGCTGTGCGCCCGGCGGCGACATCATGCTCCATGGTCTGCCGAAGGGGATGGGACGTTGGGGAGCGCGGGCCCTCCAGACCGATTGGACGTGGGGCTGCGTCGCCCTCACCGACGACGGCATCGATTCCGTCTGGAGCGTCACGCGCGTGGGGACGGTGGTGATCCTCCGTCCATGACAAAAAGCGTCAGCGAATCCAGGTCGACCAGGTGGTGAACAGGGCGACGCCCAGCACCAACGCGCCCAGCACCAGGCGCAACACCCGAGGCGAGGCGCGACGCCCCAGCACCGTTCCCAGTTCCATCCCCAGCATGACGGCGATCAAGGCGGGCAGCACAAGAGTCCAGCGGAAGGTGCCCTGCGCGATGTGGCCCACCAGACTTGCGCTTGCGTTGAATGCCATGGTCAGAAGCGACACCGGCGCGGCGGCGGCGGCGGAAAGCCCGCCTTCCAGGATCAGCGCCGGCGTGGCGAGGAAGCCTCCGCCGACACCCAGGAGGCCCGTGGCGGCACCGGTCACCGCTCCGGCCACGGGGAGCCTCCAGGTGCGGGATCCGGAGGATGATGGTGTATCGTTGCCCACCACCAGTCGGATTCCGGCGATCAACAGCAGTGCCACGAAAAGCCCTGTAAGCACCATTTCCGGGATCAGCGGAACGGCGAACGAAGCCGCCAAGGCCAAGAGCACACCCGGAATCCCAAAGCGCAAGGCGACGTCTTTGTCCAGTCGTCCTGAACGCCAGGCATCCCAGGCCCCAGATGCCGAGGCGACCGCGATGGTTCCGGCCGTGGCGGGAATCGCGAGGTGGAGAGGCAAGCCCAATACGTGCACGAAGATGGGAAGGGCCAGGAGGGATCCTCCCGCGCCCAGGGCCCCCAGGGAGACTCCCGAGAGCAGGAAGAGGAGCGACGAGAGCCAGGTGTAGTGGAAAAAGGGGCACATGATGATTGAAGGATACCTGTCGGGGCATCGAGGTTACAGGGAATCGGAGAGGAATGAAAGATCGATGCCACACTCCATCAACGAAGGTGAAACACCCAAGCCCGATCTTTGATGCCCATGATCCCGACCACCGCGATACAGCCCCGCCAGGATTGCCGTGAAGACGGCGGATTCGTGATCCGGGCCCGCTCCCTCCTTTTGGCCTACGGGGAGCGGCAGGTCGTGCGCCAGGTGGACTTGGATGTCCCGTGTGGACAATTCCTGGCCATCCTTGGTCCCTCGGGGTCGGGGAAATCCAGCCTGATGCTGGCCCTGAACGGAAGTCTGGCTCCCGTCTCCGGCACCTTGGAGGTGCTGGGGAAATGCCCAGCTTCCCTCCACGGGCGATCGCTCGAACGATTCCGTGAACGCATTTCGTTCATCTTCCAATCGTTCCATCTGGTGGGGCGCATGCAGGTGCTGCACAACGTCGCCTCGGGGCAACTGTCCCGGATCCCGCTGTTCCGTGCCTTGCTTCGCTGGTACACTCCCGCCCAGTACGATCGGGTCCTGGAGGCCCTTCGGGTGGTGGGCCTGGAAGATCGCGTGCTCGACCGATGCGACAAACTCTCGGGTGGCCAGAAGCAGCGCGTGGCGATCGCGCGCGCCATCGTCCAGGAGCCGTCGCTGATCCTGGCCGACGAGCCGATTTCGGCCCTGGACCCCAAGTCGGCCCGGGGTGTCATGGAGACGCTCCGGCGCGCCAGTCGCGAATACGGCATCACCATCGTGTGCAACCTGCACCACATCGAGGCCGCAACCGCGTACGCGGACCGGATCGTGGGGCTCAACGAAGGGCGCATCGTCTACGATGGCCCTCCCGCCGGGTTGGACGCCCAAGCGGTGGCTGCGATCTACCGGGGCGCCCGGGACGACGAAGACGACCTGTCCGATGTTCCGGAATCCGCCTCCGACCGCCCTGCATTCGCCATCTGAAATCTCCTCCTCGCTCCCTCCTCCACACCCCCCCTCGCACCAGGAGCCATCATGCGAAACCGAATCCTTTCCGCCGCCTGCGGTCTTGTTGTCCTCGCTTCATCCGCCTTCGGCGCCCCTCCGGCCGATTGGCCGAAGAAGCTGGTGCTGGGAGTCGTTCCGACGGAATCCTCGTCCCACCAGACCGAACGCTGGGACGGCCTTGTCGATCACCTCACCAAGACCCTGGGCATTCCCGTCGAGCTGCAGAATTCCAGCGACTACGCGGGTGTGATCACGGCGATGCAGTTCAAACACGTCGACATCGCCTATTTCGGCCCCAAGTCGTATGTGGAGGCCGCGACGCGTGCCAACGCCGAGTGCTTCGTCGTGGAGCTCGGACCTGAAGGCAAGCCTGGATACCACGGGCTGATCATCTCGAAGAAGGGAAGCGGGATCAACACCTTGGAAGCCGCCAAGGGCAAGGTCTGGGCCTTCGTGGATCCCAACTCGACCTCCGGCACCCTCGTGCCCACCATCTATCTGGTGAAGGAGCGCAAGATCGATCCGGCCGCATACTTCTCGAAGGTGATGTACTCGGGCACCCACGAGGCGTCCATGCTTTCGGTCAAGGCGGGAAAGATCGACATCGCGGCGACCAACGACCTGGACATGGAGCGCGGTGAAGGCAAGATGTGGAGCCGCGAAAAGGATTTCCAGATCATCTGGACCTCCCCCTTGATTCCCGGATCGCCCATGGCCTGGCGCAAGGATCTCCCCGAGAGCCTGAAGAAGGCCCTGCGCGAGGCGTTCCTGGGGCTGAAGGACAAGGATGTGCTGGCCAAGCTGAAGATCGCAGGCTACGAGCGCGCCGAAGACGCCACGTACAACCCCACTCGCGAACAGATCGAGTTCAAGAAGTCCCTGGACAAGAAGTGACGAACATGGCGCGCCTGCGGGCGGGCGGGAGGTTCGATCGATGGATCGCGAGGAACTGAGGAAACGGACCCATCCGCTGCGCCCGGTCAACGTCGGCCTTCTGGCAGCGGGATTGGTGGTGTTCGGCGTCTGCTGGCAGCAGACGGGGATGGGGTTGGGCGAGCTGTGGGCGGGATCCGGGAACATGCTCGAGTACCTGCGGGGAAACCCCGACATCCCCGACAGCGGCTTCTTCCCTCCGAGTCTCAACGGGAAGATGCTGGGCAGGTACCTGCTGGCGATGGTCGAGACCGTGCAGATGGCGCTGCTGGCCCTGGTGCTGTCGGTCGTCATCGCCTTCGCCCTTTCGTTTTTCGCCTCCCGCAACACCCTGGAGATCATCTTCCCCGGAAGATCCGCGTTCTGGCGGGGACTCCGGGCGATCCTCTATTCGTCGGTGCGCCTGTTCGCGAACTTCACCCGGTCCATCAACGAAGTGATCTGGGCGTTGTTGTTCGTCTCGGCGGTGGGACTGGGCCCCATGCCCGGAATCCTGGCGCTGGGATTGCACACCTCGGGCGTCCTGATCAAGTTGTTCTCGGAAGGCATCGAGGGGGTCTCCAGGGATCCGATCGACGCGCTTGCCGCCACCGGCGCGGCGTCCCCGAAGATCATCCGCTACGCCGTGGTGCCGCAGATCACCCCGTACCTGGTCTCCATGACGTTGTATCGCCTGGAGTCGGACCTGCGATCGGCGACCATCCTCGGATTCACGGGCGCCGGCGGCATCGGCATGCTGTTGTTCGACAAGCTCAAGAGCTACGAGAATCGCGATGTCACCACCATCCTCCTGCTCATCGTGGCCACCGTGGCCTTGATCGACCGTGTCAGCGCCTGGGTGCGCGGAAAGGCTTCGTGAACGAGCCCATGACCACCTTCCGCAAGGCGGGACCGGAGGATCTTCCGGGATTGCTTCCGCTGTACGCGCAACTGGGTCAGGACGACGGACAGATCCTGACGCACGAGGCCGCTTTGGCGGTTCTCGAACGGATCGCTTCGTATCCCGACTACCAGATCCGCGTGGCCCTCCGCGAGGGACGGGTCGTCGGTACCTACGCATTGCTTGTGATGGACAACATGGCCCACCTGGGAGCTCCTTCGGCGGTGGTCGAGGACGTGGTGGTGGATCAAGACCTGCGGGGATGCGGGATCGGAGCGGCCATGATGCGCGAAGCGATGGTCATCGCTTCGGAGCGGGGCTGTTACAAGCTCGTCCTCAATTCCAATCGCAACCGTCTGGACGCCCATCGCTTCTACGAAGGGCTGGGATTCCAGCCCCACGGCGTCAGTTTTTTCGTGCCACGGGAGGTGGATCGTGCGTGAACCGGGAATCTGGGAAACGTTGGCCGAAGCCGACGAGGAGATCGTCTCGCGCATGCTCGAGAGGATCCCGGAAGACCTCGAACTGGTCCGCGTGCCGCGGGAAGGCCTGGTCCTTATGACCTGTCTGGAATCCCTGGGGGGACGTTTCCATCTGGGCGAGGTGCACGCCGCCGAAGCCTTGGTGCGTTGGCGTGGACGCGAAGGGTACGGACTGGTGGTGGGAGGCGACGAGCGCCGGGCCTTGGTCGCGGCGGCCGTCGATGTCTTCTCCGAGAACCACGACACGGATCCCGACGCCTTGGCGGTCCTGGAGCTCATGGCCCAGGCGCGGGGGCGCATCGTCGAGCGCCGACGGGACGAGGCGCTGCTCGTCGATTCCACGCGGGTCGAATTCGACCTCATGCCGGGAGCCTGAACCGTGGATTCCGCAAGAACGATCGAAGAACACGTCGCGTTTCGCGCCTTGCTGCAAGCCATGGCGCGGCCCGGATCCATTCACGAGCTGGCTCCCGAGGCGCACGGTCGCGACGGGGCGCTCGAAATGCTGGTGCGTGCCGTGCTGGATTCGGAGACGTCCCTGTGCGCTATGCGGGCGCAGGAAGACGAACTGGTGGCGCGCCTCGCCCGGGCGTCGGGCTGCGCACTGGTGGGTCTCGGACAGGCGAGCTGGATCGTGATCGGTGGTGGTTCCGCCGCCGAATGTCTTCCCATGGTGCGCATGGGGTCGCCTGACTGGCCTGACGAATCCGCCACCCTGGTTTATCTGGTCGAGAATCTCGGCGAAGATGGCGGCGACGTCACCTGGACCGGACCGGGAATCCTGGATAAGCGAACACCTCGTGTGGACGGGGTCGTGCCGGGAGAGTGGGCACGGCTGCGCGCGACCAACGCGTCGTACCCCATCGGGCTGGACTGCTTCTTCCTCGATCGGGCTGGTCGTGTGATGGCCTTGCCCCGGTCCACACGCCTTCAGGGAGGTTTCTGATGGGATACGTCGCCGTCCAAGGCGGGCGCGAGGCGATCGAACGCGCCTGCGACCTGTACGAATTCCGTCGTTCGGGTTCGCGTTCCCTCCCCCTTGGGTTGGATCAGATCCGCGAGCAGCTTCCCCTGGCGGTCGATCGCGTGATGGGTGAAGGCGGGTTGTACGCCCCCGATCACGCCGCCCTCGCCCTGCGCCAGGCGGCGGGCGACACCTTCGAAGCGGCACTCCTTCTGCGTGCGCACCGCGCGACGCTCCCGAGATTGTGCGAATCGGCCGACTGCTCCAGCGTGACCATGCGCGTCGTGCGACGGATTTCGTCGGCATTCAAGGACGTGCCCGGCGGACAGGTTCTGGGTGCCACCAGCGACTACACGTTGCGCCTCCTGGAGCTCGATCCCCTCGAAGATCCGGTGCGACGCCGCGAGGTGGTGCGGGAACGGCTCTTCGCCGGACTTCCTGAAACCCTCCGCATCCCCGACGAATTCCCGCGCGTGGTCGAACTGCTGCGCCACGAAGGCCTGGTCGAGGATGTCGAGCCCGATGCCGGCACTCCCTTCGACATCACCCGCAAATCCATCCTGTACCCGGCGCCCCGCAGCGCGCGATTGCAATCCCTGGCCCGCGGAGAAACGGGGGCCTTGCTGTTTTTGGCCTACTCCAGCATGCGCGGGTACGGCCACATCCATCCCACCTTGGCCGAACTGCGCGTGGGGTGGATTCCCCTGGTGGTGCGCCACCCCATCACCGGGGCCGAGGTCGTGGCCGGCGAGGTCATGGCCACGGAAGCCGAGGTGGTCTCTCGATTCTCCGATCCCAACGGCACGCCCAGATTCCACATCGGGTACGGCATGTGTCTGGGCCAGAACGAGGTGAAGGCGATCTCGATGGGGGTTCTCGATCGCTGCATGCGCACCGAAGCGCCTGCCAGCCCGGCGGAAGACCAGGAATTCGTGCTTTCGCACATCGACGGGATCGAGAGCATGGGATTCTCCAACCACTGGAAGCTGCCGCACTACGTGGACTTCCTCTCCGATCTGGATCGCCTCCGCAAGGCCCAGGAGGTCGACCGTGCACGCGCATGAATGGCTGTCCCGCGGCACACGCCGCCGCTCCACCTACGCGTTCCTGGACGATGGGGCCAAGAAGGACGTCCGCCGAGCTCTGCTGAAGGCCGTGGCGATCCCCGGTTACCAAGTGCCGTACGGCTCGCGCGAGATGCCCTTGGCCCGCGGATGGGGAACCGGGGGCATCCAGATCACCCTGTCGCTGATGACGCCCTCCGACATCGTGAAGGTGATCGACCAGGGGTGCGACGGATCGGTCAACGCCGTGAACATCAAGAAGTTCTTCGAGCGCACCGGCGGCATCGAGGTCACCACCGACACGCTGCAGGCGACACTGATCCAGACGCGCCACCGCATCCCCGAAGAGCGCATGGACCATCGACAGATTCTGGTCCTGCAGGTGCCGTACCCGGAAGCGCTGCGCGAGGTGGAGCCTTCGGAAGCGAGTACCCGTCGGATGCACGCCGAGGCCGACTACGCCCGCATGTGGCTGCACCTCTACGAAGACGTGGTCCGGTTCGGGGAGATTCGCCTGGCCTATCGGTATCCCTGCACGGTCAACGGACGGCACGTGATGGACCCCAGCCCGATCCCCCGCTGGGATGTGCCCAAGTTGCACATGGCCGACACGCTCTTCCTGTTCGGGGCCGGGCGCGAGCGGCGCATCTACGCCGTCCCCCCGCATACGCGGGTCGAGCCGTTGGAATTCGAGGACCACCGCTTCCGGGTGGAAGATTTCTCGGGCAAGTCGTGCGCCCGTTGCGGCGCCACCGACACGTTCCTGGACGAGATCCTGGGGCCGGATGGCACCCGCACCTTCTTCTGCTCCGACACCGGGTATTGCGACAAGAGGAGATCCTAGATGGAAGCGCTTCTGCGGGCCCACGGCATCACACGCCGTTTCGGGGCCGGATGCGATGGTTGCCTGGATTCCACGGGGGCGGTCGCCGGCACGAACCGGTGCCCGACTTGCGGTACCGTCTGGGCATGCCGCGACGTGAGTTTCGAGCTGCGACCCGAAGAGGCTCTGGGCATCGTGGGCGAGAGTGGATCGGGCAAGAGCACGCTGGTGAAGCTGCTGCACTTCGACGACGCGGCGACTTCCGGATTTTTGGAAGTCACCCGCCTGCCCGCGCTGGTGGACGTTCCCGACCTGCACCAAGACGGCTCGGAATGGAGTCGGAACATCCTCGCCCTGGACCGTTGGCGCCAGCGCAAGGTGCGCGATGCCAGCATGGGCATCGTCTACCAGCATCCCCATCTGGGACTGCGCATGGGAGTCAGCGCGGGCGGCAACGTGGCGGAACGACTGCTTTCGGCCGGATGGCGGTCCATCGGTCGCATGCGGGAGCGCGCCTCGCACCTGCTGGAGCGCACCGAGATCCCGCTTTCGCGCATGGACGAACCTCCCCGCAACTTCAGCGGTGGCATGCAGCAGCGTGTGCAGATTGCCAAGGCCCTCTCGGGAGATCCGCCCATCCTGCTTCTCGACGAAGTCACCACCGGACTCGACCTCTCGGTGCAGGCGCGGGTGCTGGACATGGTGCGGTCCCTGCGCGAGGAGTTGAAGCTTTCCATGCTGGTGGTCTCGCACGACCTGGGGGTGATCAACCTCCTCTGCCAGCGCACCATGGTCATGAAGAACGGCGAGGTCGTCGAGTCGGGACTTACCGACCAGATTCTGCAGGACCCGCAGCACCGCTACACCCAGTTGCTGGTGGCGTCCCAGCTGCAATGAGGAGTCCCGTCATGCTGACCATTCGCAATCTCTCGAAATCCTTCCTTCTGCACATGCTGGGCGGTGTCGATCTGCCCGCGGTCTCCGATGTTTCCTTCGAGGTCGCCAAAGGCGAGTTCGTCGGTTTGGCCGGGCCCTCCGGAGCCGGAAAGAGCACCGTTCTCAAGTGCGTCTACCGCACGTACCTGGCCAGTTCGGGAGCGATCTGGTACGAGTCTCCTGCGCTGGGAAGTGTGGATCTCGCCACCTTGGACGAAGGCGCGGTGCTGGAGCTGCGACGGACGGAAATCGGCTTCGTGTCGCAGTTCCTGCGGGTCATTCCTCGTGTGGGGGCGGTGGATCTGGTCGCCGAGCCGATTGTTCACCGGTTGGGAGTGGATCTGGCCACGGCCCGCGAGCAGGCGGCCGGGCTGCTGGAGCGCCTGCGGATTCCGCGGCGCCTGTTCTCGGCCTATCCCGCGACCTTCTCCGGTGGCGAACAGCAACGCGTCAACATCGCGCGCGCCGTGAGCTGGAGACCATCCCTCCTGCTTCTGGACGAACCCACAGCATCGTTGGACAAAGCCTCGGTGGAGGTGGTCGTGGAGCTGTTGCATGAACTCCAGGCGGGAGGGTCCACCTTGCTGGGGATCTTCCACGACCCCGAGCTCCTGGAGCGAGTCGCCGATCGCACCATCCGTATCGGGGACCAACCATGAGGAATTTCCGAATCCACAACTGCACGGCGGTGCTGCGCGATCGCCTGCTCGAAGATGCACTGGTCTCCATCGAGGGTGGTCGGATCGTCGAAGTCGCCCAAGGCAAGCCATCCGACGACGCCCTGGACGCTGCGGGAGCCTGGTTGCTTCCTGGATTCGTGGACATGCATTCCGATGCCATCGAGAAAGCCGTCGAGCCCCGGCCCAAGGCGCGCTTTCCGGTGGGGGTGGCCGTCCGGGAACTCGATCGCTGCCTGGCGGGGTGGGGTATCACGACCATCTTCCATTCGTTGTCCTTCGCCGACTTGGAAGAAGGACTGCGCTCGAATTCCGCCGCAGCCGCCCTGATCGACGAAGTGGTCGACCTCGCGCCGGCGCTTCGGGTGGACACAAGGATCCATGCGCGCTTCGAGGTCACGGATCTGGCGGCTGTCCCGCATCTCGAAAGGCTCCTGGAGCAGGGAAAGCTCGGCCTGCTCTCGTTCATGGACCACTCGCCGGGGCAGGGGCAGTACCGCGATGTCGCGGCCTACAAGTCCTATTACAGCAAGGTGTATGCGAAGTCCGACGAGGACCTGGACCGCATCCTGGACCGCAAGCGCAAGGCGCGCGAGGAAGGAGTGGCCGAGGCTGTCGGGGCGATGGCGGCCAGGTGCCGGGAACAGGCGGTGGCGATGGCTTCCCACGACGACGATTGCGCCGAGAAAATCGCCTGGTGTCTCCGGGAAGGCATCGCGATGAGCGAGTTCCCCATCGACCTGGACACCGCGCGCGAGGCGAAACGGGCTGGGGTCCGTACTTGCCTGGGGGCTCCCAATCTGGTGCGTGGTGGATCCCAGGCCGGGAACATGTCGGCCAGGTCCGCCCTCGAGGCGGGTTTCGGGGACATCCTCTGTTCGGACTACTTGCCGCAATCGATCCTGCACGCCGTGTTCCTGCTCGCGGAGTGGGGGATCCTGCCCTTGGAGGACGCGGTCGCGATGGCTTCGTCCGTGCCGGCCCGTTGCGTGGGCATCGGGGACACGACCGGATCCATCGACGTGGGACGCAATGCCGATCTGGTCCTGGTGCGCCAAGACCGGGGAATCCCCGACGTGGTCCGCACCTGGTCGCGCGGCCGAGAGGTCTACGCCTCGTGCTGACCCTGTCCACGAACATCCACGAGGCCCGTTTGGACGGCAACCTGGCCAAACTTCCCGGCGACCTGCTGCAAGCGACCCGGCTGGGACTCCAAGCCGTCGAGATCGGCATCCACGGACTCGATGCCATCCGGGCAGGACGCTTGGATCGTCTGCGCGTCTCGGCCTTCCTGGGGATCCTCCGCGATTTCCCATTGCGCTTGAGCGTGCACGCCCCCGATTCTCTGGACCTGATGGCCGAGCGCGATGCCGACATGCACCGCGCCGTGCTGGATGCCTGCCTGGAATTCTGCGATCTCGCCGGCGGCGAGGTCCTGGTGGTGCACCCGGGGCGTTGGGTCTCGGAGGTGGAGTTCGGAGTAGCGGTGCCGTGGCGCCCCCAGGCCAGCGAGAGCCAAGACTTGTTGGAGGAGGAGGCCACGTTGCTGCGGGTGGCCGCCGATGCCTTCCCCAGGGTGCGCATCGCCTTGGAAAACGCACGTCCGTACCTTCCCTATTCTCCCTACTGTTACGCCGAATTCCCCGAAGACCTGCTCGGACAAGTCGCTCGGGTGGGGCGGCCGAATGTCGGAATCTGCCTCGATACGGGGCATCTGCACATGAGCGCGCGCCTGCACGGGTACTCGGAGACGGAGGCCGCGGCGATGCTGGGCGGGAAACCGCTCCTGCATCTGCATGTACACGACAACTTCGGGCGTGTCGCCAACTGGACCGAAAAGACGCAGACCCACCAGATCCCGTTGGGTCGAGGCGACCTGCACATGCCCCCGGGCCGTGGAGACATCGATTATCGAGCGGTACTGGGCCCCATCGTTCCCACCTTCCGCGGCATGGCCGTTTGCGAGCTGCGGGGCCGGTATCTGGCGGATCTTGGAGACCACATCGACGGATTTCGACGCATGATGGCGTCCCTGGGAGACTCGGGCTCGCAGGCCTGAACTGGCCCCGGTGTTCGAGCTAGGCTAACGGTGGTCGAGCCTGTCGAGACCCACCCGGTTGGTCTCGACAAGCTCGACCACCGGGAGATTCCGATGTCAATCCGGCCTATTCCGACGATTGAAACGCTATTGGGGTTGGTCTCAGGGTTTGCGCTTGCGCAAAAGCTTGCGCACCCGCGCCAAGGAATCGGCGCTTTCCGACGACCCGATGCACACCTCGTGGAAGAGCCCTGTGGCGGGATTGCCGTCCAAGAAGAGGATCCGGCGCCCGTCGGGACCTGACGCCGCGCCTTCGTACATCGGAGCGGCCACCGAAGGTGTGGGCATGCCGCTGGCGATGGAATGCGACATCGCCAGATCGAAACTCTCGTTGTATCGAGCCACCCGGATCACGGCGCCTTTGGCCATTGTTTTTTCGGCGCGAAGGACTTCGAGCACGGTCCAACGCGCACGGCTGACCACATCCGCTTTGGAGCCCGGTCCGTGGGGGAGCGTCTCGTTGGTAAAAGCCGGAGTCGCCGGTTCGACCAGAAGAACGAACGACGAGGCGGACAACGACTCGAGGGTCTGGAACTCGGGGAAGACCTGCGACACGTGTGCACTCCTGGGAAACAGGGAAACAAGCAGGATGATGAGCAGGGAGTAGCGGTGGAGGTTCATGCGGCCACCGCCCACAGGACCGCCAGGGTGACTTGCAGGGAGCACGTCCAGAACAGGAGGGCGTCGTCCACGGTGTCTGATCCCAGCACGTCCCTCAATGCTTCGCGAGGGTCGGAAGCGCCCGTCCAACGATCCCAATGCGTGAACACGGGCTCGAATTTCGACGCCGCTCGTTTCCAGACGAATCGCAGGATCCATGGCAGGTTCGCATTGGGGACCAGGGCGCGACGCAGCATCTGGGGGGCCTCGGGCAGTTGGGGAAGCCGCTCCAGGGGAAGCCAGATCAGGGCCATGTCGACCACTTTGGCCTTCAAGGAGCCAATGGCGACCCCTCGTAGATTCCAGGCGTGCAGGGCCAGGGCGACCAGTTGCAGCAGGACCACTCCTGCCAAAACGATCCCCCAGGTCTTGGTGAAGGGGGACAATCCGAGCAGGCCGGTCGTGTCGCGTTTCTGAAGGCTGGTTCCGATCAGCAGGATGGCCCATGCGATGCCGGTGCCAAGCGATGCGACCACCACGTTCCAGAGGATTCGCGAGAGGTTGGCCGGGAGCGATTCCATCAGCCCTGCCGGGATGCGCTGCCACCACTCGTCGCCGGAGGGAACCAGGCGATCGGACAGTTTCTGCCACGCGGACAGGACGACCAGCACCCACAGGGAGGTCCAGGCCACGAACGGGGGCCACACGCCCAGGAAGATGCCCGTGCCGAGGGTGAGGGGCTCGCCGAAGATGCCCCAGAGGATCCAGACGACCGCGGCGATGCCCAGGTTGCCCGCGGTGAGAGTCGCCAACGGCAGTTGGTGCGATGCCGCCGCCTGGCGCGTGGGGTGTCCGGAGGCATCGTTGGCGCGTGCCACCAGCCAAGCGGAAAAACCCATGCCCAACAGGGCTCCAGTGGAGATGGTGGCCAGAAACCAGGCGGCCAACGGGATGAGCAGCAGGATGGCCCCCAGGGGGTTGCGGGCGGCGGGAATGCCGGAATTGCTTCCCATCAAGAAGACGATGAGGTGGACCAGGCCGTAGGCGAATCCGCAGAGGGCTCCGACAGGAGTGGCGATCCAGATCCACCGGTATCCGGTGGCGGGGGAGGAGTTGGGCGAATCGGGCATGGATGCAATTCTAATCGTGATGGAACACCTTGCCATGGTCGGAGCGTGACGGCGCTCACGCCCGGATGCGTCCCTACTTGATTCTTCGGTTGCGCAGCAGTCGTTCTATGGATTTAGCCCGGACTCGTGGAACACATGGGTTTACCTTCCGAGATGCCGATTCGCCCTGGAATTGGCTGGAATACGTTGGGATGGAGGATGGCGGAATGCTCTACCAGAAACTTGCGAATGTGAAGGCCAGAGCCAATGCTGACGGACGGACACTCCGCCAGACCTTGTTCAATGCCGCACTCTGCTGGATGGCGCGAGCTGTTCTCCTGCCGATGCGCTCGGATACCCGTGATGATCCATTCCACACCATTTTCCGGAACTTCGTTCGGATGGTGAATGAAACGCGCGAGGGGAAGATCCTGGAGATCGGTGCCCGTGCGAGATCGGGAAACCAGTGTGGCAATCTCTTCGGCGAAGGCTGCAGGCGGACAGGTGTGGACATCTTGCCTGGAATTGGGGTGGACGTCGTCGCCGATGCGCACGCGCTGTCCAAGTCCTTCGACGCGGGCACCTTCGACGCGGCCTTCTGCATTTCCGTCTTCGAACACCTGGGCATGCCCTGGAAGGTCGCCCTGGAGATGAATCGTGTCCTCAAACCTGGCGGCCTCGTATTCGTGGCGACGCATCCGGCATGGCCTCTGCACGATCGTCCTTGGGACTTCTTCCGGTTCTCGTCCGACGGGTTGCGCATGCTGTTCAACCGGTTCACGGGGTTCGAGGTGGTCGAAGTCAGTGAAGGTCTCCCGTGCAGGATCATCCCGCTGGCGAATGAATCCTCGATGGTGGGTGTCGAGAGGGAGTACGCCTACCTGGGGATTTCGATGATCGCCAGGAAGATCGGCGATCCCGATCCGCGTCTGCGCTGGGATGTCGATCTGACGGAAATCATCGAATCCGCCTACCCGCGCTGAAGACTGCCCGTTGTCGGCCGCAGCCGCAGCGCGACTTGCACCAGCGCCACCATCACGGGAACTTCCACCAGAGGGCCGATGGTGGCGGCGAAGGCCGCGCCCGAGGTGAGCCCGAACGATCCGATGGCCACGGCGATGGCCAGTTCGAAATTGTTGGACGCACCCGTGAATGCCTGCGTGACCGTGCGGCCGTAGTCCATCCCGATGCGCCGAGCCGTCCACCACGAGAGGGCGAACATCGCGGCGAAGTAGATGGCCAGCGGTGCCGCCACCCGCACCACCTCGAAAGGCTTCGACAGGATGCGGTCGCCCTGCAGGGCGAAGAGCACGACGATGGTGAACAAGAGCGCGACCAGGGTCACGGGAGCGAACCGGGCATTGAACCTGGCGGTTGCGGCCTCGCCGCGGAAGGTCACCAGAAGCCAGCGGATTCCCAGACCCAGCGCGAAGGGAAGGCCCAGGTACAACAGCACCGAACCGGCGACTTCGCCCATGGAAACGGCGATGTCTTGCGCCGGAAGTCCCGCCCAGGGCGCGACCACCGACAGGAAGAACCACGCGTAGCCGCCGTAGGTGAGCACCTGGAAGACGCTGTTGAAGGCCACCAGGCCTGCGGCGGCTTCGGCGGACCCGCCAGCGAGCTGGTTCCAGACGACCACCATGGCGATGCACCGCGCCAGACCGACCAGGACCAGTCCCGCGAAGAGGTCGGGACGGTCGGACAGGAAGATCCAGGCCAAGGCGAACATCAGTACCGGTCCGACCAGCCAGTTCAGGACGACGGAAAGCGACAACGCCTTCGGGTCGGTGAACACCTTGGGCAGTTCCCGAGGACGCACCCGGGCGAAGGGCGGGATCATCATCAGGATCAGACCGATGGCGATGGGGATCGAGGTGGACCCGATCGAGGCGTCGGCCAAGGCTTGCACCAGGGCGGGTGCGAACTTTCCCAGAACGAGCCCCGAGGCCATGGCCAAGGCGATCCAGAGGGTGAGCCACCGATCCAGGAACGACAGTCGTGCCGCGGCCATCAACAGCACCGCTTTCCGGCACCCACGTCGCCCATTTCGGTCGCGCCGCAGCACGAGCTGTTCTGGTGCCATTCGGGTGTCGACGAGGTCAGGCGGGCGTCGTCCCCACCGCCAGGTCCGTTTCCGAGGCGTTCGTCGTCGCTACAATCGCCATTCCCGTCACAACCCTCGCAAGGTTTGTGCGCCGAGATGGTCGCCGACACGATGTAGTCGGAGAGGCGCTCTCCGGTGGGAAGCAGCTCGAGGATTTCGCGGTACAGCGGATCCTGCAGGTTCTCCATGACCGCGACGTAGTCGTGTTTGACCGTGATGGCGATTTCGGCGAGTCCCGCGGCGTCGGCGGCGGCCCAGACATCTTCGACCAGGACCGCACCGGCGACACAGCCCACCAGGGCTTCGGCGAGCTCGAACACGCCCGACGGCAGGGGTTTGGCCAGCGCCAGGTCCGAGATGGCCACACGGCCGCAGGGCTTGAGCACGCGGGCGATCTCGCGCCACACCTGGGGTTTGTCGGGCGATAGATTCAGGACGCAGTTGGAGATCACCACGTCCACGGACGAATCGGCCACAGGAAGATGCTCGATCTCTCCCAGACGGAATTCGACATTGGTGAGACCGGTGCGTTCGCCGAAGGCGCTTGCGTTGCGGCGCGCCTTGGTCAGCATCGCGGAGGTCATGTCGACCCCGATGGCGCGTCCGGAAGGTCCCACGGCCTGGGCGGCCAGGAAGACGTCGAAGCCGGCTCCCGATCCCAGGTCCAGGACGGTCTCACCGGCCTTCAGGTCGGCGATGGCCTGGGGATTGCCGCACGAAAGTCCCAGGTTGGTGCCTTCGGGCAGGGTTTCCAGCACCGCCGGATCGTACCCGAGTTTGGTGGCCAGTTCGCGGGCGATCTCCGGTGACGAGCCGCAGCACGAGCCTCCGGTGCAGCAGCCGGTCTGGTCGGATTCGGCGATGGCGCCGTACCCTTCGCGCACCTTGGCGCGGATCTGCTCTTCGAGGCTGCTGTTCACGCCAAGGCTCCGGGAAGGGTCTCCACCCACGCCTTGATTTCGTCGCGCACGCGGCGGTAGGGCTCCAGTTGCTCCTCTTCGGAGGCCCCCAGGGCCGCCAGTTCCCGCGCCAGCTTCGGGGGATCGTCGAATCCCTGGTGGATGCGCCGCACCTGGCCGGGAAAGACGGGGCAATTCTGGTCGGCGTGGCCGCAGACGCTCACCACGATTTCCAAGCCGGCGTCGAAGTACTTGGTGACAAGATCCGACGTATGCCCCGTGACGTCGATTCCCACCTCGGCCATGACCTTCACCATGTTCGGATTCAGGCCGTGCGCTTCGATGCCCGCGCTGAAGACCTCGTAGAGGTCGCCTTTGAGGTGGCGGGTCCAGGCCTCGGCCATCTGGCTGCGGCAGGAGTTTCCGGTGCAGAGGTACAGGAGCTTGGTCTTGGGGTTCATGGGCAGCAGTCTCCGGTGGTGCAGTGGGTGGAGGGAATGACGGAATTCGGCAGATGGGCCAGGGCCCAGCGCAGGGCCTCGGCCACCGCCGGGGAGGGATCGGTATCGGCGAGTCGGAAGTGCATCCAGCGCCCGTCCTTGCGCGCCTCCACCAGTCCGGCCCGCTTGAGGATGGCCATGTGGTTGGATACCGTGGAGGGCGCCACGCCCAGCCCATCGGTGAGATCGCACAGGCACAGTTCGCCCCGGGCGAGCATGGCCAGGGCCATCAGTCGCTTGGGTTCTCCCAGGGCGGAGGCCACCTCGGCGAGGGTCTCGACGGATACTTCATTTTCATGTTTCGCCATATATCGAAATATAGGGTGTCGCTTACTGAAAGTCTAGTGCGGACCTGTTTCACGAAGGTTGCGCGGTGGGCGAGTCTCAGCCGAGCAGCAGGTTGAAAAGCCATCCCACGACAAGGATTCCCACCGCCACGATTCCGAAGAAGGTCGCCAGAAGGCGGACTTTCAGCACCTTGCGCAGCAACACAGCCTCGGGTGCGGAGAGGGCGATCACGGCCATCATGAAGGCCAGCGAAGTGCCCAGGGCTGCGCCCTTTTCCAGCAAGGCCGACACGATCGGGATGATTCCGGCCGCGTTGGCGTACATGGGAATCCCCAGCAGCACCGCAAGCGGCACGCTCCACCATGCGTCCTTGCCCATGAAGGACGAGAGGAATCCGGTGGGGACGTATCCATGGATGAATGCACCGACTCCGACGCCCGCGACCACCCAAGGCCAGACCTTGCCCACAATGTCCTTGACGGCTGCCAGTCCTGCCGAGAGTCGATCCGTCCAGGAGAGGGTCTCGAGATCGGGGGCTTCGGTGGCGCGGATCTTCATGACCCAGTCTTCCACATGGGATTCCATGCGAAGTTTCCCGATGACCCATCCGCCCACGATCGCAACGGCCAATCCGGTGGCGAGATACAGCCCGGCGACCTTCCATCCGAAGAGTCCGAACAGCAAGGCCAGGGCCACTTCGTTCACCATGGGTGCCGAGATCAGAAACGAGAAGGTGACGCCCAGGGGGACGCCCGCGGTGAGGAATCCGATGAACAGGGGGACGGCCGAACAGGAACAGAACGGCGTGGCGATTCCCAGCAGCGCGGCCATCACGTTCCCGACGCCTTCGGGAAATTTGGACAGAATCCGTCGAGTCTTCTCGGGGCTGAAGAAGGACCGGAGCACACCCACCGCGAAGACGATCACGACCAGCAGGAGCAGGACCTTGGGGACCTCGAACACCAGGAATTCCACCGATGCGGCAAGATGCGTGCCGGCGTCCAGGCCGATGCTTCTCACGGTGAACGCCGATATCTGCGCGAGCGACGTGTAGACAAACCACCAGACTCCCAGGCCGATCACCAGGAGCATGTTGGCTGTGCGCCTGTTCATGCCGAGCCTCCCAACGCGAAAAGAACAAGCGACGACATTTCGGCGGCAGCGTCTGCGGACGGGCCTGGCACGAGTGCGATGCCGTAGGAGCGCGCCAGCAACCAGATTCCGGCCAGGATCATGCCAGTCGCCGAGATGCGGTGCAGCCAAGGTGTGATCTTCTGCGTGGCCTGGAAGGTTCGCGCCACCATGTGGGTTCCGTACCCGGCGGCGACAACCAGCACGAATACCGGCAACGCCGTGGCCACGCCGTAGGGAATGGTGACCGACCACGAGGGAGAGGTCGCGACCGCCAACGGGACCACCGATCCGAAAAAGATTCCCGCGGATACCGGGCAGAAGGCCAGGGCCAAGAGGGCGCCCAGCAAGAAGGCGCCAGGGATGGGGCCAATCCGATCGAAGCGTTCTTTCCATCGCAACGTGTTCATGCCGTTACCGGGAAGGCGCAGCCAAGGCGAGACGGCCAGCAGGATCCCTCCCACCAGGAAGACCCAACCCAACACGGATTCGGCGTGGAACTGGACCTTGCGCACCAGTGGCCCCAACTTGAAAATGCCGGCGGAAAGGATCCAGGCAAGGGCGGCGTAGGCGGCGGCGCGGCCGAGCGCGTAGCTCGTGCCCACAACCAGGCCACTTTTCCAGGAGCCTGCGCCGCGGACAAGAACCGACACTGCCGCCGCGTGGCTGGCCATGGGACAGGGCGAGACCGAGGTCAAGATGCCCAGTCCCAGTGCAGCGATCACGGGCAGGTCGGATTCGATCATCGAGCAGCTTTCAGGAACGCGATCGTCTCGGACTTCACGTATTGGGAAAAGGCCACCGAATCGCGCAGGAGCTGCCATGTCTGCACAAGTTCCTTGGAGCGGACCATCTTGCCGTCGCGCACCTCCATGAGGGCCACGTTTTTGTTCATGAGGCCAATCTTGTCTGCCAGAGCCGAACCTTGGGGGGACTCCATGTCCATGGTTCCCCACTTGAGGCGCCCGGTCCGGATGGAATCCTTGAGTCCGAGTTGGATGGCCTGTGCGGCCCAGCGTTCGAGCTTGACACAAGAGGCGCACCGGTACTGGTAGTGGAAATAGGTGGCTTGCACGGTGGGCGGGGCCTTGGGCCCCTGTGGGGCTGCGCTTGACACGGCTGTCGCGAACGCGACAGCCAGGGCGAGGATCAGACGAGCCATGGCATGATCTCCTTGGGAGAGGGAACCTTGCCGGCCACCAGCACCTTGCCGTCTTTCACGAGGGCGGGGGTGCTCATGACACCGCGCTCCAAGATGGCGGCGATGTCTTCGATCTTGTGGACTTCGGCTTGCACGCCCGCTTCCGCGACCGCTTTGAGGACCGCTTCGTGGAGCAATTTGCATTTGGTGCAGCCGGTGCCGAGGACTTCGAGGATCATGATGGGTTCTCCTGTGCAAAGAAAGTGGGTGGGGGGAGGGGCGAACCGCGTTGCCTGCAGTGTCTTAGGCCGCGGCCAATCGTTCGTGCACGATCGCCAAGGCTGCGGCAATGTTCGTTTCGTTGGCTGGCGAATTGCCTTTGGGAAATCCTGCCTGACCAAGCTCCACATGGACGAATTCTGCTACCCCCGCTTGTTTCATGGCGATTGCCACGCATCCGACTCCGCAGCCGTCGATGGCCAGGACTCGACCAGCGGACAATGCGGTGTTGCGCAGGGACTGCACTCCGGCACCCACGCCCACGGCGCAGGACATCTTCCCTACGCCATTTGTCGAGAGAGTGCGTGCCACACGGTCGGCCAGCTCGCCGACATCGGCGGCCCCCGAGCAGGCATAGATCGCGGTGACAGGGGTGTTGCTGGTGCATGAGCAGGTCATATGGAACTCCCGGTGTGGATAGGCGTCATGTTTCGGAGAGGCCGTCCAGACACTGCAGGAAGTCCGGCAGGCAGGTGGCTTTCAGGCGATAGAACACCATGTTGCCGCGGCGATCGTCTTCCAGCAGCCCGACTTGCCGTAGTTGCGCCAAGTGGCGCGAGGTGGTCGACATGTCCAGCCCCACTTCCTGGGCCATTTCGCAGACGCACTTTTCGCTTTGGGACAGGCTCACGATCATCTTGAGGCGCGCTGGATTGGCAAGGGCCGCCAGGATGCGCGCACGATGGGTGAACCAGGTTTTGTCGGCGAGATCGGGTGCGGCAAGGGGGGCACACGTTTTGCAGGGCATGTTGCCAATCTATGCAATATTGCATGAATATGCAATAATATCTGCCCCTTTCCTCCGTTGCACCAGGCAGCCTCCAGAGGCCAGGTCCATACCGTCGAGATCTCCGTCGAAATGTCCCGGTGGTGGGGCCTGTTTCCCGGTGGCCTCTCGAGTCCAGCCGGGTGGGGCTCCAATCTCGACCACCGGAGGTGCCATGGGTCGTGAGGTGTTGCCACGGCCTGCCAGATAAGGCAGCATTGCGGAATGCCCGTCCCGACCCTAGATCCGAAGACCTGTCCCTTCTGCGGCCAACCCAACGGGTGTCAGGCCGGTGACCCCGCGTGCTGGTGCAACACCGAGAGTGTACCGCAGGATCTGCGGGCGCTCGTGCCGCCCCATCTGGTCATGAAGGCGTGTATCTGCCGGGTCTGTGTCCGATCGTGGAAGGCCGACCCCGACGCCTTCCGTGCGTCCCTGGCGGCCCGAACCTGACGGGCGCCGCGCCGCTGGGGGAGTGACATCGCCAAGCGCTTCTCTTGGTCTGATCACTGACGGCACGAGGCGCACGGTCGGGGCCATCGCGGCGTGTCGGCTCAGGGGATCCGGTCGAAGGTCGCGATCAAGGGGAAGTGGTCGGAGGTTCGGTACCTGGTGGGGACCGCGCATCGGGCCAAGTCGGGTCGCAGGAATCGGGGCGAATAATACACGTGGTCCAGGGTGTGGCCGAAGGCCCGGCGCTTGCCGGCTTCCGCGGTTCCGAAATCCAGGCGCACCAACCCGGCTTCTCCCAGCAGGGAGTCCGTGGTCCGCAGGCGACCTTCCCTCCAGGTGTTGAAGTCGCCGGCCACCACGACCGGTCCTTCGTGGTGCGCCGCCAATCGTCGGACCTCTTCCAATTGTTGCCGGAATTTGTCCATCCGGAGGGAGAAATTCAGCGCGTGCAGATTGATGGCCAGCAGGGTATCTCCTGATGCGGGGTGCCAGGTGGCCAGGGCGGGTTTGCGCGACCCGACCACGGGTTCGGCGCCCTCGGACAGCAGGGCCTGCGCTCGGTGGATCGATCGGGACGCCGTCGAGACGCCGGTCTCGACGGGGGGAGAGCCTGTGCGGAGATTGGACGAGAGGGCCCAAGGGCGCCCGGCCAGGGCTGCGGCGACGTGTCGAGGATCGCGCGCGGCGAATTCCTGGAGCAGGACGATGTCGGCCGCGACGGAGTCGACCAGGTGCGCGAGTTCGGAGAGGAAGACGGAATCCGTCCGCTTGTGGACGTTCCACGACACCACCCGGATCCGGGAATCCAGGACGGCGGTGCGTGATGGTCCGCGAACCTCCAGGTGAGGCGCCGTGCGGGCTTCCCAGGCGACGGCCAGAGCGGGCACCAGGAAAAGGATCAGTGCGGCGAGATCAGTGCGTCCAGGTCGCAAGGGCGCGGAACTCCTGGTTCACCACTCGCACATCGGGGAAATCCCGATACGATCCGGTGCGGTCGTACCGGTGCCACGAAAGCCCCACCCCGAAACCCTTCCACAGGTCCTTCACCAGTTCGACCGATTGCAGATCGACGATCTCGGCGCCCTGCGCTCCCGACTGGGTGCGGATCCAGTACCGGTCGGCGAAGGCCACCAGCGATGCGGTTCCGGGACGCCCCAGATGTAGCCCGGTCTTCCAGCCCGGTCCGATGCCGAAGTTGTAGTCACGCTCCACATCCACGTAATATTCGGTGCTGGCCGCGCCCAACGCGATGAAGATGGGTTGACCGCGGGTTCGCAGGGTCCAGTCGGCACCCAGGTCGAACTCGGCGAGCCATTCGGCGCCGAAGCTGGAGGCCGACAGTCGGTAGACGTCGCCGTCGAGGTAGTCGAAATTCTGCGAGAAGTGGAAGCTGTGTCGCGAGATGTCGGATTCCATCTCGGGAAGCCGCCACAACTGCGCCCGGACACCCACGCTGGAAACGGGGGTGGACAGCGCGGAGAGCCCCAGCGACAACGTGAAGTGGTCGAAGGGCTTCTTCGAAGCGAACGGATCGCCGTGCGAGAGGCGCAGGGTGGTGGAGGCCACGGGGACGCGCGCTTCGGGGGCGCTGGCGGGGAGGTCTCCGGATGTGCGCGTCAGGCCTTTTCCGAAGCTTTTGCCGGTGGAGATGCGCAGACCCATCAGGCGCGAAGGCGATTTGGTCACGGGAGGGCGGCCGTTCAGGAGCCGGTCGCCGCCGTGCACCGGATTGATCGCGAACGCCGCAGTCCGGCGGATCCAGCCTCCCGGCTTGCCGGTCGACTCCCCGGAGACGTATTCCGCCAGGCGCCAGGTCATCTCGCCCAGCATCGCGCCTCCCATACTCGTGGTCACCAGGTCGTTCATGGCCGGGGGCTCGGTCTCCATGAAGTATTCCCAGTGGATGCTGCCCGCCGTGGTCCAGGCCAGACCCGACAGGTACCCGAAACCGTTGGCGCGCGCCAGCGAATAGTAGAGGCTTCCCTGCAACGGATGGCCGATCTGGTTGACCTGGAAGTTGTCGTCGTCCCACACCCATTCGTGCGCGAGGTTGTTCCAGATGGTCTCGCCGTCGATGCGCGCGTATTCGGCGTCCTCGACGAACCGGTTCCAGCCGGCTACCCCCAGATTTGCGCCCAGGATGCCTCCGCCGGTCCAAAGCGCCCGAGGCAGGAAAGGTGCGGCCGCGACCGTCGTCGGCGCGGTCGGGGTGGAATCCGGCTGTGGTGCCATCGAGGAGTCGGACGGATTCTGTGCGCCGGTGGCGGCGACCAGCGAGACAAGCAGGGCGGGGAGCATGGAGGCAAGTATAGCATGTCTCCGTGTCGCGGCGCTTGCGGTACCCATGGTCAACGCCGTCGTGCCGTCACCAGGAAGATGGGGTAGTAGCGCAGACCCGCTTCGGTGTTCCTGCGCATGGTGTGTACGGTGGAAAACGTGATCTGCCCGAATCCGGCCTGTTCCAGGAGGGAGGACAGGATCTGGCGGTCGAATCCGAAATGCACGTCGGTGACGGTGGGGCCATGGAAGGAACCGTCTTCGAGGTCGAGGTCGGCGATCGCCAACCAGCCACCTGCAGGCAGTCGCGACGCGGCCCGCACGAGGAATCCCGGCACGTCGGGAATGTGGTGCAGGGCCATCTGGGATAGGATCAGATCGAAAGGGCCGTCCACGCCAGCCAGGTCGTCGCCGCAGCGCAGGGCCGACAGGGAGGCCGATCCGGTCTGTCGGATCTTGTCTTCCAGCGCGGTGACCATGCCGGCCGAGGGGTCGGTGGCCAGCACCGGGCCCAGGTGGTCGGCCAAGGCGAACGACAGGAGGCCCGTGCCCGCTCCCACCTCCAGCGTGCGCAGACCGGTGGAGGGAAGGACGCCGCGCAGCGCCGAGGCGATGGCCGCGGTGCGCTCGACGTGCATGGGGGCCACGTCCCAGGAACGGGCCAGTTCATCGAAACGGTCGGTGGAGGTGTTGTGCAAGGTTTGCTCCCGGCAGAAAGTAGGTGCCTGCGAAGACTACTTCGCGACCGGCAAGCGCGCCGCGCGCCAAGCGGACATGCCGCCCGCGACGTGCCGCACGTCGGAGAAACCCATCGCCTTCATGCGCGATCGGGCCATTCCCGAGCGGGCGCCCGACTGGCAGTACAAGAGGTAACTTCCCTCGCGGGGCAGGCCACCGATCTTGCGATCGAACTCCGAAGACGAAATGTCGATGTGCGTGGCGCCCTGGATGCGTCCTTGTTTCCACTCTCCTGTGGTGCGCACGTCCACCAACTTGGGGCGTTCGGACGCAGCCAACCCCAGGAGGCGCTTGGCCTCGGTGGCCTCCACCTTCGCGGTGGGATCGGGGAGGAACAGGGAAAGCAACTGCGAAAAGATGGACATGGCTTCCTTGGGTCCGGTGTGATGCCGGAATGGATGGTGGATCTGTGGGGACAGGTTCAGCGCGAGCCGGGAGCGCGGCAGGCGGGGCACATTTCCGTCATGGCCCAGAAAAGAAGACCGTACCCGGGCCAACGCAGCCAGTCGGCCGAGGGAAAGGCCCCGGCCGCTAGGATCAGCGCCACCGCCCCGCCGAATTTGGCGGCTAGGTGCCAGGCGGGACGCCCAACGGGGGCCCTGGCCTGCGACGGGTCGGCTCCCGAGGTGAACAACACGCGCAGCCCGGCTGGGTCCAGGGCTCCGACGTGTCTGCGGATCTCCTGGCCGTCGCGATAGACCGCCAGGGTCGGGACGCCGCGCACACCGGCTTCCCGGGCCAGATCGGGTTCCTGGTCGATGTCGATGCGGACCACATCGACCTTGCCTTCGAATTCCTTCTCCATGGCGTCCACGCGGGGCGAAAGTGCCTTGCAAGGGCCGCACCAGGGGGCGTGGAACTGCACCACGACCGGGCGGTGCGTTCCCGCCAGGCGTTCGGCCAGACTCATGCCTTCTTCCTCGTGGACATGCCCATCGGCAGATAGGCCGGACAGAATCCGATCAGCGCCGTGGCCAAGGGGACGAACCCCAGGAATTTCAGGATGGTGCCGAACAGGCCGTCGACGGCACCGCTCCAGCCCAGAAGCAACATGACCAGGCCCGCGACCAGGCGCACCAGACGATCGGTGGTTCCAATGTTGTTCACGAGAGGCTCCGTTGTGTGCGGACAGGATGGACCGCAGGGTGGTGATGGGATGCTTGCACCTCATCGGCAGCGTTGGCGATGGAGAAGGGACGTCGGGAGGGGGCGCGAGGTTACATGAAACCTTTGCCTGCAAGACGCATCCAATGGGAACATGGGTGTTCATCCCCATCACCCGCTATGGCCACCACCGCCTCCAGGAGAGCGCATCCCCATGAATGAATTCATCCACGAAATCGACGCCGACCGTTTCGAAGACACCGTCCTGAAGGCTCCCCTGGCCGTGGTCGACTTCTATTCCGACGAGTGCCCCCCCTGCGAGGCCCTGGCCCCCAAGTTCGATTCGCTGGCGTCGCTGTATGGTCGGGACGTTGTGTTCGTGAAGATCTTCCGCCAGAAAAATCGCGAGCTGGCCGAGTCTTTGGGGGTTCGAGGATCGCCTTCCGTGCTGTTTTTCGATAACGGCCATCGGGTCGGTCCCACCCTGTCCGGGGGCATCCGTCGCTCGGGGTTGCAAGCCCAACTCGACCACATGGTCGGGGCGGAACGCGCGGAAACGATCCGTTCCGGCGAATCACCCTCGGTCACCCATTGTGATGTGCTGGTCGTGGGTGCGGGGCCGGCGGGACTGGCGGCGGCCATCTACGCGGCCCAGGCCAAGGCCTCGGTCATCGTGCTCGACCAGGCTCTCGCCGGAGGGGCGATGGGTTCCACCCACCAGGTGGCCAACTATCCGGGTTTCCCGAAAGCTGTACCGGGCTGGCAACTGGCCGAAAATTTCCGCGAGCAGGCGGCGCATGCCGGAGTTCAGTGGAGATTGGCTTCGGAGATCACGCACCTTGACCTGGGGCACCGAACGGCGGTGGTGGATCGCCTCGAGACCATCCACGCCCGGAAGATCGTGTTGGCCATGGGGACCACGCCTCGTGCTCTGGAGGTGCCGGGAGAGAAGGATCTGCTGGGACGAGGGCTCTCCACCTGCGCCACCTGCGACGCCAAATACATGGGCGACAAGGATGTGATCGTCATCGGGGGAGGGGATGCGGCGCTGGAGGAGAGCCAGCTTGTGGCCCAGTTCGCGCGCAGCGTGAAGATCGTGCACCGACGCGACGAATTCCGCGCCAAACCCCAGTTGGTGGAGGCGGCGCGGGCGAACCCGAAGATTTCCTTCCAGTTGGCGACGTCTCCGGCAGGGTTCCGCAAGGTCGGAGACACCATCGAGGTCGACCTGGAATCGACCGAAGATGGTCGTCGATGGACCGAGTCCGTCGGAGGGGTATTCCTCTTCGTGGGCATGTTGCCCAACGTCGATCTGGCCAAGGATCGTCTGGAACTGGAGGACGACGGCACGGTGAAGGTCGACGAATGGAAACGCACCAACGTGCCCCACGTGTACGCCGTGGGAGACCTCACCCGCAAACCCGTCCGCCAGATCACTCTCGCCGTGGCCGACGGAACCGTGGCGGGTATCCACGCCGCGCGGATGGTGGCCTCCGAGGAGTAGCGAGAGGTTGTTGCTACCTGTCGGAAAGGGTGGCATAATCGCCAAGCCATGAACAAACCCACTTCGTTCACCCTTCGGGCCCTGCCCGCGACGTTCGCTATCTTTCTGTTGACCACCATCGGACTGACCGGTTACGGGGCCTGGCGACTGGGTTCGGCGGCAGACGGAATCGCCCGGGGGCTGTTTTCCCTGGGCCTCCTGGTCGCCGCCGCGGGCGTGGTTTGGGTGTTGATTGTGGGGCGCAGGGCCCTGGGCGACCTGGAATCCATCCGGGCCGTGTTGGCCCGCATCTCCGAAGGCGAGCTCGGGGCACGTGCGCCCCTGACCTCGAGGGTGCAGGAATTCGATGCGGTTGCCCGTTCCGTGAACGGGTTGGGCGAAGCGAATTCCTCCCTGGTTCAGGAGCTCCGCGACGGTGCTTTGGCGCTTGAACGCGAGGTCCGGGCCTTCCACGACGCCTTCAATGGCATCCGCCGCCAGGCCGAGCGCAGTCGGGAGGCATCGGCGACGGTGGCGGCCGCCATGGAAGAGCTGGGGGCGGGAGTGGGAGTCATTGGCCGCGAGACCGATGCCGTCAGCTCGGCCGCGTCCGAAGCCTGCCAACTTTCCCGTCGCCTCAACGAGATGTCGTTCGATACATCACTGGCGATAGGGCGGCAGTTCCAGGGTATCCAGGCGACGGGCGATCGCATGGATTTGGCCATTGCCTCCACTGGTGAGCTGGAACGCCGGGGTGAAGAGATCGCCGGGATGGCGGCCGCCATCACCGATGTCGCCAAACGCCTGCGACTGTTGGCTCTCAACGCGTCCATCGAAGCCGTGAAGGCGGGGGAAAAGGGGCGCGGGTTTTCGGTGGTGGCCCAAGAGGTCAAGGATCTCGCCGACCAGGCGGGAGGGATGGCCTCCCGAATCCAGGGGCAGGTCGAAGCGGTTTCGGCCGGAACGCGTCGGGTCGCCGCCGACATGGCATCGTCTGGCGAAGCCATGCGGGGCCTGCAGGAAGAAGGGCAACGATCGGTGGTCACGGTGGAACACCAAGCCGCGCTCTCCCAGGAGGCACGCGACCGCCTGGATGATACCAGCCGGAATCTGTCCGAAATTTCCCGCACCTTGGCCGAATCGAGGGTGGCACTGGGCGAAATCGGGCAGACCAGCCAGGAGCTGGACATGCGGGCGGGGGCCACGGTCTCGGCCTTGGCGGGTCTGGAAACGGGTCTGTCCGACCTCGATCGCCTGTCGCGTTCGTTCCGCACCACGGTGCAGGACTACCGCACCCCGGTGCCCTTCTTTCCCTGGTCGGACGATCTCTCCGTGGGTGTGCCGCGTATGGACGACCAGCACCGCGTGTTGCTTCGCCTGATCAATCGTGTGGCCGACCTCGGTGCCTCGGGGGCTTCCGGAGCCGCGATCCGAAATATCCTCACGCAGTTGGTCGAGTACACCCGTTTCCACTTCACAGACGAAGAGAAACTCATGGGCTCATGGGGATATCCCGAACTCGCATCGCACCACAAGACGCACGAAGCCTTCGTGGCCGAAGTGGTGGCGATGCTCGGGCGCACGGGCTCCGGGGACACCATCGATGCCACCTCGCTGCTGGAAGTCCTGAAAGAGTGGCTGGTGCGCCACATCCAGGGCACCGACAAGAAGTACAGCGCCTACTTCGCGCAACGCGAGGGGCGTCTGGGAACGACTGGTTGAACGAGCTTCCAGTCTGCTGAGGGGGTCAGCGCACCAACGGGCGGGCTTCGGCCTGCCAGAGATTGATGCCCCCGGCCAGGTGGCGGACGTTGGTGAAACCCAGGGACTGCATCATCTGCAGGGCTTGGCCGGAGCGATTTCCCGACCGGCAGTAGAGGAATACGGGGGCCTGTCGCGGCAAGGCGGAGATACGGGCTAGGAAGTCCGGCGCGTAGAAGTCCACGAGCCGGGCCTGGGCGATGTGTCCCATCGCGTATTCCTCGGGGGTGCGCACATCCAGCAGCAGGAACGAAGAATCGGACTTGTGGGCCTGGATCAGGCTGTCGGCCTTGGCGGGGGAAAGATTGGTCCCGAGACCGGAAGGGGCGCCGCAAGCACCGAGGGCGAGACTGAGCAGAAGTGCAGAGAAGGCGCGCATGGAAAGATCTCCGAGTTGGATCGAAACGGTGGGGTCTGGTGTTTGGATGCCGCCATCCCCTTCGAGGTTACGTCCGAAAGTGCGTAACCGGAAAGGGGGCGGACACGTCAAGAATCCATGGACACCATTTGCCGGACCTTGTTGGAGCGTTTGGGGGACGACCTCGCCGACGATGTCGGCCCCCTCTCCTGCGAGCGGTTGAGCCGCCATCTGGCGGCTTGTCCCGATTGTCGGCTGGTCTTCGATACGACACGCCGTACCGTGGCGCTGTATCGCCGCGGCGAAGTCCCCAGAATGCCCCATCTGGTCGAGCTTCGGCTCCACGATTGCCTGCGGGATGCCTGGTTCTGCCGGGGCGTCGCCAAACCGGGGCGTGTGACGGGCTAGGGTGTATCTTGGGGCTGTGGCTGCACAACGCAACGTGACACTGGACAGAGCCGAGGAAGTCGAGCTGGTCGCCAAGGCCCGCACCGGCGACTACGACGCCTTCGAACGGCTCGTGAAATCCTGTGAACGCCGGATCTGGGCCATCGCCTGGCGTCTGGTCGGCGATCGCGAGGAAGCCGAGAACATCGTCCAGGCCTCCTTTCTCAAGGCGATGGAGGCCCTCGATTCGTTTCGCGGCGAAGCGGGTTTCTGCACCTGGGTGGGGCGCATCGCCACCAACGAAGGGCTCGAAATCCTGCGCCGCCGTCGCCGCAAGGATGCCCTCTCCCTCGACGAACTCGTGACGGAATCCGACGACGACGGCCCGATCCCGCATCCGGAACTGTTGGCCGACTGGCGGGAAGATCCCTCGCGTTCGGTGGAACGCGAGGAGTTGCGCCGCATCCTCGACGACGCCCTGGACACCCTTTCCCCGGGTTTGCGCGCCGTCTTCGTGCTGCGCGACGTCGAAGGGCAGTCCACCGCCGAGACCGCCGAGGCCCTGGGCATCACCGAGGCCAACGCCAAGGTGCGCCTGATGCGCGCACGACTGGCCTTGCGCGAACGGCTGACGGAAGCGTTCGGTGGGGCGTCCATGGTGCATGCGCATCTGGTCCCGCACGGTTTGGGCGGGCTCGCCGCGGCCCAGGAGGGACAGCCATGAGCGATTGCAGCGACCTTCTCGGAGCCCTCTCCGACTACCTGGACGGCGACGAACGATCGGCCATGTGCCGCGAGCTGGTCCGCCACATGGAAGGCTGTGACAAATGCCGTCTGGTGGTCGACAGCGCCAAGAAGACCATCCAGCTCTACCGCGGCGAAGAACTGCTCGAATGCCCCCCCGAGGTCAAGGCACGCCTGCACGGCACGCTCCGGTCCGCCTGGGCCCGCCGGTCGGGCGGAAACGCCGCCTCCACGGTGATGTAACCTTCCGGGTCCGGCGATCGTCCATTGGACACAACCCTCATCAAGGAGTCCGATCATGGCCACGATGCACGTCGATGAATCCAGCTTTCCCTCCGAAGTTCTCCTCTCCGACACCCCTGTGGCGGTGGACTTCTTCGCCGAGTGGTGCGGCCCCTGCAAGGCCCTTGCTCCGGTCCTGGAAAAGTTTTCCGAAGGATATGCCGGGCGTGTCAAGATCGCCAAGGTGGACGTCGACCACAATCCCGGTCTGGCGCAGCGATTCCAGATCCGCGGTGTGCCCACCATGATCTTCTTCAAGGGTGGCAAGGTGGTGGACCAGGTCGTGGGGATGCTTCCTCCCGCGCAATTGGCCGCCAAACTGGACTCCCTGGCGGCCTGAATCTTTCCTTGCCGATCCCAAGATCGGCGGAGGTGAGCCGAAGCGGCCTGCGAAACCGCGGGGGACGGGCTATCGTTGGGGATGGAGGAATACCCACCCATGCGACTCGACTCCGCCCGACGTCCCGATCCTGCCACACTGCTGGAAAGTTTCCTCCCGTTGCTGGGCTCGGAGACTTGGGACGACCTCGTCGTCGGACTCCTGCGCGCCACCCGGGTCTGGCTGGGGGCGCACGAGGTCCGTTTCTGGCAGGTGGATGCTGTCGCGGGAGGGTGGCGTTCGCGCTGGTCGCTGGATGCGCAAGGAGTGCGCGACGATCTCGCGGGTCGGGTGCGCCCCTTCCTCCCTTTGGCCAACGACGAAGGGGTGCCTGCTCCGTCGTTGTTGACCACCAGGCCCGATGGCTGGAGCCTCGATGTGTCCTGCCGAAGCCGGGGAGGCGAGCTCGGGTTGCTCGAAGTCCGCGGGGGAGGTGATCCTCCGGACGGTGGTCTCATTTCCCAGTGGACGGAACTTGCCGGCAATGCGCTGATGCGAGGTCGCGAAGCCCTGCGCGAACGGCTCCAGGCGGGAGGAATCCGACGGTTGCCCTTGGTGGCGCGCGAACTGTCCAGCATCACCGATCCGGATGCCTTCTGGAAACGGGTGGTCGAGTGCGCCCGCGACACCTTCGGGATGGAACGATGCTCCGTGCTGCTGCCCAGTCCCGAACCATCCGAGCTTCGCTGCGCCTGGGGGACGGATTTCGACGGCCGTACCGTCGATGAGCATGGGGCTTGCCAAGCCGTGCCGGTCCTGGAGGCGCGTGCATCCCGCATGCTCGGGCAGATCCGCTCGTGGGTCGCCCTCACGGAAGACCTGCCGCGGTGCGGTGCCGGCGAGTCCCTCACGGTCGGGGGAGTGCCGGTCGTCGGTGTGCTCACACCCGTACCCGGGCTTCCCGAAGGTCCGTGCTGGCTTCTGACGGACCGCGCCATCACCGGCGGTGAGGTGGAGCCCGCGCTGCAGGATCTCCTGGAGGCCTTCGCCTTGGTGGTCGGGCAGATCGCGGGCCGGCTGCGGGCCGAACAAGGCCTCGATGGTGCTCTGGAAGCCGGCGACGAACCCCGGCGGCTTTCCGAACTTCTCGAGACCTGGGGCGACGCCGAGCGTTCCTGAAGCGCGTTCGGGGGGGGGCTGACGCCTCTCGTTCTCCAAGTACGTCCGTTCGGTCTCGATCGGCGCCCTGTTCGTCGATGCGAAACAAGGCGCATTGATCGATGCCGCTTTGAGAAGGAGGTTACACCAGTCCGGGAAATCCGAAGCGGATTGTTCCGGGTTGGAGGAATCTGCCCCTGGGGGTGAAACCTTTTGCACGAGACATCGTCTGTGAAGGGGAACCTGTCAGAGACGAGGGCAAAATGGGGATGTTCAGCAATAGGCGTGCGTGGCGCTGGGCGGTGGTCGCGATGGCGATGGCGCCGGGGGCATGGGGCGCCGACTTCGACTTGCGCGAGGCCCTGCGTCTGGCCGATCTCGCCTCGCCGGGCAATGTCGCCGCCCAGGCCCGCGTGGAGGTCGCGTCGGGACGGAATTTGTCTGGGTATTCGGCGTTCGTGCCGGTGGTCCGGGCCGAACTCGGAGCCATGGGCACAGACGAACCCTTGTCGGCTTTCGGGACCCGTCTGGGACAGCGGCGGGTCAGCATGGCGAGTTTCGATCCGGCCGAGTTGAACGATCCCGACGCCGCGCTGGGGTGGTCCTCCGCCCTGGTCGCCGAGGTTCCCCTGGTGAATCTCGATGCATGGGCAGGCAAGGTCGCGGCGGCAAAGGAATTGGACGCGGCCCGTCTGGGGCAAGACCATCGAAGGGCCGCGACGCGCGCCGAGGTGGTCGAAACCTGGTTTTCGGTCGGGTTGGCCCGCGTTTCGGTGTCCACCCTCGAAGATGCCCTGTTGGCGGCGAAGGTCTGGGAATCGGATGCCGCATCGGCCCGTCGGAACGAATTGGCGACAAAATCCGACGTCCTGCGGGCCCAGGTCGAGGCGGGTGGGATCGAGGCCGAGCTCTCCCGCGCCCGGCTCGAGGTGCAACTGGCCACCGGGAGACTCGCGATGCTGCTGGGGATCGACGATCTACCCGGAGAGGTCCCGTCGATGGACGTGCCTGATTCCGTCCTGGAGAGTCGTGCGGCCACCGTCGTGGAGCCCGGCACCGCGCTCGATACGCGGGTTGTCGAGGCGCGTGTCGAGGCGGCCTCGGCGAACCTGGATCGCGCGCGCCTGGCGTTCCTGCCGCGGGTCAACGGTGTGGCCCGCATGGATTGGAAGGGGAGGGAGTCTCCCTGGGAGAACGATCCCTCGTGGACGATGGGGGTGCAGGCCTCCTGGAACCTGCTGCGCGGGACTTCCGACTGGGGTGAGGAGCGGATCGCGCGGGGACAGTGGCGCGAGGCCAAGGTCGGGCTTCTGGCCACGCGAGCCCGGCAGCGCCTGGAGTTGGAATCCGAACGTCGGAACCTGGAAAATCTGGTCGGCCGTCTGGCCCTGGCGCGACGCTCCGCGGAGCGGGCCGCCGAGGCCCGGCGCATCGCCGATCTGCGGCACCGGGAGGGTCTGGCCAGCCTCGCCGAACGCATCGATGCGGGGGCGCTCGAAACCCGCATGCTGCTGGGGAGGGTGGCCGTACGTCGCGAACTCATCGGTTCCTTGGCGCGATTGGTCCTGCTCGAAGGACGCGATCCCTCGGAACTCGCCGGACTGGCGCCATGAAGGAATCCATTCAGAGAAGAGGAACGGTCATGAAGACGAAGAACACCGGATTGGTCGTGACGGGAATCGTCGCGTCCTCGCTTTTGGCGGCCTGCGGCACGGAACAGGTCGCGGTGGCCAAGCCCGCGCGCATCGACGGGGTGTCCGTGGTCGTGAAGGATACCCTGGTGGCCAGGGTGCTGGAGGCATCGGGGTCGGCGCGTCCGCATCTGGAGGCCGACCTCTCGACGCGATTGATGGGCAGGGTGTTGACCGTGGCTGTGCACGAAGGCCAGCGCGTGGCTGCGGGTTCCCTCCTGCTGCGCCTGGACGGAGCCGATCTGGACGCGCGGGCTCTTGGCGTCAACGCCGGGTTGGAGGCCTCGGGGGCGCAGGTCGCACTGGCCCAGACCCAGGTGCGCCGGATGCGGGCCCTGTACGCCGACAGCGCCGTCGCCAAGGTTTCGCTGGACCAGGCCGAGACCGAACTGGAACGAGCCAGGGCGGGGGCGGCGATGGCGCGTTCCCAGGAGGGGGAGTTGGAATCGCACCGCGGATACACCCGGCTGGTCGCCCCGTTCGCCGGCAAGATCGTCGCACGCAGCGTGGATCCGGGTGCCATGGCCGCCCCGGGAATGACCCTCCTGCGCCTCGAGGACGCAAGCGTACTGCGGGTGAGTGTCTCGACCACCACCGAGACGGCCAGGTTCGTGAAGGCGGGAGATGTCGTGGGGGCCCGATTGGACGGTCGACCGGTTTCGGCTCGGGTGGAAGGTGTGGTGCCCACCGGCACTGGGAATCTCGCGTTGGTGAACGCTCTGGTGGAAAATGCCCGCGACTCCTTCCCCAGCGGCGCCGTGGCCACCTTGGAATTGCCCCGCGGTTCGCGGATGGTCCGGGTGGTCCCCAATGCTGCGCTGTTCCGCGAGGGCGATCTCGTCGGGGTGTGGGTCCGCAAGGAGCGGGGCGACATCCGGCGCTGGATCCGCACCGGAGACACCATGGGCGACAAGGTCGAGGTGCTGTCGGGTCTGGAGTCGGGTGATACTCTGGTGGTGCCCGCGTCTTCCGTGGCGAGGCTCTGAGCCATGGGCATCGCAGGGCGCCTGGCGCGCCTGTTCCTCCAATCCAAACTCACGCCGCTGATCACGTTGGCCTCCCTGGCGACGGGATTCCTGGCCATGATGGCCACGCCGCGCGAGGAGGAACCACAAATATCGGTCCCGATGGTCGACGTCTTCGTGCAGGCCCCGGGCATGGGGCCTCGGGAGGTGGAAAACCTCGCCGTGCGGGGACTCGAACGCCGCATGTGGGAGATCGCCGGTGTGGATCACGTCTACGCGATGTCCGGCGACGGAAACGGCATGGTCACGGTCCGGTTCAAGGTCGGAGAAGACCAGGAGCGATCGGTCGTGAAGGTCCAAGCCAAGCTGGCGTCGGCGATCGCCGAGATTCCCGCGGGCGTGGCGCCGCCTCTGGTGAAGGCGCATTCCATCGACGACGTGCCCATCCTGGCCCTCACGATCCGTTCGTCCGCGTACGGATCCGACGCCCTCCGCGAGATGGCCGCGCACCTGGAAGACGAGATCCGCACGCTCCCCGATGTCGCGCAGACGCGGATCATCGGCGGCGCACCGCGACAATTCCGGGTCAGGATGGTCCCCGCCAGGATGACGGCCCACGGCGCCAGTCCCGGGGAGGTCGCCCAGGCCATCGGCGCCAGCGAGGAACGATTCGTCGCGGGTGAATTCCGCGAGCGAGATTCGGTGGTGAGCGTCCGCGTGGGGGCCATGCCCGCCACCAAGGCGGACCTGGAGCGACTGGTCGTGTCGCGACGCGGAGAACGGCTCGTGACCGTCGGTGACGTGGCGGAGGTCGAGGACGCCTGGGCCGAAGCGACCAGCCTGGTCGCCCACCACTCCCGCGAAGGCTCGTTCTCGGCGGTGACGCTTTCTGTCGCCAAGCGCCCGGGCGCGAACGCCACGGTGGTGGCCGATGCCGCCCTGGAGCGCATGGAGGCCGCCCGGGATCGGCTGCTTCCCGCCGACGTCGTCGTCGAGGTCACCCGCAACTACGGGGAGACCGCCAAACACAAGGCCGACGAACTGATCCTGCACATCCTGATCGCGACCCTGTCGGTGACCCTCCTGATCTTCCTGTTCCTGGGATGGAGGGAAGCCCTGGTGGTCCTGGTGGCGGTTCCCGTCACCTTGGCGCTCACGCTGTTCGTGTACTACGCCATGGGGTATTCGCTGAACCGCATCACGCTGTTCGCCCTCATCTTCTCCATCGGCATCCTGGTGGACGACGCCATCGTCGTGGTCGAGAACATCTACCGGCACATGGCGATGGGCAAGCGGCGTCCCGAGGACGCCGCGGTCGAAGGCGTCGACGAGGTCGGCAACCCGACCATCCTCGCCACCATCGCGGTCATCGCGGCGATCCTCCCGATGGCCTTCGTCTCGGGCATGATGGGCCCCTACATGCGGCCCATCCCGATCGGCGCCTCGGCGGCGATGATCGCCTCCCTGGCCGTGGCCTTCATCGTGACCCCGTGGCTGGCGTACCGGCTGCTCAAGGGCCACGTGCATGCGCCGGGCTCGCACGAAGCCGCTGGCCCTTCGCGATTCGCCCGCGGATATCGCAGGCTCATGGAAGGACTGGTCGCCAGCCGGGGGCGTCGTCGCGCCTTCTACGTGGGGACCGTGGTGCTCCTGCTGGGATCCGTGGCCCTGCTCGGTCTGGGCGCGGTCCAGGTGAAGATGCTGCCGTTCGACAACAAGAGCGAATTCCAGGTGATCCTGGACGCCCCGCGCGGAACCACCCTCGAGACCTCCGACGCCATGGCCTCGGAAATCGCGCACGCCCTCCTGGCGATCCCCGAGGTGACCAGCGCCCAGTCCTACGCGGGAACGTCGTCGCCGTTCAATTTCAACGGGTTGGTCCGGCACTATTTCCTGCGCCGCGGAGGCGACGTGTCCGAAGTGCAGGTGAACCTGTTGCCCAAGGGGGATCGTTCGCGCCAGAGCCACGAGATCGCCATCGCCGCACGCCGGATCGTGGCTCCCATCGCCGCGCGCTACGGCGCCCGGGCCAAGGTGGCCGAGATCCCGCCGGGACCGCCGGTGCTTTCCACGCTGGTGGCCGAGGTGTACGGTTCGACGGATTCCGTCCGGATCGCCGCGGCCGGGCAGGTGCGCCGCATCCTGGAAACCACCCCGGGTGTGGTGGATGTCGACTGGAGCGTCCAGGCGCCCCAGAGCGAACGCGTCTTCCACGTCGATGCCGTGGAGGCGGGCCGCGAAGGCGTCGACGTGGAACGGGTGGCCAGGACCTTGGCCCTGGGATTGTCTGGCGCCGAAATGGCCCGAATGGACGCTCCGTCGGCGCTGGAGCCCCGCACGGTCGAGGCGCGTCTGGCGGCTTCGGACCGGGCCTCGGTGGAAGATTTGCTGGCTCTGCCCATCCCGACCGCATCGGGAATGC
Source organism: Fibrobacteria bacterium (assembly GCA_035913415.1). Lineage (GTDB taxonomy): Bacteria > Fibrobacterota > Fibrobacteria > UBA5070 > UBA5070 > UBA5070. The sequence continues at coordinate 6,186 of JAMIIV010000247.1, read as the reverse complement.
AGCCGCTGGAGCGGTTCGTGCGGGTGGAATCGGGAGTGCGCGAGGGATCGCGCATGCGCAAGGATCTGCGGCCCGTGATCTACGTGACCGCCGACGTTGCCGACACTATCGAAGCGCCGGTCTACGCCATCCTGGCCATGGCCGGGCGTCTGGATTCGGTGCGGGTGCAGGGGGCGTCGCTGCAGGTCTACAACGCCACCGCTCCCGAGCGACTCGACGAGACAGCCATGAAATGGGACGGCGAATGGCAGGTGACCATCGATGTGTTCCGCGATCTGGGCATCGCGTTCGCCGTGGTCATGCTGCTGATCTACGTCCTGGTCGTGGGGTGGTTCCAGTCGTTTTCCATTCCGCTGGTGATCATGGCGCCGATCCCCCTGACCCTGGTGGGAATCCTGCCCGGACATGCCCTGGCGGGAGCCTTCTTCACGGCGACCTCGATGATCGGGATGATCGCGTTGGCGGGAATCATCGTGCGCAACTCCATCCTGCTGGTGGATTTCATCCAACTCTCGCAGGAGCGCGGCACCCCGATCGCGGACGCCGTGATCGAAGCCGGGCTGGTGCGGTTTCGGCCCATCGCGCTGACCGCGGCGGCCGTCGTCGTGGGCGGCATCGTGATGGTCCTGGATCCCATCTTCCAGGGGCTGGCGGTGGCGCTGATGAGCGGCGCCGTGGTGGCCACGCTGCTGACCATGGTGCTGGTGCCGCTGTTGTATTGGGAGCTGATCGCACATTCCACGTCCAAGCCGGGAGACGCCCCATGAAGATGCTGCTCGTCCTCTACACGGGAGACAACCTGCGGTTCGTCCCCGACATCCTCTCGGCTTGCGAGGGTTGCTCCTGGACGGAGTTCCAGGGCGGGATCGGAATGGGGCACCACCACCGCCACGACGGCACCCGGGCTTTCCCCGGGCGCACGATGATGGTACTCTCGATCCTGGAGGACCGCCAAGCCATGATCGTCTCCGAAGTCCTGCGTCACCGGGGCGCGACCCTCCCGGAGTCCGATCACCTCCACGTCGCCGTCCTCCCGGTGGAGCAGTTCGCATGAAGACCGAATCGATCATCCGGATGGTGGCGGGATCCATGATCCTGCTGTCCGTGGGGTTGGCCCATTTCGTCCACCCCCTGTGGCTCGCCCTCACCGCCTTCGTGGGCGCGAACCTGCTCCAATCCAGTCTCACCGGATTCTGTCCGCTGGAATGGATCCTGCAACGGTCGAAGGCGCCCCGGGCCTGAGACGGAGGTCCTCTCCCCGCGAACCGGGGGAGAGGACGGATTCCGGCTAGAGCGTGCCCAGAGGCGGATTGCCCCGCCATCCGGGCTTGGCGAAGAGGATCTGCGCGTCGCCCAGTTGGCGCTCCAGGAAGCCGCCTTCGCAGTAGGCCAGGTACCATTCCCACATCCGCAGGAAACGCTCGGAATAGCCCAGGGCCCGAACCTGTTCGCGCGCGGCCAGGAAGCGCTCGCGCCATTCCTTCAGGGTGCGGGCGTAGTGGGTGCCGATGTCTTCCATGTGCACCGCGTTGAGGTCCGAATGGTCGCGTGCGGCGCCCACCAGGACTCCCAGCGAGGGAATGAAGCTTCCCGGGAAGATGTGCCTCTGGATGAAATCGACGCTGTTGCGGGCGGCTTCGTAGTGGCGGTCGGCGATGGTGATCGCCTGGATCAGGGCCGCGCCTTCGGGCTTGAGGAGGTGTCCGATGTGCTCGAAGTAGGTGCCCAGGAATTGCCATCCCACGGCCTCGACCATCTCGATGGAGACCACGCGGTCGTAGGTGCCTTCCAGGTGTCGGTAGTCCTTGTCGAGGACCGTGACCAGGTGGGAGAGTCCGGCTTCGGCCACGCGGCGCACGGCCAGATCGTGTTGTTCCCGCGAGATCGTGGTGGTGGTCACGCGGCACCCGTGGTGCGAAGCGGCGTGCAGGGCAAATCCGCCCCATCCGGTCCCGATTTCCAGCACGTGCATGTCAGGGCCCAGACCGAGTTTGCGGCAGATGCGCTCGAGCTTGGCGGTGGACGCCTCGGCGAGGGTCTGGTCGGGATGCTCCCAGATGGCCGACGAATACATCATGGTCTCGTCGAGCCAGAGCTTGTAGAAGTCGTTGCCCAGGTCGTAGTGCGCCTCGATGTTGCGCCGGCTTCCGGTGGGGGTGTTGCGGCGCATCCGGTGCCAGAGGTTGCGCAGGGGAGCCGAGAGCTTCGACATGCCGCCCTCGAAGCTGTCCATGGCCTGGCGGTCGCGCACGAACATGCGCACCAACGCCACGGGGTCGTCGATCGTGACCAGGCCGTCCATCCAGCATTCGGCGAATCCGACGGTGCCTCCCGTGGCGACGCGTCGCCAGGTGTCGGGGTGGAGCACCTCCACCCGGGCCCGCAGTGCGGCTTTGGCGGCCGGACATCCGAAATGATGGGTGTTGCCGTCTTCCAGGACCACGAAGGATCCCGATTGGATGGATTCCAGTCGGCGCAGCACCGAGGCGCGGAAAGCGCGGTCGACGAGGCCAGGTGCCGGGGACTCGCTCAGGCGGTCTTCGGCGAGGGATGGGTGTGGAAGGGTGTTCGTTTCAACCATAGGAGTAATGCCTGCCAGTGGATGGATGCGATGATACGGAGGGTCAGCAGCGGAAAACGCACGAGGGAGGAACGGAGATTGGCGTCGTTCCATTCCTGGCGTCGGAGAGTCATGGTCGCGTCGAAGACGGTCTGGCCGGCTTCGAGGTTGCGCATGTGCACGGACAGCCCCCCGCCGGGATGCGAGAACGACCAGTCGTAGGATTGCTCCATCCCGAAGAAGGGGGAGACGTGGAAGGCCTTGGGGAAGCTCCAGCGCAGCTTCTGGCGGCCACGCGCGTCCAGGACGTAGGGGTGCACTTCCTTCCAAGGGGTGTTGGTCACCTCGGCGACGATCGCCTCGAGGGTGGAACCGTCGGCGCCGTAGCAGAAGTGGAAACTCACCGGATTGAAGACGTAGCCGAAGTAGCGGAGGTGGGTCAGGAGACGAACCGGTCCCGCTGGACGGAATCCGGCCTGGGTTTCCACCAGATCCTTGACGGATTCCGACAAGGGCTGGTGCGGCGGCCCCAGATGGTCCTCCCGGCGGAAGCGGGCCGGGGCGGGGCGGCGGTCCGACCAGAGCTTGCGGCCCTCGAACGCCTCGTCCATGTGGTCCAGGTCGAGGAAGGCCCAGAATAGACGGTATGAGAACGCGTGCGCCCGCGGGCCGAAGCGCCGGTGTCGCACCACGCCCTCGTACAGGCAGGTTCCCGTCGGGGTGCGGCTCACGGGAACACGGCTCCCAGGGCGCGGGCCGCCTCGACTCCCGAGCGGCAGCCGTCTTCGTGGAATCCGAACGACCAGTAGGCCCCCGCATACCATGTGGAACGCACGCCCTGGATCTCGGGCTTGCGCGCCTGCGCCCGGACGCTCTCGGACGTGAAGAGCGGATGGTGGTAGGTCAGGCGCCGCAGGATCTTCGAAGGATCGATGCGGGCGTCGTGGTTGAGGGTCACGAGGAATTCCTCGGGGGCGTCCAGACCCTGGAGGCGGTTCATGCGGTAGGTGACCGCGACGCGGGCGTCGGGGCCGTCTTCGGGAAGCACATGGAAGTTCCAGCTCGACCAGGCCTTGCGCGAACGGGGCAGGATGGACGAATCGGTGTGCAAGATGGCCACGTTCTCCTGGTAGGGGAGAGCGGAGAGGATCTCGTGTTCCTGGATCGAGGGGTCTGCCAGCATGCGCAGGGCCTGGTCGGCGTGGCAGGCGAGGATCACGCCGTCGAAGCGTTCGCGCCCGGATCCACCGATGTCGAGCCACACGCCGTCCGCACCCCGCTCCACGCGCGTCACCGGCGAGTTGAGGCGGACGCGGTCTTCCCATCCGCGCACCAGCGCCGGGATGTAGGCGGACGACCCTCCCTCGACCGTGCGCCAGACGGGGCGATCGGCGACGTTGAGCATGCCGTGATTGCGGAAGAACCGCGCGAAGAACTTGGCCGGGAAGGTGCGCATGGCGCTGGAACTGGTGCTCCAGATGGCGCCTCCCATGGGCAGCACGTAGTGCTCCTGGAAGAATCGGGAGTATCCGTGGCCGTCGAGCCACTCCCCTAGGGGGATTTCGCCTTCGCCACCGTCCTCGGCCAGGGCCAGGGCGTGTTTGTTGAAACGCAGGATCTCGAGGGTCATGCGCACGAAGCGCGGGCGCAGCAGGTTGCGGCGCTGGCAGAAGAGGGTGTCGAGGTCGTCGCCGGCCCACTCGATGTCGGATCCGAAATTGCGGACGGAAAACGACATGTTCGAGGCGCGCAAGGGTACGCCGACGCGCGCCATCAAGGCGAGGTAGGTGGGGTAGGTCCAGTCGTTGCACACGATGAATCCGGTGTCCACTTTCCAGGAGCGATCGCCCAGGGCGATGTCGTGGGTGTGGGTGTGCCCCCCCAGGCGGTCGTCCGCCTCCAGCAAGGTGATTTCGTGGTGGGGATGGAGCAGGTGTCCGGCCGAAAGACCCGAGATGCCCGAACCGACGATGGCGAGTTTCATCGCGATGCCCCCACCGAGGCGCGCACGCGGCGCAGGATCGCCCCCAGGACGGGGATGCGGTCATGGATCAGGGCCGCGGCATCGAAGTGATCGCGATGGGCGATGATCCGGTCTTCTGCCACCGTCAGGCGGGAACAGCCAGGAATGTGGACGGTTTCCCGCGGGCGGAAGGTGCGGTGGCGAAGGGTCATGGTCCACTCCTGGAAGAGGAAGGATCCGTCTCCGGAAGCTCCGGATGGCCCCCAGGCGAACGTGCAGACGGCCACGTTGCGGTACATCGACTCGAAATACGACTCCAGCTCGGAGAGTCCTTCGATGTCGTGGAAGGGGTCGGTGAAACGGATGTGCGGGGCGTACAGGGAGTCCAGGTCCGCGATGCGGCCCGGCGCCAGTAAATCGTACACCTTCCGGAAGCGGGAGTCGAGGGGAAGAGATCGCGTGTCCATGCTTGCAATGTATCGGGTTGCTCCGATTCGGGCCGCAACGGGTGCGTCATGATTTGGTAAAATCGAATCGCAGTCTCAAGTCAAAGGGGATCTCCCATGGGTGTGGTGGTCGTGGCCGGTTCGTCCGGTCTGGTGGGAAACGCTCTGGTCGCGGCGCTGGGGGCGCGCGGAGCCGAGGTCCGACGCCTGGTGCGTTCTGCCCCCCGCGCCCCGGGGGAGGTCCGATGGGATCCCGATTCTGGACAAATTCCGTCTTTCGCCCTCGAGGGAGCCGACGCGGTGGTGAACCTCGGGGGTGCGGGCATCGCCGATCGGCGCTGGACCTCGTCGCGACGTCGCGAGATCGTCGCCTCGCGCGTGGTTCCCTCCCGGCTCCTGGCCGAGGCTTGCGTGTCGGCCAGGGTCCCGGTGATGATCAACGCCTCGGCGACGGGATATTTCGGGGATCGCGGCGACGAGTCTCTTGACGAGGCCAGTGCGCCGGGGTCCGGTTTCCTGGCTTCGACCTGCGTGGAATGGGAACAGGCGCTGCGCCCAGCGCGCGAGGCGGGAGTTCGTACCGCCAGTCTCCGGTTGGGTGTGGTCCTTTCGCGCAGCGGCGGGGCGTTGGGGCGCATGCTCCTGCCGTTTCGCCTGGGGCTTGGTGGACCTATCGGGTCGGGCCTCCAGTGGATGCCCTGGATCCACCTCGAGGATGCCGTCGGCGCGTTCCTGCACGCGCTCGATCACCCTCGGTTGTCGGGTCCTGTCCTGGTGGTCGCCCCGCGACCCGTGCGGCAGATCGAATTCGCCAAGGGTTTGGGGAAAGCCCTGCGCCGGCCCGCGGTCGTGCCTGTTCCCGGTTGGGTGCTGCGTCTGGCCCTGGGACCCATGGCCCAGGAGCTGTTGTTGGCCGGGCAGCGTTGCCTTCCGCGCCGGCTCGAAACGGAAGGCTTCTCCTGGAAACACCCGGATCTGGCCGGAGCGCTACAGGAAGTCGTCGCGCGCCGCTGAAGGGGAGGTGCCTTTGCGGAAGGCGTGGGTCTGGGCCGAATAGATCCCGACAGGACCCGAGGCCAGCCACGAAGCCAGGCATGCGACCGCGGCCATGGGGCCGAACGACGATCCGAACAGCTCCATCGCCATGACCGTGCAGGCCAAGGGGGTGTTCGTGGCACCGGCGAACACCGCGACGAAACCCACCGCGGCGAGGGATG
>JAMIIV010000246.1:0-7514 GCA_035913415.1 Fibrobacteria bacterium | reverse complement strand
TACAGAACCAGGCTGTCCGGGCCCCCTGTGACGGTCGTCTTGATCTGCGCCGAGAGAGGGCGACTAGTGGCGGCGGGGGTGGGGGTCGGATCTGGCGCGGTGCTGGATTGGCAGGACAGGATCAGCGCGAGTGCGGGAAGTGCCAAGAATGGCCTCCACAACGCCTTAATGAAGGGCGCGCCAGGCTGCGTACGGCGGGTCGAGCGAAGGGAATGCATGGAGCGAATCTAGAACCTGGATCCCGCGATAGATCGTGGGCACTGCCTGCCGCCTCGCTCGTGCCTGGGGCAATTGCGGGATCTAGGCAGAATGCTCTTCAGACCCGCGATTCTCAGCGCTGCGAGCCGGAAACGGCCAAGTGCGATTCCCGGGAGATCCATTCGATGCGGGTCAGGGTTTGGCCATCGGCATCGACCAGGTTCGTTCCGAAGACGATCTGGATATCGTAGAGCCCAGACTCCCAGTCCAGGCGCAGCCGGACGGGAAGCCGGATGGACTCCCCCGGCTCGAGAACCACGAACGGATCCGCAGTCGCCGCGACGGAGTCGACGATGTTGTCGGGGCCGATGACCACATAGGGGGCGTGGGAGTTGTCAAGGCGTGCGAGGGGGATGTCGGTTCGAATTCCCTTGGCGAGGATCTCCGTTCCGGAATCGGCCCAGGAGTTGGGCGTGGAGACTCTCAATGGCCGGATTCCGGGGTTCGACAGGTTGATGTCGAAGCGAAACTCCTGGCCGGAGCGAACTTGGGAAGGCAGTGCCGTCGTGCTGAAAGACATCGCATGGACCGGGTGTTTCCACGCAAGGTCGATTGCATGGATGAATTGCTCCTCCGCTCGAAGGAACGCGGGCTGCCCGGGCTGCCTCTCGCCGACGAACTTGATAATTTCCGGCTGGTCGGCTCCCTTCACCGAGATCTTCCGGACGACCTCGCCAGGGGTGAGAGGACCCGGATTGGAGATGTCTGCAAACTCCTTGGTTCGCAACGCGGCAAGAACGCCTTCCACAGCATCCCGAGAGGCAGGACCCTCGAAGTAGCCCAGGGAGCTTCTTCCTGATTGGTCGCGGTTGCTGCGGACCCAAAGATGGGTTGCACCGTTGGGGAGCAAGGTCACGGACAGCGGCAAGGCCTCATCCGCAGCGGTGGACCAATATTCGGCTTCCAGAGGGGTCGTCACGGGAATCTCCTTGTCCTTTTCAACTTGACAGGCCGCGAGGGCGATCGCCAACGCGATGAGGGGGGATTTCAATCGACACCTTCCCATTCCTGGGATGTCTTGGCTTTGAGCCAATCCCGAAAATCCCAGTAGTACGTGAAGGGAACCCTTAGGCCTGACCCCATCACCGCGTCGGGATTGGCGACCTTCCACCGTGGAGCGGCACCGACAGCGCCACTGGAATACTCGTCATACCAGCCCAGGAGGTGGCCCGTTTCATGCGCCCAAGTGTTCGGGCGGGTTTTGACTCGGGTCCATTCGTTCGAATTTGCCCTTCCGGTGCCTTGGAACAAATCGACAACATGATCTTCGCCAGATTCCACGAACTCCACATGGACGCGGACTCGAAACTTGCAACAGCCATTCTTTTCGTCGCAATCACACCGTTTGTCCCGTCCGCACTTCACCCGATGCATGAACCATTTGCCGGTAAGTTTGGATTCGATATCCGTTTTCATCGAGGCTTTTTCTGCGGCGGTGACCGGCGGCCCGATCGGGGGGGGCGATCCGCCTCCGGTGGGCTTGGCTCCAAGTCTGTTGATCAATTTGATCCTGGTTGTGATGTGGAGAATTCCCGATCTGAATCCGATGTGGTACCGCCCCGTCCAAGCGAAATTGCCGTTGCTGCTTACGCTGCTGCATGCGATTGTTTTCAGTTCCTCGCGGCAATCGGGAATTCTCTTGAAATGGAAGTGATTGTCTCCTGCGTAGCTTGATGCGCCCGATTCCGCCGAGATCTTGATTTCGGATCCTGGCCAGTCTGGGCCTGGCTTTTTTGCGATCCACTTGGCTTTGTATGGAACTGTACCCAGGGTGGCTGGAATGGATTCCAAAGCCGCGGAATTGTTTCCCGATGTGATCTGGATCTTCACTGCTCGGTTGATCGAATCCTGCTCGCCGTCAACCTGAATTTGGATCGTATCGCCACAGTACCCGGACTCGGATAAAAACTTGATCTTCAGATCGGAAAGCGCATCGCTGCTTGCCGCCGATGTCGAGGCCGGGGAATCATCCGCAGTGTCTGCGGAAGGGGGGGGCGACTCCGTAGTCGCTGCCGAGGTGCCCGAAGGATCGGCGGTCGCCTCGGCTTCCGAAGGAGCCAGCCCGATCTGAACAATCCTCTGCTTGCGCACCTGCGCCGGATCCTGGGTCGGATTCTGTCTTCGGGTCGCCTTGGTGGGGCCTTTGTGGTCCTCCATGCGGGGTTCACTGCCCTGCGCGAAGAAGGCGATCTGGACCGACCTCTCGTCGGGGTTTTCCTGCTCCGATGCGAAGTCCTCGCCGTTGGCGTACACCCCCTCTCCGTTGCGTCCCCACGGCATGGGCTTCCATGCGGGCTCCTGCGACGGATCCTGTCCGAGTTTGCTCTGCACGCAGGCCACCAGGGCGCGCAGCACGGCACCCCAGGTGGCCGGTCCGCACAGGCCGTCTTCGGCCAGACCCAGCCTCCATCGCCCGTTGGCGTGCCGCTGGAAGGCCTCGATGGCCGCTCGCGTGCGGGGGCCATCCCCGCCATCGACAGGGCCGGGGGTGCATCCGAGGTGTTCGAGCGTGTCAAGGTCGGCCAGGAAGGCTTGGATGTCCTGCGTCCCGAAGTGGTTGCGAGCCAGGTCGTGCCAGGCGTCGTGGTTTCGGTCCAGGATGGCCTTGACCGCTTCGGCGCGACGCCGTGACAATTTCCGGTTGGACTCGGGCGATCCGGAGGCCGACGCGAACCCGAAGCACACCACCGATTCGGGGATCTTCGGGTCTGCCGGCTTGGCACCGCGCTGCAGGGCCGCGGCCAGCACGGCGGCGAGTCGGCCATCCGGGCCCAGGCGCGGAAACGACGAGCCCAGGCCGAAGAGGATGTCGGTTCCGCCCATCCAGTGGGCGTGGCGCAGCAAGGGCACGTTGACCTTGGGGCTTTCGACGGGACCGGAGGCTTCCTGGTGGGTGGCGGTCAGCCAGAAGTCGATGGTGGCGCCGGTGCGCAACGGCGCCATGATGAACAGGAACCCCTTGGCCGTGACGGTGTGCAGCTCGCGGTCGGAATCGGGGAATCCCTCTGTGCCCTGGAATGCCGTGCCGCGCTCGGTCTTGCCTTCGTGATGAATCTCGTAGTGGAGGGTGAAGAAGGCGCGGCGCGTCTTGCCCGGGGCGGAGCGCCGCACGTCTACAGCCATCTCGAAGGACTCGTTGAAGCGAAGGTGGTCGACGGGTGTCAGAAACCGGCAATTGGATAGTGTGACGGCGACCGGTGGCACCAGCGGCTTGGGCGAGGGTGGAGCGCACGACGACCCTTCGGGCCAGGGATCGTTTTCGCGGACCTTGCGGAGGTAGTCTGGGTCCACGGCCTGTCGAGGTGGTGCGGCGGCGGTGGGGAAACGGACCTCGCCGACGGGTTTGCCGTGGAAACGGTCGAGCAGGGAGCTTCCGTCGAAGGGGCGCGACCCGCCGAAGGGCAACGGGTTTCCGAAGGGCGAGGGGCGGTTCATGGGGGGAGTCTCCGGACGGCGTGGAGATCCAATGGTAGATCGCAGAGGAGTGGTCCATGCGCTTTGTGGGACGCCAGCATGTGGGATGTGTTGTCAGTCACATGTCTGCACGATGGCCCCTCGGAGGGCGTGGAAAATCGGGTCACCCGAAAGTCGCTGGCCTGAGGAAGGGCGCCCCCGCCCCCTTCCCCTGAGCCCTGGGGAAGGGGAGGCCCTTCGAGGCGCGAGGCATTGCCTGGCTCCTCCGGGCGAGCGGTGGATTTTGGCCGCTTCGAGGTTGTTTCTCACGCCCTCATCGTCCGACCAGGCGGAGCAGGTCGGCGTCGAGTGCGTCTTCCGGGTGGCCGATGGATACCAGGCATCCTCGGCACACGACCACCTGCATGTCGGTGGCCAATGCTGCCCGGACCAGCGACGAATCCTGTCCGTCCAGCGAGCGCAGGCCATCCCTGGCCGCGCCCAGGATCGCGTCGATCGCATAGGTCCTCGAGACAGAATTGCGGCTTCGGGCGAGCTGTCGCAGGGCGGTCCAGTCGCGTTTGGCCTTGAGGGAATCCACCGCTTCCCTTCCATTTGGCGGGGATCCATCCTCGTAGCACATCGCTCCGAAGTGCAGGACCTTCAATGGATCGCTCAACTCCTCCACGATCTTCCTCGATTCTCGATCGGCTATGGAGTCGAGAGAGGCGCGGCCAAGAGCGCGATCGATCTGGGAATGGGACCTGGCGTCAAGTTCCGGATTGGCGTATTGGATTTGGAAGGGAGCCGAGGAGTCCACGGCCAAGCGCACCATCGCTCGAAGTCGAGGGGATGACGAGATGATCCTGACCAGGGTACCGAAACTTCGTCGCGGATATTCGATCCTGTACCGAACGATGGAATCGCGGTACGCGAGGATGGAGAGGGTGCTTTGGCAATGGAGAGTGCCTGTTTGGTAGGTGGTACGAGTCAACCCGAATCCGAGGTCCAAGGGGAGATCCTTGGTGGATCCATTCAGAGCGGTATCGAGGTCGCGTCGGTTCGACAACATCTCCGGGTTGCGCAACACGGACAACAAGTTCGCGATTTCTGCTTCCGTCGTCCGCAGGGATTCCATTGGGGGGGCGAGCATGGTATCGGCGAGGTCGGCCGCACTCCGATAGGTGAGGACCAGGGGTGGAGTTGTGGGAATCTCCTTGCAGCCGCTCAGTGGGATCACCATGGCGCAGGCCAGCACGAGGAGGAGCTGTGTCGCCAAGGATTTTCCGACTGGACCGCACTCGTCTCTTCGTCGTTTGGAATGGGGTCCAGTTGTCCGCAATGTCCTTCCAGGGGCGCCCGGTCCTCGGGGCTTTGGTGGTTCCGGGAAATTCATTGTTCCATTGCTTCCAGTTCGTGCCGATTCACGGGATGACCAACGTGTCCGTGGGGCGTCCGTCGCGACGTCGTGGCATCGGGTCGCTGCAGTAGTTGCACGAGACATGCAGAGGCTGGAACGTTTGGCCCGAGATGAACATGGATGGCTCGCAGCCATCACTCAGACCGAGGCGGGCAGCGACCGTATCGATGTACAGGAGCTCGACGTAGTAGCCTCCCAGAAGTGCTCGGGACCTGATCTTGGCGTTCTCGTGTGCTTTCCATCGGCATTGTCTCCGGGCGACGGAGTCGATCATGGCAAGATGAGGAAGAAGCTCCGGATCAAGTCCGCCCATGAATCCTGTAATCCTCCCGCCCATGTCGCCAGATTCCGTGTCGGGAGCTTTCGCCACCAAGATTTCAGGCACGATCGGCAACGGAAGATACAGACGAATGCTGTCTGTCTTCGACTCCGCTTTGTGTCCCGATGGAATGCAGCCCGCGACCAAGGCCGCGAACAACAGCGCGGGAAGTCGGGTGAGGGGACGCATGTTCATAGGCGATCCATCGTGGGATAGTCAGCGCAGAATGCCGAATCCCACGCACTGCTTTTTGTGTATCCGTAGAATTGATCGCAATCCAGGCAGGCGATGGGGCCTCCCTCGAATTTCGTCTCGACATAGATCACCGTAGGTGCCACGTTGCCGCACTTGGGCACGTACCGTGAGATGGGTGTCCTTCGGATCAGGCTGAAGCTTTCGAGGCGGGTGTGAGGATCCAGCCATGAGTTGATGGCGATGTTCTCGAGGCTCTGCAACCCGCAATGGCGCATGACGGGCTCGATGATTCGCTTGGATACGTCCTTTGAGTGGAGCCGGAATCCGGAGGTAGGATCGCTCATCGAGGCGATGACGTTCCATCGTGGACTTCCGCTGACAGGAGGCCATTCTGGGGGCTCGGGGCGGCAGTCGGGTGGAGCTGGCTCGTCTTTGTCGGTGCATCCGATGAGCAGGATCGAGCCGAAGATCAATGCGATCGGGACGTTCGTTCTGATGGGGTCAATCATGATGCTCGGGATCTCCGATGTGCGCGAAGACCTGTTTGAGTAGGGTCACGGTCCCTTTCCGATAAGCGCCCTTGCTGTAGTCGCGGAAGACGCCATTCGAACCACCTTCCATCCGTTCGTAGGCCGGGTCGTTGGTTTCCCAATGCCCGATGCCGTAGGTTCCATCGGGATGGACGACCAGAACGCCAATGCTTCGGATGATTTTTGACCCTCGACGAGAATCCTTCCTGTCGATATGGCGTACGTATCGATCCTTCACGAAAAGCTGATCAGGGCCGGATAACCCAAGATCATTGCGTGGATGGGAGTGAAATGCACCAATGATGCCGTACGGTTCTGGGATGCGTGGCGGCTCGCCAATCTTCACCATGCGTTCGTCCTTGATGTTCTCTCCGGTTGTCAGAGGGGTGTGCCTATAATCGCCTGGCCCCATCTTGTAGATCCAACCCCCGAATTCCAAACGGTTCGCCGCGTCCTTGTGAGATGCCTGCGTCGCCCGGAACGCTGCATCCAGAGCCGCTTTGGCGGCATCAGCTGCCGAAGGGAATTGCTTGCCGGCAGTATCGGGAGCGGGCGCTGAACCAGCCGCCGCACCTGGAGGTGACTTCCGATCGAGAACAACCCGGTTCTTCCGCACCTGCGCCGGATCCTGCGTCGGATTCTGCTTCAAACTCGCCTTGGAGCCTCCCTTGTGGTCTTCCATCCGGGGTTCGCTGCCCTGCGCGAAGAAGGCGATCTGGACCGACCGCTCGTCGGGGTCTTCCTGCTCGGAGGCGAAGTCCTCGCCATTGGCGTACACGCCCTCACCCTTTCGTCCCCACGGCATGGGTTTCCAGACGGGATCCTGAGACGGATCCTGTCCGAGTTCGGTCTGCACGCACGCCACCAGGGCGCGCAGCACGGCACCCCAGGTAGCCGGCCCGCAGAGTCCATCTTCGACCAGCCCCAGCTTCCAGCGTTCGTTGGCGTGTCGCTGGAACGCCTCGATAGCGGCGCGGGTGCGAGGTCCGTCCACCCCGTCGACGGGGCCGGGGTCGCAGCCTAGGCAGTCGAGCGCGTCGAGGTCGGCCAGGAAGGCCTGGATGTCCTGCGTCCCGAAGTGGTTGCGGGACAGGTCGTGCCAGGCGTCGTGATTGCGATCCAGGATGGCCTTGACCGCTTCGGCGCGGCGGCGTGACAATTTCCGGTTGGACTAGGGCGATCCGGAGGCCGAGGCGAAGCCGAAGCACACCACCGATTCGGGGATCTTCGGGTCCGCCGGTTTGGCACCGCGACGCAGGGCCGCGGCCAGTACGGAGGCGAGTCGGCCGTCGGAGCCCAGGCGCGGGCAGCAGGATCCCAGGCCGAAGAGGATGTCGGATCCGCCCATCCAGTGGGCGTGGCGCAGCAGGGGCACGTTGACCTTGGGGCTTTCGACGGG
>JAMIIV010000245.1:0-6240 GCA_035913415.1 Fibrobacteria bacterium | reverse complement strand
GTGGCGATGGGCGTGCGCGGGGCGATGTACGGCATCGAGGCCGGCAAATATCGCGTGGGCAAGGACGAGCACAAGATCATGGTCCGCATGGATCCGGCCAGCCGCGAGAGCTTCGCTTCGATGGACAAGCTGCAGATTGTCAAGGAGGGCGCCTACATCCCGCTGTCGTCGGTGGCCCGGGTCACCGAGGACGCGAGCCTTTCGTCGGTGAACCGGTTGGACCGCTTGCGCACCGTGCAAGTCACCGCCGAGTTGGCGCCAGGACAAAAGGACGAAACCGGCCCGAAGGCCAAGGCCGCCGCGGCGATCAAAGGCATCGATCTGCCCGCGGGTTACGCCATCAAACCCGGTACCGGCTCGAAGGAACAGGACGAGACGAAAGCCTTCATGGTCCTGGCCATGGGTGTGGCGGTGGGATTGGTGTTCTTCACCATGGTCCTGCAGTTCAACTCGATCTTCCAACCTCTGCTGATCCTCTTCGGCGTCTTCCTGGCCGTGGGCGGCGTGTTCTGGGGCTTGCTGATCGTCCAGACGCAGATGTCGATCATCATGACGGGCATCGGCATCATCGCGCTCGCCGGCGTGGTGGCGAAAAACGGCATCGTGCTGATCGATTTCATGAACCAGCTCCGCGCCGAAGGGCGGTCGCTGCGCGATGTCGCGGTCGAAGGCGGCAAGACGCGGTTGCGCCCGGTGATGCTGACGGCCATCACGGCCATGATCGGTCTGCTCCCCATGGCCACGGGCATGGGCATCGATTGGCTGAACCTGGGCATCGTGGCCAAGTCGCAGAGCTCGGGCATGTGGGCACCTCTGGCTTGGGCCATCTTCTGGGGCCTGTTGTTCAACACCGCCCTGGTGCTGGTGGTCACGCCCATCCTGTACTACTCGTACTACCGGTTGCTCGAGAAGATCCGCGCCTGGCGGGGTTTGCCTCCCGAACTTCCGTCGGTGGCGCGTGAAGGATACACCGACATGCAGGCACACGCCGACGACTGATCGGGGAGACCGTACCGATCTTGATAAGCCCCCGTCGCCGAGAACCGGCGGCGGGGGCTTTCTCGTCGAGGCTGTTGACGAGCGTGAAGTCTTCCATTTCATTTTGCGACCTCAGCCGGGATCTCCCTGGCTGCCGATCGTTTTCCTGGATGGAATCCCCAATGATCTCGTCGCCCGTGTTGTCCCTGATCCCGCTCCTGGCCGTTTCCGCGGCACTTGCCCAGGATATTCCCGCTCCCACGAATCCGGAGCCCGCGCCTTCCGCTTCTACCTCCACAGGCGGTTTCGATCCATCCATCAAGCGGGTAGGCATCACGGTTTCTCCGATCCATTTTCTGATCGGTTTCGAAGGCGCGGCAGAGTTCCTCGTCACACCCCGGGTGGGGCTCGTGGGCATCTTCGGCACGGGCTCCGTCGACGTGGCCAGTCTCAAATTCTCCTGGCGCGAATTCGGCGGGCAAGGACGCTATTACTTCAAGGATGGCGAAGGGTTCCATGTGGGCGCAGAAGTGATGAACATCACGGTCGAGCTCGACGAGGAGAACACCGGTGACGCCATGGCCGGAGGTTTGGCCTACGGTCCTCTGGTCGGTTGGAAGGGCGTCTGGGGCTCGGGATTCACCTTCTGCGTGCAAGGTGGGTACCAGATAATCAGCGCGGAAGCCGAAGCCGGCGACGAATCGGCGTCTGCCAGCACCGGGACTCCTCTGCTGAATCTCGATCTGGGCTGGTCTTTCTAGAGCCTCGCCCCGAGACCAAGAACGCTGAGGGGTGTATCGGGGATGCAGCCGCTGCGACACACCCCCGACCGCGTACGCTATGGTACACCGAGGGGTGTGTGGAGCACAACCCCCGGCATGGCGACACCGTGGTTGGTCGCCCCCCGGCATCGCGACCAGGGGTGACAGGGATGCGCCCCGAGACCAAGAACGCTGAGGGCGGTATCGGGGATGCAGCCGCCGCGACCCACCCCCGACCGCGTACGCTGTGGTACGCCGAGGGGTGTGTGGAGCAAGGATGCGCCCCGAGACAGCCCTCAGCCCAGGTAGCGGGTGCGGAGATGGTCTAGAAACGCTCCGCTGGAGATCTTCTCGCCGGTGGCGCGGGCGATGAGCTCGGGGGTCTCGAAGCGGCGTCCCTGGACGTGGATCCGCTCGCGCAACCAGGCCAGCAATGTGGCGCGGTCTGCGGAGGCCCCTTCGCGCTCGGCGGCGCGGTACAACTGGGCCGACAGGATGTTGCCCAGCGTGTAGGTGGGGAAATAACCGAAAAGACCCGCGCTCCAGTGGACGTCCTGCAGGCAGCCTTCGCCGTCGTGGGAAGGGGCGACGCCCAGGAGGTTTGTGTAGGTCTCGTTCCAGGCGCCGGGGAGGTCGGCGGGCGCGAGGTCGCCCAGGATCATGGCACGTTCCAGCCGGTAGCGGGCCAGCACGTGCAGATTGTAGGTGGCTTCGTCGGATTCCGTCCGGATGAGGGACGGCTGGACCCGGCGCACCGAGGCGATCCAGAGGTCCTGCGAGACGTAGCCCAGGGTGGGGTAGTCCTTCAGCAGACGCGGGTATTCCGTCTCCCAATAGGTGTCGGAGCGGCCCACGAGATTTTCCCACATCCGCGACTGGCTTTCGTGGACGGACATCGAACAGTAGGCCCCCAGCGGGGTTCCCGCGAGTTCGGCAGGCAATCCTTGTTCGTACAGCGCGTGTCCGGCTTCGTGCAGGGTGGAAAAGATGTTGCCGCCCAGGTCGGATTCGTCGATGCGCGTGGTGATCCGGTGGTCGCCCACGTGCACGGTTTCGGAGAAGGGGTGGGCCGACAGATCGATGCGACCCGCCTCGAAGTCGAACCCGATGCCCGCCGCCAGGCGCTTGGATGTTTCCATCTGGACGGCGCGTGGAAACGGGCCTTTCAAGGCGGAGCAGGCCTCGACGCGGGCGCGGGAATCGCGCTGTTTGTCGACGATTTCGCGCACCATGCCGGGCAAGTCGCGCTCCAATTCGGAGAACAGCGCATCCCACTCGGCGGTGCGCATGCCGCGTTCGTAGTCCGACAGGAGCCCGTCGTAGGCGGTGCCGCCCGCAGGGGCGAGGCAGGAGCCTTCTTCCCGTTTGAGCTGGACGATGGTCTCGAGGTGCGGCAGGAACGCGGAAAAGTCGCGAGCCTTGCGGGCGCGAGCCCATTCCTGTTGGGCCAGGCTGGTGGCGCGCACGAGTTCTTCGACCAGTCGGGCCGGGACGGCGCAGGAACGATCGAGGTCTTGGCGGACCAGTTGGCACTGGCGGCGCTCGTCGGGCGTGGCGGCATCGCGTTCGGCGCGTTCCAGCCGTTCGCGCAGATGGCCACTGGTGGCCCGTTCGTGGACCAGGCGCGCCAGCGACGTCAGGACCTCGGCCCGGCCGGATTCGCCAGCGGCGGGCATGCCGGTTTCCTGGTCCCACTGCAGGAGGCGTGCCGCGGCCTGGAAATGGTCGGTTTCACGCAGGTAGGCGATCAGGTCCTGTTGGGAGTTCATGTGCACAAGGTAGAAGACGCCGTCCCGGAGATTGGTCCGAAACGGCGTCGTGGAAACCCGAGGGAGCCCCCTCCGGGAAGTGGACTCCGTGGTGGTCAGGGGTTGCCGGACAACTTGTCGAGAACGAATTGGTAGGTCACGGTGGTGTTTCCGCGCTCGACGGTGTCGAACTTCATGCGGCGCGCCTTGTCGAGGATCTCCTGGTCGAGGATGGCGCTACCCGTGTTGGAGGCCACCACGGTGATGGCGATGATGTCGCCGGAGGGTGCGATGGTGAACTTCAACGAGAGTTTTCCACCCAGAGTGGAGTCCTTGCGGAGGTGTTTCTGGTAGGTGTACTGGATGCCCCCGAGATGCGCGCGAATCACCCGCAGGATCGATTCGGGGGAGCGCAAGACCGTCTCGCCGCCCAACTCGATATCCGACGGCTTGGGGGGCGCGATCCGGGCGCGCGTGCTGGATGCCTGACCGCCACCGAATCCGCTTCGTCCACCGGTGCCCAGCCCGACTCCGCCCATCTTGCTCTGCCTCTCGATCGAACCGCCGCCCCCAGCCAGGAGGCGTTTGCCACCGACACCGGCCATGCGGTCGCCGCCACTGGACGATTCATCGACCGCCATGATCCGGTCCATCACGGAGTTCGACATCGTCACCTGCGGACTCGAAGGAGCCCAGGACACGCTCCGCATCTCCGTGGCGCCGCCCTCCGAGGGGGCGCCGATCATCTGGTCGGCCCCTCCGCCCAGCGCCGACGGGCTCACGCCGTCGGGCAGCGGCAGGGGCACTTGGCGTTTGACCATCTGCCCGCTCTGGTTGACCACCGAGTCGTCGACGGCCACGAAGGATGTGTACTTCGACATCAAGCGGTAGCGCAGGGCCACCTGGGTGATCGCCTCGACGGAATCCGGGGCGGGCCACTCGCCCGAGGTCTCGACGATCTGGGCGATGCGGGATCGGGCCCAGAGCGATCCGATCTCGGGCCTTGGTGTGGCCGCGGAGAGGTCGACGGGGACATCCAGGACCAGTTTTTGTCCATTCACCTTGCCTTCGACCGTCAGCGAGCCGCGGGCGGCGCCGCGGAAACGTCCGGTGACCAGAAGACCGTCGCCGTCGAAGAGGTCGGGCACGGGATCGGGCAGCACCGCCTGCGCATCGATGCCGTGCCAGGTGAGCCGGATGCCCGTCAGGACCGGGCGACGGATGCGGCCTTCGAAACGCGCCACGGCGGAATCGGGCGCTTCGTGCAGGGTCACGTATTCCGTGGCGCCTTTGCCGGCCTTGGCGTAGTCGTCCAGGAAGGAGCGGTTGACGGAGCTTCCCACGCCGAACCCGAAGGCCCGCGTCTCGGGGTCCATCGTCGAGCGCACGAACGACACGATCTCCGGTTCGTTCCCCACGTAGCCGTCGGTCATCATGGCGATGATCCGAAGGGCTCCTTTCGAGACGGGAACCGCGAACGCCTCCCTCAGGCCGTCGAGCATCATGGTGCCGCCGTCGGCTTCCAGCGCCTCCACCCAGGCGATGCCGTCGCGGATGTTCCGCTCGGAGGCCGGCACGGGTGCCTTGGCGAAGCTGCGCGTGGTGTTGGAGAAGCCGATGATCTGGAAACGATCGCGCGGCTCCATCCCTTCCAGCGCCTTGCGCATGGCCGCTTTCACCAGATCGAGCGGCTGGCCTCTCATGGACCCCGACTGGTCGACCAGGAACACGAGCTCCTTGGGGGTGCTGTTGTCCGCGCCCGGGACGGCGGGCGGCTGGATCTCCACCAGGAAATGGCCCTCCGCACCTTCCTTGTCGGTCAGCACCGTCGCCGAGGCCTGGGCCTGGCGGGTCTTCCAGCGCAGCACGAAGTCGCGGTTGGGGATGTCTCCGCCGGGCTTGAGTTGCACGCTCACGGGGCCGTTCCATGTGCCCGCCCCGGTGGACGATCCGGTCATGCGCAGGCAGTGGGTGGGGCTCTCCAGCGCCAGGACGGGGAATCCCGGTTCGAGGGCCACCGAGATCGCGAGTCTTTGCGGGGGCTTCATCCCCGGGGGCAGGCGGGGCGCGCCGATGCGTCCCACGTCGGGCACCTTGCCCGGAGGGCAGAAACGTGGACCCACCACGGTCGGGAAGACGAATTCCGTCCATCCACCCACGTGCGCCAGGGGCATGGCGAGCTCGATGTCGACCCCGATGGTGTCGCCGGGCATGATGTTGGCCACCGACTGGGTGAAGATGTCGTCGCGTTCCTGCTCCAGGAGCGACGCCTGCCGGCCTTGGCGGGCGGCGTCCTCGTAGGTGCGGCGGGCATCGTCGCGGCGCTGGATCTGCGCCCGGATCACGCGGTCGCGGGTGCGCATCACCATGGCGCGCACGGCAGCCTTGTGGGGCAGCGGGAACATGTACACGGCCTCGGACGGCACCTTGCTGCGGTTGCCGAAGACCTGGTGGACCTTCACCAGGGCCACCGGGCCCGACACGCGGGTGGTCACTTCGATGGAGTGCAGCGGGAACATGTCTCCCGAGGTGTCCGCATCCGGCGAGACGGTTTCCGTCTTCCAGGCGAGGCCGCCTTCGGGGACTGGTTCCGCCGCGGGAGGGCATGTGGTCGTGTCGAAGGGGGCGGGGACGACGGCGCAGTCGGATCCGTGTTTCTGTTGGCAGGCAAGGGCCGCCGACAGGCACAGGAGGGACAGCGCCGCGGCTACGAAAAAGCGCGGCTTGGACATGGGATGTCTCCGGAAGGAGGG
>JAMIIV010000244.1:0-1287 GCA_035913415.1 Fibrobacteria bacterium | reverse complement strand
GAAAACATCGGACACAACATCACATTCGGCGGAGTGCAGCACGCGCAGACGGCAAAAGAGGTCGGGTCCGCGACGGTCGGAGGAGTTGCCGGCGCCCTTTCCGGGGCGGTTGCCGGGGCGACATCGACGTCATGGTCCGGTCCGGGGGCCATCGTCGGCGGCCTCGTCGGGGCCATCGCGGGGCTGTTCGGGGCGAAGGTGAAGGGCTGCATCGTCATCTCCGCCTGCTGCGGCACGGATTCATACGAAGTCCAGGTCGCCCGGAAGTTCCGGGACAACCACATGACCGAGGAGCAGCTCACCGGCTACTACACGCTCTGCATCTTTCTTGTCCCGTTCATCCAGAGGCACGGATGGTTCCGAAAGCTCGTCAAGAGGGCCCTCGTGGACCGCCTGGTGGACTATGGCGAGGCTTTCATGGGGATGAAGGGTCATAGGCGGTACGTCACGTCAAAGATCGTCACAGGGGCGTTTCTGGGGCTTTGCCGCCACGTCGGGAGGGGCGTCGACACCGTGTTAGCGACACAGGAGGTTTAAGATGGGCAACCCTTTTTACATCCCGCAGCAGCAGGAGCCGAAGCGCGACCACCTCGCCGCGATCCTGGCCGCCCTGAAACTCGGCACGGACATCTACGGAACCTGGCAGCAGGGCGACATCGCGGAGAAGAAACTGGAAGCGGCGTCAACCGCGGCGGCGCAGCAGCAGGCGTGGGAGCAGCAGAAGCACGCCGAAACGCTGGCGTCCCATGCGCTGGACCGGGAACAACGAGCGGCTACCGCAAACGCGAGCCTCCCATATCACCAACAGTCCTACGGATTCGGCGACCATATGAAGCTGGCCCTGAAGGCGAAGGACGTGGGCGACGACGCGAACATCCTGAACTTCTCCAAGCAGCTCGCCGCGGACAAGACCATAACGAAAATGGACGCCTGGAAGATGTTCAGGGAAAACGACCAGTTGCGGGAGTCCGCCATCGAGAGCCTGACCAAGAAGGTGCAGAGCGCATCCGAGAAGGGTGCGAAGGAAGGCGTAAACTATCTGGAGACGAAGGAAGGCCAGGCGGACTACCAGCGGCTCCAGGCATTGAGCGACCCGGAGGCGTGGAAGCAGATCGTTGACGCGAACTTCTCCGAAACCGCATCGTCCTACCAGCAGGCCCAGGCCAAGGCCAAGAAGGATGCGTCCTTCGCCCCGGTGAACGTGGAGGGCGTGGGGCTGGTCGACCCGAACAACCGGGAGGTACTTGTACAGTCCAAACCGAAACCGAAGGACAGCATCGTCACGGC
>JAMIIV010000243.1:0-30009 GCA_035913415.1 Fibrobacteria bacterium | reverse complement strand
AGCTCCCGACCCGGGGACCCTCGAACCCTCCGATTTGAGCGTTTCCGTCTGGGCCTGGATCGACGGGATTGTGGGTGGAGAAGGGCGGATCGTCTGGAAAGACTCCAACGGGCAAAGCGCCCTGCCTTCGTGGGGTTTCCTGGTCCACAAGCACAAGGACACCCTCAAGGTCGGATTCCGCACCCGCAACGGCCCCTCCGATTCCGGGATCTTCGTGCCGGTCGCGACGGGGCGCTGGGTCCATCTGGCGGCCACCATCGAACGGGCCCGCGGCAAGGCGGAATTTTTCGTCGACGGAGTCTCCGAAGGAACCTTCCCGATCGATTCCGTCGCTCCCGCTCCTCGAACGGGCAAACTCACCGTGGGACAGAATCTGATCGGACGCCTCGACGAGCTCCGCGTCTCGCGCGTGGCGCGCGCGCCGGCCTGGTTCCTGTTCGAGCGTGTGAACGTCCTTCAAGTCTCCAAGCTCCTGCATCCCTGAAGAGGGGAGGGCCGCCACCCCGCCGCCTCGCGCGGGGTGCTCCCTCTCCACCCCTGCGCAGGTGGATTGAGATTTTCTATCAAGGCGGGTCAACAACCTTTCGCCCGCCACCGGACCGTGTCCGCCCACCGATGGAACTGCCGATGCACGAACCCGCCCCCTCCCAGCCCAAGCCCTGGATCGGACTGGTCATTGTCGCTTCGCTGGGCTACTTCGTCGACATCTACGACCTGATCCTGTTCAACGTGGTCAAGAACGCGAGTCTGAAGGATCTGGGCTTCGCGGTCGGATCCGAGGCGTTCAAGGCCGCCGAGGTCCTCCTGTTCAACTGGCAGATGGCAGGCATGCTGGTGGGGGGACTGCTGTTTGGGATCCTGGGTGACCGCAAGGGGCGGGTCTCGGCCCTGTTCGGGTCCATCCTGTTGTACAGCCTGGCCAATCTCGGCAACGCCTTCGTCCAGGACCTTGGCACCTACCAGGTGCTGCGCTTCCTGGCCGGGGTGGGCTTGGCGGGGGAGCTGGGCGCGGGGGTGACGTTGGTGGCCGAAACCATGCCACGTCGCATCCGGGGCTGGGGCACCGTGATCATCGTGAGCTTCGGGACGCTGGGGGCCGTCGCGGCCTTCGTGGTGGGCAAGGAACTGGGCTGGCGCAACGCCTTCATCGCCGGTGGCGTCATGGGTCTGGCCCTGCTTGTGGTGCGCATGCGCAGCTTCGAATCGGGAATGTTCAAGAAGCTCGCCACCGACCGCGTGGAAGGCCGAGGGAACTTCCTTCGACTTTTCGCCACACCGGAACGTGCCCTGCGCTACCTCTCGTGCATCGCGGTGGGGCTGCCCATCTGGTTCGTCGTGGGGGTGCTGGTGGCCTTGTGCTCCCGCTTCGCCATTGCGGGTGGGGCTTCCCCGACCATCGACGTGGGGCAGGCCGTGGTCTGGGCCTACGTGGGCATCTCCTTCGGTGACCTGGTGAGCGGTTTCCTGAGCCAGATGCTGGGGAGCCGCCGCAAGGTGATCGCGGCCTACCTGGTCTTCCTGACCGCGATCTCGACCGTCTACCTGACCTCACAAGGGCTTTCGGCCCCGCAGTTCTACACCCTGACCTTCCTGCTGGGCACGGGAGTGGGGTACTGGGCCCTGTTCGTCACCATGGCCTCGGAGCAGTTCGGGACCGATATCCGCAGCACGGCGGCCAACACCGTGCCCAACTTCGTGCGCGGCGCCGTGGTGCCCATCACGCTGTCGTTCACGGCTTTGTCCACCGTGATCTCGACCAAGTCCTCGTCCTCCCCGAAGTTCTCGATCTGGGACTTGTTCCCCGAATTCTCGGTCAGGACCTTCATCCCCCTGCTCTCGGTGCCCGCAGCTGCCGCCGTGGTGGGCGGGGTCTGCCTGGTCCTGGCGATCGCGGGGCTGGCCAACCTCAAGGAGAGTTTCGGCAAGGATCTGGACTACCTGGAGGGGTGACCCCGGATTCCGCATCGGGGAACGGGGGTGTCGCTCGATCGCGGGATACCGTTTGGACACTCCATGCGAGCGGGGTTCGACCCCGCGCATGCGAGATCCCGCGATCCGCGATTAACTTGGGATGGCACTCCCCTCCCTATCGATCCGGAAGAATATCCCAATGCGCTTGACTCCCTTCGCGATGGCCGCCTCCCTGGCGTTCGCCGCCTCCACCACCTTCGCCCTGGTTTCCGGGAAGGTGATCAACCGCGCGGGTGCACCGCTGCCCGGCGTTTCGGTCCGACAGATCCTGACGGGCGATGCCGATACCACCGACACCCAAGGCGCGTGGTCCCTGGGAACCCTCCCCGTCGGGCGCCCCGTCTCCACAACCACGGGGGGAGCCCTGTTGCTGCGTGCGAACACCTTGCGGGTCGTGCTGGAGCAGGCGTCCCCCATTTCCGTCGAGGCGCTGTCGCTTGATGGACGGCGCATCCCGTTGCTGGAAACGCAGGGCCGCATCGGAGTCAACGATCTGGTCCTCGACCCCTCCGCGGTCAGGCCGGGCGGTTTGCTGCGCATCCGCACCGACCGGGGCACGTCGGTCATCGCCGCACTCTCGCGGTTGGGCTCCGATCGCTCCGAAGGCGCCGGGGCCTTCCGCGCGGCGGCGGTCCTCGACACGCTGGTGTTCGAAAAGGCTGGCTTCGAGCGCGTGGTCCGCTCCCTGCAAGGGGGACAAGACACCTTCCTCGTGACCATGGATTCCGTGCTTGCCGCTCCCCAGGGATTGTGGACCTCGGTGGTTTCCGCTTCGGCCAATTCCATCGCCTGGTCGGTCGTTCCCGGCGCGACCGGATACGCGGTGCGCCGGTGTGCTGCTGCGGGAGGTTCATGCGCCGACACCGCCGTTGCCAATCCGGGCTTCGTCCAGAACGGACTCTCCGCCGGATCCACCCTGCGGGTGCGGGTGCAGGCCGTTCAAGGCGTGCGCACCTCCGCCTGGTCCGAGGAGCTTCTGGTCCACCGGGCTCCGTTGGCGCCGCTCTCCCGCGGCAAGGCCCAGGACATCCTGCCCGCATTCGCGCTGCCCGGCAAGGTGGTCGTGACAATTCCCGGCTGGCGCTCCCTCAAGCGGGTCCGCGCCTACTCCGAGGCGACCCCTTTCCAGGATACGGTCCTGGTTCCGGACTCCACGCTGAAGCTGCTGGTGGGAACCAGCCAGCTCCCCGTGTTCGATACCGCCTGGATCCGGGTGGTCGCCGAAGACAGTCTGGGAGATACGGCTGCCTGCCGCATCCGCGTGACGGAAAAGGCGCTGGTGGTCGAGATGTTCACCCGCGACACGACGGTTCCCTTCGGCACCACGGACTACCCCTTGCGGTTGCAGGCCGATTCCAAGTGGGGGATCGCATCGGTCATCATGGATGGCTCGGTCGTGACCGGGACGGCAGGCGCCTATGTGCGTACCGTGCCGCTGGGGGTCGGCTACAACTCCTTCGAGGTCGAGGTCCGTGATCTTGCGGGCGCAGCCCACTACGATACCGTGCAGGTGCGGCGGCAACCGGACGCGATCCCCCCGGTGATCGTACGTGGCACCATTCCCGCTTCGCCGTTGTCGTGGGTCAAGACTGCCCAGGTCGCCTTCTCGATCGCCGACAACGACTCCTTGGTATCGGTCACGATCAATGGCGTTGCGGCCACCCGAACCGGAAGCTCGTTCACCTCGACGCTCTCCCTGGATGGTGGCGCCAATCCGGTCGTGGTGCTCGCCAGGGACCGCACCGGCAACACGGCGAAAGACTCGCTCAGCCTGTTCACGTTCTTGAAGGACCACCAGGGCAACGACATCCGCATCGGGAAAATGCCCGACGGAAAACTGTGGACGCTGCAGAATCTGCAGACGATTCCGCATGACTCCACGGTCCCAGAGGGGGGGGGCAGCGCCTGTGCCCGCGACACGTGCTCCAAATACGGCCGCTTGTACACCTGGACGGAAGCCGTTGTCATCTCCAGTACGAACCTCACGAAGTCCCGCCCCCTGGGGGATTCTCTTGCTCGTCGTGGTCTTTGTCCGTACGGCTGGCATATGCCCACCGCTTCCGATTGGAAGAACCTGATGCGTGCGGCGGGGGCTGGCGCCGCCGATTCCATCGGGCTGCTCCGCTTGAAATCCATCGTGGCAGTGGGACGCTGGTATTCCTGGAGCATCGTCACCTGTGCTCCCACGTCCTCGACCACGGTCGACTACTCCGGTACGGACACGTTCGGATTCACCTTGCTTCCCTCCCATGCGGGCGCGGGCGCTGGGCAATGCGGCAGTGGAGGATCGACCAGTTCCACGTTCTGGACGGCCACGGAAGCCGGTGCGGAAAACGGGAGCGTGGTGTCCATGGACAAAGCGATGACCGCCATGACCGAATCCAAGAGCGCGGCGAATGTGGTGCGCTGCGTGGCCGACTAGTTCCGCCACCCATCACCCGCATCGGGCGATGGGTGCATTTCCGCAAGCCGCTCGCCTTGCGCAAAGTGCCCTGATACCCCACATTGGGACACCACAACAAGGAGCGTCCCATGAAGCGTCTGTCGGGCAAGACCGCCCTCGTCACCGGATCCAGCCGCGGCGTCGGCCAGTTGGTCGCCGAAGCCCTTGCCCGCGAAGGCGCCACCGTCTTCGTGCACGGGCGCAGTCTCGAAGCATGCGAAGCCACGCTTGCACGGGTGCGGGCCACCGGAGCCACGGGCAAGGCCTTCGCCGCGGAACTGCGCGACCCGGCCCAGGTCGATCGCCTGGCCGCCGAGGTCGCGGCCGCAGGTGGTGTGGATATCCTGTACAACAACGCCGCCGTGATGAGCCTCTGGAC
The DNA here is from genome assembly GCA_035913415.1 of Fibrobacteria bacterium. GTDB lineage: Bacteria > Fibrobacterota > Fibrobacteria > UBA5070 > UBA5070 > UBA5070. Next base: position 25,216 of record JAMIIV010000243.1, on the reverse strand, counting down.
CGAGGACATCACGACTCAGGATCCGGCGGACTGGGAGCGGGTGTTCCAGATCAACGTGCACGCGCCCATGCGTCTGACCACCCTGCTGTTGGCCGGCATCAAGGGGCGCGGCTGGGGCCGCATCGTCAATGTCACCTCGGGCATCGACAAGACCTGGCAACTGGCCGCCTACGGTGCCTCCAAGTGGGCGCTGGACAAATGGACCGACGATCTGGGCGCCCACCTGCAGGGCAGCGGCGTGATCGTCAGCCGCATGGATCCGGGTTGGCTGCGCACCGATCTGGGCGGGCCCAACGCCGACAACGCGCCCGAGACGGTGCTTCCGGGCGCGATGGTGCCGGTCCTGCTACCAGACGGCGCGCCGCAAGCGCAGTTCTTCCGCGCCCAGGAGTTGCGCGACCACGCGGGTTGACTCCCGCGCCTGGGTTTCGACACTCCCCTCGAACCGCGCCGCGGAGGGGCGGGCGGGGGCGGTCAATCCAAAGGCATGGTTCCCGTCCACTGGAAGACCGCGGAGGGGCTGGCGGATTCGCCGATGGTTTCCGCGCGAGCACCCACCGCCAGCATGCCGTAGCGGGTCGGGAAGGCCCAGCCCGCCCCGAACATCAGACTTTCGGCATCGTAGTCCCAGTTTCCTTCGATGGTGTGCGCCAATCCCTCGTAGGTGGTGAAGGCGGCTTCACCCCAAGGCCCCCCACCGCGGCGGGCGAAGGTGGCGCCGAAGCGGGTGAAGGAAACGTCTTCCCGATCCCACATCGTGGTATCGGGGTTGCGGGTCTTGTCCGCGTTGGGTACGCAGCCCAACTCCTCGCCGTCGCAATCTTCGGTCAGGACGATTTCTCGGTAACCTGTCAATTCCCGCTTGATGGCCGAATTGCCACCGCTGGCGGACAGTTCCAGGACGTTCTGCTTCCCCAGGGAGAGTCCGGCGCCGAACCAGGTGGCCTTGGCGTGCATGTCGCCCTGGAGGCCCGCGAACAGACGCCAATGCCTGCCCAGGAGCACGGATGCTTCGCCACTGGCCGAGACCGGGCCACGTGTCCACTCGACCTCTCGTCCGTGCCCGGTGTTGCCGATGTCGTCCTTCTTGTCGGGGTCGATCAGTTGGACGTCGAGGGTGGGCATGGGGGTGGCGTTGATGGCGAGGTTGCCCTGGATCTGGAAGGTGGCGGAATCCGTGGAGGGAAGGTGCACGGGCAGGCTTGGCAGCGGGCCTTCGAGGCTGGCTTTCACGAGGGTGTCGTGGAAGGTGGTGGTCAGGCAGGACGAGAGCAGCAAGGGGACGGCGGGGAGCAGAATGCGTTTCATGGAGATACCTCGATACCTGAGGGAGCAATCGGAGGGAGACGGGAATGCAGGAAGGTCGCTTCGCGACGAACGTGGCTGGCCCATGGGGGGGGGCGACGATACGCCTCGAATCTACGACGGGTAGGTCGTTCCCTTGGGGGGCGAGGTTCACAGAGTGTATTTTCGTGTGATGCACGTCACGTTCTTGCTGCACGCGCCGCGAATTACGGCCTTCCCTCCGGGAGCGTGAACCGCGTCGCCTGATCCAGGCCTCGGCCCGCTCCCCTCCATGGCGAGGAAGCGGGCCTTTTCGTTTGCGGAAGACGGATGCGCCCCGATCGCCGGACCAGGGGAAGCGTGGAGCCAAGGCTCCAACCCCAACGAGGAAACCATGACCGCCGTCAAATTGTTCGATACCACGCTGCGCGATGGAAACCAGGCCCGGGGCCTGTCCTTTTCATTGGAGGACAAACTCGCGATCGCACGTCTGCTGGACGGCTTCGGGATCCATTACATCGAAGGCGGCTGGCCCAACCCCACCAACCAGCTCGATGTCGAGTTCTTCAAGCGGGCTCGTGAGATGGACTGGAAACACGCCAGGATCACCTGTTTCGGATCGACCCGGCGCGCGAACAAACCCGCTTCGGAAGACGCCGGTCTGCAACATCTGCTGGACGCCGAGTGCCCCGTGGTGACCATATTCGGGAAATCGTGGGATCTCCATGTCGACCACGTCTTGCGCGTGGCCCGCGACGAGAACCTGAACATGATCCGCGACACCTGCGAGTTCCTGAAGTCCAAAGGGCGCGAGGTCGTCTACGATGCCGAACACTTCTTCGACGGTTGGAAGGCCAACCCCGAGTATGCACGCGACACCTTGAAGGCCGCGGTGGAAGGCGGGGCCGACTGGATCGTGCTCTGCGAGACCAATGGAGGAATGGCGCTGCCCTGGGAGTTGGAAGACATCGTGCGTGAAGTCCGGCGCGAATTCCCCCACGCGCATCTGGGAATCCATGCCCACAACGACACCGGAGCCGCGGTGGCCAATTCCATGGCGGCCGTCCGGGCCGGGGCGACCCAGGTGCAGGGGACCATCAACGGGATCGGGGAGCGCTGTGGCAACGCGAACCTGGTCACCATCCTGGCCAACCTCCAGGCCAAAATGGGAATCCAGGTGGTGCCCGATCTGTCCGCGTTGCGCCATTTGTCGCTGTCGGTCTGGGATATCGCCAATCTGCCCCCCGACATCCGCTCTCCCTACGTGGGTGATGCCGCGTTCGCCCACAAAGGGGGAATGCACATCGATGGCGTGCTCAAGGTGGCGCGCTCCTTCGAGCACATCGATCCCGCCACGGTCGGCAACGAGCGGGAGCTGATCGTGTCCGACCAGGGCGGCGGGGCCTTGGTGGTGGCGCGCCTGATGGAAATCGTCCCGAATCTGGACAAGAAAGATCCCCGGGTATCGGAGATCCTCAACGAGGTCAAGGAACTGGAGAGCGCCGGCTGGCACTTCGAGGTGGCCGAAGCGTCGTTCCAATTGCTGGCCGCCAAGCGTTTGGGATTGTTCGAAGCCCCCTTCCAGGTGACCCATTACCGCGTGACCGAAGAAATGGGCGCGGTGGATACCGAAGCGACGGTGCGTGTGGTGGTCGGCAACGAAACGGCCCATACGGCGGCGTTCGGAGAGGGTCCTGTCGGGGCGCTGGACGCGGCCTTGCGCAAGGCCGTGGTGAGGTTCTTCCCGGAACTCGCCGCCGTCCGGCTGACCGACTACAAGGTTCGGGTGCTGGAAGGCGCCAGCGGAACGGGCTCGCGGGTGCGCGTCTGGGTGGAAAGCACCGATGGCCAACGCACATGGGCGACCACCGGTGTGAGCGCCAACATCATCGAGGCCTCGTGGCTGGCCCTGGTCGACAGCCTGTTCTACGAATTGTTCCGGCGCCGACGCAAGGCTCTTTGAGTCACCCCAGACGCCACTTCGGATCCGCGGGAACGCGAAGTCGATTACAGCGACGTCTTCGAGCCGAAGCTGATCATCCAGCCGTCCAGTTCGTTCCAATCCCCGCCTTCGGGTCCCAGGGGCCTGGCGAACGACAAATGGTTGACCACGCTGCTGATCGAGCGGGTGAGCCCGAAGCGGAAGCCGAAGCCGGCGCCCGCATGCCATTCCCCCGAACCCAGCGGACGGATTTTGTCGCCAACCCTCCCGGCGGCGGCGAAGCCGGCCAGGGCGGGGGCGATGGTCAGGGCCTCCAGGGGAGGAGTCCAGCGAACTTCGGTGCCCAACAGGTTGCGGGTGGTGCCCACGAAGCTGTGGGCGGGAAAACCCGGCAGTCCGCCGTCTTCGCCCAGCGCCAGACGACTGGTGATGGGGGCGTTGGCCACGATGTCGCCGGAAGCGGTGACGATGCCCTGCAAGCTGGGAGAGGCCAGACGCCGGGCTTCGGTCTTCCAGGAGAAGGCCTGCCGGTCGGGGTAGGGACTTTCTCCTCCCGTGCGGCCCACCCATCCGGCGGAGCTGGAGAGGTAGGTATCGCCGGGGAGTCCGGTCCAGCGGCCGCCCAGGGCAAGCCAGGTGCCGTTGCGATCTTCCCCGCGCGAGATCACCGCCTGGGCCACATTGCCCTCCAGAGACCACCCGACCGGGATGTCTTCGCTCCACTTGAGGTTGTTGAAATTGGTGCGGCGGATCCAGCGATCCTGGCGCAGCAGGAACTGCCACCCCAGACGGCGATCGTCGATTTCCGGCGACCCCTCCCGCAGGGTGGTCCAACGGGGGGACTGTCGGATCTCCGCAAGCAGGGAAGCGGGAAGGCGGCCGGAGACCAGCAGGATGCCTGCCGAATCGAACTGGGATTCCAGGAGAGGCCCGGTGGCGAACCGAAGGTCGGAGCCCCAGACCCGCTGCACCCAAAGCCGGACCTTGCGCGTGCTGGTGCCGCTGTAGGTACCCAGGGCACCGAAGTCCTGGTACTCCTGGATGCTGTTGGCATCCAGCCGGGTGACCTGCTCCCCTGAGGCTCCTCCGGACCAGTCCGTGGCGCGGATGGCGGGATGATCCCGGCGCAGCTCCTGCCAGACGGCGGCATCTTCCCACACGATCCGGTTGAAGACCGCGTCGTCGTATTCGAACATCCAGGCCCAATCCTGGAAGCGATTCGTCAGGGGGCGACCCAACTGCACCGACCAGGTGCGTCCATCCGAAGCTTCGGAGAGGTTCGCCGCGAGGGTGTGTCCCTGGCGCAGGAAGGCGTTGTCGAGGAACGAGGCGTTCCAGGAGGTTCGCAGGGCGTTGGACTGGTAGAATCCGGCCACCTTGCGCCCGGAACCCAGGAGATTGGCCTCGGAGGCCCCCAGGAGCCATTGGAGCTCGCCCCCCGACCGGTTGAGGGCCGTCAGGATGGACGTGCTCCAGCGGTCCCAGGTCTCCACGACGGCGGTGTTGCGGCCATCGTCCCCACGGGAGATCCGGACCCGGGCGTCGGCCAGGAATCGTTCCAGTCGCAGGGTGCGCTCGGTTTCGGCCAGCCGGATGGAATCGAGGGGCGACCCGGTCTGGAACAGGAGGCGAGGTTCGATGGTGGCTTGGGTGGTGCGGTTGTGCAGCACATGGTCGCGCAGCCAGTCGGCCCACACGTACACCATGCTGTCCCCGGCGGTGAGGGTCTTGGAGCCTTCCAGCGCCCCGTGGATTTCGAAAACCAAGCTGTCGATCCGGGTGGATTGGGGCGTGGGGGTGCCCCCAGGAACCGGGTCGCCGAGGGTTTCGCCCACGGGCAGATCCGCAATGGGTTCGGAGGGAACGACGCGGTCGGATCCCGAAACGGTCAGGACGGGGGGGGCATACGAAAGGGAGTCGGCGACGCCAGGGACGAGGCTGCCAAGGAGCAACGCGAGAAAGAACATGGGGTCAAGATAGGTGGGGAGCGACGCGATGACCGCGAGGGTGGTATTTTTCCAAGGATCAGGAGAATCTCATGCATCACACCACCTGGCAGCCGTTTTCGGCGGTGCCCGGAGCCAAGGCTCCCGGGTGGGTGGATCTCCACATGCATTCGAATCTCTCGGACGGCAGCCTCACCGTCGCCGAAATCATCGAGACCGCCGCCCGACGCCGCTTGACCGCGATTTCGATCACCGATCACGACAACATCGACGGCTACGCGATTGGCCGGGATCTGGCGCGGGAGCACGGGGTTGAACTGATCCCCGGTGTCGAGATCTCCTCGTCCTGGCAGGGGTCGGACATCCACATCCTGGGGTATTTCTTCGATCCCACCAACCTCAACCTCAATACCGCTCTGGATCGGTCCAAGCGGCGCCGGTTGCTGCGCGCCAAGGCGATGGTGCGCAAGCTCGACCGCCTGGGCATCAAGATCCGCTTCGAGAAGGTGCTGTCGTATGTGCAGGGAGGCACGGTGGGGCGCCCCCACATCGCCCGGGCCTTGCTGGAAGAGGAATACATCAAGACCTTCCAGGAGGCCTTCGAGAAGTGGCTGGGGGCAGACTGTCCCGCCTACGTCGATTCCGAGAGCCTCACACCCATGGAGGCCATCGCCCTCATCAACAACGCCGGAGGCGCCGCTGTCATGGCCCACCCGGCCCACACCAACCGCGACGATCTCATCCCCATGATGGCCCAGGCGGGCCTGAAGGGCATCGAGATCTACTGCCACCGCATCCCCTCCGCGGCGCGCCGGAAGTACCAGGACATCGCCCGTCGCTACGGGCTTGTCTGGACTGGCGGGAGCGACAGCCACGGAGAACGCCCCGGCGCTCCGGGCATCGGATCCGTGAAGGTCGCCCACACCGTCGTCGAAAAGCTTCTCGAGGCCCGCGATCGCCACTTCGCCGAAATCTGACCTTCCCGCCACCCTTGGTCCCTACCACGTTCTCGAGCCGATCGGGGCCGGGCTGGGCGGGATGGGCGAACTCTTCCTCTGCTACGATCCCTCCCTGGATCGCAAGGTGGTCGTCAAGCGTGTTCCCGCCGGATGCGGCGAGGAAATGCTCAACCGGTTCCACCGCGAAGCCACGCTCCTGTCGGGGGTCGCGCATCCTGGTTACGCCCATGTGTACCGGTACTGGATGGTCGATGCCCGACCCGCCATGGCCATGGAATTCATCGACGGACTCACCTTGCGCGAGCTCCTGGACATGCGCAAGCGCCTGCCCGTCGACGTGGCCTTGTGTGTGGCTTGGGGGGTCGCCGAAGCGTTGCGGCACGCCCACCTCCACGACATCGTCCATCGCGATGTCAAGCCTGCCAACATCCTGATTTCGCATACGGGCCAGGTGCGACTCCTCGATTTCGGGGTGGCTCGCTTCGAGAACCAGGCCGACCTCACCTTGCCGGGCATGGTGGTGGGAACCACCTCGTACATGAGCGCCGAACAGGCCAAGGGGGAACCGGTCGACGAACGGACCGATCTCTATTCCCTGGCTCTTTGCGTCTACGAATCCATCGCCGGTCTGCACCCCTTCCGGCGGGACACTCCCGAGGCCACCCTCACGGCTCTGCTCACCCAGCGCGCCAAGCCCCTGTGGATGGCCGTGCCGGGCACGTCGTTGCCGGTCGCTTTCCTGATGTCGGCCACCCTTTCGCGCTCCCGCGACCGGCGCCCGCGCGACGCCTCCGAGTTCCTGGCGCGTCTCGACGGGGCCTGGGGTCGGGCGGCCCGGGATCGCGAAGCCTACATGGCGGCGTTCATGGCAGCCATCCGGAGCCGACGCCCCTTCGACTCCCATCTTCCGTCCCGTGGCGTGTCGCCTTTGATGACCGCGTTCCTGGGCTTTTCGTGCGGCGCCGCCCTGGTCGGGTTGCTCGTCGCGCTTCGATTGATGCGATGAGCGCAACCCCCACCGATCTCCATGCGTTGGGCTGGGTGGACGGGCTGGTCGTGCTGTGCCTGGCCGTGCCTGCCATCCGGGGATGGCAGACCGGCATTGTCCCGGGGCTGCTGCGCCTGGGGGGGATCGTTGGCGGCGCATGGATCGGTTGGGCTTTCACTCCCGAGTTGAAGGGGATCGCCCTGCGCCTGGTCCCGGGTCTGGTTCCGTCGACGGTGCCCTGGTTCTGTGCCCTTGGTTGTGCGTTGCTCGGTTGGGGTGCCGGAGGGTTTGCCGGATGGTTGTGGAATCGCTCCACCCGCGACAACCCCGTCGGTTGGATCGATCGGGGAGCAGGGGCTGCCCTCGGGTTGGCCAAGGGCGCGGCCTTGGTGATCGTATTGCTGGCCGCGGTCCAGGCGGCCATTCCTTCGGCACGCGCCGACATCCGAACCTCGCAGACCGGGCGCTTGGAAGTTTTGCCCTTCATCCAATCGGTGGCGTCCTGGGGGGTGCGAGCGGTGCGCGAGCGGCGGGTGATGCCTTGAGCCAGCGCGAACTGTCCATCCGCCTGGGGAATCTCGGCCGCTCCGTTCCCTTTCGATTGCCCAGGCGAGCCACCCATTTCGGGGGCTTCATCGCGCTGGTCGCCTTGGTCGCCTTGGTTCTGCTGGGCTGGCAACTGTGGCGCGCCGCGCGCATCTACCCCGAATTGCTGTTGCAGGTGCGGCGCAACGCGGTCCTGCACCGCCAATTGGAGGCGCTTGCGGAACGCAAGGAAGATGTGGCCGTTCAGGTTTCGGAAGCCGACCGGATGGCGGGAATGCTCTTGGCCCGCTTCGGCCTTCGCGAGGCCCCTCGCAAACGCGATGCGTTCCCCGAGGGAGGACGGTTGCTCGAATTGCTCTTTCCGGAAACGTCGCAGGAGGGGCGACTGGCGGTCGAGTCTTGGCGTCTGGGCGAGCAGGTGGAGCGGCGCGTCGTGGAGATGCGCGCGGCGGCCAAGATCGGCACCGATCGCGTGCGCCAATGGGAAGCGACGCCTTCGATCGCCCCGGTTTGGGGTGATTTTTCCTCGGGCTTCGGCTGGCGTTTCCATCCGGTTCTAGGCAAACACGCCCTGCACGAAGGCCAGGACATCGCCAATCGCACCGGCACCCAGGTGGTGGCCACCGCCGCCGGCAAGGTGGAAAAAGCCGAGTTCCACCATTCTTTCGGTTACCATGTCTTGATCCACCACGGTCGCGGCTTGCGCACCCTCTACGCCCATTTCAGCGCGTTGCGGTGCAAAGCCGGCGATCAGGTCCGACGTGGCCAGGTCATCGGCCTCCTGGGGAGCACTGGCCGCAGCACAGGACCACACGTCCATTACGAGGTCCACAAGGGCGAGACTCCGGTCAATCCCATGAATTGGATCCTCCCCGTCACCCTGGTTCCCTGACAACCGGAAAGGAAGCCATGAAACCCGTCCACCTCCAGTCCAGCGCTCTTGAAGCGAGCATTTCCCCGCTAGGAGCCGAGCTGCGCGGTCTTCGAGTCCGCTCCACGGGCGACGAGCTCCTGTGGAGCGGAGATCCGGCGCAGTGGAAGGGCGTGTCGCCCATCCTGTTTCCGGTGGTGGGACGTCTTCGCGGCGATCGCTACGTCTGGCAGGGGCGCAGCTACTCGCTGCCCCAGCACGGGTTCGCCCGTGAACTGGAATGGGATGTGGTCCACGAGGACGGCCAATGCGCCTCCTTCCTGCTGGCACATGCGGGGCCGTTCCTGGAGCGGTATCCCCAGGAATTCCAGTTGGCCTCGACCTACACGCTCGAAGGCAGCGTCCTGGAATGGCGTCTGGATGTCTTCAATCCGTCGGCCACCGACGACCTCCTGTTCTCCCTCGGTGCCCATCCTGCGTTCCGTTGGCCGTTGGTGCCCGGCGCCGAGCCGGAATCCTACCTGCTGCGCTTCGATCGCCCCGAAAGCTGCGATCGCCTGGAGGTGGACATCGATGGGCTTCTGACGGGGCGCAAGGTCCCGTTCTTCCGCGACCAGGACCACCTCCGCCTCCGACCCGACCTGTTTCGCGCGGGCGCGGTCGTGTTGGAAGGCTTGAAATCGGAATCCGTGACCTTCGGTGCCGAGGGCGGTCTGCGTGTGCGCCTGGTCGCCCCCGGAGCTCCCTGGTGGGGGTTCTGGACCCGGCCCGGGGCACCTTTCCTGTGTCTCGAGCCGTGGCATGGCGTGGCCGACAAATCCGGCGCCGACTGGGATCTCCGCGCCAAACCCGGCATCATCGCCCTGCCTCCCGGAGAAAGTTGGAGTTGGAGTCTGCGGGTGGAAGTCGAAGGCTGAAGGTCGTCTCGGGGCGCATCCTTGTTCCCCTCCCCACTCGCTGTCCCGAGGCGGACAGCGTCGGGGTCGTGTCGCGTCGGCTGCATCCCCGATCCGACCTTCAGCGGTCCTGTCTCGGGATGCGACGGGGGTGACGGAATTTGTCTGTGCGTCGGAGGGATTCTCGATTCCCGCTGTCAAGGCTCCCCTTGGAGAGGTCGAGGGGGTTATTTTTCCGGCATGGCTTACAACTGGGAACGCGCCTCCGCGGAAAATCTCTTCGACATCGTCCGCAAGCAGCCTCTCGACTTCGATAGCTGGCTTCTGATCACCTTCGACGACGCCAGTCAAGACTCGGCCCAGCAGTTGCGTGTGGCCTTGTGGTTCTCCGGACCCGAGGAAGGGGCGTTGTTCCTCGAGACCCGTTTGCTCCCGCTGTGGGTGCCCGCGTCCGAGGCGGAGGTCCTCGCCAGCCTGCAGGAGCAGGTCGCCAAGTTGCGTGCCTCCCGCAAACTCAAGCTCAAAGACCTCGACGCCTGGCGCAAGGAGTTCAATGCGCGGGCGGGTGCGCGCGGTCAGATTCTCTGGTACGGGCCGTTCGACGATTTCCAGCGCGGGGAAGGTCAGGCCCAGGATCTGGCCCAAGACCTCGAGTTCTGGCTGGGTGAGAACGAAATCGAACTCGTCGAGATCAATCCCCAGGATACCCGCCACCAGCGCCTGTTGGCGGAGTTCTTCGTCCAACTCGGGGTCTGATCCGATCTTGAGCCCCAGCCCCGGAAATGCCGGGATCTGGGTGCGGCCCGTGTTACGGCAGGCGGAAGACCAACAGGAAGTCGGGTTGCGGCAGTTGCCCCGCACCTGACCCGTACAGAGCCGGATCGAAGAGCGGCTCTGTGCAGGCACGCGGATCCACCTTGGAGGCGGATCCCAGGCAGGCCTGCAGCAGGGCGCGTTCCAGGGCGGCCGTGCGTGGCGGCGTGCGGAAGAGGTTGTCGGCCGGAGGCGTGGTCCAGCCCTCGGCGACCCAGGTGCCCACGAGGCCTTCGAGTTCCAGGCTTCCGTTGGCTCCGGACGTCTGGTAGCCGGAGAAGGCGAACGTGTGGAAGAGGCCCGACGAATCGGAGGTGCCGCGCCACAGGCGCCAGTGGCGGGAGGGCAGGGCGTTGCCAGCGGAATCCGTCACCACGGCGGTGGGCGCCTCGGGGGTGGGGAGGCGGAACGCGGCGATGGCGCTGGGATCGGATTGGGTGCCGCCCCGTGAAAGGACCGTCGGGGAGCTGAGGTCGTCGCAACTGCCCAGGATGGCGGGCGGCGGGGACGACATGGATCTGTTTCGCCCGATCCAGTTCAGGCAGCGCTCGAACGCGGCGTCGCGCGGAAGGGAGGCGAGTCCTTCGCCGCGGCCGGCGTCGCCGACCTTGGCCCAGGCCTCGATGATCCAACTGCCGGTTTGGGGGAGTTGGAACCCGCCGTCGGCGGTGGCTTCCAGCTCGCGGGCATAGTGCATGGAGTCGGAATCGACGCTCCAGAGGCGCCACGCGGCGGCCTGGACTTTTCGGCCCGAGGGCTCGATCACAACGGCCATGGCGGGATGGATGGGGAAATCGCTTCCCGTTCCGCCTTGGGCGGTCTGGTCCGAACCACACGAGGCCAAAAGGGCCGCGCAGATCGGAAGCAGGTATTTGGGATCAAGAAACTTCACTGGGCCCGACACGAAGGAAGGGTAGCACCTGGAAGTTCACTTGGACAACCTGTTCCAGCGGGCCGTCGTCGCTGGCGGTGTCGGCGAGAAGGTCGAGGCGGAATTGGCGGATGCTTTCCTGCAACCGGGTCAGCCGAGCTTGTGAGACGGTCAGCGTGACCGAACTGATGTGGGTGTCGGGTTCGGAAGGGGCGTCGAGTCGGTCCAGGGCGTGCAGCAACATCTGGCGCTTGATGTTGCGCACCATGGCGGGGTCGACGTCGCCGGGCACCAGGCGCGGCGTGATGGCCTTGTAGGCACCCGAGCGACTTTTCTCCAGCATTTCGATGCGCTGGAGAGTGTCGAGGGCTTCGCTGACGTCGGAGGCGGGCACACGGGGGCGCAGGGCTTCGCCCATGCGGCCGGCATCTCCCTGGAACTGCGGCAACGGGGCCACTTCGCGAATGATCACGTTGAGCCAGTCCGAGTAGTAGCGAGCCTGGTTCTCCCGCACGGGAGAGAATTCTCGCCGTGCTTGGAGCAGCAGCAGCTTGCGGAACCATTGGGAGCGTTTGTCCGGATCCGTTTCGCGGTTGTATCGGACCAGCTCCCGGAAGTAGAGGGCGGCGTCGTCCACCAGGCCAATGGCGGCAACGAACTTCTCGACGCTGTCATCGGAGACGTTGCGGCGGCCTTCGATGACGTCGCGCAGGAAGCTCATCGAGGAGAATCCGGCCTTGCGCGCGAAGGAGCGATACGAAAAGCCCCGGCTGGCAGTCTTCTTCCATTCGTACCAGCGCCGCAGGAATTCCCTGTGGTCCAGGAAGGCGAACACCACCGGAGGTGGGGGTGCGCTGACCTTGGAGGTGCTGGTGCTCATGAGGGAAGGTTACCCTGAAGAAGGGGGAGGGAACCATCCTGATCGCCTCGTCGTGGGGCAAAGCGAACGCACCCGGCGCACAGCGACGGCTTCACCGGCGTCTCTTGCCGCCTCTTTGCGGAGACTGTGTGGGCGGGGCTGCCAGGAGATCTTCTTGAAGAGCCGTCAGATTGGCTGCCAGAGGGTGTTCGTAGGCGATGTTGGGAAGTTCCCCCTCCTTGCCCACCAGATGCCCCATCAGGGCGATCCAGGTGCCGCTCCCTTCGGAGGTCAGACGGAACCGAAGCCGCAGGCGCTGTCCGGGCTCGGGGGACAGGCCGAACAACGCCGTGGTCAGGATCGAGTCGGCGGGGCGGAAGAATTCCAGGCTGTCGGACTTGTTGACCAGGAGGGTCCAGCCACGGCCCATCACCCGGGGAACGAGTTTGGTGCGAACTTCGTACAGGTTCTGACCGGCGATGAAGACCGTGGGACGAGGGGCGACCAGCAGCGTCTCGGGGGGTGCCACCGTGGTGGAGTCGAGGGTGCGGGTCGAGTCCGTAGGGCGGTGTGGGGGGGGCTGGCCCCGCGTGGGAGGGGACGGGGTGGTCCGTTGGGTTGCCGGGGCTGGCGGGACCGCGCAGGAGGCGAGAACCAGGATGGCTCCCGCACACCAGAAGGACTTCCAGAAGGGGGTGGAATTCATGGGCATTCCCAATGATGGAAACGCAGCGGCGAATTCGCCACCCGTTTCCGGGGAAAACTCCTGCGTGTTCAGCCCAGAGCCTTGCGGGCCAACTCCTGGAGCCGGGTCGCGCGGGCGGGAAGGTCTGCCAACAAGGCCTCCGCGCGGGCGAGCATCTGCACCGGGGTGTAGCCGAACTTTTCGTCGAGGACCTTGAAGTTGGCGCTGGCGCCAAACCGCTCCAGGCCGACGACCTTCCCCAAAGGGCCTTCCAGCCCGAGGAACACGCTGGGCAGACCCGCCGTGACCGCCAGCACCGGAACCGCCGGGGGGAGAATCTCGTCCCGGTAGTCCGGGCTTTGATCCAGGAAGCGGCCGATGGACGGGATGCTCACCACCCGGGTGGCGATGCCCTTGGCACGCAGCAATTCCGCGGTCTGGTGGATGAGACCAAGCTCGGATCCGTTGGCCAACAGCACCAATTTGGGGGTTCCCTGGGCACCGGAGACCACGTAGCCACCCCGCTCGGAGCCGCGGGCGTTGGTGCGCCGGTCCCCGTCGTCGGGAATGGAGTCCACTAGGTCTTGGCGAGAGAATACCAGAGCCGTGGGGGTGGAGAGGTTCTCGATGGCCATCTTCCAGGCGACGCGGACTTCTTCGGAATCGCCCGGGCGCAAAGCCAGGAGGCTTCGTTTGCCTTGGAAGTTGTGGACCTGCTCCAGGAGGCGGAGCTGGGTCTCGTGTTCGATGGGTTGATGGGTGGGGCCGTCTTCGCCGACGCGGAAACTGTCGTGGGTCCAGAGGAAGATGACGGGAAGCTGCTGCAGCGCGGCCAGGCGGATGACCGGCTTCATGTAATCGGAAAACGCGAAGAAGGTGCCGCAACCGGCGCGCACGCCCCCGTGGAGGGTCATGCCGACCGCCAAGGCGGCCATGGTCAGTTCGGCCACACCTGCTTGCAGGAATTGTCCGCCGAAGTCGCCCTTGCGGAAGATCCGGGTCTTCTTCAGGAAGGCTTCGGTCTTGTCGGCGTCCGCCAGGTCGGCCGACATCATGACCAGGTTGGGGATGCGCTGGGCCAGGACTTCCATCACCTTCGCCGACGCGTTGCGCGAGGCGAGGCCGGCGGGCAGGTCGATGGCTTCCCAGTCGACCGGCCAGGATTCGTTCGAGAAAAAACGCTCGTAGGTGGCGGCGAGCTCCGGGTTGGCGGCGGCCCATCCGGCCTTGGCGGCGCGGCGCTGGGCGACGATGCCGCGCAGTTCGTCCTGGCGTAGTTTCACGCCCTCCAGGACCTCGGGAACGAGCACGATGGGGTTGTCGGGGTTGCCGCCCAGGGCCTTCACGGTGGCCGCGGTGGCGTCCTTGCCGAAGGGCGCGCCATGCTGCTTGACATCGCCTTCCCAGGTGGTGCCGTCGGCGCGGCGTGCGCCCTTGCCCATGACGGTGCGGCCGATGATCAGGGTGGGACCGGCGGTTTCGGCCACGGCCTGATCGAGGGCGGTGCGCATGGCGTCGAAGTCGTGGCCATCCACTTCGTGGACGACCCAGCCCCAGGAGCGGTACTTGGCCGCGGTGTCTTCGGACATGACGTCCGAAACCTTGTGCGAGAGCTGGACCTCGTTGGCGTCGTAGAACATCACGAGGTTGGACAGTCCCAAGTGCCCCGCGATGCGGCCAGCCCCCTGGGAAATCTCTTCCTGGATGCCGCCATCGGAGATGTAGACCCACGTCTTGTGGGCGAGCCATTCACCGAAGCGAGCGGCCAGGAATCGTTCGGAAATGGCCGCGCCGACGCCGTAGGTATGGCCCTGCCCGAGGGGACCCGAGGTGTTCTCGACGCCGTGGGCGACGTCGTGTTCGGGGTGGCCGGGGGTATGGGAGCCCCACTGGCGGAACGCGGCGAGGTCGGAGACCTGGTACCGACCGGTGAGCGCCAGGGTGGCGTAGAGCATCGTGCTCATGTGGCCGGGATCGAGGAAGAAACGGTCGCGTTCCTTCCAGTGCGGGTCTTCCGGATCGTAGACGAGGTATTCCGAATAGAGCAGGTGCGCGAAGTCGGCGCCTCCCATGGAGCCGCCGGGGTGTCCACTGTTGGCGTTTTGGGGCATGGCTGCAGACAACCAACGGATGTTGTCAGCGCCCTTCCGAAGCAGGCCGTTTTCGAAGCGCATAGGGAGGGAAAGATACATCGTCGCAACCTGCGATTGGATCGCGCGGTCCCGGTGGGGTGGTTCCTGCCCTTGGCCGGTGCACGAGGGTAGGCAGGATTTCCCCCTTTACGTGGGGCATCGCCCCTGCTTGCCCAGAAGAAGGAGCTGGCACGGGTCGTGCGTAGGTGGTCCAGGTGGAGGTCTTCCGATGGTCAATGGATTGTACAGCGCGGGCATGGGAATGATGTTGCAGGTCCGCAAGCAGGAACTGACGGCGAACAACATCGCCAACGTCCAGACCACGGGATTCAAACTCACCCGATTGACCACCCACGACACCGTCGAGTCGCGCCGCGATGTGGACCAGTACATGCGTTCCCGCGAGACCCAACGCATCGACGAAGTCGCGACCGACTGGCGTCCCGGGCCGTTGGTGCGGACCGGGAACAACCTCGATGTCGCCGTGCGCGGCGACGGGTTCCTGGTGGCCCAGACTCCCGATGGGGAGCGCTACTTCCGGTCGGGGAGTCTCCAGTTGAACGCCGACCGGGATCTGGTCGACCTTTCCGGAGCCCGTATCCTGGATGAGGCGGGCAACCCGGTCCACATTCCCGGAGCCAAGGCGGTGCTCACTGCCGAAGGCAAGGTCCTGTCCGATGGCGAAGAAGTGGCCAAGCTTCGGCTGGTCGACTTCCCCAAGCCCTACGCCCTCCAGCACGACGGCGCAGGCAAATACCGCACCTTCGAGACGACTCCCGGCGCGGGCATGCCCCAGCCGCTCGAGGCTTCGCCCAACGTGTCCCTCGAGACGGGGTTCCTCGAAGGGTCCAACACCAATCCGGTCGAAAACATGGTGCAGATGATCGCCCAGTTCCGCAACTACGAGGCGGATTCCCGGGTGGTCCAGGCCGTGGATTCGACTCTCGACAAGGCCGTGAACACCGTCGGCCGCGTCGGCTGAGGAGAATCGCCATGCTCAGAAGCCTCTACACGTCCGCTTCGGGGATGCTGGCCAACCAGCTCTACGTCGACAGCATCTCCAACAATCTGGCCAACGTCAACACGACGGGGTTCAAGAAGGCCAAGGTCGAATTCCAGGACCTGCTGTACCAGACGATGGTCGAGCCCGGCTCGAGCACCTCCGACGGGGTGCGCCTTCCGGGCTCGCTCCAGGTGGGATTGGGTGTCAAGATGGCCGGCAACGTGCGCAGTTTCCAGCAGGGAAGCCTGCTGCAGACGGGGAACGAACTGGACGTGGCCATCCAGGGGGAAGGGTTCTTCGTGGTCCGCATGCCCGACGATACCCGCGCCTACAGCCGCGACGGCTCCTTCAAGGTGAACGCCGACGGACTGGTCGTGACCGCCGATGGCCACTACCTGGATCCGCAGATCCAGGTGCCCGACAATTCCTCCGATCTCATCATAGGTCCGGACGGTCGCATCACCGTGACGTTGCAAGGCGACGACCAGCCCACCGAGATCGGGCAGATCGATCTGGCCACCTTCGTCAATCCCGCGGGACTCCGGTCGGTGGGACAGAATCTGTTCCAGGCGACGGATGCTTCGGGCAATGCTGCCATCGGGGCGCCGGGAGCCAACGGGACGGGCACCCTGGCCGCCCAGTTCCTGGAAGGGTCGAACGTGCAACTGGTCGAGGAGATGGTCGCGTTGATCGTGGCCCAGCGGGCCTACGAGATCTCGTCGAAGTCCATCCAGGTCTCCGACGAGATGCTGCAGAACGCCAACAACCTCAAGCGCTGATGTTGTCGCTGGCGGTCTTCGCGCTGGGTGTCCTGGCCGCCGCGGGTGGCGAGCGCCCCTGGGCGAGCGGCCTGCGCGCCCGGGTGGCCGCGTTGTACGCGGGCCTGGAGACCGTTTCCCTGCGTCTGGCGCCCGACACGGCCCGCATCCCCGACAGCGTGCGAGGTCCGGAGCGGGCCACGTCGTGGGAGCTAGTGCGGGACGGCGGACCGCGGCCGGCGGGAACCGAGGGCCTGCGCGTGGTGTGGACGGATTCCGTCAGCGAGTTCCGGCGGTCGGACCTCTTGCCCGTGCCGGTGGGGCGTTCGGAACGGGTGCCGATCGCGATGCGCCGGCTCGGTCTGGGAGAAGTGCTGGACACCGCAGCGCTGCGCTGGGAATGGCGGCGCACGGACGGTTCGGCCGTCGCGCCCCCCGCTCCGGGCGGGCTCCACGGTCGCCGGTTGCGGCGAGGTGTCGGTCCGGGCCAGGAATTGTCGGCGACGGCCCTGGAAGAGCCCTACGTCTTCCGGCGGGGCGACCGGATCGGGATCGTGCTCGCGCGCGGCGGAACGAACCTGTCCGCCGACGGAACGGCCCTGGAGGATGGCCTCGTGGGGCGGCGCGTGCGGGTGCGCGGGCCTTTCGGGAACGATCTTCGTGGAGTGGTCCTGCCCGATTCCAGCGTGAGGGTGGAGTAGGATCGAGTATGCTTGGCAGGGATCGATCCTCGTCGGGTTGCGATCCACGTCCACACTCCCTTCCGCAGGAGCTGCACATTGAAATCCATCGCCCTGGTTCTCGCGATCTCCGCCTCCGCCGCCTGGTGCGGTTGGGGCGCACCCTCCATCCCCAACCACTTGGCCTATTCCGTCGGATGCGGTCCCCAGGCCAAGGAGCGCATGCTCTCGGTCCGTATGGGGGATTCCATTCTCGCGGTCGACACTCGCAGTCCCGGGTTCCATGATTTCGCCAGACTTCTTGAAACGTCGGTCGTCCATCGTCTTCCTGTGCAGCTCTACCAGGGCAAGGTCGCCACCGATTTCCAGCACCGTTCCGATGACGGAACCTGTCTTCTGGTGACCAATACAGTCATCCTGGGGGCGCGCATGGATTCACCTTCCCCCTGAATCCGTCCGCGGGACCAGGGGCCGGCGGAAATGCCGGAGCGAGACTTCTCGCGCAGCGCGTCAGAACAAAAGCGGGACACCCGCTCCCGTGGAATCGCCGGCCAGCGAATCGATCGCGGTGGTGTCGCGGTACCGTTCCCACGAGGTGGGGCAGTTCCAGCGCACCTTCAGATCGGCGGGAGCCTTGGGGAATTTGCCCGGCTGGATGCCGATTTGTTTCCTGCGATACACGGACTCGAGGAACTTTCCGACGATCGGGAGGGCGGTCTTGGAGCCCTCCCCCAGTTCACCCGAACGGAAATGGACGGAGGGGTCGTCGGCGCCGGTCCAGGCGGCCATGACCAGCGAAGGGGAGACGCCCACGAACCAGCCGTCGGCGTGGTCGGAGCTGGTGCCGGTCTTGCCGCCCATTTCGCCGTTCTCGCCGAAGATGTCGTAGCTCCAGAGATTCTGACTGGTGCCCAGAGGCTCCTCGATTCCGCCCTTGAGCATGTGGAGCATGAGCCAGGATACGTGGGGCGGGAGGACCTGGCGCGGTTGGGGACGGAACACCGCCAGCACCTTGCCCGAGTGGTCCTCGATGCGGTCGACGAACCAAGGGGCGTAGGCCTTGCCGCCATTCTGGAACGGCAGGTACGCCGTGACCAGCTCCAGGAGGGTGACGGGATTGGGGCCCAGTCCGATGGAGGGTACGGTGTCCAGCGGGGAGCGGATGCCCAGGGTGCGGGCGACGTCGGCGACGCGGCGCGGCCCGACCTTCATGGTCAGTTGCGCCGTGACGGTGTTGATGGACCTGCCCATGGCATGACGCAAGGTCATGGAGTCCATGGTGTTGGTCCAGTCGGAGTTGTGCGGCGACCAGCGTTTCTTTTCCCCGTTTTCCAGGTAGTCGATGGTCACGGGTCGATCCATCAGGCGGTCGCAGGGAGACCATCCCTGCAGGAGGGCGGTCACGTACACGAAGGGTTTGAACGTGGAGCCGGGTTGGCGCCGCGCGAGGCCGGCGTGGTCCCAGGGAAATTGGGCATGGTTGATGCCGCCCACCCAGGCCCTGACCGCGCCGTTGGAGGGGTCCATGGCGACAAATCCCGCGTGGAGCAGGCGGCGGGTGATCCGGATCGAGTCCTGGACCGACAACAGCGAATCCACCAGCCCGTGTTTCCAGGTGAAGATGCGCCGACGTTTGCGAACCTTGAGCTCCTGGAGGGCCTCGGCGGTCTCCATCCCCTTGCCGAGGAGGGCGCGCCCCTGCGGGGTGGAGAGGGCCAGGGAATCGAGGTACCGGGGGATTTCCCGGCCGTCGGAGTATCGCCAGGGGTTCTGGGAGCCCCAATGCCCCTCGAAACGGCGGTTGAGTTCCTTCATCCACCCCAGCACGGCGCTGTCGGCCAGGTTCTGCAGACGCGAATCGAGGGTGGTGTGGACCACGAGCCCGTCGGTGTTGAGGTCGTACCCGTTCTGGCGGCACCACTCGCGCAACCACGAGGCCACGGCGGTACGGTACCAGGGAGCGGGGCCGTCGGCGGGGCTGGCTTGGCGCAACTTGAGTTGGATGGTCGTGGCGGCCAGGGAGTCGCGGGAGGATTTGTCGATGTAGCCGTACCGCTCCATCTGGGAGAGCACCACGTTGCGCCGTTCGCGCGAACGTTCGAGGTTCTTGAGGGGGCTGTAGGCGCTGGGGGCCTTGAGCATGCCCACCAGCAGGGCGGCTTCTTCGGGTGCCAGATCGGGGGCGTCCTTGTCGAAGAAGAAATGGGTGGCGGCCTGGATGCCGTGGGTGGCCCCGCCGAAACTCACCGTGTTCAGGTAGAGAACCAGGATCTCGTCCTTGGAGTGGAAGAGCTCCAGTTGCACCGCGGTCAGCCACTCCTTGGTCTTCCAGATGATCTGGCGCACTCCGGGGATGTGGCCCAAAAGCCCTTTGGATGTGGCGCGGCGGGTGTTGTACAGGTTCTTCGCCAGTTGCTGGGTGAGCGTGGACCCGCCACGGGCATCACCTTTGATGGCCGACCAGGCGATGGCGAAGGGAGCGACGAGGTCGACCCCGCTGTGCTGGTAGAATCGCACGTCTTCGGTGGCCACCAAGGCGTCGACGAGGACCTGCGGAACCTGTTCGCGGGTGACCGGGACGCGGTCTTCCACCCAGTAGCGCCCGAGCAGGACGCTGTCGGCGCTCCAGACCTCGGACGCGACCGCCAGGTCCGGATTGGCGATGCTGGACAGGGAAGGGGAACCCCCGAACAGCCAGAAGAGGTTCAACTGCAGCGCGACCAGACCGACCACGGCCAAGGTGAAGGTGCGAGCGGTCCACAGTGCGACGATCCGCCCTGCACGCCAAGGCGCTCCGGGCGCCGGGTGGGACAACAGCGCACGACGCCCCCAACCGCCCAGGGTGCGGGCCAGGGAAGTCAAGCCGGGTCTCCAGCGCTGCAGACGCTGATGGACTTTCTGCAGGATGGTCCGCCATCCCTTGTTGCGGTACGTCGCTCTGGGCACGAATTCCCCCGTTCAGGCGCGCGGAGGGGAAAATCTAACCCCCCGTGGAAGTCGTGGGGAACGGCTTGTCGAGAAGACCTGCTGGCGATAGGTTGAAGCCGTGTCCCATTTCTTCGCCCGCCAAGGCCTCAAGGCCCTTGTGGTCCTCCTGGCCGGGGGCTCGGTGGCCTGCGCCCATGCGGCGGGGGACTCCGCGCGCACGGCCAAACGGGCCATGGAGGCACGGGAGCGAGCCCGGGGACAGGCCGAGAAGGCCGAAGTTCGGTGCCAGGAGGCCCAGGACTGCCCGGACGGTGTGGGATTGTGGGCCACGGCCACCGGGCGAACGGTTGCTCAGTGTACGGGATTTCTGGTGGACAGCATCCATGCCGTCACCGACCGACACTGCATTCCGACCGATTTGCAGGTCGAAGGCGCCTCGTGCAAGGATCGTGCATGGCTGCACTTGCCGGCCCGCGCGGGGGAGCGAGGCGAAGCCCTGGCCTGCGACCGGGTGGAAATCCTTTCCCACACCGACACCCACGTGGGGGATCCCGACTACGCGGTGGTCCGGCTGTCCAGGGTCACCTCCCGTCGGCCGTTGCGTGTCGAGCGTGGCCCGTTGGCCGACTTGGATACCGTGGAGGTCATCCGTGTGCGTCCGCTGGATGTCGAGGCTGCCCTGCGCGAAGTGCCCGTGGGCGCCGTGGCCCGCCAGGCGTGTCTGGTGTCGCGACGCACACGTTCCTTCGCCGACAAGGACCAGGCGGTGGATGTGCTCGATCCCTCCAGTCGACGGGTACCCCTGGTCGATTGTCCCTCCGAGGGTGGCAATTCCGGTTCGCCCGTGGTGGTGCGACGGGCCGACGGCACGGTGGTGGTCCGCGCCCTGCTCGATCGAACGGTCGACACGCGGTATGTCGAGGACTGGGTGCGTCGCAACGGGATCCGCTTGTTGGACGGCCGCGTTTCTCCGATTTCGTGGGCGGGCAGTTTCGCCTGCCTGCGACTTCCTGGTGACCAAGCGGGATGGACTCCTCCCCTGTCGTGCCGGGTCGACTCCAGCGCCGAGGCCTTGGCGCTGGACCGGGCGCGTTGGAAACTGGAAGTCGACGGCGCCCTGGACGGAAAGGCCGCGGCGTGGTCTCGGGGGCGCGGCATCCGGTTCTCGGGAGGAGTGTTCGTGCCACGGGAATGGCCCGATCTGGTGAAGGCCGCCGGGCCGCTGCCGGAGCTTCCGGATGCCTTCGTGGTGCCCGTTCCCGAATGCCTGGAACCTGGAGCGATCCTCCCCGAGGGAATCCTGGACGCGGGGACCGTGCCGGTCTGGGACGTCGTGTTCGGATTCGACCATCGGTTGCGCTGGGACTTCCGTCTGCAGGATCGCGCCTTCGATCTGCCGGTGAAACTCGCGTTGCGCCACGACCGCAAGGGGGCTCGTGTCGCGATGGAGATGCCTCGGGGCAAAGGCACCTCGGTGGTGCTGTGGAAGAAGGTCCTGCCGCGTTGCGCCGCGATGCGGTAGTCGGATCGCCGTGTGGATCCGCATCTGGTGGCAAAGCGACGTCGGTGGTCGAGCTTTCTCGCGGTGGTCGAGCTTTCTCGCGGTGGTCGAGCTGATCGAGACCCGCGCGGCTGGTCTCGATCAGCTCGATCACCGGGCGACCCGCCGGGCGGCACGTTCGAGCCGGGGCGACGGGGGAAGGGTGGGGCTCAGGGGAAGAGCGTCGTCAGGATCTGGTCGAGGCGCTCGATCTCGAGCTCCGGACGGGCGGCCAGCCGCACCCATCCGGGAAGCCCCATGCTGGTGGTGTCGCGAACCCGGACTCCCGCTTCGCGCAACCGGACGGTCAGTTCGCCGGAATCCGTCCACTCGGGGTGGTGCGCCACCAGGTGGGTGGCGTCCGATTCGCGTGTCTGGAACCCGTGGCCTCGCAGGACCGAGGCCAGGAGAGAACGCAATCGTCGGGCCTGAGGGGCCGTGGTGGCCAGCCAAGCGCGAGCGTCCGGATCCGCTACGGCCTCGAGGAATCCCAGGCCTTCGGTGCCCACGACCCAACTGGGGGCCAGGGCCGCCAAGTGTCGTCCGAGGGAGGTATCGGGCGCCAGTGCGTAGGCGGCACGCACACCGGTGAGTCCGGCGGCCTTGTTGGGAGCGTACAAGTGCACCGCCGAAGGGGGAAGGACCGGCGGCGAGGCGAGAAACGGGAGGTAGGCCAGATCGAGAACCAGGCAGGTGCGATGGGCGCGGCAGCGGTCGGCCAAAGCCGCCAGGGTCTGGGTGGACGGGACATGGCCGTCGGGGTTGTCGGGGAGACAGAGGAACAGGATGCCCGGACGTGGGGTCGCACACGCGGGATCGGTGAACTCCGAGGTGGGGAGTCCCGCGCATCGGGCCGCATGCGCGTACTCTCCGAAGCCGGGGCGGCGGTGCTGGACCGTGCCGCCGTGGAGTCGGACCAGCCGGTGGATCAGTTCGGCCGCGCCCGAGCCGGGCACGACCTGGTCGGGATCGACCCCGTGGAGGTCTCCCAGTCTCCGGCGCAGCCGGAGGTACGAGGGGTCGGGATAACGCGAGGGGCAATGATGGCGCAACGCCCGGAGGGAGACCGGACAGGGGCCCATGGGATGGGCGTTGCTCGAGAAGTCGAGCTCGGGTTCGGAGCCCGAATCGGTGGCGCCGTGTTCTGGGAGGGTCAAGAATTTGGGCATGAGAGTGGGGTTCCAAGGTAGGTGCGTGATTGCACTTTCCAGCTATGCCCACCTACGTCTATCGCGTGAAGTCCCTGCCCGAATCCGATCCCTCGGCCTTCTTCGAAGTGCGCCAGTCCATGAGCGATCCCGCCTTGGAACACCACCCCGACACGGGAGAGGCCGTGGAACGCGTGATCTGTGCTCCGGCGCTGTTGGGTGGAGCGTCGGCGCCCGCCGCTTCCGCCGCGCCAGCAGGGGGGCATCGCCATGGCCCCGGTTGCGGATGCGGGCACTGATCCCCTCCTGAGCCACGGGTCCAGGGGGGCACGGGAACGTTCAGCCGGCAGGCGCGCGGACTTCTTCCAGGATCCCGTACTTCACCAGCCAGGCGAGCAGGGCGTTGCCCTCCTCTTCGCGGCACGAGGTCCGGGCGCAGGCGTTCATGACGATTTCCGTCCAGGAGTGCGATCGGCCCCGGTGCAGCACCACCAGGGCCGTCAGGAGACGTCCGTCGGAGATCGCCATCATGTCCTGCCAGGTGGCCGGCATGGGAAGCTGCCCGGACAAGATCCGTTCCCCGAGATCCGAGACCCGCAACAAGGTGTCGCGCGAAAAGGTTCCGGTCGGGTAGCTGGCGAAGACGTCCGAGGGATCGAGGATTTCCGGGTTGTCGCGCCGAGGGGGCGGCCAGGGGAGGCTGCGGGACCGTTCGGAAAGCACGCGCCAGACCAGGTCGGCGGCGCGGAGGACGGCTTTCCAGGAAAACCGCTCGAGGGCCCTGGACCGGGCGGCCTGACCCATCCGGCTGCGCAGTGCCGGATCCAGCAGCAGCGCTCCCAGCGCCGAGCGCAAGGCGCGCGGATCGACCGCCACGGATTGGGAGTACGCCAACTGCGCCAGGTCGGGCTCGAGCAGTCCGCGCAGCTCCAGCGCCTCCGGCACGGGGGACGCCGTGTACGTGGGGATCCGAAACCCCGTCACCCCGGTCTCGACCAGGTCGCGGTAGCCGTCCCAATCGGAGCAGACCACGGGAAGCCCGGCCGCCATGGCCTCGACGACCGCGATGCCGAAGGTTTCCTGGTGGTTGTCCACCGGCGAGACGAAGACGTCTGCCGCGGCCAGCAGGTCCAGTTTCTCGCTGTCCTCGATGTCGCGCAGTACACGCACATGGCGTCCCAGGCCAAGTTCCTGCACCGACGTGCGCAAGGCCAGTTCGTCGGAGGGCGAGGCGCCTCCGGCCAGCACCAGGATGGCCTCGCGACCGGCGAAGTCGGGGGAGGCGCACAACAGGGCCCACTGGTAGAGAAGCGGCACCAAGTCGGCTTTCGAGGCCGGGGAGAGCCGGCCGATCCAAAGCGCCACGAGGGCGCTTTCGGACAGGTTCCGTCTTCGACGTGCGGCGCGGCGGTCGGGGAGCACGAAATAGCGGTCGTCCACGCCCAGCGGCACGGGCTCCAGTCCGGCGCCCAAGCGCAGGCTCGAGCGCTCTTCGACGCGGGCGATCTGTCGACCGAAGGCCTTGCGCCCTTCCGAGGACGAGCAGAAGATCGCGTCGGCGGGGGTCAGCGGGGCTTCGAGCAGGCGGCGGATCTGCACGGCCTGGTCGGGATTGTTGATGCTGTGGATCAGGCCCGTGAGGGGCACGGGGCGAGGGCTGTGCCGCGCGCGCAGCCAAGCCAGGGCGGGCAGGTAGCGGCTCCAGCCGCCGCTGTGCACCACATCCAGCCGCTCTTCGCGCAAGGCCCGCGGAAGATCCCACAGCGGGCGCAGTTCACACGAGCGCAGCAGACGTTCGCCGTCGGGGCGCCCCCTCAGGAATTCCTTCAGCCGGTCCTGTTCACTCGCCGAAGGACAGAACAGCACATGGCGTTCGAAGAGCCCTTCGCGCAGGAGGGATTCCAGGAAGGTCGCGTTGGCGACCAGACGACCCAACCGCAACGAGGAGGCGGAGGATTCGACGAAGGTATCGACGGAGGCGAAAGTGCGCACGATAGGCAGAGTAGCATCATCGATGCGTGTGTGTGGGGGTGCCCCCCCGCGTTCCATTCGCCGGTATCCCGCGTCAACGTAGAGAAGCCCTGCAGGGCGTCTGTACGAAAACGCGGGGAATGGATTGCGAATGGATCCCGGGGGGGGGGCCGGGGGGGGCGTCGGATTTGGTGGTGGCGGAGGAGGAGGAGCTGCAAGCAGCGGCGGCGGCGGCGGCAGTGCGCCGTCGGGCAACGTATCTGTTGATCACAAAGTCCAGGTCAACCCCTGGACCTCGATCGTGACCGGTGTTGCCGGGATCCTGCAGGCGCCGCAGAAGGCGTCCTCTGGCTCATCGGGTGGCGACACGCTCACGGCGCAAAGCCGCTACGGGTA
>JAMIIV010000242.1:0-3337 GCA_035913415.1 Fibrobacteria bacterium | reverse complement strand
CACTGTTGTCCAAAACGATTCCTCACGACATCACTCATTCCCGCGGATTTGACGGAATCTGTCTGAATGGTCGCACCCTGGGATGAGGGGAAAGTGCCGCTCCTTGGAAGGGCTAGGTTTGGGGTTCCTACACTCCACACCACGACCGACCTCGGAGACGGCACCATGCAAGGTACGCACCTTCTGGCCCAGATGCTGGGCCTTCTTCCTCGCCCCCTCTTCGATGCCTCCGTCGCCTCACACCAGGGCGACAAGGGATCCAAGGGGATCACATGCTGGGACGTGTTCTGCACCATGCTCTTCGCCCAACTCTCGGGGACGGACTCCCTTCGCGAGATCTGCCAGGGGCTGAAGACCCACCACGGCAAGCTCCCTCACATGAGGCAGGGCTGGGTCCCCAACACCAGTTCCTTGGCCTACACGCTGGCGCATCGGCCCTGGCAGATCTTTTCCGAGTTCCATCGCCATCTGGTGGAGGCAGCCCGCCGGGAATGCATCGGCCGCCGCCGGATCGCCGAGCTGGAGCAGGGTGTGTTCAGCATCGATTCGACGTCCATCGACCTTTGCCTGAGCGTCTTCCCCTGGGCGAAGTTCCGTGCGCGCAAGGGCGCGGTGAAGGTCCATACCGTCCTGGAGAATTCATCGAGCCTTCCGGTTTTCGCCCACGTGACCGACGGAGCCACTTCCGACCTTCGTGGGCTTCGGGAAGGCATCATTCCGCAGTTCCCCCTGCCCGCGGGTTCGATCGTCGTCCTGGACCGTGGCTACTGCGACTACGGGCTTTGGAACACATGGACAACCCAGGGAGTCCTGTTCGTCTCTCGTAAGCCCTCGGTGATCCCCTCTCCATTCGGCTGCATCGTCTGCTGATCCTTTGATCGCCCATGGAGGGCGAGGAGGGATCATGGACATGAGGAAGCGTGGACAGGGGCTGTCGGAGGTGGACGCCCTGATTCGGGAGTTTCGTCGACTGCAGCGTCGTTGGTCATCGGTCGTCGGCGGACCTGTTCGTGCCGATGCCTTGGTCTTCGACGAGATCGTGGTCCGTTTCGAAGAGGCTTCGCCATGGTGATGCTGCCCTCTTCCGTGCGGCTGTTCGTCAGCCGAGCTCCAGCCGACATGCGCAAGTCCTTCGATGGCTTGTCGGGTCTTTGCCGGGATCATCTCGAGACCGACCCCACCGATGGACGGATCTTCGTGTTCTTCAACCGCCGTCGCGACCAGGTGAAGGCGTTGTGGTGGGACTCCACGGGGTGGGCGATCTGGCACAAGCGACTGGAGCGGGGAACCTTCCGACCCGGCGACCAGCACGGTCCCATCTGCATGGCGGAGCTTGCCATGATCCTGGAAGGGATCGTCGCCAAGGGAATCCGGCGTCTGCCACGATTCCATCTGGAGAAGCCTCCATCCACGCTTCCAGAACGCTGAAATCTCCTGCATCCATAGAGGTTTCGCGGTACATTGGATCCGTGCCGAAGACGGGTCCCACAAGCGACGTTGAGACGGATTCCGTCATCAATCTACAGGGAGAGAACGACGCTCTCCGCACCCGCAACCAGTCGCTTGAAAGCGAGCTCAAGCAGGTGCGCGAGCAGTTGGACTGGCTGAAGCGTCAGATGTTCGGATCGCGCAGCGAGAAGCTTCCTGCCGACCTTCACGGCACGCCATCGATCGACCTGTTCGGCCAGGAGCCCCCCGCCACGTCCACGCTCTCCACCATGGTGCCGGCCCACCAGCGCAAGGTCGCTCCCAAGGCCGGGCACGGGCGCGACGCCCTTCCCGAGGGTCTTCCCGTCGAGACGATCGTCCTGGACGTTCCCGAGGCCGACAAGCTCTGCGGTGGCTGCGGGGTGGAGCTGGTCAAGATCGGCGAGGACACGCGCGACGAACTCCACATCGTGTCGCCGCGCTTCGTCGTGCGCCGCTACGTGCGCCCCAAGTACGTCTGCCGAGTCTGCACCGAGCGAGGCGTCACGCAGGCCGAGCCGGCCCTGGCAGTGATCGACAAGGGCATCCCCTCCGTCGAGCTGGTCGTGTGGATCCTGCTGGCCAAGTACTTCGACCATCTGCCCCTGCACCGCATCGCCGCGCAGTTCAAGCGCTGGGGCGTGGAGATCGCCGAAACCACGATGATCGGCTGGATCGCATCCGTGTTCGAGCTTCTGGGACCCATCCAGCGGGCGATGGAGCACGAGATCCGCACCTGCGGATGCGTGCACGCCGACGAGACCACCTTGCGCGTGCAACGAGGGGACAAAGACAAGCGGGGCCGCGGACACACCCACACGGGATACCTCTGGGCGGTGTTGGGGCGCGTGCGCGACGGATCGCCCTTGGGCGTGCTGTTCCACTACGCGCCGGGGCGCCAGCAGGCCGTGGCCGCCGAGCGGATGGAGGGCGTGGTGGGCATCGCGGTCACCGACGGGTATCAGGCCTACGGCAACGTTCTGGCCGAACGGGACAGCGTGGTTCATGCCGGATGCTGGGCCCACGTCCGGCGCAAGTACATGGACGCCCTGGAGGCAGGATACCGACAGGCCGAAGTGCCGCTGCTGCGGATCGCGGCCTTCTACAAGGCCCGCGGTCGGGCCGACACAATGGTGGAGCGATTCACTCGGCGTTCCCAACGGCATGGACGGAAAGTGTCGATCGAAGCGTCCGAAGAGCTGGTGGTTCGCATGCGCCAGAAGCACATGGCGCCGATCGTCGACCAGATCGCCGCGTGGAACCGCCAGGCTCGGCTCGACGCTACGCCCAAGGGAAAGCTCGGAATCGCAATCGGATACTTCGACAACCAGATGCTCCGGCTGCGCCAGTGCCTGGACCATGCCCGCGTGGACCTGGACAACAACATCATCGAGCGGGCCATCCGTCCGGTCGCCATCGGGCGCAAGAACTGGCTGTTTGCCGGATCCGAGGAGGGGGCACGCCGATCGGCCTTGGTCCTGTCCGTGGTCGGAACGTGCAAGATGCTGGGTATCGACCCCGCCGAGTACCTCGCTGATGTCCTCTTGCGCGTGAAGATCCGGCCACAGGGCAACCCCTGCATCGACCTCACGCCCTACCGCTGGATGAGCGACAAGCGATAATCCCCCGAGACGAGTCACACAGAGGGAATCACCGAGGGGATACCGTCTCTCGGATGAAGGACACGTCGGGGTGGACGTGCATGGAGGAGCGTGAGCTTCCCGAGGTTCCCGGGCCACCCAGCCCGGAGGACACGTGGATCCTTCAAGACCGCGAGATCGTTTTGGCCACAGCGTCTGGCTTCCGCAAGTGCCCACACCGGCTACGACTGGTCGATGCCGAGGTCTGGGCACCCAAGGGCGGGCGTCGC
>JAMIIV010000241.1:0-8278 GCA_035913415.1 Fibrobacteria bacterium | reverse complement strand
CCCCAATGGAGGGGGTTCGTGCCTTGCCACTCGACGATCTGGGTGAGGCCGAAGGAGCCGGCCAGCAGGAAGATGCCCGCGGCGGACAGGCCCATGCTGACTTCGTACGAGATCATCATGGCCGAAGCGCGCATGCCGCCCAGGAGCGCGTACTTGGAGTTGGAGGCCCACGAGCCCAGCACCACGCCGTACACGGACAGTCCCGAAAGGGCGAAGAGCACCAACACACCGGCGTCGGCATCCAGATTCTGTCCGGTGATGCGGACCCAGCCGGCGGGACCTTCGACGAGGAAGGGCCCGAACCAGGGGATCACCGAAGGCGTGAGCAGCGCCACGACCATGGGGATCATGGGCGCCATGCGGTACCAGAACTTGTGGGCCTTGGCGGGCACGAAGCTTTCCTTGAAGAAGAGCTTGATGCCGTCGGACATGTTGTGGATGAACCCGAACATGCGCAGGCCGCCCAGGATGGGCAACGCCGCACGGTTGGGGCCGATGCGGTCCTGGATGAGGGAGGCGCCCTTGCGCTCGACCCAGATCAGAAACGGGATGAACGTGAGGGGCACGAACGCGAGGAGGAACTTCGCGCAAGTGACCAGAAACGGCGTCGTGAACAGGTCGGTCACGGAGCCACCCCTTCGAGGATGCGGCCTTGCGAGCCGATGGTGCGGTAGTTCAGTCCGGCGAGCGCGGGAATGCGCCCCTGGGCGAAGCGGAAGGCGTCCAGTTCGGAGGTCCAGCCCAGACGGCCCATACGCGACAACACCTGCCAGGCGGGTTCGAGATCGGGCGAAGGCGCGGTGGGTGCGGCGTTGAGACGCTGCACGCGCCCTTGGCTGTTGACCATGCTGCCGCGGACTTCGGCCCAGGCGCGGATGCCCACACCCAAGGTGGACTTGGCCACGGATGCGTCATGCCAAGCCGAAAGCACGATGCGCTCGGGGATGACTTCGAGGGCCTTGGCCTTCTGGGCGTCGGCGGCCCAGAGGTCGTGCCCCACCACCACCAGGCAATCGAATTCCTTCGCACGGCGGGGAAGATCGTCGAGGTTCTCGGAAAGTCCCAGGAGTTTGCATCCCAGGCGATTGGCGACTGGATCGCCGGAGCGGGCGATGCCGTCGGGCTGACCGACCGCAAGCCACGATCCACCGAAGACCTCGGCGCGCGAACCCAGGCCTTCGGCCAGGGCCAGGAGCGCCGCGTTATCTTCCAGCGTGAGGTGGCCCGAAGCGACCAGAGCCACTTTCCGGGCGCCCTGGATCAGCTCGCCACCACGGGCGACGGCATCGGGAAGCGGAACTTCCGTGCCGCGGAACGAGCCGGCCGCCAGGCGATTTTCGGAGAGGGCCCGGTAGAGCAGGCGCGTGGCGTTGGAGATCCACGACTTGTTCACGTCGGGATGGCGCCGCGGCATGATGCGCCAGACGTGTCCGTCGTGGTGCTCCACCGTGATGTTGGCGCCCAGGGAGTCGTCGGGAGCGACGGTTTCCGTCTTGGACAGCAACCAGACGCGCTGCTGGAAGCGGAAGTGTTTGCCCGTCAGGGCGCCGACCGGGCAGACGTCGGTGACGTTGAGGTCGTAGTCGTGTTCCAGGGGCTGGCCCGGGAACGTGGTGATGAACGCGTGGTCGCCGCGGGCGGCGATGTAGAGCTGCTCGGAGCCGGCCACGTCGCGCATGAAACGCGTGCAGCGGTCGCAGAGGATGCAGCGTTCCTGGTCGAGCACCACACGGGGCCCCAGGTCGATGTGCTTGCCGCCGCGATCCTGGCCCTTGGCGTCCACGGTGCGCAGCTCCGGAGCACCCTTGTACTGCTTGCCGAAGTCCTCGCGCATGCGACTCTCATGGCCGCCGGCGGCCATGTAGTTGTCCTGCAGGGTGCATTCGCCGGCCTTGTCGCAGATGGGACAGTCCAGCGGATGGTTGGCCAGCAGGAATTCCATCACGGCCTTGCGCGCCGTCTTGACCTTCTCCGAGGAACGATCGGTGGCCACCTTCATGCCGGCGCGCACCGGGGTGTAGCAGGCGATGGCCAGCCCCATGCCGCGGGGGCCGTCGGTTTCCACCATGCACTGGCGGCAATTGCCGGCGACGGGGAGATCCTGGTGGTAGCAGAAATGGGGCGTGTCGATCCCGATTGTCTTGAGCGCTTCGACGAGGTTGGTGCCTTCGGGCACCTCGACATCGGCGCCGTCGACGTTGATCGCGACCTTCTTGGTGTCGGGCTGGGGCAGCACGGGCCTGTTGTACGAGTTGCTCATTACCAGAACGCTCCCGGACGGAAGTCCTTGGTCACGCGCGGCGCGCCGCGGTCGGGGTTCTTGGCCACCTCGGCCTCGAACTCGGAACGGAACTTGCCGATGAAGTTCTCGATGGGCCAGGCATCCGCGATGGCGAGCGGACAGATGGTCGTGTAGCTGAAGTTCGCGGCAAGGTCGAGCATCTGGTCGATGTCGCCTTCGCGCCCTTTGCCTGCGGCGATGGTCTTCATGATGCGGTCGGCGTAGCCCGTGCCTTCGCGGCAGGGAGTGCACTGGCCGCACGATTCGTGGGCGTAGAAACGCGTCAGCGAGGTGAGCATGCCCACGGCGCTGCGCGTGGTGTTGAACGCCACCACCGCACCCGAGCCCAACATGGTCTTGAGGGCCGCGAGGGCCTCGTAGTCGAGGTTGGCCTTGCGGGCTTCTTCTGCGGTGAGCACCGGCGAGGACGACCCGCCGGGGATGACTCCCTTGAGCTCGCCGACGATGCCTTGGCAGAGGTCTGCGCCTTCGAGGAGCTCCATGAGCGGGGTGCCCATGGGGACTTCGTAGACGCCGGGGCGTTTGACGTCTCCGGAGACGGAGAAGACCTTGGTGCCCGCCGACTTGGGCGTGCCCAGGGCCTGGTAGGCCTCGGGACCATTTTCCAGGATCCAGGGCAGGGCCATGAGGGTTTCGACGTTGTTCACGCACGTGGGCGAAGCGAACGCACCCGAGACGGCCGGGAACGGAGGCTTCAGTCGGGGCTGGCCCTTGTAGCCTTCCAGCGAGTTGATCAGCGCGGTCTCTTCGCCGCAGATGTAGGCACCCGCACCGCGATGGACGTAGATGTCCAGGCTGTATCCGGACCCGGCGATGTTCTTGCCGAGCAATCCCGCCGCGTACGCCTGCTTGAGGGCCTTGTTCAGGGTCTCGATGGCCGGCAGGAATTCTCCACGCACGTAGATGTAGGCCGTACGCACGCCCAGCGCCCAGCCGCAGAGAATCATCCCTTCGATGAGCCGGTGGGGATCTTCGAGCATGAGCACATGGTCTTTGAACGTGCCCGGTTCGCCTTCGTCGGCGTTGACCACCAGGTAGACCGGCTTGGGGGAATTGCGCGGCACGAAGGACCACTTCATGCCCGTGGGGAAGCCCGCGCCGCCGCGGCCGCGCAGTCCCGAGCGCGAGACCAGGTCGATGAGTTCAAACTGCGAAAGGTCGAACAGGCGCGAGGAAAGCGACGCGTAGCCACCGAGTTTGCGGTAGACCTCGATGTCGGCGGCGCCTTTGCCGAAGTTCTGCGTGACGGTGAGCGTGGCCATCAGGCGAGTCCCTTCGCGGTGTTGGAGGGCTTGGAGCGTCCGGCGGCGGTCTCGGCGACGACGCGCACGTCCGTACCTGCGGCCAGCTCGCCGATCCACTCCTTGTCCTTGCCGGAAACGGTCGCCAGGGGCGCGAATTCGGCGTTGCCGACGCGCGACTCCAGGTGGAGCGACACGACCTCGGGTGCGGCGCGCCAGGAGACCTTGGCCTTGCCGTCGTCGGTGCGCACGGCGCTCACGCCCAGCGCGGGCGGGACGGGCGCGTAGTTGCCCTGTTTCTCGGAGGCCGAGCCTTGGGCACCGGGGTGTCCGTCGGTTCCGAGCAGGATGGAGCCCAAGGCGTCGCGGGCGGGCTCTTCGGGGAGTTCCCGGGCACGTTTGCGGCACCAGGCCACGATGCGGTCGAAACGCTCGGGCGTGAGGCCCACACCGGCGGGCATGGCGAGGTTGCCGTCGACCACGTCGGTGGCGAACTCGTCGTTGACCTGCATGACCGGACCGTTGCCGCAGGCACCCAGACATTCCACCCGCAGGAGAGTGAACAGACCGTCTTCGGTGTTGCCCCCGTGGCTGGAGATTCCCAGCAGGTTCTCGGCGTGGCCGAGCACCTCTTCGGCGCCCTGGATGTGGCACGACACGTTCTGGCAGATCTGCAGGAAGAAGCGCCCCGTGGGCGCCTTCTTGTACATCGTGTAGAACAGGCTCACGCCGTAGGCGTGGACCGGGCTGACCTCGCACTTTTCGGCCGACCAGCGGATGGCGGCGTTGGGCAGCCAGCCGAGGGTCTCCTGGGCCAGCCACAGGACCTGCAGCAGCGCAGCGCGCTTGACGGGATAACGACGGATCAGCTCTTCCACACGGGAGAGCACGCCGGGAACCTCGAGCCTGGGAAGGATCTCGGCATCGGCGGGTTGGACGACGTGGACGGGATGGTGGCTCATGGATTCCTCTATCGGTCCAGCTCGCCGGCGATGATGTTGATGCTGGAGAGACAGGCGATCGAGTCGGCGACCAGCCCTCCCTCGATCAACTCATGGTAGGCCGAGAACTGGGTGAAGCAGGGAGGACGGACCTTGATGCGGTAGGGTTTGCCCGTACCGTCGGAGACGATCAGAAAGCCCAGCTCGCCGTTGCCGGCTTCGGTGGCGCCGTAGTATTCGCCGGCCGGCGGACGGACGCCATCGTAGACGAGCTTGAAGTGGTTGATCAGGGCTTCCATGTCGTGGTAGGCCATCTGGTGGCCGGGCAGCGACAGCCGCGAGTCGGGGGTGTTCACCGGTCCCGGACGCAGGCGATCCAGGGCCTGGCGGCAGATCGAGATGGATTCGAGCATCTCGAACATGCGCACCATGAGACGGTCGTACGTATCGCCGGTGGTGCCGACGACGGTCTGGAAGTCGTAGGTCTCGTAGCCCAGGTACGGCTCGTCCTTGCGCAGGTCGCGGTCCACTCCGGTGGCGCGCAGGCAGGGGCCGGTCCAGCCGTAGGAGATCGCGCGCTCGGGCGTGATGGGCGACACACCGCGGGTGCGATCCAGGAAGATGCGGTTGTGCTCGACGAGTTTGAGCACCTCGGCGATGGCCGCCTCGACGGTGGGCAGAACGGCGCGGACCTCGTCTTCGAAGCCTGGGTAGGTGTCGCGGTACAGGCCGCCAATGCGGGTGAACGCGTTGGTGAGGCGGGCGCCCGACAACTTCTCCCAGATCTTGTAGATGTCTTCACGCGGATTGAAGAAATACCAGTAGTTGGTCAGAGCTCCGAGGTCGACCAGTGCCGCCCCGACGCAGACCAGGTGGTCGATGACGCGCGACAGCTCGCCCAGGAGCACGCGCAGGGTATTGGCGCGCTCGGGGATCTCGACACCGAACATGGTTTCGGCGGCGTGGCAGAACCCGATGTTGTTCAGGATGGCCGAGCAGTAGTTGAGACGATCGGTGTAGGGCAGGACCTGCTGGTAGGTGCCGCGTTCGACCATCTTCTCGAAGCCGCGGTGCAAGTACCCGATCTCGGTGGCCGAAGCGACGATGGTTTCACCGTCGAGGGCCACGAAGTTGCGCAACGCGCCATGGGTGGCGGGGTGGCTGGGACCGATGTTGACCGTGAGAAGTTCGACCTTGTCGCCTTCCGGGGTGATGACCTTCACTTCTTCCTCCCGAAGCTCGTCTCCTCGATGGCCGGCGACGTGGGTGCCGGAGATTCCAGCACCTCGTAGCCCAGCACTTTCAGCCGCTCTTCCAACTGGTCGATCATGGGATCGTTGGCCAGAAGCCACTGCCGTTTCTGCGCAGGGTAGTCCTTGCGCAACGGGTGCCCCTCGAAGTCGCAGTGGTTGAGCAGACGACGGAGGTTGGGGTGTCCCGTGAAGACGATGCCGTATTGGTCCCAGGTCTCGCGCTCCTGCCAGTCGGCCGAGGCGAAGAGGTCGTGGGCGGAAGGCACCGTGGCCTCGTCTTCTTCCACCCAGACCTTCAGGCGCAGGCGGTGGGCGACGTGGACCAAGCTCTTGAGGACGTACACCACGCCGAAGCGGGGCAGATCGTGACCGGGGTATTCCAGGTAATCCACGCCGACGGTGTCCAGCAACATGTCCATCCGCAAGGAGGGTTCGTCGCGCAGGAAGGACAAGACCTCGCGGATGCGGGCCTTGGGCACCACGGCCGTGAGGCCCCACTGGTCGAGGGGATCCAGCGTGGCGCCGAAGCGTTCCTGGAGCAGGGCGAAGGCGCGTTTCTCGAAAGCGACGCGGTCTTCGCGGGTGGCCGGTGCGGCCGGGGTCTGGTAGAGCGCGGGAGTGCTCATCCGATGTGGATCCTCTCGTGGTTGCGCGTGGCGCGCGCCTTCACGTACGATTCGTCCATGATCTTGGACTGTAGCTGCATGATCGCCTCGAGGTAGGCTTCGGGGCGCGGCGGGCAGCCGGCGATGTAGACGTCGACGGGGATGATCTCGTCGATGCCCGGTACGGTGCAGTAGCAGTCGTAGAAACCGCCCGTGCAGGCGCAGGCGCCGACCGACAGCACGTAGCGCGGCTCGATCATCTGTTCCCAGATGCGCCGCAGGATGGGGGCCTGTTTGTAGGTGATCGTTCCGGCGACGATCATCATGTCCGAATGCCGCGGCGAGAACCGCACGAATTCGGCCCCGAAACGGGCGATGTCGTAGCGCGAGGCGGCCAGGGCCATGAACTCGATGGCGCAACAGGCGGTGCCGTACGGGAAAGGCCAGAGGGAATTGGAGCGACCCCACGAGACGACGGCGTCCAGCGTGGTGGTGAAGATGTTGGCTTCCAGCCCCTGTGGGGGGACGACGGGAGCGCCAGGGACCGACGGCGCGGTGTTCGGAGCGGTAGTGTCCAGAGTCGCCATGTCTCTGCCCCTTTCGTGAGTGTCCGCAAGGTAGCAAAAACACCGCCCCTTCCCGGACCTGCATGTCCGATAAGGCGATCCGACAATTCCCGCCCGGAATGTGGCGCGCGCAACGGGATCCAGGAGATAGGTTGGGAGGCATGGAGCACGACCACTACGGCCGCTACCGGATCGTCCGTCCGCTGGGGGAAGGCGGTATGGCCTCCGTCCACCTGGCGGAAGACCCGCTTTTGCGGCGACCTGTGGCCCTCAAGAGGCTGCATCGCGAGCTGGGAACACGCCCGGAATGGGTCCGGCGCTTCCACACCGAAGCCACGGCGGTCTCCAATCTGGGCAATCCCCACGTGGTCCAGGTCTTCGATCTGGGGCGCGACCACGAAGAGGACTTCCTGGTGATGGAGCTCGTGGAAGGGATCTCCCTGGGGGCGTTGATGGCGCGCCAGGACGGCCCCTTCCCGCCCGACGCGGCGGCGGCCATCGCCGCCCAGGCCGCGGCCGGTCTGGCTGCCGCCCACGACGCCGCTGTCGTGCACCGCGACATCAAACCCGACAACCTGCTGATCCGCAAGGACGGTACCGTCAAGGTGGCCGACTTCGGCATCGCCCGGCTCACCGAAGAGATCTCGCGCACCATGACCGGCACGGTCATGGGTTCCCCCTTGTACATGGCCCCCGAACAGATCGAAGCCCAGACCCCCACCGGGGCCCTGGACGTCTTCGCCCTCGGCTCGGTGCTCTACCACATGCTGGCCGGACACCCCCCGTTCCAGGCCGACCACGCGCACGCGATCATGTGGCGCATCGTCTCCGAGCCAGCGCCTCCCCTGGGCCAGATCGTACCGGGCCTCGATCCCGCCCTGATCGACTTCGTCGAACTTCTCCTGCGCAAGGATCCCCTCCAGCGCCCCACCGCGGCCGCCACCGCCCGCACGCTCAGACAATTCCTGTCTGCTGGGGGCGTCGCCGACCCGATCGAATTCGTCCGCGCCCGCGTCCTCCCTGACGACGTGCGCCGCGCCACCCCCGTGTCCGTGAGCCCCAAGCTCGTGGGAGGCACGCTCCCCGACGCCCCACCCCGCCCTGCGGCCGCCGCGCCCGCCGTTCGCGCCGCACCCGCGCGCCGTCCGGGTCTGCTCCTGTGGGCATCGCTGGCGACAGGCTTCGCCGCGCTCGCGCTTTTTGGGTGGGCACTGACCCGCATGTCGGCGGGTACGGCTCCGCATGCCACACTTCCGGACCCGACGCCCCCCGAACAGGGACCCGCCAGTCAAGCCGACCAACGCCCCGCCCAAGCTGGCCCACCAACGCCCCCTGCCACGGCTCCGACGGCCCCGACCACCATGGCCCCG
>JAMIIV010000240.1:0-1132 GCA_035913415.1 Fibrobacteria bacterium | reverse complement strand
CGCTCCCTGGCCTGCGATCCCGCCTTCCTGCTGCTGGACGAACCCTTCGCCGGCGTGGATCCCATCGCCATCGAAGACATCCAGTCCATCGTCGCGGGGCTGCGCAAGAAGGGCCTGGGCATCCTGATCACCGACCACAACGTGCGCGAAACACTGGCCATCACCGACCGCGCCTACATCCTCTTCGGCGGACGAATTCTGACCGAAGGCTCGGCGGAATTCCTGGCCAACGACGAACAGGCCCGCAAGTCGTACCTGGGCGAACGGTTCTCGCTGGGCTGAAACCCCGCCCGTTTCGGTGGTCGAGAGATATCTCGGTGGTCGAGCTTGTCGAGACCAGCGCGGTGGGTCTCGACAAGCTAGACCACCGGGCCTTCGCTCGACATCCGGACCCTAGCTCGACCACCGGATGCGACGGGCGGCGGTACCTCGTGCGCCGGGCGCGCGTACGGGCATCACACCCGAGGCTCCGCGATGTGAGTGCCATCACGGCCCCGCTTCCCTCACCCGGTGGGGGCGAGTAACGTCAAGGACATGACCACATTCTTCCTGGCCGCCTGCATCGCTCTCGCTCTCCTGCTTTGCTTCTGCCCCCTGCCGGCGCCCCGCAAGGCGGAGATCCCCGTCGACGGGGAACACGTTCGTCCGCGCGATTCCGCCGACGACTGATTCCGGTTCACCGCGCTCCGAAATATTCCTTCAGCGCGAATTCCATCTCTTCGGACCGCCCCTCGTTGGGAACCACCAGGGTCGCACACGACAACAACACGTCCTCCGGCTCCTGCCGCGCGAGCCGCGCCAGCGCCTCGTCCCGCGACAACCCGTTGCGAGCCATCAAACGCTCCAGCCGCAACTCCCGCGAGGCAGAAATTCCCACCACCTGATCGAGCCGAGCCGCCATTTCGGGCCAGCGGTGAAGCAGGGCCATTTCGAGCACCACACGCTCCCCCCGATCCAGGCGCGCCACCAGATCACGCTCCAGCTCGTCTCGCAGCGCCGGATGCACCAGCGCTTCGAGCTGCTTGAGCTTCTGCCCGTCGGAAAACACCACGGCCCCCAGGGCCTTGCGGTCGATGGCTCCGTCGGAGGTTCGCACGAAGGCCCCGAAGACCTCCACGATGCATTCGTTGAG
>JAMIIV010000239.1:0-1210 GCA_035913415.1 Fibrobacteria bacterium | reverse complement strand
GGGCGATGCCCATCCAGGATACGCCCGGTGCGATCCTGCGCGTGGGAAGCCGGTTGATCGTGGGCACGGTGACCAAAGGACTGCTTGTCCTGGACAGCGCCTCGGGGGTGTGGGTGCGCTTGGGCCGTTCGGAAGGCCTCTCCTCCGACCAGGTGGTGGGCCTGGAGTGGGTGGGTTCCGAGGTCTTCGTCGCCACGCCGGAGGGGATCGACGTGCTGGATCTTTCCTCCCAGAAGGTCCGCCCGGCCTTTCCCGAACTGGGCTGTTCGTGGATGACCCAGTCCAACGGAAACCTCCTGGTGGAAACCGAAGACGGTGTGGTCCGCATCGACATGGCCAGAGGCAAGAGCGTTCCCGTCGCGTTGGCCGCGGGAACACGCGCATCCGGCGCCCTTTCGGCTCGTGGTGGACGCTTGACCGTGGCGGTCGGCTCCGAGATCCTCGATCGATCGGAGCCCACGTTGCTGGGAGAGGATCCGATGGCCCTTTCCGCCCAGGGCTTCGCGCTCTCGCTTTCGCGGCGCCTGCCCGATCGCACCAGCCTGAAGGCCTACCTGCGGATCCCCGAGTGGCCGGATGCCAAGGTCCCGTTGACCTTGGACCTTTCCGAAGACCGCAAACGGATCTCCATCCGGCTTCCGGAAGACGCCAGGGGTCGGGTGCAGGTGGATCTCGCGGCGGTCGGGACAGATTCCGTCGTGCTGGAGTGCAGGTCCCTGGAGGCCAGCGCGGACCGTTCCCCGCCTCTGCTGGGGCTGGAGACGCCGCATGCGGCCACCCGAGATACGGTCATGGAAGTGCGCGGGAAGGCGACGGGCGTGGCCCCTGTTTCCCTGGTGCGCCAACCCGGCGCGGTCGTGGTGGCCATCGCCGCCGACGGGTCGTTCTGCGATCGGGTCCCGTTGGCGCCGGGCTCCAACGCCTTCCGATGGGTTCTCTCCGATGCCATCGGGAACGTGGTGGAGCGGGAGGGCAGTTTCCGTCGGGATCTGGTCGCACCTCGGCTGGGTGTGCCGCCATCGGACACGGTCAGCGGGGATTTCGCGCGGGTTCGCTTGAAGTTGCAGGACGAAGGGCTCGTCACGGCCTCCGTGCGCGGACCGGGCCAGGCGCGCGTGGTGGTGTTCGATTCCTTCCTGGTGCTGGAAGCACGCATGCTGGGGACCGGGCAGAACCAGTTCCTGGTGACGGTGGTGGACGAGGCGGGGAA
>JAMIIV010000238.1:0-1038 GCA_035913415.1 Fibrobacteria bacterium | reverse complement strand
GGGGTTCGAATCCCCTCAGCTCCACTCGGTCGATCGAGTGAAGGCCTCTGACGAAAGTCGGAGGCCTTCTTCGTTGTTGGAAACACGGACTGTGGTGGCAGAGCACCACAATGGCATCGTGGGGGTTCTTGCTCGGCCGGGGCGCCGATTCGCGGGTCTCCCTCCGGCTGCAGGCGCGCCTCCCTTTGTCGGGCTGCATCGGCGGGTCTGCAGACCCGCCTGCTTCGCCCTTCGCGGGCGGCGCCCCTTCGCTCGAAGGGATCCTCCGCGCCTCGCCGCCCCGTCCTCGCCGGGGTTCGAATCCCCTCAGCTCCACTCGGTCGATCGAGTGAAGGCCTCTGACGAAAGTCGGAGGCCTTCTTCGTTGTTGGAAACACGGACTGTGGTGGCAGAGCACCACAATGGCATCGTGGGGGTTCTTGCTCGGCCGGGACGCCGATTCGCGGGTCGAATCCCATGCGCTCGGCCCGGTCCCTAATCCGAAAGGTGTGGTGTTGGTGGGTGCCAGGATGTTCCCCGTGTGGTCGGGGCGCGTTGCGTGAGCCTGGGGTCAATCATCGGGGAAGACGGCGGGGGAGGGTTTCGGGACGAGGTTCCTGTACAAGGAATCCAAGTATCGTGATCGGGTTCCGCCGTCGTTACCACATGGCCCATTCAGGATGGATGTGGCTCCGATGTAGACGGTGTGCCTGCAGTCGTATTTGGCGACCTTGCGGGCCTGCACGCGGACGGAGTCCCCGGGGTAGAAGGTGAATCGCAGGTGGTACTTCTCCTTGCGGGGATTGATGGGCGGCAGGAGGGGCTTCAAGGGGACTGTGCGCTTATACATCGCGTGTGGTGATCCTCTCCAGCCCACAAGGATGGTATCTGGGAATGGTCGCCCGAATCCAACGTGGATGCTCTCTCCCCCGAATGTGGAACTCAAGAATACGGTCGAGTCCAACGTCAATAACGCGACAGAGACGCCCTCGGGGATCTGAGTCCGGCACTCGACGTCGTAGAAGGTGCGCGGCGCGCTGAAGCACCCCGCCAGCAAGA
>JAMIIV010000237.1:0-3346 GCA_035913415.1 Fibrobacteria bacterium | reverse complement strand
CCCTGGCCTCCAGCGCCGGGTGAGAGGCCAGGACGGCCCAGAGAAAGGGGAAAGGCAATGAGCAAGGCGTACGAGGTCATCGCGGCGAAGATCACGGAGATGCTGGAGCAGGGGACCATCCCCTGGAAGAAGCCCTGGCGTAACAACTCGGCGGTCCTCCGGTCCTACCAGGGCCGGGACTACCGGGGCATCAACCTCTTCATCCTGAACGCTTGGGCGCAGGCGGAGGGGCACAAGGGGTGCTGGCTCACCTTCAACCAGGTGCAGAAGCTCGGCGGGAAGGTCCGCAAGGGTGAGAAGGGCTGCCCGGTGGTCTTCTGGAAGTTCCTCGACGAGCTCGACGACGAGGGGAAAGCCACGGGGAAGACCATTCCTCTCTGCCGGTACTACACGGTCTTCGCAATCGACCAGTGCGAAGGGATCGACGAGCCCTCCTGGGTCGCGAAGATGAAGGACCAGGCTCCGGTGGATTCCATCGAGTCCGCCGAGGCCGTGTGGGGAGGCTACAGCGACCGTCCGGAGCTCCGTGAGGGTGGCAACCAGGCTTCCTACTCCCCGCTGATGGACCGGATCCAGATGCCCGAGAGGGCGTTCTTCAAGGACTCGGCTTCCTACTACGCGACGCTCTTCCACGAGGCGACCCACTCCACGGGGCACGAGAGCCGGCTTTCCAGGTTCAAGGACAACCGGTCCTCGAGCTTCGGCACGGAGACCTACAGCCGGGAGGAGCTCGTGGCCGAGATGGGCGCGGCCTTCCTGTGCGGTGCGGCTGGCATCGAGGACTCCAGGACGCTCGAGAACGCGGCGGCCTACATCAAGGGCTGGCTCAAGGCCATCAAGGACGACCCGCGCGCCGTGGTCATCGCCGCGGCGCAGGCCCAGAAGGCGGCCGACCTCATCCTCGGGAAGAAGGCCGAGAAGGCGACCGATGGGAGCGCCGAGTAGGTGCCTGGCTGGGCCTCCGGGGTCTGGCAGCAGGCCCCGGAGTCCGGCCGGCTTTTCTTGAGGAGACGAACCATGACGAACACGAGCTTTCAACCGACCCACGAGATCAGCTTGGACCTCGGCGGCAGCGGCCGCTGGACCTTCTTCGCCCGGTTGCTCGGGTCCACGGGCTGGACTCGCGGCGCCTGGGGCGGGCAAGCCGACCTCTACAGGGAGAACGGCAAGGACTGGTTCTGGCGGTGCAGGGAGGGCGCGAGGCCTTTCGCTGTGACCGTGCGGACCTTGCTCGGCTCGAAGCTCCTGGGCCCCACTGGAGTGACCGATCTGCCGCTCATGACCATGCGGGACCTCAGGACCGTGGCCGAGACCCTGGAGGAGAACGAGGCGATCCAGGTCCTGACGCTCCGGGGGAAGAGGCTGGGAATGCGCCTCCGGAGGCCTGTTGGGGGCCGGCTTGTTCGAGAGTCCGCGATCGCCGTCAACTTCGGAAGGTAGGGGGAGCCCATGATCATCAAGACCCAGAAGATCGTTTGTGACGAGTGCAAGCGGGAGTGGTTGCTTCAGGCGCGGCCGGCCTGGCTGCTGACCCTGAAGGTCACCCTTGAAGGCGAGGGCGGGGCGGTCCTGTTGTCGAAGGACGTCTGTTCCCAGGAGTGCGCGGCGGACGCCTTGCGGGCGCTCGAGGAGAAGCTCGCCGAGCAGCCGACCGAGGTCGGGGTCTGGCGGGAGGAGGAGGAGCTGGAGGAGGCCGGGTTCTCGGACCGAGATCCCGACGACAGCGACGAGGGCGACGACAGCGAGAACCCCTGGGCCTTCTACGAGGACGACGAGGAGGCCGCCGACGCCGCCGGCCTCATGGAGACCGGCGAATAGGGCCAGAATCCGGCCCGGCGGGCCGCCTAGGGGTGGCCCGCCGGGTTGTTCTCAGGAAGCTCCGCCTTGCTCCGGGCACACCGCCAGACTACACTCTCTCCAGACGCAATAACTATTCAGGAGGTTCGCATGCGGGTCGCTGCAGCACTCTGCTGGCTCCTGGCCGTTGGGGGCGTGGCCCTGGCCGGGGAGCGGCCCATCGTGGCGGTGTTTCAGATCGAGGACCGGTCCAGGTCCCTGGGTAAGGACCTGCTCGGCCAGCTCACGGAGTACCTGGCCACCGAGGTGGGCAAGGCAGGTGTGTTCCAGATCGTTCCGCCCGGGGACATCAAACGTGCATTGATGGACAAGAAGGCGGAGTCCTTCAAGGAGTGCTTTGATGTGAGCTGCCAGGTGGAGCTCGGGCGGGAGCTGGCGGCTAACAAGACACTGTCGACCAGCGTGCTCAAGATCGGCGGGATTTGCACGGTGTCAGCTGCGCTCTACGACCTGAAGCGCATGGCAACCGATCTCTCAGCCTCCGCCGAAGGGGGCTGCAAGCCCGAGGATCTGATGGCCTCGGTGCGAAAGGCCGCAGCCGATCTCCGAGCCTGGGGTTCGGGCCGGGCCGGGGGCAAGCCTGACTTCCAGGAGGGGGCGGTCGGCGGCGGGGGCGTGGAGTGGGACGTGGGCGCGGGTGAGGAGGTGATCGCGAGGTTCAGCTCGGTGCCAGCAGGGGCCACGGTGCTCCTGGACGGGAAGATGCTGTGCAAGGAGACCCCGTGCTCGAAGAGCGTGGCGTCCGGGGCACATCGGGTGGGCATGCAGGCGGAGCGTTATCTGGAGCGGGTGGAGCAGGTGGTGATCGCGAACGGGGCCGCGCTCGAATGGAAGCTGGAGCCGGACTTCGGTTGGCTCACGGT
This sequence comes from Fibrobacteria bacterium, assembly GCA_035913415.1. GTDB lineage: Bacteria > Fibrobacterota > Fibrobacteria > UBA5070 > UBA5070 > UBA5070. Next base: position 626 of record JAMIIV010000237.1, on the reverse strand, counting down.
GAGGAGCGAGCCCGCGGGGCTGGAGGTGAAGCTGAACGGCGAGGCGGTGGGCAGGACGCCTATCGAGCGCCGGGAGGTGGCCCCTGGCGGATTCGAGGTGCTGGTGGGGAGCCCTTGCCACGTGGAGAAGGGGGAGCGGGTGAAGGTGGAGCGGAACCAGGCGCGGGAGGTGAGCCTGACCGTGGCGGCGCGAGAGGCTGGGCTTGCGGTGAAGGCGCGGGACGGGCAGGGGAACGACCTGGAGGCGAACGTCTTCGTGGACGGGCAGAAGGTCGGCACGACTCCGGGGCGGTTCAAGGTGTCGGTGTGCGCGAAGGAGGTGGAGATCCGGCACGCGAAGGAGGGCTCTGTGAAGAAGGCGCTCTCCCTCGTGGAGCGCCAGGTCACCACCCTCGAGCTGGAGCTGAAGGGGGGAGGGACGGCGGGGGTCTGAACCGGGCACATGGGTGACAAAGTAGACCGGGGACATAGGTGACACCAGGCTGAGGCCTGGAGGTGTCGCCTATGCCATGGCGTGAGACCGACCGCTACGACGAGAGGGTGAAGTTCGTGAGCCAGGTGCTCGCAGCGGAATGGGACGTCGACGAGTTGTGCTCGTCCTACGGCGTCAGCCGTAAGACCGGCTA
>JAMIIV010000236.1:0-4933 GCA_035913415.1 Fibrobacteria bacterium | reverse complement strand
GAGCACGAGGTGTTCGAAGAACTCCTTCTCGGCCCGGTTGAGCCGGAACACGCGGGACAACCCCAGCGCGGCGTCCATGGAAAGTTTGCGCGACCCGTCGAGGATCCGCGCGAAGGTCCCCGAAGAGCCGAATCCAGCCTTCTGGGCGATGTAGCGGTGCGAGAACACCGGATTCTCGGCCTTGCGCGCTTCATAGGCGTCGCGAAGCCAATGCCGGTAGTCGAAGTATTCGAAGAGATCGGGCATTGCCATGGAGTCCCCATAGCATACCTCCTTTTGGACCGATCCATCCCATCGCTTCCAACCACCCCGCTTCCGGATTGGAAGCGGGGTGGTTGCCGGGTTCAGGGCAGCAGGATCGAGCCCCGCCAGCGGGTGCCGTCGGGAAAGAGGCCGTCGACCACACGCACCTGCGTCCCGCGGGCGCGGAGGTCGGCGGCCAGGTCCGCGCCGCGGACGATCGTGCGCCGCCCCTGGAGGTCCAGCACCGCCAGACGCGCCTCGGGCCAGGCCTGGCACAGATCGATCAGCGCCTTGGGAGACGGGGCGGAACGATGGACCGCCGCCGGCATCGGGAACGAGTCACGCACCGCCACACCATCGACCGAGAGGAGGTTGATCAGCCGGAAACCCACGTACTCCCGCCTACCACGGTTCGTCGCCAGATGCGAAAGCTTGATCGAGAAACGACAAGCGAGAGCTCCAGACGAGTCGAATCGATTCGACTCGAGCACCCCAAGGTCATACCCGGCGGTGTCGTACCGGCGTTCGAACCCGCCTGTGCCCGGTTCGCCCGGAAGACGCTCTGCGCCTTCAAGCAGTGAGGACTGCTCCAGGCCCGCCACCACAAGCCCAGGCAAGTAACGGACGCTGGATTCCGCGGCTGGACCACCATCATGGGAGGTACGCACCTTGAGCCGTACCCATCCGAGAGAATCATCCAATCGATCCTCGATCTCCAAAGCAAGGTAGGATAGGGAGTTTGTTGTCGATGGATTGGCATTGAAGTAGCTGGTGGTATCCAGCGCGAGCGACAGTGATTTCGAGTAGGTAGTACCGCCTGAGGCTCCCAAGCGACCTAAACACGAACGGCCGTCGCAAGTCCGGTCCCATATCTCCCAACTCCACTTTCGGCCCACCTCGGTTATCCGCCGACGGTCGGGCAGAACCGCAGGAACCGGCCGTCCATTCCGCGAGATCATGACACCCCAGCCGGGCACCAGGACTGGCCCCAGGGAATCGATCCACTCCGGCATGATCATGCGAGTCCCGATTCCTTTCATGACAACCTGCGAATCCCCCCATGGGTCCTTCGAAATTTCCGGACCGGTGATGGTCCCGTTCCACCAGAATCTCTTCGCCTTCGACCAATCCTGGGGGGGCCAGGGAATGACGGAAGAGCGCGTCTCCCATGACTGCACACCCGAGGAATCCTGCAGGATCGTGACCAGGACGCGATCCGTAACGGATTCCACCTGTTGTACCAGGATCCAACGCACGCTTGACCCCACGTGCAACGAATCCCTCACCTGCAGGGTCAGTCGCCCCCCCGAGGGACGCTGCCAGACCCATTCGGCGCCGAGCTTCAAGGGCAGGGCCGCGGACGGAGCCGCGAGCGTCGCGAAGGTGAGCAGAAACGGGAAAGCCATGCGGAGAAAGGCGCGGTTCATGGTAAGGAAGATGCCTCCAGCCAACCACATCCGCTGGGCATGTTCCGTAGAACACACCAGCACACCCGGAATCAGCCCTGGAAGGCCGCGCGGATGCGTTCCCAGCAAGTTGGAAGATCTTCCGGTGCCACACGAAGGCCCCCGATGCTGGTCATGAACGAGGCGTCGCCGTCCCAGCGTGGCACGATGTGCCAGTGCAGATGCGACTCCACCCCAGCCCCCGCAGCCTTGCCTTCGTTCAATCCGACGTTGAAGGCATGGGGCCGATGCGTGCGCATCAGGACCTCCTGGCAACGCACCACCAGCTCCATCAATTCCGACCGGCCGGCGGGGGTCAGCTCACGCAGGGTGCGCACGTGGCGACGAGGCAGCACCATGAGATGTCCACCGTTGTAGGGGAACAGATTCAGCATGGCGTAGGCATCCTCGCCGCGGTGCACCACCAGGTTGGCGACAGATTCCGGCTCGTCCCAAGGCATGCAGAAGGGGCAACCAGAAACGTCCGGAACCGCGAGCCCTTTGACCCATCGAGCTCGCCAAGGAGCCCAGAGCATCTCGTGTGCCGCGGCGTCCATGGCTACTTCAGGTCGGCCAGGAATCCGCTCCACAGGCCCGCGAGAAGGAATGCGGCGAGAGCCAGGCGATACCAGGCAAAGGGCTTGAAATCCCGGGTCTGGACGTAGCGCAGGAGCCATTTCACACACAGGAAGGCGGAGATCGTGGCCACGGTGAAGGCAACCCATGTGGACGGTTCGAAAAACACGGCCGTTTCGCCGCTCTTCACGGCCTTCAGCAGCTTGTACCCTCCAGCGGCCATCATGGTGGGAATGCCCACCAGAAAACTGAATTCGACCGCCGCGGGTCGGGCCACTCCCAAGGCCAAAGCCGCCATGACACACGCTCCCGAGCGCGAGGTGCCCGGGAATACGGCGGCGAGCAACTGGGCAGCGGCAACCGCCAACGCCGCGGTCCAGGTGATTCCCTGGACTTGTGGATGCCCTCGGAACCGCCATTCCACGAAGAGGATGACCGGCACCCCCACCAAAGTGGCAATGGCAACCGGCAGAAGACGCTCCGGCAACTCGATGCCCGCCTTCTGCAGAGCCAGTCCGCCGAAGCCGGTGATCAAGAAGGCGACGATGACCTTCATCAGCTCCGATCGGACCTCGGCATCCTTCCGCCACCCCCGGAACCACCGAGCGATGCGGTCCTGGAACACCAGAGCCGAAGCCAGGATGGGGCCAACCTGGATGAGAACATTCCAGGTGTCCCCGGGATGGGTGCCCAGGAGGTGTTCGGCGATAAGGAGGTGTCCCGTCGAAGAGACGGGAAGGAATTCGGTGAGGCCTTCGACAAGGCCCAGGATCACGGCGTCAAGCATGGGCCCTGCAATCTAGCTCGGAGATTCCTCCTGGGCAGGCTCCGCCATGCGACGGAAATCGCCGCGGCAGAATCGAGGACAGAAGGGGTATGATTGGCTCATGTCCGCCCACCGCACATTCCGCCTTTTCCTGTTCCTTGCGGCACTCCTGCCCGCGCTCGCCACGGCGGCCACGATACGCCTCGATTCCACGCGCACCTACTTCAAGACCGGACAACTGAAAGTCGCACCCGGCGACACGGTCTGCCTGGTACCGGGCAGACGTCTCAACCAATTCCTACAGGGATTGCGTGGAACGGCCGAACGCCCCATCGTGGTGACCAACTGCGCCGGCGGGCGCGCCTTTATCGGGACCACACACTACTACGGGCTGACTCTCGACAGCGTCGCGCACGTGCACCTGACGGGAGGCCTGGATCCGTCCGTGCCCTACGGAATCCACGTCGACGGAACCTCCGCGGGAAGTGGAGTGGCCGTCACCGGTCTTTCACACCATGTCGAGATCGACAACATCGAGATCTCCGGCACCAACTTCGCTGGCATCATGGTCAAACAGGACTACGGTGGCACACCTCCCGACCCCTTGCCGCTGTTCCCCGGCCTGAGCATTCACCACAACCACATCCACGACGTGGGTGGCGAGGGCATGTACCTGGGCGAAACCAAAAGTCCCGGCATGCTGTTCTCCGACATGGAGGTGTACCACAATCTGGTGGAGCGCTCCGGCTGGGACGGTCTGCAGGTCTCCAACACCCATGGGGTGCGCGTTCACCACAATGTGGTGGTCCGCGCCGGAACCAAGGCCGAGTTGTACCAGGCCAACGGCATCCAGATCGGCAACAACGTGCAAGCGCTGCGTCTGGACCACAACATCGTGCTGGGCAGCAACGAAAACTCCCTCAACCACCTGGGTGGCGGCGAAGCCTCGATCGATTCCAACTGGTTCGAGTCGCCCTCGGGACCGCAGTCCCTCTTCCTCGACGACCGCTCCCACGCCGACAGCGGCAGCACGATCACCATCCGCGACAATTTCTGGCGTTCCCCCACCCGCCTGGTCTGGAAGAACTACACCGCCATCAATCCCGTCGTCTTCACCGGAAATCGTCTCGATCCGCACGACACCCTGATCGTCTACGCCTCGGGCGCCGGCCCCAACACCACATCCTTCAGCGCCAACCTCATCGCCCCCCTCGCCCCCCTCACCTTCGCCGACTCCGCCTCCGACGACTGGCGCATCCCCACCACCAACCCCTGGTCCACCTGGAACCTCGGTTTCGGCAGCACCGCCTCCGCCACCACCACCCCACGCCGCCCCACCCCTTCCGCCTCCAGCCCATCCCCCCACGCCTTCACCCCACACTCCCTCCCCCTCTCATTCCCCCACCCCCAGGGCCGCCGCACCCCCTAAGCCCCCCACCTGACCCCACCGCTCTGCCCACCGGCCAGCGAAGCGTCGCCGGACATCACCACCGCACACCCAGCCACCGCAGGCCTCACAACCCACCTCCAGCCCGCGAGGCCTGACCCCACCGCTCTGCCCACCCCACCGGCCAGCGAAGCGTCGCCGAGCATCACCACCGCACACCCAGCCACCGCAGGCCTCACAACCCACCTCCAGCCCGCGAGGCCTGACCCAACCGCTCTGCCCACCCCACCGGCCAGCGAAGCGTCGCCGGGCAACGGCACCGCACACCCAGCCACCGCAGGCCTCACAACCCCCCTCTAGCCCGCGAGGCCTGACCCAACCGCTCTGCCCACCCCACCGGCCAGGGAAGCGTCGCCGGGCAACGGCACCGCACACCCAGCCACCGCAGGCCTCCCAACCCACCTCCAGCCCTCACAGGCCTGAGCCCACCGCTCTGCAACCCCGAAGGATTTGAGG
>JAMIIV010000235.1:0-6733 GCA_035913415.1 Fibrobacteria bacterium | reverse complement strand
CTCAGCCCAGGTCGAACCGGTCGCGGAGGCTTTCTCGTGCTTGGAGCAGGAGCTCGTGGTGGCGAGGCATCTTGGCGACCAGAGGATTGGTGCGAGTCTCGTCGTAGGAGCGTTCGGCCCAGAAGCGGGCCTGGAGCAGACCGATCCAGCGTTCCTCGTCGGCGATCCATCCTTGCTGGTAGGCAAGGACCATGGCGTCCTTCATGCCATGGTCGACCAGGCCACGCGACCACAACAAGCGGCGCAACACCTTGTGGAACAGGTCGACGCAACGGGAAAACCTGTGGAGCACGCCTTCGCGCGCGAGGTCGTCGAGTTCGGAGCGTTCGAGTGCCCAGCCGAACCGGTCGAGGGACTCGCAGAACTGCGTCCAGCGCCGGCCCCATGGTTCGAAGAACAGGATGCCCTCGATCTGGATCTCCTGGCGGACATCGGCGGGAGCCGTGTCGAAACGGACCAGGTCCACACGAAGAAGCGTGGGAAGTCCGGTGACCAGCTTCTCGATCTGCGACCATTGTTCGTCGGTCGCGTCGGGACAGGAAATGGCGATGTCGATGTCGTCCCGGTCGCCGTGGTCCTCGCGCGCGCGGGAGCCGTACAGGATCGCTTTGCGGATGTAGGGAATCTTGCCGAAGGTGCGGGCAAGATGGGTCAGGAGATGCTGAACGCCGGAACCGGACGTCGCGGACGTCTGGTCGGTGGCGCTCAGGTCCTGGGAAGGTGAGTTTTCCGCAGTCTGGCTCAGGCTCATGGACACAAACCTAGGAATGGTCCCGGAGGGGGCGTGGAGAAAATGCGCGATCGCTGCCGGAAACTGACGGTTTCGATTTCCGGCCGCGGATTCCGCCGCGATGGCGTCGGGTCAGAAACCCGACGGGTCAGGGCTGCGCAGGCTTGAGGGCGGCCATCACGGAGTCGGCGCGCTTGAACGCCGCGGTGGCGGTACGAATCGAGGCGATCATGGGTTCGTAGTTGTTGTCCAGTGCTTTGCAGGCGGATCCGTTCTCTTCGGTCAGGCCGAGAGCGACGAACAGCCGCTGGCGGGCTCCCGAGCGGCCGCCGGCGTGGCTGCCGCCGGTGGGGAAGCCGACCTTGTCGTGGGCCTTCCAGACCGCGCAGTCGGCGCCGAGGTCGGAGCAGACGCGATTCTCAAGATCTGTGCACGGCTTGCAGCCGACGAGGGCGAGCAGGGCGATGACGGGGACAAGGCGGAGAGCGGTTTTGCGCATGGAACGGATCCTTGGATGTAGGGGGGGATGGCGAGGATCCAGCAAAATAGACCACTGCCTCATCCTTCGTCTGTGATGAACTGCACGCTTCATCCCTGTAGAGGAGGCCCCGCAGGGCCTCCTCTACAGGGTGCGCAGGCGATCGCGCAGTTTGGCGGCGCGCTCGAAGTCCAGCTCCGCTGCTGCCTCGGCCATGCGCCTGCCCAGTTCCTGTCCGTCGTCCCAGGCGTCGGCGTCGCGTCCGCCGGGATGCGCCGGGCGCGGCGCGTCGGAAGACGTTTTCCGTCCTCCTCGGGAGGCCATCCCCGACTTTCCGGGTCGCTTGCCTTTCTCGCGTGGGGCATCCTCGCGGGCCTCCAGGAGTTCGTCGACCGGATCGGGGGCCAGGGCCAGGCGCTCGTGGATCTTGCGATTGACCTGCGTGGGCACGATGCCGTGCTCGGCGTTGAAGGCCGCCTGGTGCTCGCGCCGACGCGCGGTCTCGTCCATGCAGGCCTTCATGGAGTCGGTGATGCGGTCGGCGTAGAAGATGACCTTGCCGTTGATGTTGCGGCTGGCGCGGCCCGAGGTCTGGATCAGGCTGGTGGTGGAGCGCAGGAAGCCTTCCTTGTCGGCGTCCAGGATGGCCACCAGCGAGACTTCCGGCAGGTCCAGGCCTTCGCGCAGCAGGTTGATGCCCACCAGCACGTCGAACTCGCCGGCGCGCAGACCCCGCACGAGCTCCGAACGCTCCAGGGTGTGGACCTCGCTGTGCATGTACCGCACGGGAACCCCCGCCTTCTGCAGGTAATCCGTCAGGTCTTCGGCCATGCGTTTGGTGAGGGTGGTGACCAGCACGCGCTCCTTGACCGCCCGGCGCAACCGGATCTCCTCGAGCAGATCGTCGATCTGGCCGGCCACGGGGCGCACCTCGATCTGGGGGTCGAGCAGACCGGTGGGGCGCACCACCAGCTCGACGATCTCGCCCTGGGTCTTGTTGAGCTCCCAGGCCGCGGGGGTGGCCGAAACGTACAGGGTCGCGGGCATGCGTTCCTGGAACTCGTGCCAGCGCAAGGGGCGGTTGTCCATGGCCGAGGGCAGGCGGAAACCGTGTTCGACGAGCGTGGTCTTGCGCGAACGGTCGCCTTCGCTCATGCCGCCGATCTGCGGGATCGTGACATGGCTCTCGTCGAGCACGAGCAGGAAGGGGCTGGGGAAGAAGTCCAGCAGGGTGCTGGGGGGAGAGCCGGGAGGCCGGTCTTCCAGCACGCGCGAGTAGTTCTCGACCCCGGTGCAATAGCCGGTTTCCGTCAACATCTCGATGTCGTACTGCACGCGGCTCTTGAGGCGCTCGTACTCCAGCAGCTTGCCTTCGCGCGACAGTTGCTTCAGGCGATCGTCCAGCTCGGCGCGGATGCGCGCGATGGCGCTTTCCAGCCCGGAATCGCCGGTCTGGTAGTGCCGCGCAGGGAAGATCGCCGCGACCGGTGGCTCGTCGAGGACATTTCCCGTCAACGAGTCGACGATGCGCAGGCGCTCGATCTCGTCGCCCAGGAACTCGACGCGCAGGACGCGGTCGTCGTAGGCGGGCCAGACCTCGACCACGTCGCCGCGCACCCTGAAGGTGGAGCGCTTGAGGTCGATGTCGTTGCGGCTGTACTGCATGTCGACCAACGCCCGCAGGAAGTCGTCGCGCTCCAGTTGCTGGCCGGGCATCAGCTCGACGACCTTCTCCAGGTAGGCTTCGGGAGACCCCAGGCCGTAGATGCAACTGACGGTGCTCACCACCACGATGTCGCGCCGCGTGAGAAGCGACGTGGTGGCCCGCAGGCGCAGCTTCTCGATCTCCTGGTTGATCGAGGCGTCCTTCTCGATGTAGGTGTCGGTGGTGGGCAGGTACGCTTCGGGCTGGTAGTAGTCGTAGTAGCTCACGAAGTATTCCACCGCGTTGCGCGGGAAGAACTCCTTGAACTCCTGGTACAACTGCGCCGCGAGTGTCTTGTTGTGCGACAGCACCAGCACCGGCCAACCCAGTTCCTTGGCGATGCAGGCGATGGTGAAGGTCTTTCCGGAACCCGTCACCCCCAGCAGCACCACGTCTTTTCCGCCCGCCCGGATGGTCGCCACGGCCTTCTCGATGGCCTGCGGTTGGTCACCCGCAGGTTCGTAGTCCGACACGAGTTCGAAGGGGCGTTCCAGGGGCTGGATTTTCAGGTTCATGGCCACGGACCCAATCTACCCGGTATTGCATCGTTTGAACAGATGTGCAGGGTGAGCGCCCCGGCTGGGTGGGGCGATCCGGCACCCTCGCGCCCCACCCACCCGGCCGGGCCCTACGGCAGGCCGCGTTCCCCGCCGTTCGGCCCGGCACCGTTTCGCCGCGATGTTGTAGAGACCCCCTGCAGGGCGTCTCTACGTGGGGTGCGGGGCCATTGCCGTACCGGTCGGGGTGCGGGAACGCGGCCTGCCGCGCCGCCACGCCTGCGGCGGGGTCGGCGCCCTACCGGGTGACGGTCCCTGGCGCGGGGACATTCCTGCCCTGGGTCGGTTCGGGATGGAGATGTCCCATCGGTGTTGGCCGCCACTTTTCCTCCGCCGGGATCCAGGGGTGTTCTACAGCAAAGGCCCAGCCTCGGATAATCGGGGGGGATACATTGGTTTCCAGGGGCGTGAAACGGCGCCGCTGCCCCCCCCCATGGCATCGAGGGTGCCGTTCCCCTGCGAGGAGATTCCGTATGATCCACTCCTTTCCGCGTCTCATGGCCAGCGCACTGTTCGCCCTGGCTGCGACCGCCTCGGCGGTTTCTCTGTCGGGTCGCGTGGTGGCCCCCGGCACCACGCCTGTTGGCGTCCCGGGGGTGACGGTGTCGCTGGCGGGCGCTTCTCTTACGACCCAGACGGATGCTCAAGGCGCGTGGTCGTTGGGCATCGTGGGTGTGACGCCCCGTGCGTCGGAGCCGGCGCGTCTGGTGTCCGGTCATCTTTTGGTCGATCAGGGACGTTTGCGGGTTTCGCTCCAGGGGCGCGACTTGCTGGGGCGAGGGGCTGTCGGGATGGAGGCGCGATCGGTGGTTTCGGCGGCAGCGAGGGCAGCGAGGGCTCTCGCGGGTCCGGACACGCTGGTGTATTCGATGGGGGGAAAGGTGTTCCTGAGGGACACCCTGACCGGCGCCGACCAGACGGAAATCGTCCGGGTGTTTGATACGACCTGGAATCCCGATGTCGTCTACGGGTATCTGAAGGACGATCGGGATGGCCAGGTGTACCGTACGGTCAAGATCCGCTATCGAGTCTGGATGGCCCAGAATCTGAACTTCGATGTGGATGGTTCGTTGTGCGCGGCAGGGAAGGGGAAGGGGAACGGGGGGTGCGAAGAGTTCGGGAGACTGTATTCCTGGTCGGCTGCACTCGGGCTGGCGAGCGTGTACGATACGAGCGAAGCGGGCAGCCTTCCCCGCCCTCATCGAGGAATCTGCCCCGCGGGTTGGCATGTTCCGGACACGTTGGAATGGCTGGGATTGGTGCGTGCCGTCGGTGAAGAGACGTCCGCGGGCGCGGTCCTTCGCGCCCGATTCTCCTGGTCGATGCTCCGTGCGGACAATCCGGATCTCACGGGGTTCCGCGCTCTGGAGACGTCGAGAGCGGGGAGCGACGGAAGCGCCAGATTCTGGGCGCTCGAGGAATCCGGAGCCAAGGAGGGATGGGCACGAGCCATCTACCCGGACTGGTCCAGTGGCGGCGGAGGTTACCGCCTGCACCGTTCCGTGTTTTCCAAGTCGGGAGGCATCAGTCTCCGTTGCGTCCTGGATCCGTGACCTTTGTGAGTCTTGAATCGTCCATATCCCCTTTGTCCGCAGCTCCCTTATCGGCGAGGGGGCTTCCAGCCCCCAATGCCGAGCGCCGGCATCGCACCGCGAATCCGACCCTGAGGTCGAGATCGGGGATGCAGACGAAGCGACACGACCCCGAGGCCGTACGCTTTGGTACGGCGACCGCTCCAGATGGCCGCGAGTCGGCGGGGCACCGGCCCGAACGGGCCGGGATCAGTGGGGAGGGAGCGAGTTAGCCTAGCTGCCCCCGGTGAAGGTGCCTCCGGCCCCAATGCGACGCGCTTAGCTGTCGCAGGTTTCCCTCAAAAAAAAGCCTCCGGGAGATATCCCCCAGAGGCCCGATGACTCCTTAGCCCAGCTGCCCGCCTCGGTGAGGGGGCTCCCAGCCCCCAATGCCGAGCGCCGACATCGCACCGCGAATCCGACCCTGAGGTCAAGATCGGGGATGCAGACGAAGCGACACGACCCCGAAGCCGTAGGCTTTGGTACGGCGAGAGGGGAGGGGACCACTGCAAGAAATGCAAGTCGGTGGGGCATCCGGCCTCCGGCCGGTGCCAGCGAGTATGCGCCCCGATCTTGACCTCAGGCGGGGTAGGCGAGGCCGTTGAGGGCGAGCCACCGACGCGCCTCGTTCGCTTCTTCCGAAGTGGGATAGGCGCGAATGAGGTGTTCGGCGTTCTTCTGGGCTTCGGCCTTCTTGCCCAGCTTGTCCTGGACGAGCACGAGCTGCAGATAGGAGAGTGGAATGAAGGGGAGGTCGTCGGAGGGGCCGGTCTCGATGTCCCGGTTCTTGACTTCGACGCTGACGTGCCCGTAGCGGGTCACGACGGTCTGGAGTTCCTTCGCGGCCTCCTCGAAGCGGCCCTGCTCGATGAGAGCCGCGGCCAGGCCGCGGCGCGCGCCACCGTCCAGCAGCGGAAGAGCGTTCGCGTCTTCGATGGCGCGGCGGAAACGCTGTTCGGCGCCTTTCCAGTCGGACTTGCCCATCAGGATGCTGCCGGCCAGCAAGGAGGCCTTGGAGGCAGCCAGCCCGGAGTGGTCGGCCACGACGCGATCGAAGGCGGCCAGAGCGGAATCGGTGCGTTCGGACTCCTGGTGGACCATGCCCAGGCCCAGGATGCGAGCGGCCTCGCTTTCGGCGGCGTTGGTCTTCCAGGCCCAGAAGCTCCAGGCCCCTGCAGCGCAGGCGGCGACGGCCAAAGCCGCGGACCAGAGCGTCTGGTTCTTGCGCCAGGAATCCCTTGCCCTGGCGACGGCTTCGAAGACCTTCATTTCGAAGGTCGGCTCGGTATTCACGATTTCATTCGAAGGACGCTTGTCGACCATGGTCCGGAAATCCTTAAATATAGGGGTACAGGGCCAGCGAATATAGAACCGGGGAGTCAAACCGCGTGGACGAACTCGAGAATCGACAGAACCGGCAGCTTCGCAGCCGCCTCGAGTCCATCGCCACGGCGGGTGAAATCCTGCGCGTGTCCCTGGGGACGGCCTCTTTGCCGGAAGCCGTTCGTACCCTCCTCCTGGGGCTGAACGACGTCTTGCCCTGCCGGGCCGCGGCCATTTTCGAGGTGGAACCGGGTGGGCTCCTGGAGCTGGGGCGTATCGTGGACGGGGAATGCGTGCCCGCGTCGCCGCACCGTAGCGCCTTGGTCGAGGGGGATCCACTGCGCGAGACCCTCGTGGCGAATCGGCATG
>JAMIIV010000234.1:0-3754 GCA_035913415.1 Fibrobacteria bacterium | reverse complement strand
CGTTCCGGCATCTTGCCAACGAAGTCTCCGGCGGGTGTTCGGTGGAATTGGCTCATCCTCTTCTCACCCGTCGCACGGTTCTTCCAGCGTGCCACCCACCACCAGGGCGAGCCGTCGGCGTGGGTGTACTCGTGGATTGCCTCGAGAACCATCCCCGGCTTGGTCCGCATGGCAGAGGCGAACGCCTCCACGTCCGCCGGGACCTTCGGGAAACGCCTCTGGGGGGCGTTGTGGGCGGGTGCTGGATCCAGGACGGGCGCAGGCACGGCCACCGCGACCGAAGGCGTAGGCGCCTCCGTAGCGGGGGCAAATGTCCGGTCCGTCTCTTCTCGAATCATGGCGTCGGCCTCCTCGGAGGTTAGCCCCTTGGCATCGGCTACAGCCTGGATCATCACGTCCATGCACTCCTTGGGCGTGAGCTTCTGGGTGGGTGGGTGCTCGAGGACTTCGACGCCTTCCAGCGTGTCCAACTTGAAAAGCAACAGGTCGGACACTCGCACGCCGAACCGCTCCCCGAACCGAAGTCCGAACGGGCCCCACTCCGGGGCGCTGGCCTGCACCTCGACAGCGGTGTCCCCGGGGTGGGATTGCAGGATGTCGCGCAGCGTGGCGGGGAACGTGTCCGCCGGAGAGCAGAGAGCCAGGGCGAGACGCAGTACGGGCGCGTTCATGCCTGCACCTCCCAGGCGCCTAGATGCTTGCAAGCATCCACGAAGCCCAGGCCGTGGCGTTGCTGCACAAAGGCGATTGGGTCAGCCGTAAAGCCGCAGGACATACATCGTACCCTGCCCGTCTCGAGGTTCCCCCGCAGGGAAGGCCGGGTGTCCTTGTGGAAGGGGCAGAGTCCGAGGTCAACCCACGGGCCTTCCCCTCGCCAGGTGAACCCCTCCGAACGGAGGAAGGCGGGAACGTCGATCCGGTCCCGGCGGAGGCGCCCCCGGGGTCGCGTGTTCATCGCGTTCATGGATCACGCCCCCTTCATGATGGAGGGGCGAGCCGATTGCCTGGACTCGATCCAATCCAGGACAGCCCCCAGGGACCAGGCCACCGAGCGGGCCGACAATCGGACGGGTGCCGGGAACTCTCCGGTCGCGACGTAGCCGTACAGGGTGGACTTGGGCAGGCCCGTGAGCGTTTGGACTTCGGGGCGACGGACCAGACGGGAAGGGGTTCGCTTTTCCATTGGAAATCTCCGTCCGTCCGGGTCCGAGAAACACTCTCGAAGGCCGAACGGTACGGACACGTTCCATCCGAACAATTCCCGAAATAGCGCCCAATTCGATGCCTGGAAACGCCCATTCCATCGTGATTCTAGGGCATTTGGCTACCTAGGACGTCGGGCCTTCCCCGCCCCAGGTGGTCTACCACGGGGTGCAGGGGAAAACGGTTGAACTTCCCCCCTCTTCACTCGATCCCGGAGCCAATCCTCCGCCGCCTTTGTGGACTGGAAAGCCAGCTTGAGAAACCGCACGAGGTGGTCCCGCGCATCTGGAAGGGAGCATTCCGGATGCTTGGCCCGAAACTGGCGCAACCGATCCAACCTCGACAGATCGTTGCTTGTGCGCGCCTTCGTCCTTTCGCTTGCTTTCCTTTTGGCGTTCTCGATCTGTTGGGCTTTGCCCTTCTTCCCCCCAGTAGACTTCTTCTCCCTTTCCGCCTTCGCCTTTCGAGCCACCTTGACCACTTCAAGATTTGCCGATTGGATCCCCAGGGGCTTCCCGATCTGGGCAAACGCTTCCTCGTGCTGCTCAATGGACATTTCCCCACCGAAGCCGGAACATTCGATCACCCGCAGCGGGTCAACGTCTGTCCGCTTCGCGTCCTCCGTCTCAAGCCAGGCGGCGAAGGCATCGGGTAGCAAGTACCGCCGATGCGCTTCGATTCGCTCACTTTGAGTTTTGCCGCCGATTTGGACCGAGTGGACCACATAGTCCGGAACGTGTCCAGCCAGGTACGCCCCCACCTCGAAGGGCGAAAGGTCAGCATCCGGCGGGGGGGGTGGAACCTTGCGAGTACTCATGCCTCCCCCCTCTCCAACGTGTCCAGGTAGTCGGCCCATGCCTGCATCATTTCCCGCCGGGCTTCGAGGTGCTGGGTTCGATTGTAGGCCGTGCCGTTGGCATCCTTGACGGCGTGGGCGAGCTGCGCCTCGATCACATGGAAGGGGAAGCGTAGGCGCTCGTCCAAGAGCGTTCGAGCGATGGCTCGGAAGCCGTGAACGCTTTGCTCTTCGGAGGTGTAGCCCATGGTCCGCAACGCTTTCAGCATCGCCATGTCAGAGATTGGACGGCGCGGAGTCTGGGGGGAGGGGAAGACGTACTCGCTTTCCTCGTTCTCCTCACGCAGGCGGCGCAGGGTGTCCAGGACTTGGCGCGACAGCGGGACCAGGTGTGACCGTCTCTTGTTGATCGGGCCTTTCATGCGCTCCGCAGGAATGTCCCACAGGGCGCGGTCGAAGTCGATCTCGCTCCACTTGGCTTCCCGCAGTTCCGACGGGCGCGTGAACACAAACGGCAAGATCCGGAGGGCGTAGCGGGTGGAGATTCCCGAGCCACAGGCGGCGATGTCGCGCAGCAGCTTCCCGACCTGTTCCGGCTCGAGCACCGCCGCACGGTTGCCACCCCGCAGTGGGGGGAGGCGCTTCTCCTTGTTGAAGGTCGGATCCTTCGGGGCGAGTCCTTTCTCGACAGCCCAGGCAAAGGCACCGCGACAGTGCCACAGCACCCGATAAGCCTTGTCGATCTTCCCTTGCCTGGCGATGTCACACACCAGGCGTTCTACCTCCGCCTCCGTCACCTCTCCGACCTGGCGATCCCCGAAGACGGGGAACACGTCGTTGTCGAACTTGGCTTGGATGTGGTGCCGGGAGATTGGCGAGAGGGGCTTCGAGCGGGCGTACGCTTCGAGCCAATCGGACGCGACGGCCCGGAACGTGTGGATCTTCTGGTCACGCTTGGCCTGCTCTTTCGCAGCCTCTTCCCGGCGATGGTCGAACGGATCCGCTCCTTTGCCGACCAGATCTGTCCACAGAACCGCCCACTCCCTAGCCTTCGCCACCCCAACCTTTGGGTACCCTCCGAGGATGGAGATTTTCCGGCGGCGCCCGTTCAGACGGTAGCGGAACTCCCATTGCTTGGAGCCGGAGGGCGTGACCACCATTTGCAGGCCCTCGAACTTGCCGTCCGAAATCGTGTATTCCTTGGCTCTCGGTTTGGCGTTGAGGTATTCCGCCGGGCTTGTCGCTTTGCTCATATCGGCCCCGAGGTTCCTGCCAGCGCAGCAGGCCAGCAATCATCGGCCTTCCATGGCTGGGTACCCCGGGATTGGGTACCTCACCTTGGATGCCTGGAAAAGGTACCCGAAAAGGTACCCACGGAGGCCGGAATCCAGGGTACCTTTTGGGAACGCCACGGACAACGGAAGGCAAAGAAAAAGGCCGGGACCCGCTATTTTACTGGGTTTCCCGGCCTTTGCTGGAATCTATCGAACCTTTAGAAAGTACCCGCGACAGGGATCGAACCTGTGACCCACGCTTTAGGAAAGCGTTGCTCTATCCAACTGAGCTACGCGAGCTGCATGTGCTCTTCTTAGACCCGCCGTAGGCGGGTCAAGAAAAGGTGCATCCAGATCGCGTAGCTCAGTTGGATGGAGAGACGAATGCCTCAATCGTGGGTCACAGGTTCGATCCCTGTCCCTGTTCCAGTACCAGTTCCTGTCCCTGTTCCTGCACCATTTTCAGCCCCAGACCCTGCCC
>JAMIIV010000233.1:0-33350 GCA_035913415.1 Fibrobacteria bacterium | reverse complement strand
GTCGTGCCGGCCTGCCGGCCGGCTCGACGTGGTTTGCCCCCGAGGCAGGGCGCGCAGCCGCAGCCCAGGGGGAGGCTTCCCCCCCGAGCCTGAGGTGTCAGCGGAACAGGGTGTTGTTGACCGTGAGGCCGGCGAAGAACACGAAGATGAATCCGTACCACAGCCCCGAGAATCCCACGTTCAGCCAGCCCCAGAAATCGGACGACTTCGGGAGGTGGAGTTTCTGGTGCGTCCACCAGGAGCGCGTGGCGCGGATGTTGTACCAGATGCCGAGAGCCGACAACACCAGCAGAAGCAGGATCTTCACGCGGTGGCCTCGGTGAGCACGTTCTCCAGGTACTGCCGGTACCCGGACTTGGGCATGACGTCCAGCAAGGAGCGGAACTGCGTCGTGGAGAGGAATCCCTGTCGCAGGGCGATCTCCTCGGGGCAGCAGACCTTCAGACCCTGGCGGGACTCGATGGCGTGGATGAACTGGCCGGCTTCCAGGAGCGATTCCGTGGTGCCGGTATCCAGCCAGGCGATGCCGCGGCCGAGCTTTTCGACCTGGAGCTTGCCTTCGTTCAGGTAGGTCATGTTCAGATCCGTGATCTCGAGCTCTCCGCGGGGCGAGGGCTTCTGGACCTTGGCGCGGGCCACAACCGTGTTGTCGTAGACATACAGGCCGGGCACGGCGTAGCGGCTCTTGGGCTTGGTGGGCTTTTCTTCGATGGAAATGGCCTTGCCCGACGCGTCGAATTCGACCACGCCGTAGCGCTCGGGATCCAGCACGGGGTAACCCCAGACCATGGCGCCGCTCTTGAAGTTCTTGACCGCTTCGTCCAGGCCCATGCGGCCGTAGAAGAGGTTGTCTCCGAGGATGAGGGTGACGTTGTCGGAGCCGATGAATTCTTCACCCAGCAGGAAGGCTTGGGCCAGGCCGTCCGGGGAAGGCTGGACCACGTATTCCAGCTTGATGCCCCACTGGGATCCGTCGCCCATGAGGTCGCGGAAACGGGGGGTGTCGTGCGGGGTGGAAATGATCAAGATCTCGCGGATCCCGGCCATCATCAACGTGGCGACGGGATAATAGATCATGGGCTTGTCGTAGATGGGCTGCAGCTGCTTGCTGGCGACTTTGCTCATGGGGTAGAGTCGGCTGCCGGACCCGCCAGCCAAGACGATGCCTTTCATGGGCGCTCCAAAGGTGGGGATGTGGATTGCTCGATGGTGGAACGCAGAATCTAGTCCATCGGGGAGCGCAACTTGGTATGCTTGGGGGCATGACCCGCCGGTTCGTTCCCCTTCCGTCCCTCGTGGCCGGGATTCTCGCGTTCGGATTGTCCATGCCCTTGTGGCTGGATGTGCGCGGGCGGGATGTGGGCATGTCGGGTGCCAGCATCCTGCTGGCCCTGTTGGCGGCGACCCTGCTTTGGACACGGCGCAAACGCTTGGAGATCCAGGAGCGCGAGGGCTGGACGCTGGTGGCCGGTGCCTTGGTCTGCTGGGCGACCGCCATCGCCATCCAGGCGATCGGCCAGAGGCATTCCGTAGCGGATTGGTTGTTCAACCCCCAGGATGTCTTCTTCCTCGCGGGCTCCCTGTTGGGCATCGTCGGGCTGCTGCGTCTGCCGTGCCGCGATGTGCGGGTCCATGCCCGAAGTGTCGGATGGTTGGACCTGGGGATCGCGGGGATTTCGGCAGGCAGTCTGTTCTGGCACGTGGTGCTGGTGCCCGGATTCCAGGAGGAAGGGGCACCCAACATGCCGCGCCTGCTGTTCTCCTTGTTGTTTCCCATCCTCGAATTCCTGCTGCTCATGCTGCTGGTCGACATCCTGGTCCGCGGGCCTCGCCGACGTGCGGGCCTTGCCGCCTACCGCATGGGAGCGGCGGCATTCCTGTTCCTTCTGACCGTGGATGTCTTCCTGGAGATGGGCCGCGATTCGCTCGGCTTCTTGCCCGCGCAGGTGGTGCTGCACGGAAGCAACATGATCTTCGCAGCCCTCCTGGCTCTGGCCGCCATGCGCCTGGACCGCCGCGACGTGCGTCGCGAGGTGCGCGACGAAGCCCGTACGGTGCGTGCCTTGCGCGAGTCGTTGGTTCCGCTGGCGTGGGTGGCCATTCCGGGGATCGCCTTGGCGTGGAGCCTGGTGACCGACGGGCCGCGCGACAGTTTGATTCTCCTGGTTGCCACGGTGTTCCTGGTGCCCCTGGTGTTGGCCCGCCAGCGCATGGCGCAACAGCGGCTCCAGGCCCATCTGCGCACCTCCCTGCTCACCTCGCTGCTGCCGGTGACCCTGGGATTGCAGTTGCTGGGGGTGATCACGGTCGCTTTCGTGCTCGCCTACCACGGCATCCACACGGCGCGACGAATCGCCGAGGCCGAGGCTTCCCAATGGGCCATGCGCGTCGACCATTCCCTCAGCAGCCAGGGGCTGGCTGCGGCACGGCTCATCGAGGGACGGCAGACGCGCGACGGCACACGGCTGTTCGTCCTGCGGATCCTGGATCCAGGCCGGCACGAACTGCTGGATCAGTTGCCTCGGGACATCGGAGAAAAGCTCTTCCTCGAGCGGTCGGGCAATGCGACGTGGCGGCCGGCGGCGGGACGCCACCGCGAACTCCTGGTCTGGGAACGACTACCGGCGGCCAAGGCCGTGCTGGTGCTTTCCACACCGGTTCCCAAGTTGCTGCAGGCGGCGCGCAACGCCGAGACGCTGGTCCTCCTGCTGTTTTCCCTGACAGCTCTCTCCACCGTCCTGGCCGTGATGGCCCTGGCAAGGCGTCTGACCGCCCCGCTGGAAAGCCTGACCCGGGCGGCCGGAGAAATCGAAGCGGGAGCCTTCCAGTTGCCGAAGCTGGCCCACGGCCCCGACGAGGTGGGACGTCTGGGCGCGGCCCTGGAGGGCATGGTGCGCCGATTGTCGGGCAACCTCGACGAACAGCGCCGCTTGGCCCTGCGCGCCGAGGAGGCCAGCCAGGCCAAGAGCAGGTTCCTGGCCAACATGAGCCACGAGATCCGCACTCCTCTCAACGGCATCCTGGGCATGGCCGAACTGCTGGATGGAACCGCCCTGCCCGGGTCGGAGCGTCGCTGGGTCCAGGCCATGCGCTCCAGCGCCGAGTCCCTGCGAGACCTCCTGGGGGACATCCTCGACCTGTCCAAGATCGAGGCGGGCCACATGGCCATCGAGCGCGTGCCCCTCGATCCCACCCAGTTGCTGCGCGACGTGGAGTCGCTGTTCCATCCGGTGGCACTCTCCAAGGGACTTTCGCTATCGCTGCGCATCGACCATCCCGAAGGCATGGACGTGAGCAACGACCCGGTCCGTATCCGACAGATTCTGACGAACCTGGTCTCGAACGCCTTGAAGTTCACCCAACAGGGCGAAGTCGCGATCCGCTCCTCCATCCGGTCGGGCAGGTGGGAAATCGAGGTCGAGGACACCGGCACGGGCATCGGCCCCGAAGCCCGGGATCGCATCTGGGAAGTCTTCGCCCAGGCGGACGAATCGACCACGCGCCGGTTCGGCGGTACGGGACTGGGGTTGTCCATCTCGCGGCATCTGGCGCGGCTGATGGCCGGAGATCTGCAACTGGTCCGGTCGGAGGCCGGGAAGGGAAGTCTCTTCGTCTTCTCGATTCCCTGCGAGATCCAGGTCCGAGTGGAGACTCCCGCGCCTGTCGAGGTCGCCGACACCCCGCTGGCGCATCTGCGGATCCTGGTGGCCGAGGACAACAGCGTGAACCAGAAGGTGGTCCTGGGCTTCCTGCGCCGACTGGGATGCAGTCCCAAACTCGCCATCGACGGGATCGAGACCCTCGAGGCCGCGCGGAGGGAGCCCTGGGACGTGATCTTGATGGACGTGCACATGCCGGTGATGGACGGTCTGGAAACCACCCGCGTGCTGCGCGACGAAGGGTACGCGGGCCCCATCTGGGCCCTGACCGCCAGTGCCCTTCCCGACGAACGCGAGCGCTGCAGGGAGGCGGGCATGGACGGATTCCTGTCCAAGCCGCTGTCGCTGGTGGAGCTGAAGACGGCGTTGCAGACCTTTTCCAGCGGAGCCCGAGCCGAGCGGGCGTAGAAAAGCCCCGCCGGAAGGTTCCGACGGGGCGCGGTGCGAAGCGAATCGGTCAGCGACCGATCCGGATCCTCAAGACAGGCTCAGGACAACCAAGGCTTGCCGGCGGGCAGCACGTCGCGGCCCCACAGGTCGGCGAAGATGGCGCGGGCCATCATGTACCAGGCGCCCAGGGCGCAGGCGATGAGCACGAGGGCGGCCGGGACCTTCAGGGCGGGGAATCCGAAGTGCTCGAGGTCGAGCAGGATGAAGCCGATCAGCAAAAGGGTGAAGGTGGTGGCCATGGCGCCGTGGATCTTCAGCGAGCCGATCCAGAGGATCACGGTGAAGAGCGTCCAGCCGATCAGGAACCAGCCGACATCGGTTTCGGCGAGCACCCACCAGCCGTGGGTGTTGCCCAGAAGCATCAGGCACAGGCTGATCCAGAAGGCTCCGTAGGAGGTGAAGGCGCAGTAGCCGAAATTGTTGCCGGTGCTCTTTTCCTGGAGGCCGGCGATCAGTTGGGCCGTGCCGCCGAAGACCAGACCGACCCAGATCACCGGACCCATGCCGAACAGGCCGAGGTTGTGGAGCTGGAGGAGGAGGGTGGTGAGGCCGAATCCGGCCAGACCGACAACGGCGGGATTTCCCGAACCTGCGTGCGACATGGTGTGTTCCTGTGGAAGGAGAGGTGGATGGGGAGGGCGGACATGGTAGAAAACAGGATCTGGAACTCCAAAGACAAATCCGCATCGCAAGGGATCGCTCTGGGGCCTACTTTGGGATTCTTATGACGATTCGCTGGGGTATCCTGGGGGCGGGGAAAATCGCTTCGAAATGGGCCGAAGACCTTCCCCTGGCGGGAAATGCCGCGCTGCAGGCCGTGTGGGCCCGCGACCCGCGAAAGGCGGAGGAATTCGGACGTTGCCATGGCGCGTCGCGGGTGGCCGAGTCGCTGGAAGACCTGCTGAACTCCGTGGATGTGGACGCCGTGTACGTGGCCACCCCGAACATGCTGCATGCCGACGGAATCCGTCGGTGCCTGGAGGCGGGCAAACCCGTCCTGGCCGAAAAGCCCTTCGGGCTGTGCCGCGCGGAGGTGGAGCCTCTGGTCGAATTGGCGCGCGCGCGCGGGGTGCTGTGCGTCGAGGCCCTGTGGACACGCTTCCTGCCGTCGTTCCGCACCGCGCTGGAGATCGTGCAGTCGGGGCGCATCGGTGCCGTGCGCCACATCGTCGCCGACTTCGGATTCGCCGCTTCGCCCGATTCCACCTCGAGGCTGTGGGATCCGACCCAGGGAGGCGGGAGTCTCCTGGACATCGGGATCTACCCGCTGTTCCTGGCCCGCGCCTTCCTGGGCAATCCCGACCGGATCCGTGCGACCATGGATCGCGCGGAGACCGGCGTGGACACCACCTGCCGGGCCGAATTGGAGTGGTTCGACGGAGCCACGGCCACCTTGCTTTCCACCTTCGCCGAGAACACTCCCTGCC
The DNA here is from genome assembly GCA_035913415.1 of Fibrobacteria bacterium. GTDB lineage: Bacteria > Fibrobacterota > Fibrobacteria > UBA5070 > UBA5070 > UBA5070. The sequence continues at coordinate 27,814 of JAMIIV010000233.1, read as the reverse complement.
TGGCGGTGATCGAAGGCGAAGAGGGTCGATTGGTCTTGCAGCGGCGGTTCCACATGCCCACGACGGTGGTGTTGCACGATGCCGACGGGGTCGAGCGGATCGATCCTCCGGCCGGAGGAGTTGGATACGAACACGAGATCCGCCACTTCGGGGAGTGCCTGGAGCAGGGACTTTTGGAAAGCCCCCTGTGGAGCCTCACCGACACCCTCGACTTGTCGCTTCTGATGGACCGGGTGCGCGAGGCCGCCACGCCGGCGGAGCCGACGCCATGAATCCGTGGATCGATCTTTCGGTGGAGGTGCGTCCCGGCATGCCGGTGTGGGAAGGCGCCCCCGATCCGGTGATCGAACCCGTGTGCGAGATCGGTCCGGCCTCGAACTGCCGCGTTTCGCGCGTGGCGCTGGATGCCCACCTGGGGACCCACGTGGACGCGCCGTGCCACTACCTGCCGGGAGCCGGTGCGGTCGAATCGCTGTCCCTGGACGACCTGGTCGGGGAGTGCTGGATCGCCGACGCGGGAGACGCCCCGCTGGTGACGGATTCCGTCCTGGAAGGGGCGGGCATCCCTCCCGGATGCCTCCGCCTGCTGGTGCGCACCTCGAACACCCGGCGCGGACTCATGGGGCGGTCGGAATTCGTCCGCGACTACGCGGGGCTGGATCTTTCGGGAGCCCGGTGGCTGCTGGCCCGGGGCGTGCGTCTGGTGGGCTTCGACTACCTGTCGGTGCAGGCCTTCCACGAGAGCGACGACGTCCACCGCGAACTGCTGGGCGCGGGCACGGTGCTGCTGGAGGGCCTGGATCTGTCGCAGGTGGGGCCCGGGGCCCACGACCTGGTGTGCCTGCCCCCACGGTGGACAGGTTCCGACGGCGCCCCCGCGCGGGTCATCGTGCGACGGATCCCGACGGCCTGAAACGCAGGCCGGCAGCCAAGCGCATCCGGCGGTAGAACGCACTCGGTGGTCGAGCTTGTCGAGACCAGCGCGGTGGGTCACGACAAGCTCGACCACCGAACAGGCTCGAATCACTTGCGGCGGCGGGTCCCGAAGATCTGCAGCTTGAAGTGCGTGAGATCCAGGTTGTGCTTGCGGGCCAGCGTCTCGATGATCTTCTCGATGTCGGGCGAAGTGTCTTCCACCACGGTGCCGTCTTCGTCGCAGATCAGGTGGAAGTGGTTGCCGTGGCCCAGCACGTGTTCGTACTGGACGTGGCGATTGCCCAGGTCGACCTCGGCGAGGATGCCGGCTTCCTTGAGGGAATCGAGGTTCCGATAGAGCGTGGCGCGAGAGACCTTCTTGCCGGCGGCTTTGAGCGAGTCGTGGAGCTCCTCGACCGAGAAATGGTCGTGGCGGGCCATGACCTCCTCGAGGATGGCGATGCGCTCGCGGGTGAACAACAGACGCTTGCGCTTGAGGTACTCGCGGTACTTCTCTAGCGCCTCGTCGAAGTCGGCGGGCTTGGGAGTTTGGGCTGGCGCTTTGGCAGAGGTCTTGTTGGACATATGCTGGAGCAGAAAGGTAGCTTTTCCTTTCGAGTCGAGACGCGTTCTCGATTTCATCAATCCACGAGGGTCGAGCGCGCCGCCGACCGAGGAAGGCCAGAGGTCACAAGCGTGTACGATCGGGAACGCCGCCAGTTCGGACAGAATTTCCTCGTTGATCCGGAGGTGATCCGCGGCATCGTCGACGACGTCGACCCCGTCAAGGACGGGACGGTGATCGAGATCGGGCCCGGCGCCGCCGCGCTTACGGAGCCTTTGTGCGCCCGCGCGGGGCGGGTGGTCGCCATCGAGATCGATCCCAAGTGGGCCGAGAAGCTCCCGCGCAAGGTGGGTGGGGGCGCCAACCTGGAGGTGGTCAACCGCGACGCTCTGCTGGTTGACCTCGATCCCTGGTTCGAGCCCTTCCCCGGAACGGAACTCCCGGTGCTGTGCGGGAACCTGCCCTACAACCGCGCCTCGGCGATCCTGATCCGCTTCTTGCCCCACATCCGCCGCTTCCGCCATTTCCTGTTCATGGTGCAGTGGGAGGTCGCCAAGCGGGTGTGCGCCAAACCCGGTGGGCGCGACTACGGGTCCCTCACGGTGATCGTGGCCAACCACGCCCTCTCCGAGGTGAAGCTCAAGATCGGTCCTGACAGTTTCCGTCCGCGGCCGCGCGTGCATTCGGGGACCTTCCGCCTGGTGGCCCGCGAGAAGCCCTACGTGGAAGACCCGCTGTTCCCGTGGTTCGTGCGCGCCGCCTTCCGCCAGAAGCGCAAGACGCTGCGCAACTCGCTGCTGATGACTTTCACGGCGCCGGACGTGGATGCGGCAATCGCCCATTGCGCCCTGCCCGATTCCATCCGTGCCGAGGCCATCAGCCTGGAGCAGTTCGCCGAGCTGTTCTACGCCCTCAAGCCCCGTGTCGACGCGATCCTGGCCGACGGGGGCGCTCCCGACGCCATCGAAGAGGACTGAGTGGGCGGGGGCGTCGTGCCGGGAAGATTCCTGACACTGCTGGCCGCCTCCTTCGGGAGCGCGGCGGCTCAGGGGCTTCCCTCCGACGATCTCCTCCACCCCTCGTGGGCCGAACAAGGCGCGAGCATTTCGTTGCGCCACGAATTCGACCGCACCATCGTGCGTCCCGGATTCGCCTGGCAGGATTCGGTGGGCGAGGTCGACCTGGAACTCCTGGACACGGCGACCATCCTGCGCGATCCGTCGCCGGCTCGTGTCGACGGGGATTTCGGCTTCCATGCCGCGGCCTCGCGCCGCTTGCTGGGCGGCCAGAGCGTGTTCTCGTGGTCGCAGACCGGTCAATTGGAGGGTCAGTTCGCCGACCACGGGGCGCTCGGCGGCAGCCGCACGCGTGGACAGACCGTGTTGGGCTGGAACCGGCCCGTGGGCGATTTCCGGTTGGGCGGATGGGGCGGCCTGCTGTGGGAGCGGCTCGACCCCTCGGCGGCCACACCTTCGCTCGATGCCGGCCGGAAGGCGGCCGAGGGGGCGTTGGCCACGTCGGTGTTCGCGCTGGAAGGCGCCTGGAACAGGCCCCACGGAAGCGGGGATCGATGGATCTCCGCGTACCTGCTGCGGGACGCGGGAGCCGCGGACCTGCGCGAAGAGTCGGGTGCCGCCCACGCATTCTACCAGACCACCATTCCGTGGTCGACCGAGATCGACGCCGGAATCGACGCGCTGCGCCGCAGGTCGGAAGTGCTCGGGCAGGATCGGGACGTGGTGCGTCGGTCGGTTTCCGTCACGTCCGTGTTGGAGCCCGGTCGTGGACAGTCCGTTCCGGTTCGGGTCTGGATCGCCGACACCCTCGCCTTGGACTACGCGGGCCGGGTGCCCGGCGACGACGCCTGGGGCGTGGGGGGAGGGGTCGGTCTGTCGGGCGATCTACCCTACGGGTTCTTCCATGTCCAGGATCTGTCCGCCATCCGCGGCGACCACGGGGTGCTCGATATCGAAGGTGGCCAGGGCGACCTGGAGAGGAGCCAGTCGTCGGAAGACCGGATGGTGCGTCTGGCCGACACGCTTGGGTGGCGCATCGAATCGTTCGGCGGATTCTCGCTGAAGGGTGGATGGCTGCGCTCGCTGGCGCGCCGTCGGCACCCGCAGAATCCCGAACCCGGGGTCTCCGATCGTCCCGACCAGGATCTGTCCGAAACCGGCGTGGGAGCTTCGGTGCGCGACTCGGCACTGGCCCGCGACGACAAACCGCTTCTGGCTTGGTCGTGGCTTCGTCGCGACGAGGTCTATCTCAAGGCGGTCCACTCGGCCGAGACGCGCCGCCGCGAGGGGCACCGTCTGGCGGCCGACGTGGCGTGGTCGCCGGCTGTCGACATCCGGGTGGAAGCCGGTTCCGTGGCGCGCGAACAGCGCACGCGTTGGCGCTTCGATTCGACCCGCGACGAGGGTCTGATGGAGTGGCAGTGGGACGCCGCGCTGCAGGAAGGTACGGCGCGCAAGCCCCGCGCCAGGGCCTGGATCGAGCAGCGGCTGACCTGGGCGGGGGGATTGATCGGGGATGATTTCGCGATCGAGCGCCGCATGGTGGACTGGAAAGTGGGGGCCCGGGGCTGGTACTGGTGGAAAGGCGCGTTCCTGTCGCCGTGGGTGGAGCGGTGGACCGAGGTCTCGTCGGTGTGGGACGGAACCCGTCTGGCCTCGGAGCCGGGACGGGAGGAATGGCGCGCGGCCCTGGAGGGCGAGGCGCCGGTGGCGAGTGGAACGGTACACCTGCAGATCCTGCGGGTGCTGCCCGACCCTGGGACCGACGACTGGCGTGCAACCGGGGAGGCGCGATGGACATGGTGACACGTCGAAGGCGGCGCGCGCTGGGGGCGGCGCTGCTTGCCGCCCTGGGCTCCGCCTCGTTCGCGGGGTGCGACCCCTTCGAACCCTCCGAACCCGAGCCTCCGACGGTGGCCGGATCGGTGCGGGCCGCGTCCAGCGCCTCGGAAGTGCCGGTTCTTCTGGGGCGCGGCCTGTCCGAGGGGAACGCGCTCCAGGCGGTGGCTGTGGTGGATCCGGCTTTCGGAGGGCTTTCGGGGGGCGTTCCGTTCTCCCGCCAGGATTTCGTGACCTGCCTGGAACGCCTGGTCAAGCGCGGACTGGACACGGCCCGAGTCTCGTGGACCAGCCCACCGTCGGGCGCGTCGGATTCCGTCTCGGGTGACGTCGACTGGATGCTGGTGGAATCGGGTGGCGCCCGTTGGCAGGGACGGGCCACCTGGGGCGTGGTCCGCGGCGAGTCCGCCGAGTGGACCTTGGCGCGATGGTCGGAACCCGCCACCTCGGGAAACTGGAGCGACGCATGCGGCGGATTCTGACACTTCCGGCCCTGCTCCTGGGCGGATGCCTCTTCGTGGCCGACCAGGTGGAGCCCGTCGAGATGCCCATGCGCCCGGATTCGCCCGAGCACCTCTTCGCCCTCCTGGTGGATGCCTACGAAGCGCGCTCCGTGACGGCCCTGGACGCCCTGCTGGCTGACGACTACGTCTTCGTCGCCGACGCCTCCTCGTTGTCTCCGGGGGCCGAAGGCACCTGGGGCAAGGAGCAGGAAAAGGAACGTGCGCGTCGCATGTTCTCGGCCATCAGCGAAGTGCGCATGAAGATCCAGTTCGACCCGGGCGGCAGAGCCGAGGCAGCCCCGCGCGAAACCACCTGGACGGCCTGGGACATCCGCATGGAAATGGTCTACCAGGGCGATCCGTGGGTGGTGGCCAGCAACCGGGCCGAATTCCGGCTACGCGCACAGACGGCGTCGGACGGGGCCACAGAGTATCGCATCGCCCGCTGGTCCGACTACAACTGACGGGCCTCTGCCAGGGCGCATACCTGTCACCCAGGTCGCGATGCCGTGGGGTGACCAACCACGGTGTCGCCATGCCGGGGGTTGTGCTCCCCTCCCCACTCGCCGTACCAAAGCGTACGGCGTCGGGGTCGTGTCGCGGCGTCTGCATCCCTGGCAGAGGCCCGTCAGTCTCGGATTCGCTGTGCGGTTGATGCTCGGCATTGGGGCCCGTTGGGCCCCTCGCCGAGGGGTGGGGGCGAGGGCGGTGAGGGGTGGTGGGGCTGTACGGAGTTGTGGGGTTAGGGTCGAGGGCGGAGGGGGATGCAGAGGGTAGGTAGGGCTGTGCGGAATTGTGGGGGCGGATAGGGGGAAGGGTTGCGCGGTGGTCGGGGTCGTCGAGAGCCCGGGGAGTTCCAGGAGCTTGGTCAGGGGATGTTCGGGGCTGCGGGGCGGAGGGCGTCGGCCTTGTTCCAGAGGGGGACGGAGAGGAAGTCGGCGAGGGTGCGGGCGTCTGCCACGAGGTCGGATTCGGAGCCGATGTCGACCACGTCGAGGCGGGTGCCGTCGGTCAGGACGAGGTTCAGCTCCCAACTGGTGAATGAGCCTTGTTGGGGGGGGCGGATGACCTCGGACAGAATCTGGAGGGCGTGGATCTCCGCGAGCTGGCAGGCGTTCTTGCCCCGGCGGAAAGCGGTGGTGTCCGATGGTGGGGTTGGCCCCTTCCAGTACCAACCTTCGCTGCGGTCGAAGACGATCGATTTTCTCAGTTCGTGCCAGATGTACCAGATGAGCCAGGCAAAGAAGAGGGGCATCGGGAGGTACCAGAACAGGTACCAGAACAGTTGGAGCAACCAGGGAAAGGGGGTCTTGGGGTGCAGGTGCTGGGCGAATAGAATCCACGCCACGTTAGAGATGACCACTAGAACGGTGAAGATGACTCCGCCCGTGATCATTTTCTTCGAGGGGCGGAATTCGTAGCGGTCGGGATGGACCAACACGCCTTCGTAGGTGCGACTGTCCGTACCACCACCGGCCAACGGGGACCAGGAGATCACGGTGGCCAAGGGGTCGCCGAAGACCGAGGGGTCGAAGACGAGTTTCGGGGATCGCAGGGAGTTGAAGGCTTTGGAAAGCCGACCGAGGAAGGACATGTCCGCATCGTAGGTCCTGCAACGGGACGAGCCAAGAGGATTCTTGGCGGTGGTGCCCCGCTTTGGAATATGGCGCGAGTGGGGTGTCCCGGTCGACTCGCCCTCCGGGCGGGTCAGGTCGGGAGACGGAATCCGTCTCGCTGGTTCCAGATCGGCACGGAGAGGAAGGAGGCCAGGGTGCGGGCGTCTTCGAAGAGGGCGGTTTCGGAGCCGTGGTCGGTGACGTTGCGGCGGCTGGCGTCGGCCATAATCAGGTTGAGTTCCCAACTGGTGTAGCTGCCGTTCTTGGAGCTGATGCGCTCGGGGATGATCTGGAGGGCGCGGATGTCGGAGAGGGCGCAGGCGTGTTTGCCCGTGCCGACCGAGGGATCTTCGGAGGGGGAGGTGTTGCCCCTCCAGAACCAGCCTTCACGCTTGTCGAAGACGGCGGGTCGACCGAGGTAGCGCCAGATGAACCAGGCGGCGGCGAGGAAGATGCCGGGGAACAGGAGTAGGAGGTATTGGACGGGCGACGAGTCGACGTCGCTGGTGAGCATGGGGATCATGAAGAAGAGGGGCATGGCGCCTCCGAGCAGGGCGAACACGGCGGCGAACAGCACCAGGCCGACCGTGGCGCGGAATTCGAAGCGGTCGGGGCCGACCAGCACACCCTTGTGGGTGCGGAAGTTGGAGCCACCGCCCGCCAGGGGACCCCACTCGACCTGCGCGGCGAGAGGGTCTCCGTAGACGGAGGCGTCGAAGTGGGGCGCGGGGCCGCGCAGGGATTTCAGGGCTTCGGTGAGCTTGGCGAGGATGGACATGACTCGAGGATAGACCTTCGGAGGCGATCCAGGCAAGTGATTCCACGAGAAGACCGGTTTGTCGGATCCGGGGACCCCGCCGGGTGGAGGACACTCGGGATACCCCGGACTCCCGGAGGCTCGACGGTTGCTCCCGAAGCACACATTCGCGCGTTCCTTGCGAATCAGATCAGGGTTTCGAGCGTGTCTTCGGTGGTCTGGCAGGTCATGGAGCGTCGAGTGATTCGCGCCGCAGGATCTCCTGTCCGAAGTCCAGGAATTCGTCCAGGTGTCTGGTGATCACGCTCACGGTGATGGGAAGGGCCAAGCTCTGGCAGTCATGGACCGCCACGTTGCGGAATCCGACCATCTTCTTGAGGCTCTCGGCCAACGCGACCTCGATCCACTTCCCCTGGGCCAGCAGATCGAAGACGTTTCGTGCGCTTTGCGGCAACCCCAACCGTTCGCGCCGAATGAGATGGTGCCCGAGATCCAGGGCCGCCTCGCAGGCGCGCTGGACGTTCAGGATGGCGGCGTCCTGCCGCGAATGGTCGGTCTCGAAATGGTCGCCCGCTGCGGCATATTCCTCCCGGGCGCGTGCCACGCACCTCTCGATGGTGGCGACCTTGTTCAGTACGACATCATCGACCATACACGTTGCCCTCCCGTGCCACATCCTTCAGAAGATCCGCGCGTGCTTCCATCAAACCCATCATCTCGCTGCAGACGAAACTCTCGAACAAGCCCGCTCCCGGCTCCACGGCCCACAGCCTGCGCCCCTTGGTCAAGATCTGGTACTGCATCACCGTGCTCGCGGCGCGCAGATCCAGTAGATCGACTTCGCATCCCGCGATTTCGGCCAAGGCCGAAGAGAGATCCCACAACCGGCTCGGCTCGGCGTATCCATCCACCAGGACCGCCAGATCGAGATCGCTGTCGGGGCGAGCACCTCCCTGCGCCCGACTGCCGAACACATGGATGCCCAGCGCGTTCGGAAAGGCCTCGCGCAGCAGGGTCAGGATGCTCCCCTGCGGTTCCAGGGCATCCTGGATCCGGGCATCGTGCGCGTCTGGTTTGGCCGAATAGGTCATTGCTCTCCCTCTGTCGTCGGCGATGGACCACATGAAGGGAAGGATCTTGTTGTGGGCCGAGTGAAACATGGCATCCGAGGGGTTCTGGAAAGCGGATTTCCTGTGCGGTCAGGATGGTTCCAAGAATACTACCTGGATTCCTGAGAATCTCTATGTGATGGCGGCGGGTGGATCGAGCAGGAAGCGACGCAGGGGGAACTGCCAGATTCCGTCTTGATGCGATTCGGGCGCGTCCGGCGACAGCACGACCTTGGGCCAGTTGTCCGCGATGCCCTCGAGGCTGCGGAACTCGCGCTCCCGCATGCCCGGCTCGTGGAGTGAGGATGCGACCTGGACATACAGCGTCGGCCTTCCCGCTCACCGACGAAGTCGACTTCGAGATCACCCAGGCGCCCCACGCTCACGCGGTAGCCCCTGCGCAGAAGCTCCAGATACACCACATTTTCCAACTGGCCCGCGATGTCTCGATCGCGGCTGCCCAGCCGCGCGGCCCCCCGACAGCGTACGCAACAGATGTGGTCGAGCTCGGAGGTGCGTGATGCGCCCCGAGATCCTGGAACCGAGGTCGAGATCGGAGTTGCAGACGACCCGCCGCAGCCCCCCGACAGCGTACGCAACAGATGTGGTCAAGCTCGGAGGTGCGTGATGCGCCCCGAGATCCCGGAACCGAGGTCGAGATCGGGGATGCAGACGACCCGCCGCGGCCCCCCGACAGCGTACGCGGCGGTACGTCGAGGGGGGCGCAAGGGGAGTATGCGCCCCGAGATCGACCTCGGTCAGACCTTGAGGTCGACGGCGCCTTCGGAGAGGGAGGTCTTCTCGGCGTCCAGGATGGGCTGCACTTCTTCCTTCAGGAAGCGCGTGACCAGGCTGGGAGCGCGGCCGATGTAGAGCTTGGGGTCCAGGACTTCGTTCAGTTGTTCGCGCGTGAGGCCGAAGGCGGGGTCGGCGGCCAGGCGGTCGAGCAGGTCGTTGGGCTTGCCTTCCTGCTTGACCACGGCACCGGCGGCCATCGAGTGCACGCGGATGAGTTCGTGCAGTTCCTGACGGTCGCCACCCTTCTTCACGGCCTGCATCATGATGTTCTCGGTGGCCATGAACGGAAGCTCGGACAGCAGCCGGGCTTCGATCATCTTGGGGTAGACCACCAGGCCCGAGGCGACGTTCTCCAGGATGACCAGGCAGGCGTCGGCGGCCAGGAAGGCCTGGGGAACCGAGATGCGCTTGGCGGCGGAATCGTCGAGCGTGCGCTCGAACCACTGCGCGGCGGCGGTGGAATCGATGACCTGCTGCTGGGCCAACACGATGCGCGTGAGGGCGCCCAGACGCTCGGAGCGCATGGGGTTGCGCTTGTAGGCCATTGCGCTGGATCCGATCTGGTCCTTCTCGAAGGGCTCCTCCACTTCCTTCAGGTGCTGCAGCAGGCGGATGTCGTTTCCGAAACGGGCGCAGCTCACGGCGATCTCACCCAGCACGTGCATGACGCGGCTGTCGATGTGGCGGGTGTAGGTCTGACCGGAAATTGTCAGCGGGCGCTTGAAGCCGGCCTTGGTGGTGACCAGGCGATCGAGTTCGTCGATCTTGTCCTCGTCGCCTTCGAACAGTTCCATGAAGGAGGCCTGTGTGCCGGTCGTGCCCTTCACGCCGCGGAAGGGGAGCCACTCGATCAGGCGCGCCACTTCGTGGTAGTCCATCACCAGGTCCTGCAGCCAGGTCGCGGCGCGCTTGCCGACGGTGGTGGGCTGGGCGGGCTGGAAGTGCGTGAAGCCCAGGGTGGGGAGGTCCTTGTGGGTGTCGGCGAACTTGGCCAGGGCCGCGATGGCGCGGGCCAGACGCTTCTTCAGGATCGTGAGACCGTCGCGCATCTGGATCAGGTCGGTGTTGCAGCCCACGAACTGGCTGGTGGCGCCCAGGTGGATGATGCCCTTGGCGTTGGGGACGATCTCGCCCCAGGCGTGAACGTGGGCCATCACGTCGTGGCGCAGCTTCTTCTCGTAGAAGGCGGCGCGGTCGAAGTCGATCTGGGGCGCGGTGCGGCGCAGTTCGTCGACCTGCTCGGCGCTGATGGGCAGACCCAGCTCCATCTCGCTTTCGGCCAGCCAGATCCACAGCTTGCGCCAGGTGCCGAACTTGAAGTCGGGACTCCAGATGCGGGCCATCTCGGCACTGGCGTATCGGCTCTCGAGAACGTTGTCGACGGACTGGCTGCTCATGGGATCTCCTCGGAAGTTGGGCCGGAAAGGTAGGTTCCGGCCCGGGCCTTCCCCTCAACGGACCGGCGTCAGGATCCCCGTGCGAGTACTTCCCCGGGAGTTGACCCTCCAGAACACCGGGCCAGACGGCAGATGGGCCGACCAGGTCTGTGATCCCGCCAGGTCGATGGATCCCAGCGATGCTCCGGAGGTCGAGAGAATTTCCAGTCGCAGCGGGGTGGTGTCGTCGTTGCGGAAATGTGCCGCGCCGTCATGTGTCCAGGCGTGGAGATGCACGCGACCGGGGGAACGATCGGACACGCCGACGGGGCGCATGGTGGAGAGGGTGGTGGTCGTGATCCGGCCGTTGTCGGAAAGGTCCAGGCAGACCTGCCGCACGAAGACCGAGCCGTTGTAGGTGTTGTCGCAGGAATCCGTCAGCACCCAGGAGTCGTCCTCCGATTTCCAGATGCCCGACTGCAAGGGCCTCCCGTCCTGGTCGTACCGGATACGGCGGATCTCGAGGGTGTCGACCCAGATGGAGTAGGGCGGGACAACGAGCTCCTGCACCAGACGGGGGCCGTCCCAGGTCCGGATCAGCGAGTCGGTGGGGGTCCAGTTGCCCACCAGGGGCATGAAGGCGTCTTCCTTGGCGGTGGCGCACCGGCCGTCGGTATGGGTGGTGGCCCAGGTGGTGCGCTCGATCACACCGGCGAAGTTCTTCCACGCGACGTCGGGGCAGAGGGCGTGGTTCCAGGTGTAGGTGGTCGAATCGAGGTCGCCGTGGTCGTCCTGGATTTCCAGCACCGGGCGGTCGAGATCGTCCCAGGAAATCGTGGTGGTGTAGGACGACGAGCCCATCCCCGGCATGGAGATTGTGCTGACCATGGAGATCAGGCGATCCTTGGCGTCACGCCGCAGGGCCTGCTTCAGGGTGTGGGAACTCAAGACGCCCCCGCCCGTTTTTTGGATCACCTCGGAGGTGTAGAGAGTGTCGGCGGTCCCGAAGTCGGGGAGGGCGTGTTCGGCGAAGTCCGAACGCGGAATGAGCAGGGCTCCCGCCAGGGCGGGAACGAACACGATGGGTGCGAAGAGGTGTCGAGTGTCCATGGCAGGATCCTCCATTGCAGGAAGGAGCACGACAGCGCGAGGGAAGGACTCCTGCATTCTACCGCTTTTCCACCCATGATGGAGCGAAACTTCCGGCATGGGCCGGTGAGAGCTCCCCCGGCCCACGCGGGAACGGGAGCCATCGCGCGAAGGGACTCAGGGCCGCGGGCGCTCGATTCCCAGGGCGGCTTCGGCCTCGCGCAACGCGTCTTCGTATTCCGGAGTGCGGTGCAGAGGCAGGAGCTTCTCACTGAGCAGGGTGCTGGCGGCCGAAGGGTTCTCTTTGGGGCGCAGCAGGATCTGGACGGTCTGCCAGAGGGCGTCTTCGTCGTCGGAGGCGATGGACAGCACCTGTTCGTACTTCAGCAGGGCCTGGTCCCATTCCTCGAGGATGGCGTGCGACTGGGCCCACAGGCGCAGGGCCTCCAGACGGTGTTCGCCGACCGACAGCAGGCGCAGTCGGGAATTGCAGCGTTCGAGGAGGATCACCGCCCGGCGATCCTCGCCGTCGGCGATCAGGTCGAGGGCGGTGCAGAGATCCGCCTCGATGGCGGCCAGGTCTTCAGGAAGATTCGTGTTCACGGGGGGCAAAGGTACTCCCCGAGGAGCGGCTCGAACTAGGTTCTGGACGTGGACATCCGCACGACCTTCGCGATCGCCCTCGCGGCGGCATATGCCAGCCGCGCCGACCTTTCCGAGCCGCCGCCCGAATGGTGGGCGCCTCCGGTGCCTCACCTGGACGCCGTGGCCCGCCCCGACGCCGGGCTTGCCGGGCAGCCCGAGACGGCCCGTCCGTTGTCGGACCAGGGGCTGGCGGGGGGGGCCTACACGCGAGGTTTCCTGCGCATGGTGCCCGCGGCGGCGTCGACGGATTCCGTCGAATGGGCGCGTCGCGCCACGCGCTTCGGGCTGGAGACGGTGGTGGCGCTGCCCGGAGGGTGGGCGCTGGGGCTGGACGCCGTGGACGACCAGATCATCCATCGGCGCGAATCGCAGGACGTGCGCTGGGAACTGGCCCAGCCGCGCGGAGGATTGCGGATCGGGGCCGGCGTGAACCTGCTGGAGCGCTTCCAACCCGACCACGACTGGGTGTGGGGCTGGTCGGCCTGGGTGCCATTGCTGGATCGGACCGGCGAGCTGGAGGTGCAGACGGGCGTGCGCCGGGGACGGACCTGGCGGCTGGACGCCGCCTGGGCCACACGGTTGGTGCGCCAGAAGGCGCGCCGCTCGGACGAAATCCTGGACACCACGTCGCTGCGCGGCGAGGAGACGCGCTGGTCTCTGCGGGCGGGGGGGCAGAACGCGGCCGGTTCGGCGTTGCAGGCCTGGGGAGGATTGCGGCGCGTGGGTGATGCTCGATCCGAAGGCGACACCCGGTCGGTGGGCCTTTCCTCGTGGTCGGTGTTCGGTGGCGCCCAAGGAAGCGTCAGCCGCCGTTCGTGGGATCTCGATGCCGAACTTCGCTTCGATGCCGGTTCGGACACCCTGGCGCTGGGGGAGCAAGACGAGGTGCGGGCCACGGTGCGGCACCAACTGGTGGCCATGCAGGCCCATCTGGCGGCGCCGTGGATGGGGCCGGCACGGGTGGGTCTGGCGCTATCCGCGACCCAGTTGGACCTTTCGGACGGGCAGTCGCGGGGCCTTTTCCCCCAGCTTCCTGACGGAATCCGTCATGACGGTGGAGGCTCCGTCCAGAGGGTCGGAGCCGTGGGCTCGTTGCGTCTGCGGACTCCTTGGCTCGATGTGGTCCCCCGTGCGGGCCTGCACCGTGTGCGCGTCGAAGGTGATCTGCCCGAAGTCTGGAGCGGATTGTGGCCCTTGGGCGAAGGGAGCGCCTGGATCGGGGAGATGGCGGCCGCCTTGGAGTGGAATGGTCCCTCCGCATCGGCATCGTACGCGATCGGGTGGTTGCCCGTGCTGGCAGATCAAGGGCCGGTCGAGCCGGGGTTGTCGCACCGCCTCGAGTTCCGGCAGGGATTCTGAACCTTCCCGGAAACCAGGGCGGCGGGATTCCGAGCTTCCTGGACTCCGAGTTAGCTTTGCCTCCCACCATGACCCCCAATCACGCTCCTTCCCCGGCTCCGGGATCCGTTTCGGCAAGCCTGCCGCGACTGGAGCACTGGAGCTACGACCACCCGGCCAATCCGTGGCTGGGCGGTGGGGGAGCCTATCGGGATTGGACGTTGCTGGAAGCCTTGCGCGGAAGGTTCGATACCGCCTACGTGGCGGCGGGCTTCGAAGGATGCCAGGAGCGCGGCGAACGCTGGCCGGGCACCGTGTGGGTGGGAGGGGGCGGCAGCCCGGGCACGGCCCGATGGAACTGGGTCCGCCAGGCACACCGCCGCCTGCGGCGCCTGGAAGCCGAAAACCGGTTGCCCGAGCTGTTCTCGACCTCCACCTCGATCCTGGCCCCCATGCCCTGCCTGCTTCGCCATGTCGAGCGGACGGTCTTCGTGGTCCACCACGTGGTGGGCTGGCACGCCTGGCGCAACGTGGGGCCGATGGCGCCGTTTTGCGTGGCCTACGAGAACCACCTGCTCCGCCACGGGAGGAACTTCGTGGTGGTCAACAAGGTGGTCGAAGCGCGGGTGCGCGCGGTGAATCCCAGGGCGCGCATCGAACGCATCCCCAACGGCATCGATCGCGCGTTGTTGGACACTTCCCGTCACCCCGATGCCACGCCCCTGATCGTGTTCCTGGGGCGCCTGGATGCCGAAATGAAGGGGCTCGATCGCCTGCTGGACGCCTTGCCCGCCGTCGCCGCGCGGATTCCGGCGGTGCGGTTGGAATTGGCCGGACGCGGAAGCGAAGCCGACGTGCGCTGGCTGCGAGAACGCATCGCGTCGCACCCCTTGCGCGAGCGCATCGGGTTCCGCACGGACGTCTCGGAGGCCGAAAAGGCCGCACTGCTGTCGCGGGCGTGGGTCTTCGCCTCGCCCAGCCGCTTCGAGGGCTGGTGCATCGCGGCCGTGGAAGCCCAGGCCTGCGGTGTTCCCGTGGTGGCGTCCACCGCCGACGGTTTCCTCGATTCCGTGCGTGACGGAGACACCGGGATCCTGGTGGACAACGACGAAGCCTCAATCCGAACCGATCTGTCGACCATCCTGGTGGGTCTGCTGCAGGACGAGGGATTGCGCGAACGGTTGGGCGAGTCCGGCAGATCCTGGGCCGCCCTGCACACCTGGACGGATCTTGCTGCCCGCTGGGAAACTTTCCTGAAGGGGACCTTGGCGAAGGCCTGAAAGGCCTGGCACCTCCGGTGGTCGAGCCTGTCGAGACCCACCGCGCTGGTCTCGACAATCTCGACCACCGATCCCCTCTCGGCCACCGATTCCGGATACGCAGATCGTGTATACCAGCAGGATACACGATCAACGGATTCGGTCGACAAATCCTGCGAGACGGAACTTGTCGAAGCCATCTTCCCTCCATCCCTCCCCGCGACAGGGCCGTGCGTCTTCCTCGATCGCACGGAATCCTCTCCTCCCTCCAACCTAGCGGACCCGTCCGAGGGGGGGGAGAGCCCGTGTCCTTCACGAGGGCCGATATCGGGTTATCTTCGATCCAGCCATGACTGAATCGGCACAGCCAACCCCGGGCGGGTCCAACGCCCTCGAGGACGGACGCTCCGGGGTGTCGGTCGCGGTCTGGGACTACCTGGATTACCACGTCTACCTGCGGGAGTGGGTGGAGTCGGAACGGGAGCGTCGGCCGGTGGTGAACTACCAGTGGCTCGCCACGCGATCGGGCTTCAAGTCTCGATCGTTCCTGCGCCTGGTGGCGCTGGGCGAGAAGAACCTGCCCGCCCTGGCCACGCACCGCGTCTCGGAGGCCATGGGCCACGACGATGCCGAAGCGGCGTTTTTCGCCTGTCAGGTGGCGCTGGGCAACGCGCGCACGGCCCGCGACCGCGAACACCATCTGGAGCGCCTGCGCTCGATTCCCCGGCCAGGTCGCAGCCGAATCCTGGGATCGGAGGAATTCGAACTCTTCCACAAGTGGTACATCCCGGCGCTGCGCGAACTGGCGCCCCTCATGCCCGATCCCACCGACTGGGAGGCTCTGGCGTTGCGTCTCGATCCAGCCATCCGGCCCGACGAAGCCCGTGAAGGCGTGCGGACCCTGGTCGACCTGGGGCTACTGGTCATCCAGGAGGGCCGGTATGCCCAGGCCGAAGCCCATCTGGCCACCTCGACCCGTCTGGGCAGTCGACTGGTGCGCGACTACCAGGCTCGGACGATGGAGCTGGCGGCCTCGTCGCTGCAGCGACATCCGCGCGAGCATCGCCACATCTCGACCCTGACCCTGGGCATCGATGGACCCACGCAACGCAAACTGGCCGAGCGCATCCGGGCCTTCAGGCAGGAAGTCCTGGCCATGGCCGCCGAATCGGGGCCGGTTGATCGGGTCTGCCAACTCAACGTGCAACTGTTTCCGCTGACCCAGCTCTCCGAGCGCCCCGAAAACGGCTGAAACCCCGCAATTGCCACCACCCAAGCGAATCGGCTGTGCGGATCACCGCGATTCGATATGCGCGGGGTGTCTCGACCCGAGACCGGTCGCCATCGAAAAAAGGACCGATCGGTTGCGAAATCGCCGGAGCCGATCCATTTTCTGGGCATGTCCGGAAGGTCCCTGATCGCCATCGGTGTGTTGGCCGCCCTTCTGGGGGCGTGCACGGAAGGCCAATCCGGGCCTGAAGCGCCCGAGAACGTGCTCTCCGGGACGGTGGGCACCGAGAACAATCTGGCCGCCCGCGTGGTGGCCCAGGCGGGCTCCACGGTGTTGCCAGGGGCGCGGGTCTACCTGTGGGATCCTTCGCGTACGGCCCAGCCCGTCGATTCCACTCTGGCCGACACCCGTGGGCGTTTTGCGTTCCGCAACCTGGGCGCTGGCCCCTGGGTGGTTTCGGTTGCCACCGACTCCATCGGCGCGGTTTCCGGCCGCCGCGTGCTGGCGGGCACCGATAGCGTGCACCTGGGTTGCAAGCCCTGGATCGTCGATCTGGTGCTCCTGGATCCCAAGGCCGGGGAGACCCTCGAGGGGGTCCGCATCCTGGGGGTACCCGGAATCCAGGAGGCTTCGGGCAACCGTGTGCGCCTGCTGGCGTTGCCGGGCCAGAAACTGGAGCTATCGATGGTCCTGCGCACCACTTCGGGTGCGGTGCAGGAAGAACCCGCCGCGCTGGAAGCCTCCGCTTCGGGCCTGACCGTTCGGCCATCGGTCGCTTCCGGAACCGCCTCCATCCCCGATTCCGCCCTGATGGTCCGCTGGACCTTCGACGGATCCGATCCCTCCGCCGAGGTGACCGGTCGCGGCCCCGCCCTGCCTGCAGGTCTTCCCGTGGTTTCGTCCCCGCTGGGCAGGGCCTTCGACGGCGCGTTCTCCATCGCCAAGGTGCTGGTCGACAGCCACCCTTCCTTCCAGCCGGGCGCCAACGGCCGTTTGGGATTTGTCGCCCGGGTGCGGTTGGACGCCTATCCCGATTCGGGCGCCACCCACAACTCCATGGAGTTCATCGGAGGGTTCTATCCCTCCCTCAAGTTCGGCATCGATACCGTCGGGGCCATCCAGGTGGCCTGCCAGCGCTGGACCGGCTCGGAGTACGCTTGGAGCGCCGCTTACACGATCAAAGGAGCCGTGCCGCTTGGGCGTTGGGTGGATCTGGCCGTGGCCATGGACACCACCGACGACTCCCTGCGCGTGTGGGTGGACGGCCGCCGGCTCGCGTTCCAGCAGGAAAAATGGAATGGCACCACTCTCCGCCTTCCCGGCTCGTGGGCCTTCTCCCTGGGCAACGACGCCCAGGACAACCAGGATTTCCGGGGCCTCATCGAAGAGTTCCGCATCTATCGCGATCTGCCGTACGCGCCGTAAGGGGCGGTGTGCGCTGACCGCGTGCGTTGAGCTGCCTGAAGCCGGTATCCGTTTGGTATACGGGAAGTTGCGTGGTCTGCAGAGGATTGCGGACGACGAAGGAGCAAGGGCTCTACTATCGATGGGTAGCCCCTCTTCCGGAGTCCGTGCTCCGTCTCTCGCGAGGATCCCACATGTCGTTCCGCATCGCTCCCGCACTTCTTGCGCTCCCCTGCATGGCCTGGTTGGCTGCCTGCGACCAGCCGGCTTCCTCGACCACCGCTCCCCCCGCACCGGCGTCCCCCGAGGGACAGGTTCTGGCCGGGCGTGTGCTGAAGGTCGGATCCGACACGCAGGGCCAGGCATCGGTGACTGTGCAAGCCATCGACACCACCACGGGCGACGTGGTGGGCGAGGCCTGCACCAAGCCCGACGGTTCGTTCGAGATGGTTGTGCCTGATCTGGACAAGGGGCTGAGCCTCTCGGCGGTCCAGGGCGAGGATGTCGGTGCCGTGCGCACCTTCCAGCCTGGCAAGCCGTTGGTGCTGGATCTCGAGACCTTGCGCCTGGACACCATCTCGTTGCCCGCCTGGAAGGACTGGAAGGTCCTGTCCGTGCGGACGGAAGGCCTGGACGTTTCCGGCGTCATCCTCGGTGATTCCTGGGTGGTGCGGGTGCCCACCTCGGGCGATGTCCGACTGGTGGCCGAGCTGAGCGGGCCCGACGGACTGCAGATGACCATCCGCATCTCGCTGCGCCGCACCACCGAGGAAACCATCCCCGTGGTGCCCACGATCGATCCGGATCGCACCCCCGGTCTGCTGTCGCTCTGGACATTCGATGCCTGGTCGGGCAGCACCATTCCCAACCAGGTGGCCAAGGCACCGGCCCTGGACGGAACACCCACCGACCTGGTCCTGGGCGCCGACGGCAAGGCCCTGCTCCCCTCGAAGGGCACCTATCCGTCCACCCCCGACATCGCGGTCTTCGGTCCCGGCACCGCCGGCGTGACCTACCTGGCCCGTGTGTTCCTCGACACCTATCCCTCCGCCAGCCTCCACAACGGTCGCGCGGTGGTGATGGGCCAGTACGACGGATTCCGCATCCTGGTCACCAACGACGGACGTCTCCAGGTGGCCGGTCAGCGCGGCGATGGATCGTTCTGGTCGTGGTACGCGCCGCAGAGCCAGCCGGGTGTGGTGCCCCTGGGGCAGTGGGTGGAAATCGGCCTGGCCGCCGATGTCAAGAACGCCGAACTGACCGCTTACGTGGACGGCAAACCCATCCAACTCTTCTCGGGCGTGGCCGTCGATGGAGACCAATTGCGTGATGGCCTTCGCGACTTCGTGGTCGGCGCCGACGATGTCGACGGGCAGGAATTCCCTGGCAAGATCGACGAGGTCCGCATCCTGGAAGGCCTGCCTCTGGGCACCGGACCGAAGGTCCGCATCGGCTCGGGCAGCAGTCTGTTCTTCACCCCCAACACGAACACGATCGCGCACTGGGGTTTCGACTTCTGGAGCAACGGCCAGATCATCGACGAGACCGGACATGGCTACTCGCTTCTGGGCGACAAGACCGGCTTGGTGAGCTCTCCCTTCGGGATGGCCTGGAACGGCGCGGTGTCCAGCCAGTTCGATGGTGGCATCGCCCCCGAGCTGGGACTTTCCGGCCAAGGTGTGCTGCGTTACGAGGCGCGCGTGAAGCTCGAGGCCTATCCCTCCGCCAGCCTCCACAACGGACGTGCCGTGGTCATGGGCTTCTACGCGGGCCCGAAGATCCTGGTCACCAACGATGGCCGTATCCAGGTCGGCGGCCAGCGCGGCAACGGCACCTCGTGGTCGTGGTACGCCCCGCAGAGCGAGGCCGGCAAGGTGCCCCTGAAGCAATGGGTCACTCTGGCCATGGAGGCCGATCCCGCCGCCGCCACCTTCCGCGCGTGGGTGAACGGTGTCGAGGTCACGTTGACCTCGGGTGTCGAGGTCGCCGGAACCCTGCTGCGCCCGGCGTATGGCAACTTCGTGGTGGGCGCCGACGCCGCCGACGGCCAGGATTTCCCCGGCCTGATCGACGAAGCCCGCGTGCTTCTGGTTCCCTGAAACATCATCCTGGCATCGTCTCGAATGAGACGATGCCAGGGCTTGTGTTATGGTGTGCGGTTTCGTGTCTGGGCAATCAAGTCAGGTAGGTACGTGCTCCTCGAGGTCGGGAGGCGTCAGTCCGGTGACATCGGTGATGATGTCCCATGAGACGCCGTGATCGCGCAGCCGTCGGGCATCTTCCAACGCTTTGCGCCGGACCCCTTCAGTTCTGCCCTGTTCGATACCCCGCTCGATACCTTTTTCGATTCCTTGCTCGATTCCTTGCTCGATGCCCTTTTCCATTCCATGGGCCAGCCCGCGAGCCATTCCTCTGGCCATCCCCGTGACCATGCCTTCCTCCAGGCCTTGCTGCATGCCTTTGAGCAAGCCCTTCTCGAGGCCTTCCTGGTGGAGCCATTCCATGATGACGGGCATCTCGTTCTCCTTGAGGCGGTTGTTGAGGCGTCGCTGGTCCATGGCGTTCAATCTACCCTCAACCACCCAGAAGGCAAAGAAGGTGCGAACCCCGGCCATGTCCTCTCGATCGTGGAAAGCTGCGGTGACTTGGAAGATCTGTTCGACGGGGTCATCGCACCCTGACATGTTGGGAGTGAAGGACAGCGCGACACGGTTTCTTGTGTGCCGGTAGGCGTCCATGGCCAGTGCCGGAATCTGGACGATACGTGTGTGGAAATGGAAGTGGAGGGTCCCGGAGGCGTGATCTCGCCAGGTGTCTTCCAGAGGGCGCGCGATATTGTCATCTACGAGTGAGATGGGAAGGATTTCGTCGGAAGGGAATCGGCGACGCAGGTCGATGTAGTACCTGGCCGTTCGCAGCAGATCAAGGCGAGCCGCATCGGACCAGTGCTCCACCAGGACCAGCAAGAGTGGGGACCCCTCGTGGAAGTTGTACCGGATGGCTAGGTCCATGGCCATACCTGGCCCTGGCTCGGCGGTGTCGTCCTTGAGAACCCCGGTGTCGAGAATATCCCAGGATGTGGGCATCCCGCGAGAAGTGGTGATGTCTTGGGCGAGGAACTCGAGGGCTTCGTCTGGGTAGGTTCGAAGCAGGTTCTTCACGGCGGCATCGTGCGAAAATGGAGGCGCCGTCATTGGGGCCTCCTGCTCTGTGTGGGCCGCGACAGGGGTTGGCGGACCGGGGGTTTTGGGTGCATTGGCAACGACAGCCAAGTGGCAAAGGCCTGCCGCGTTGTTGCGGACACGTTCATGTGAGAACTCCGGATGCATGGGTGGGTCTCAGGCACCAAGCCTGGCATGCGCTCCGGGGCGGGTCGGAGGGAGGTGTCTCGGACGGAGGGTCCGGGGGCTCGCCGCATCTTGAAATTAAAGCAGAAATCGGAAGAAGGGAAGATGGAAGGGATCAGGGAGAGAGGATCGCGTCACGGTGAGCGGTGAGCGGAAAATGGGGGCAAGAGGATCCGTTTCGTCGGAAGGCATCTGGTGCCTATCTTGAACGTGGCGCTTCCCCGTTCTCCCGGACTTGCCCGTGTTCCGCTCCCGAGGAGCGGTGGGTCGGAGCAAGGAGAGCATCCCCCCGTCCTGCCATCTTGAGGATTCTGCTATGACCTGGCCTTCATCGGTATTTCATCCCTCGATCCTTTCATTGGCTTGCGCACTGGTTGCGGCGACTTCCCAAGCCGCCGACGTGAGAGCCGCAGGAACCGTTCGCGACCTCAAAGGCGCACCCGTCCCCGGCGTGATCGTTTCCATCACCGGAAGCGACGCCATCGCGACCACGGATGCCGCAGGAGCGTGGTCCCTGGAAGCGGGAACCAATGCCGTCGTTCGGGTAGAAGCCTTGGCGGCTCCCCTAGGTGTGGACGGCCTCTATCTGGAGGATGGGCGCATCCGAGCTTCCTTCCATGGGCGAGACCTCCAGGGGAGAGGAGCCGGAAAGAGCCCCGTGACCTTGGGTGGTTGGGCCCCGAGACAGGCCCATTCCGCGGCCGCGACGGATACCTTGGTCTTCAAGAAGAATGGCAAGGTGTTCCTGAGGGATACGATCTCGGCGGCACGAACCGGGATTGTCCGGACCTTCGACACGACATGGAACGCCGCGATCATCTACGGCTGGATCCATGACGTACGCGGTGGCAAGGTCTACCGTTCGGTCAAGATCGGTTCGCAAGTCTGGATGGCCGAGAATCTGGGGTTCGCTGGTGAAGGTATCGTGATCGGCGTATGCGCCGGTGCCGAGGATTCCTGCACCAGGTACGGACGACTGTACAAGTGGACCGAGATGATGGCGCTCAGCAATCATTACGACACGACGTTGCTGGGAGGATCCGACAAAGTGCGAGGCATCTGTCCTTCCGGCTGGCACGTGCCGAGCAAAGCGGAATGGACCGAGCTGCAAACCGCCGTCGATCCCGACAACAGCTACGACGGCAATTACCTCAAGTCGCCGTTTTTCTGGCAGGGCTCGAGCCATGGAGACGACCGACTTGGGTTCCGCGCCCTTCCGGGAGGCCGTTACGACGCGGGGGGCAGTCTCGAGGAGCCAGGTGCCATGGGGTACTGGTGGAGTCGGGCGGAAAACTTCCGAACCTCCGCGGAATTCCTGGAGATGTACAGCCACAACGACAACACCATGTTCGGAAGCATCAACAAACGAACCAAACACTCGGTCCGCTGCTTGATGGATTGAGTTTGCCTCCGAGCTGGGGAGCCTGCGATCGGACGGGGCAACCGCCGAGGGATCGTCGCGGCCAGGCCCCAAGGTCGGTCTAGCGGGTACCCCAAAGCCAGCCGGTGCGCGCGGTCTCGCCTGCGGGCGTGCGCAACCGAACGACGTGGATGCCCGGATGCACCACCGGGATGCGGTGGCGGCCCGCGCCCAGGTCTTCCAATTTCAGGTTGGACAGAAGTTGTCCAGAAGGCGAACGGATCTCGAGATTCCCCCGGGCTCCGGGCGCCAGATCCAGAACGATGTCTCCCGACTGCAACGAGAAGCCGTCGGTCGCGCCCGCGCGACGCACCACTCGACTGGAGGTCGAAGCGTTCAGGTAGACGTCGAAGGCTCCCACCAGGGCCACCCGCGAACCGTCGGAGACGAGTTTCTGTCCCTTGGTCGAATCGGCGCCCAGTCCCGCGTTGTCGAGGGTCCAGCTTCCGCCGGAAAGAGGTCGGCGCCAGATGCCGTGGGTGCCATTGCCCGAAGTGGACACCCAGGCTTCCGTGGCCGTGAGCGCGATGGACTTGATGACGTTGCTCGTGGTGATGGGAGCCGGGAAGCCCGTCACCGAGTAGGGGGCCGACCGTACCAGCCACAGCGAGTCGTCGGTGGCGAACAGGCACCCCGCGGTGTTGCAGGCCAGGCCCCGCTGCGAGCCCGTCGGGGCGATGGTGTCCAGGATGGTTCCCGCCGAGGTGTCGGTAGGGCTCTTGAGGGCGTGGAAGGACATGTACCGCACCCCCAGATTGGTGCTCCAGGTGCGCACGACCAGGGGAATGTCTCCGGGGAGGATCCCCAGATTGAGGCCAACCGCCATCGAGGAGATCAGAGTGTCGACCTTCTTCGAGTCCCATGTTCCTGACAGAACGACACCGGTGCTCTTGCCACGGTAGTCTGCCAACGACGGGGCCAGCCAGATTCCCCGCCCGGCGGCGATGCCGTAGTTGCGGGCCACGGTGGCGAGGGTGTCCCAGGTCTTTCCCGAGTCGACCGAGGTCGCGAGCTTCGTGTACGAGAATGCCGTGACCAGGCGGCCCGATCCTGTCGCGGTGAAGTTCACCGGCAACGCGAAACCGGTCGAAGGATTGGCGGTGGCCGCCGAATCCTTTCCCGGACCGACCTGCTGCAACGTGCCGGCCACGTTGGGCCAGATCCACAGGTTGCCCGCCATGTCCCAGGCGGAGGGCGGACGATCGGTGGCGACATTGTCGGGATGGTACGCGACCTTCCAACCGGCAAAGGCCGAAGCGGAGGCGAGCAGGAAGATCGAGGCGAATCGGGAAGTGATCATGGTGGCAATCTCCGACGGGAGAGGAATGCTGTCCTTCGGAATCTAGACTCGATCTCGATCGCAAGGAAGGGCCAGCGCCCTGCGTGATACGGGGCAGAGCCGATAACCCGTGCTGCGTCCACCACCTTCGTCCTGCTCGAGGATGCCCTGTTCCACCAGAGCCTGGATGTCGCGTAGCGCCGTGTCGGTGGAACAACCGGCGAGCTTTGCCCATTTGCCGCTGGTGAGTTTCCCCTCGAAGTCTTCGAGAAGCAGGGTCAGGACCTTGCGCTGGCGATCGTTGAGCGGAAGCGATCCAAGCCTTTGCCAGAACGCGTGTCGCTCCAGCACGGCCCCAACGGTCTTTTCCGCGTGCACCAAGGCTTGGTCCAGGCACTCCAGGAACCATTCCAGCCAGAGAGTGATGTCGAGCGATCCTCCCTGGGTTGTCTCGAGAATGCCGTAGTAGGCCTTCCGCTGGGTGAGGATCGCCGCCGACATGCTGTGGAAACACACCGCGCCACCGTTCATGCGCGCCAGGCACAGGTCGGTGAGGGCGCGAGCGATGCGTCCGTTTCCATCGTCGAACGGATGGAGCGTGAGGAACCACAGGTGGGCCACACCCGCGTGGAGGATCGGATCCAGGACGGAATCCGTCTCAAACCAGGCGAGGAACCGTTCCATCTCGGCGGGCAGCCGGTCCGCGGCGGGCGCTTGGAAATGAACGCGCTCGCGGCCGAATCCTCCCGAGACCACCCGCATGGGGCCGTGGGAATCGTCGCGCCAAGCTCCGATGCGGATCCGGAACAGGCCGCTGCGTCCGGTCGGGAACAAGGCTCCGTGCCACGAGAACAGTCTGTTGCGCGTCAGCGGCGCGCGGCAGTTGCCAATCGCATCCAAGGTGAGGTCCACCATGCCCTCGACCTCGCACGTGGCAGGCATCGGATCGGGGATGTCCATCCCCAATCGGCGTGCCACGGACGAGCGCACCTGGCGCACCTCCATCCGCTCACCTTCGATCTCTGCCGACCGCAAGGCGTCTTCGGTCAGGTTCGCCAGCGTGGTCTCGGACTGCGACGAAAATCCCAGGGCCTCGAAGCGCCCTTGCAGTCTGCCGTAGCGCTGGTGTACCCGTCCCAGGACGCCAAGCAGTGGCTCACTTCGCCACGTGAAGTTTGGCCAGTCGGGCAGATCGTGGATGTACATGCGGTGAATCTAGCCTTATTCGCCGCATAACGTGCGGCGAATAAGAGTGAATTCACCGCATCCGGCGTGCGTGCGAACGGCGGCATCCCTGGCGCGTACGATGGACGGCCCCGGAAGCGACCTCAGCCTGCGGCACGATGCCGCAACAGCCGCCAGCCCAGCAGGCCCAGTGCGAGGGCCAGCGAGGGCAGACCCACCCAGCAGAGTTCGGAGCCCATCACGTGCAGACCCCGCTCGCTGAAGAATCCCATTCCGATGGGTGAGACGCGGATGGGGCGGAAAGGCGAGAACACCCGCTCGGCGTTCCAGGGCCACCAGAGTGCGACCCCTTTGCCGCCATTGGTCAGCATGTCGAGCAAGGTGTGCGAACTGGTGCTGATCCACACCGTGAAGAAGGTGATCCACCGCCCCGTTCCGAGCTTTTTCGCGAGTAAGACAGAAACTGACGCCCAGGCCAGGGCGAAGACCAGCGAATGCGAAGCCCCCCGATGTCCCCAGGCCGATCCGTAGGGTACACCCAAGGCGAACCCGACGACGTCCAGGTCGGGCAGGACCGCCGAAACGGCGCAGAAGGTGGTCAAGCGCAGATTCATGAGGCGCGCACCGAGCCCCAGACGAAGCGAGAGCGGAACCAGAACGTGTCCGAAAGCGGAAGGCATGGTGGAAAGAACGTAGTCCCTGAGCGGCACCAGCCGGTAGCCCGTGCTGCGCCCGCCTCCCTCAGGGGGCGGGGCGCAGTCCGACGATGCGCCACCAGGGGATGCCGAGGAATCCGGAGTGTTCCAGGACCACCACGCGATCGCCTCGCGTGGTGTCGGCGCGATCCCATTCGGCGGGGGTGAGGTTCGACACATGGGTCGAGAAGCGGAACTGCCGACCTTCGACCGTTTCGCCGACCAGGGTGTGCTCCCAGTAGGAGTTGCGGGAGCGTTCCACCCACGTCCGCTCCTTGGCGCGCACCAGGAACGACAGCTCGCTGGGTGTCGAGCGATCGAAAATGGCGTTGGCCCAAAGGACCGCACCGCCGACCAGGAACAGCGAGGAGAGGGCCACCAGCAAGGCGCGCAGCAGGTTGCGCGTGTACCACCATCCGGCGATGGCACCCGCCGCCAGAACAACCGTCAGCGACACGGCGTGATCGCCGATCGACCATGTCGCCCAGTATTCGGGGGTGGGTCGGTAGCGGACCAGCAGCCAGATGCCGACCGCCACGGCGGGTACCGCGAAGGAAAGGGTGCCGACGACGGACGAGGAGGTTTTCCGGCCGGATGGCGACAAGACTGCGGGTGAGCGGGTCATGCATGGAAGGTAATGCCGGATGCTCGGCGATCCTCCTGGTTCCGACGAGGGAGCGGGTCGAAACTCGGGAGCAAGACGATCTCCGGCATGATGATCGGCGACAACGCCTTCAAAGTGCATGAGCCTCAGAGCCTGAGAAAAAACCGATGCACCAAAAAGCCGCTCGTCCTGAGGAAGGGCGAAGCCCTGTCTCGAAGGGCAGTGGCGCCACGCTGTACACCATATGTTGTGCCCGCGAATCCACCGCCCGCCCTTCGAGACGCTTCGCTCCTCAGGACGAGCGGTGGATTATTGCCGCTCCTAGGTTTTTTCTCACTCTCTCAGTCGAACAGGTCGCTGTGGGTTCCAGTTCGGACGAAATACAGCACACCAGCTGTCTCGTCGCGAACCCAGATCAGAAGCCAGTCGGGCCGGATGTGGCATTCCCAATGGCCGGCGAAAGTGCCCTTCAGAAGATGGGCCTTGTACCGGGGAGCCAAAGGCTGGTCGTCCAGAAGCTTGGTAATGACCACTTCCAATTCACCGAGGGGAAGGCGTCGTTTCTCGCAACGCTTGAAGTCCTTCTTGAACTGCGTGGCGAGAGCAGGGCTGAATTTCACGCACGCAATGCCTTGAACATGGTCTCCGCATCCTTGAATCGCTCCACCTTGCCAGCCTTGGCGTCGGCCATGGCCTTGCGCGTCGTGGCATTGGGGATGCGGACATCGAAGGGAATGCCCTTCTGGAGGATGACCTGCTTGTAGAACATGTTGATTGCGCCGGTGGCGTTGAGACCCAGCTTCTCGAAGATGGCTTCGGCTTGTTCCTTCACGTCCGGCTCTGTCCTGGCACGGATCATCGCTGCTCGTTCCATTCTGTTCCTCCTGTGTCCTGAATGGGATACAATCTACAGTCTCTGCACGAGGAACGCCAGCGCAGACACCGAAGGAACCACCCAGGGCCTCCAGTCTCGGAGGGGCTTCGGTCCGATTGGTTCCCCGCTCGATGGCCTGTCGCAGTTCGCGAACACTCCACCGGGATTCGGTGCAGGCGTGGGCGTAGAACTGGCGCGCCTACTCGGAGGGCAGGGGGAGCAGGCACACGAACTGGCTCCAGTTCAATTGTCGCGACAGTGTCGCGACAATCTCGGAATCGGGGAAGGCCTCGCTGAATTGAATCATGCGCCGGAGATTCTTCGCCTCGAACCCTCTCCCGAACTCGGCCGCGAGCTTCTCGCCGATCTGTGCCACGATTCCGGTGCCGTAGGTCGCTCGTTCTCCACTCAGGACCTCTCGTCGCAACCGCTCTCCCACCGGCCAGTACAGTCGGGTGAGTTCGCAGTTCACCATCGCGGCCAAGCGCGTGCGGCTCCCCGCGATCATGCCTCGCAATTCGGCGTGGAGGGATTTGTCGGGTGTGGTGGTATCGATCAAATCCGCTCGCCCAAGGAGGGCGCCTCCCCCGCATGGGGCGCCAGGCTCAGTCCGGCGGGGGCCGGGCTGCCGGCCAAGCCTCCTCGCGCAGAACCGGTCGGCGCTGCGGGGGCATTGGGCCTGTCGGCTGGCATCCCTGGCGCGTCCGTCGGACCGACCTGGGCAGCGTCATCATGCATCTCACTTTTTCGGCTCTTCACGGAAACGTGTGGGTAGCTTCGGATCCCTCGCTACCCTGTAGCGCCGACGCGAAGCCCCTTTTCGGCGCATTGGTTGGATGAGAAACTTGGCTCGATGACCGATCAGCCAGACACACCGGAAATCCAGCATATCAAGGACGCCTACCGCTACCCCGGATTCCGCCCCTTGGCACGGGTTCGTAGGCACCCCA
>JAMIIV010000232.1:0-11570 GCA_035913415.1 Fibrobacteria bacterium | reverse complement strand
GCCTGTCGAGACCAGCCGCGTGGGTCTCGACAGGCTCGACCACCGGGACCAGGCTCGACCACCGGATTATTTGGGCTTCCGAAGATTTATCCAAACGGCATCGGGCTAGTCCGGGGGGACCGCCACACGTCCGCAACTACGGACGGGCTTGGTCAGAGCACCGGCTGCAAGGGGAGTTGCCGCAGGAACCAGAGTTTGAGGCGGCGGGTCCACGACAGTTGACGGTCGCCCTCTCCGCTGGCCGCGTCCCAACTGTTTTCCGGGAGCATATCGGCCTCGATCGCGGTGGCCGATTCTTCGGCCAGCTTCGTGCTGGTCATCACCACACCCGCTTCGGTGTTCAGGTTCTGGCTGCGTGGGTCCAGGTTGTAGGTGCCCACGAACAGCAGACGGCGGTCCACCACCGCCGTCTTGGCGTGCAGCACGATGATCGGCTGGTGTTCGCCGAACTGCGCGTAGCGCTGCAGCAGCTTGGTGCGGTTGGCCGGATGCGGTTTGAGTTCGTGGATCTCGATGCCCGCATCGAGGATCTTGCGGCGCTGGCGCTGGTAGCCGCTGACCGCGTAATGGTTGTCGCTGTTGGCCGCGGAGTTCGTGCTGATCCGGACCTTCACCCCGCGCTCCACCAGAGAGCGCAATTTCGCCAGCGCCAGGTCGTCGAGAATCAGGTAGGGGCTTTGGATCAGAACTTCCGAACGGGCGGAATCCAGAAGTTCGGACAGGGCGGCGGTGGTCTTGCCCCCTCCTCCCAGGCCCTCCGAGCCATCGTTCTTTCCGGGAGCATCGAAGATGTAACGAGCCTGGCAGAGGTCCATGTCGTGCAGGAGGGCGGGGACACGGCGCGGCACGTCCTGGATGCCTTGCCGCATCTGCGGGGAGAATCGGGTGGTGTCGTTCCAGTTCAGCAGCAGGTCGGCGCGCACCGAATCCTGGCGCGCCGAATCCAGGGCCGCGGCCTCGTCGGGCAGGACCTGGGCCACCGGGTGGCTGAGCGAGCTGGTCCAGTGTTCGGCGAAGGCGGTGTCGATCTGCTCCACCACGGGGCCCGCCAGAAGGATGTCGCGGTCACGGAAGTTGAATTCCGGATCGAAGTCGTAGTACTCGTCGGCCATGTTGCGCCCCCCGACCACGGCCGCTCGTCCGTCCACGATGAAGGACTTCTGGTGCATGCGCTGATTGATGGCGCGGAAATCGGTGAGGGTGGTCCAGAGGCGGCGCCAGAATCCGACACCCAGGGTGTTGTTGGGGTTGTAGATGCGGATGTCGACGTTGGGATGGGCGTCCATGGCCAGCAGAAGATCCCAGGGCTTCTCCAGCATGAGGTCGTCCACCAGGATGCGGATCTTCACGCCGCGGTCGGCCGCCTGCAGCAGGCCCGCCAGCGCGAGCCGCCCCACGTTGTCCGTGGACCAGATGAAGTACTGGACATCGATGGAGTGTTTGGCGTTCAGGCCCAGCCAGCCCCGGATGCGCAGGGCGTGTTCCCCGTTGTCCATCACGAAGGCCGCGGACTTGCCGGGATCGCGGTTCAGCAGCCCGTCGACCGCCACATGCCAGTCGAAGCGCAGTTCGGTCTCGAGCGCGGCGACGTCGAGGGCGGAATCTGTCATCACGGAGGGGACGAACCCCGCTCCCGGATCGGGATTGGCGGGTGTCGCCCCGGACTTCGGGAAGGGAGACGAAGCGCCGACCAGCACCAGGGTGCAGGCGAGGTAGGAGAGCGTCCGCGGGGAGGATCTTCGAGGCATGGCGGGGAAGCTAGGAATCGCACCCCCGAGTCCAGGGAGGCGGTGGTGGTCGGACGTCAAGCGCGCGTGCGCAGCAACGCCTTGGCGACCTGGTCGATGGCCGAATCCCGCGGATGACTTCGTCTCCAGAGCAATCCGATCCGACGCACCGGGGGATTGCGGAAGGGGACCAGCACCAGCCCTTCTTCGGCGCGGGCCGACGACTGGGGCAACAGGGTGATTCCGATGCCGAAACGGACCATTTCGCGCAAGGATTCCAGGCTGGTGGCGCGGAAGCCGACGCGTTCGGACGCTCCCGCCAGACGGCACACATCCAGCGCCTGATCGCGCAGGCAGTGGCCCTCTTCCAACAGCAGGAGTTCGGACCCGACCAAGGCATCGAGGTCGGCGGGAGAGGATTCGGCCAGCGGGTGTCCGGTGGGGACCGCGATCAAGAACGGCTCTTCCCACAGATCCACCCATTCCAACCCCTGGGTGTCGACGGGCAGGGCAAGGATGCCCGCGTCGACCTGGCCGTTGCGCAGCGAATCCAGCAATACGCGGGTCTGCTCTTCGCGCAGCAGCACCCGCAACAAGGGCAGTCGCTGGCTGATTTCCCGCAGTGCCGTCGGCCAGAGGTAGGGCCCGATGGTGGGGATGGCCCCCAGCACGAACTCCCCGGCCAAGGGGTCGCGCATGGTCCGCCCCAGCTCCTGAAGCCGACTCGCCGAGGCCAGCGCGTCCCGGGCGGGCTCCAGGGCCCGGGCCCCGAAGGAGGTCAGGGACACGCGCTGGGGGGAGCGTTCGAACAGGGGCGCTCCCAGCTCCTCTTCCAAGCGGCGCAATTGCCCGGAGAGGGTCGGCTGGGTGCAGAAGCAGCGTTCCGCCGCCTTGCCGAAATGGCCGAGTTCGGCCACAGCCACGAAGTATTCAAGGTCGCGAAGGTTCATGCGTCCCAGAAACTACACCCGTGGTGCGCCCTCGTCGTGGGGGTGTCATCCGCGCGAACGCAGACGCTCCAGACCACGGGCGGCCCCGTCCCGCACGATTTCCGCTTCGCGCGTCGGGTCGGGAAGCTGCACCAGGGTGGTCAGAAGCTTGCGTGCGTCCTCGCCACCGAGATCTGCCAGGGGGATCGCCAGTCGAGCCATGTTCTCGGCCAAGTCCCATTCGCCGCCTCGCAGGCGATCGGAAACCGCGAGAATGGCCTCCAGGGCGGCATTTCCCTGCATTGCCAGCCATTCCATTTCCAAGGCCGTGGCACTGGCCGCCGAGGCGACGATGTCCTCGAGGCTGCGAGGGCGTTCGGAGGTTTCGGGGGGCCGAACGCCGGACATGTTGAGGCCCTGCTTCTTGACCAGGAAATCCAGAGCCTTGTCGGAAGGAGCCACACCCAGGCTGAGGGTTTGCTCACCTTCGGAGCTGCCCAGGACGAGCTCCACACCTTTGGGATTGCGTACCGTCGAGATCTTGCGGATACCAGACCAGGAAAAACCCAGCCATCCCTCGCCCGGCGCCTGCACGATGGCGCGTTGGTTGGTCAGCACGAAGGCGGGGCGACCCCGTCCGCGATTGTCCACTTCGACCAGGAATTCGCCATCTTGGGGTTGGAACCACAAACCGATCTTGCGGAAGGCGCGGATCTCGATGTTGTTGGCCACAAAATCGGGAACCCCCTGGTAGTTGGAGGGCGTGGTGCGATACCACACCGCCAATTCGTCGAGCAGGCCGCCTCTCCAGGCTTGGAATGTGTTCTGGAAAAATTCGCTCCAGAGCTGTTCTTCCCGAGCCGCCCGGCCGATTTGGACCTTGCGTCCTTCGAGGATCAGCACTGCCAGAACGGCGATGGCGACCAGGGAAAGGGGCACCAGGAGGAAGGAAAAGGGAACCCCTTCCTCGGCGGTGGCGAACATCACGATTGCGATCATGATGCCCAGCGAACCAGGTGATAGCGCCAGAAGCTGCCACCGCTTGATGGCCGTCAGCGCCGGACTGGACGTCGGTGCCGAGGCCGTAGGCGGGATGCTGCTGTCCAGAGGCAAGGCGATGCGGACTCCCGGACCGGTGGCGGGAGTCGCTTCCGGTTTGTCGCTGGCCACAGGGGCAGGAGCCGGCGCAGGGCTGGCGGGGCGGGAGGGCGGTGGATCCGGCGGGGCGGGAGCGGCTCGTTTGCCGGATTGCGCACCGTCGAATTCCGCCGAACACGGGCCGCACAGGCTCCAATTCGAACTGATGCTCTGGTTGACGGTGTCTTGCCACCAGTTGCGCGGATTGGGGCCTGCCAAGCGCCTAGGGATGCGACTGGGCATCCACCCGGCCTTGGTGACCATCTCGATCTTGATCCCCTGGACGGTCTTCATGGAGGCCGCGTCGCAGAGATCTCCACAGATGAAGCAATAGGCCATGATCGCACCTTCGGGACCGACCCCAACCAGGACTCCAGCGTCCCGAGGGTGGTCTCCTGCATCATCTGATTATTGCGCCTGGAATGCACGCGACCGGCCCGGATCCTCCGGACCGGTGCAGGAGCGACCTCAGAGGCTCTTGAGAGCCGCTTCGTAGTCGGGTTCGTCGGCGATCTCCGGAACGATCTGGGAGTGCTTGACCAGGCCGTCGGCGCCCACCACGACCACGGCACGTGCCATCACGCCCGCCAAGGGGCCATCGACCAGCTTGACACCATAGGCGTTCTCGAAGCTGTCGTCGCGGAAGGACGACCCGGTCACGACGTTCTCGATGCCTTCGGCTCCGCAGAAGCGCTTGGCCGCGAAGGGCAGGTCTTTGGAGGCGCACACCACGATGGTGCCGGGCAGCGACGCGGCCTTCTCGTTGAACTTGCGCACCGATGTGGCGCAGGTGGGGGTGTCGATCGAGGGGAAGATGTTGAGGACCACGTTCTTGCCGGCCAGCGACTCGAGGGTCACGGTCGAGAGGTCCTGCTTCACCAGCGCGAAGGAGGGGGCTTTGGAGCCGACGGCGGGGAGATCGGCGTTGGTGTGGACGGGGTTGCCGCGGAGAGCTGTGCTGGCCATGGAAGATCCTTTCAAGCGAAGTGGAAGCCACATGATACAAAGTCGCAAACCGAACGACTTCCTCTGGTGGTCGAGCCTGTCGAGACCAGCCGGGTGGGGCCAGACAAGCTCGACCACCGAACGACAGGCTCGACCACCGGAGGCGAGGCGGCCACCGGAGACGAAGGACGATGGGGTTACGGCGCTTTGGCCCAGGAGATGGTCAGGCGCCAGCCGTCGGAGCCGACGTCGAGGCTCCAGGAGGCGTTGGCGTCCTTCCAGGACAACAGGCTGAAACGCGAGGGCAGTTTCCCGAAGCTGATGAGGTCCTGGATGTTCTCGTCGGTGAAGGTGCCCTTCACGCGCTGGGCGTTCCACTCAGGATTGGCCAGCAAGCCGGGCACGGCGATGTTGGCCATGGTGTGGGCGCGTCGGAAGCTCTCTTCCAGGGCGGCTCGCAATTGGGGGGTCACGATCAGGGCCGTCTTTCCCTGCCCTTCGCGCAGCACCTGTTCGGCTTCCTTGGCGGCCGAGCCGTCAGGGAGGAACAGCTCCAGGCGGGTGGTCTGGCTGGTGGTGGTGATCGCGAAGGTGCCGCGATTGGAGCGCGGCTGGTAGTTGCGGGTAGGACCCGAAGACGCGAGTGGCTTGAGGTTCTTGGTCAGCTCGTCGAGGGTGTAGCCGCCCCACGCCGGGGGCTGGCTGGAGTGCTGCACGGTGGAGCTCGCACGGCCGGCGCTGACCTCGGAGGTGCCCAGGCCCATGTCGACCAAGGCCTGGGCCCAGGTGCGACTGACGATGCGGATCACGGGACCTTGTTTGGAGTTCTGGAGCTGGGCCGCCAGATCGCCCGAAGGGGGGACGAAATTGATGAGCGAGTTGGGCGCTTGCAGGACGTGGAAAGGGGCCAGCAGAGGAGTGCCCTTGTGGAGCATCTCGAACGTGGCACCCTTGCCGTCGAGGACGGCCCAGAGTTCGGCCTTCTCCCACGGATCGGACCCGGGGCGCAGCCACCGCTCCTCGACCGAGCGGTCGGCGCGGAACAGCACGCGCACCTCGAAGGTGGGGGCTCCCATGCCTTTGCCTGGAACCTTCCAGACCTTCTCCTGGGCGCCGAGGAAGCCTTCGCCATCGGCCTTGGGCGCTCCCCAGGCCGCGGAGTATTCGGACAGATTTCGTCCAAGCCCTTTGATCACGGTCTGGGCGGGGGCCAGGCAGGCGAAGAGGGCGACGATGCAGGCGGTGCGGATCAAGGGAACACCTCTCGACCTCCGTTCCAGGAACGGAGCAGGGTGGGGGTGAAGGCGATGCCCTTCTCGACGTAGGCGGACTCGCCGACGAAGACGGGATGGATGGTGGGGCCGCGCCAAGGGGTGGTGGTTCCGTCGACGGGATCCACGAACAGGGGCGCGCCGTCGGGCAGGGGCATGTAGTCCTGGCCCAGGCGGTCCCGATGGAGGATGGCTCGCACGTCGCCGTCGGGGCCGCGGGGATAGTCCACCGATGGCTGGCCCAGATGGTACACGAAGTCGGCTTCCCCGAGGGCCGCGCGGGGGTCGAAATCCGGCGCGACGTCCGCCAGGCGCGCGAGCAGTCGCTCGACCGTGGTGATCGCGGCGTCGGCAGCCCAGTGGCTGTGCACGCCGTGCGGCACGGGTCCGATCTCCAGGCAGATCTCGCCGCGCGAGATCGAGGGCAGGAAGACGTTGGTGCCCGGGGTCTCGGGGGTGAACAGGATGCGGGTGCGGGCGTCGTCGCCCAGGCTCTTCCAAGCAAGCCACCAGCACCAGGGGTTGCGGTCGGTGAGGATCCAGGTGAGGCCCATCGCGGCCGTGGAGTTGTGCACATCGACCAGCAGGTCGGTGTCGCGCAGCTCGGAGGCGATGGCGCGCGCGCGGCCGCGTTCGCGCGCATGCGGGTCGGATGCGGTGGTGTTGTCCAGCTCGGGGCCGAAACAGCGGTTGAGGTCGCGGTCGAGGTAGCGGAGGTTGCGGGTCTCGGCTTCGGGATTGGCCAACAGCGACAGGACGTCGAGTCCGTGGTGACGGAATCTGTCTGGATGCTCGCGCATGGCGCGGACCACCCAGACGCCGCTCTTCTCGTTGCCGTGGGTCCCGCCCACGACCGCGATCCGTCGAGGGCGCGCCGCGGAGGTCATGGCGCGGCCGGAGCCGCGGTGTCGGGGAGGGGGGGCGGGGCGATCCGGGCGGTGGTGTCGGGTCTGCTCCAGCCCGACCCCGAGGGCGTTGCGCCCTGGACCGCCTGCCCGGTGGCCTGGATCTGCGAGGATCCGCCGCCTTGTCCGCTCTTGTCCGAACCGATGTCCAGAAGTTGACGCAGGAGCTTCTCGGTCGTGATGGTGCCCTGGAGCGTGGCGGATTCGATCTGCGCGCCCTTGGCATTGAAGAACAGGATGGTCGGGAACGTTTCGACACCGTAGTTCTCCGCGTCGGCCTTGCCGTCGGGGCGGGCGAGGTCGGAGCGGATCGCCACGAACCGTTCCGACAGGAGGGTCCGCACGTCCTCGTCCTTGAGCGCGGATTTCTCGAGCAATCCGCATTCGGGGCAGCGGGGTTTCACGAAGACCTGCATCACGAACTTGCCGCTTTCCATGGCCTGGTCGAATCCCTTGTCGGACTTCGGTGCCCAGGTGATCTGGGGGGCGGCGGCGCCGGCGACAACGGCGAGGGACAGTGCGAAAAACAGCGATTTCATGGCGTCTCCTTCATGTGTCTCGCTCTGCAAAATAGACTCCGCGCCGTGCGGGATGGAGGTACGAGCCGAGAAGGACCGCCCAGGCCAACCCGGGAAACAGGGACTCGAGGTCGTGGATGCCGGCCACCAGAGCCACCACGGACGGAACGCCTTGGGCCGCGCCCAGCAGGAGACCCACGGCCAGTGCCGGCAGGAAGCGTCGCTCCCGCGAAGCCAGGAAGGCGGCTGCCACCAGCGGAAATTGGCACAGGATCCGCAACGATTCGAGGCTGGTGTCGAAAATGGGGCGAGGAGAGACCTCGAGGAACAGGAGCACCAGGCCCAGCAGGGGTAGTGGGGCGTCCCAGTCGGAGGATAGGCGCTTGAGGATCGACAGGAGCAATCTCCTCGGGTGTCCGGGCGGATGCCCGGCGGTGGAGTGGACAAAAAACGGTTTCACCGTCGGAACAAAAAAGCGCCGGTCCCCACTGGAGGAGACCGGCGCTTCGAATCCTTCGCTCGATCAGGAGATCAGAAGCGGTACCAGAAGTACTTGGCGGCGAAGTTCACGCCCCAGCCGCCGGTGGTGGCGATCAGGCGGTTGCCCGAGCCAGCCAGCACGATGGGGAAGCCCAGCTCGAACGAGACGTCGCCGAACGGGGTCATGTCGATGCCGGGGGTCACGATGTGGCGCATGGCACCTTCGGCCTCGACGTCGTTGTTCACGATGTAGTCGCCGTAGCCTTCCAGCGTGTAGGCGACGTAGGGGCGATAACGGTCTTCGGCGAACATGCCCGACGTGCGCAGGTAGAACGTGTACGAGTCCTGCTTGTCGATCTTGCGGTTGGTGGCCGGGAGGTCGTATCCGTAGACCACGTTCGACAGAACCTGTACGTACTCGCCGAACTTGCGACCGAACATCAGGCCCGCGTTGAGCTGTCCGTCGCCGTTGGTGTAGGCGTTCGAACCGAAGATCTCGCCCACGGGAAGGACCACGGCGAAGTAGCCGCCGACACCCCAGGGTTCGTAGATGGACTTGACCGCGAAGGTCCAGTCGCCGAAGCCCGCGGAGGCGGTGTCGCCTTCGGTGCCGACCGACGAGACGCCCGTCTTGACCGGCTCGATGCGGCGAGCGCCGCCGGCAGCCATGACGTAGGGGATGTCGATGAGGGCTTCCGTCCCGGCGACGAAGCCGTGGCGGATGCGGAGATTCATGTTCGTGGTGTTGCCGGCCTTGGGGAAGTCGACCTTGCCCGATCCGGTGGTGAATCCGTTCCGCTTGCCGCTGGACGTGTCGCCGGCGAAGTAGCTGGGTTGATTCTGGTAACTGGCGCCCAACTCGAACTGCAATGCTGAATTGCGGATCGGGAGATAAGGATCCATGGTGGCGGCGCCGGTCCTGGTCTCTGCGGCCCATCCAGTGGATGCGATGGAGAGACAGAGGAACGCCTGGGAGAAGGCTCTCATGGAGAATGCTCCTGGAACGGTCGATGCGTGCGGTGGGAAAACGGAAACGGCACCTATTCGGCGCAAGCCGAGTAGCGGAAACAAGTTACCTCCGACTACCCGAGCTTGGCTGAACGTTTTTTGGTTTATGGGCCCGCCGAAGATTTCTCTTCGACGTTGCCTTCAGGCGTCACGATGGTGCGCAATGTCTGGCCTGATGGCTTGGTGCCGACGAAGATGAACAGCGCGTTGGCGGTCGAAGGCGGACCCACCTGCGTGTACCACGAACCGGTGAGCGGCTCGCCGGCATCCGCGTACACGTAGGACCATCGTCCGAGTGCATCCTTGGCCAGCAGGATGTCGCGGCCTTCGAAGTGCCAGACGCGGTCGCCAAGGTCGCCGAAGCGCTTGGAAAGCAGGTCTTCACCGGACTTGGCATCCACGTACGTGCAGCCCTGGGGGTTGCACGACTTGAACGCCGCGCCCTTGGCGACGGTCTGCAGGGGGCCTACGGGCGAGGTCTGGAAGCCTTTGCCGAGGACCTTGCCCTTGAGGCTCACGTTGCCCCATTCGCCGCTGGAATTCTTGCCCCAGAGGGCGCCCATACCTTCGGCGAAATAGAGCCCCTTGACCTCCTTGAGATCGCCCAAGG
This sequence comes from Fibrobacteria bacterium, assembly GCA_035913415.1. Lineage (GTDB taxonomy): Bacteria > Fibrobacterota > Fibrobacteria > UBA5070 > UBA5070 > UBA5070. The sequence continues at coordinate 2,040 of JAMIIV010000232.1, read as the reverse complement.
GGACTGGTCGTCCCTTGGCGTCCAGCCACTGGGCCGTGCCGCTGGACGAGGCCAGCAGATAGACGCTTCCGCCATCGGCGGCCACGTCTTCGATCCGACCGTACCAGGTCTTGGAGACCAGCTTGCCCGAGGGGAGTTCCACGGCGTTCTTCTGTCCCGAGGCGTTGGTGCAGACGTAGTAGGAATTCTTCTCGCCAGCGCGGATGGAATCGATGGACGAGAAGAATTCGCCCTTGTACTTGCCTCCCGCGGTGAGATCGACCCAGGCCTTTCCGCCCGGCCCCTTGGCCTGGGCGAAATAGCGGCCTTCGGCCTCGATGGGGTCGGACAGATCCTGGAACCAGCTTCCGAACACCAGATCGCCGGTCTTGGGCTCGACGGCGTTGATGCCCTTGTCGGAGCGCACCAGGACGAAGAGCTTCGAGGAGCCGTACTTCAGGGTGCCTTGGACGCCGAATTTCTCGACACCGGAGTAGAGCTTGCGAAGTTCCTTCCAAAGAGCGGAATCGCGGGCGCCGTCCTTGTAGTCGCGCAGGAGGAGCTCGTCCATCTGGCAAAGGCCGTCTCCGTTGTTGTCGGAGAAGGCCACGCCCTGGTATCCCAGGGTGCGCAGATAGGCCATTCCGGCCTCCGCCGTGGCACGCGGGACCGCCGGCACCCCGAGCCCGGCAAAAGCCGCCGCCGGCAAGGCGGCGGCAACAAGGGCGATGCGAACGCGATTCTTCATGTCAGCCTCCCATTTCGATCAGGACGGACACGGTACCAGCCTTCTCGAAGATCGGCAAGAGGTTCCCGTCGATCTTCTGTCCGTTCACGAGCATGGACTTCACGCCCTTGGACACGCCGTTGGGGTTCTTGACCTCGATTTCGTAGGTGCTGCCGCGGAACTTGCGGGTGACCTTGAAACCGGGCCAGGCCTTGGGAATGCAGGGGTCCACGCGCAGGCCGCCGAAATCCGGCTGGATGCCGAAGATGCCCTGCGAGACCACGACGAACGTCCAGGCCGCGGTGCCGGTGAGCCAGGAGTTCTTGGCCTCGCCGAAGCAGGGCGCGTCCTTGCCGGCGGTCATCTGGGCGTACACGTAGGGCTCGGAACGGTAGGTGTCGATCTGCTCCTCCTTCTTGGAGGGGCAGATGGAGTGGTAGTACTCCAGAGCGCGCTCGCCTTCGCCCAGCAAGCACCAACCCAGGTGGATCCAGGTGTTGTTGTGCGAGAAGATGCCGGCGTTTTCCTTCACTCCGGGGGGGTACGAGGTGACCTCGCCCAACTCGGTGTGGTAGGTGGAGTACGCGGGCTGCTGGAGCACGATGCCGTTTTTCGTGTACAGGTGCTTGTGCACCGATTCCATCGCCGCGCGGGCGCGGCCGTTGTCGGCGCCCGCGCCGCCGAGCACGCACCAGCCCTGGCTCTCGATGAAGATCTTGCCTTCCTCGTTCTCCTTCGAGCCGATGACCTTGCCCTGGTAGTCGTAGGCGCGGGTGTACCACTCGCCGTCCCAGGCCACGCTCTCGACGATGTCCAGCATGGTCTTGCGCTCGGCCGCGATGCGGTCGGCGTCGGCCTTGCGGCCCAGGAACGTGTAGAGGCTGGAGAGCTCGCGGGCGGCATAGAGGAACAGGCCCGCGATCATGACGGATTCCGCCTTCGAGCCGCCGACGTCGCCGGCGGTCTGGAAGGACTCGTTGGGCTCGGTGGAGTGGCAGTTCAGGTTCAGGCAGTCGTTCCAGTCTGCGTGTCCGATGAGGGGCAGCCCCTGGGGGCCGCGCATCTTCATCGTGTAGGCGATGGACGTCTCCAGGTGGTGGAGCAGGGTCTCCTTCTCGGAGTCCGAGCCGTACTTCTTGTCGGCGTAGCCGCAAGGGGCGTCCAGGATGCTCTTGTCACCGGACTCCTTGATGTAGGAGACCGTCGACAGCACAAGCCACAGGTGGTCGTCGTAGAAGTCGCCGCCGACTTCGGCGTTGCCCTTCTTGGTCAGCGGCTGGTACTGGTGGTAGCAGGTGCCGTCGGAAAGCTGGGTGGCGGCGATGTCCAGGATG
>JAMIIV010000231.1:0-26198 GCA_035913415.1 Fibrobacteria bacterium | reverse complement strand
AGGCCCTGCCGTTATTCTTGGTCGCAAAGGCATGGGAAATCTCGGCATTGAGTATTGTGCTTCTGATTTTTGGGTGATTGACACTGCTTATTTTACCACTCCGCTTACGGAAGATTTCACGTTTAAGTACTTCTATTATTTGATCTCATATATTGGCTTAAATCACTTAAAAGATGGCACTTCAAATCCAAGCCTTAGTAGGGAGATTTTTGGTCGCCAGATATTGCCTTGGCCACCCCTCCCCATCCAAAAGGCCATCGCCCACATTCTGGGCACCTTGGACGACCGGATCGAGTTGTGCCGCCGCATGAACGAGACGCTGGAGGCCATGGCCCGCGCCCTGTTCAAGGACTGGTTCATAGACTTCGGCCCCGTGCGCGCCAAGATGGAAGGCCGCGAGCCTCCCGGCCTCACCCCCGAGATCGCCGCCCTCTTCCCCTCCAAACTCGTGGACTCCGAACTTGGCGAAATCCCGGAGGGGTGGAGTGTGAGTCCACTCGCGTCATATATGGATCTCATTGGCGGGGGCACTCCCAAAACATCAGAGTCTTTATATTGGGGAGGCGATATTCCTTGGTACTCTGTCGTTGATGCACCAACTTCTGAAGATGTATTTGTGATAAAAACGCAGAAGAATGTAACCCAAGCGGGTGTTGAAAATTCTTCGACGCGTATTCTTCCAGTTGGTACTACAATTATAAGCGCCAGAGGAACCGTTGGGAAGCTGGCTATTGTTGGGAATGCAATGGCAATGAATCAATCCTGCTATGGAGTCGTTGGATCAAATGGATTCACGCCATATTTCACTTATTTCTCGCTTAAAAATGCAATCCTAACTCTTCAGGCGAATACACATGGCTCCGTGTTTGACACGATCACTCGTGCAACTTTTGAGTCTGTAACCTCGGCAATACCTGCTGTACCGCTTGCTACTGCATTTGACGCTATCATCTCAACTGCGATGGATGGAATTCTTCAAAACCTGCTGAAGGTTGGAACCCTCTCCACCCTCCGCGACACCCTCCTCCCCAAGCTTCTGTCCGGCGAACTGAGCATCCCCGAGGCCATGCTTCAGGTGGAGGCGGCATGATCTACACCACGCTCCCTTCCTCGCCAACCCACAAGGAATCCTTGTGGGTTCCAACTCTTCAGAGTTCCTTAACAGTTGGGCAGAAGGGGAATCCATGATCGAGATCGTGTCCTTCGAAGACATCTCCCTGCTGCGGGAATCGGTCGACCTTGAGATCAAGCTGGCCCGTGGTGCCGATGGCAAGGGCGCGATCCCCAAGGACTTCTGGCCTACCTACAGCGCGTTTGCCAACACCCACGGCGGCGTGATCCTGTTGGGCCTGCGCGAAAGCCATGGCCAGTTCACCGCTGAGGGAATCGAGAACCTCGCCAAGGTGCGTACTGAGCTCTTCAATCTGCTCAACAGCCGCGACAAGGTCAGCGTCAACTTGCTGAAGGATGAGCGGGTACAGGAAATCACCCTCGATGGGAAGACCATCCTGGCCATCGACGTGCCTCGGGCTCCGCGAACTCTGCGGCCAGTCCACCTCACCAAGAACCCCCTGGACGGCAACAGCTACCGCCGCGAGAACGAAAGCGACCGCCCCATCCCCGACGAGGAGGTCAAGCGCCTTCTGGCCGAGCAGGTGGAGGACAGCCGCGACCTTCGTCTGCTTCCGCACCATGACCTGGACGACCTCCACATGGAGACTTTCCGGGCCTATCGGCAGGTATTTGCCAACCGCGAACCGGGCCACACCTGGAATGCCCTGGAGGATCTGGAGTTCCTGCGCTGCATCGGAGGATGGCGTCGCGACCGCGAAACCGGACAACAAGGCCTGACCCTCGCCGGGCTCCTCATGTTCGGGCGCATGGAGACCATCCAAGAGATCCTTCCCAACTACATGCTCGACTACATGGAGCGCCCCGAGGCCAAGGTCGACATGCGCTGGACCGACCGCCTCACGCTGGACGGCAAGTGGTCGGGGAACCTCTACGACTTCTACCGGCGCGTCTACCTCAAGCTCACTGCCGACCTCAAGGTCCCGTTCCGGCTGGAAAAGGGCGAGCGGCAGGAGGACACCCCCGTGCATGTGGCCTTACGCGAAGCGCTGGCCAATACGCTTGTCCATGCCGATTACACCGACCGCGCCTCGGTGCTGGTCGTGAAGCGTCCCGACATGTTCGGATTCCGCAATCCTGGCCTCATGCGCGTGCCCGTCGAGATCGCGCTCCAGGGCGGAGAGGCCGATTGCCGCAACCGCAACCTCCACAAGATGTTCCGACTCGTAGGCGTCGGAGAGCAGGCGGGAACGGGCATTCCCAAGATCCTTCAAGGCTGGGAAGCCCAACATTGGCACCCTCCCAAGCTCCACATGAACTCGGAGCCATACAACCAGACCCTGCTGGAACTGCGGATGATCGACCTGTTCCCCGAAGCGGTCGTGACCCGCCTGCGCCAGAGCGTTGGTACCCGGTTCGACAGCCTGGCTCAGGAAGAGCGCATGGCCCTGGCCTTGGCCGCCAGCGAAGGCAGCGTGAGCCATGGCCGCCTCAAGGGCATGAGCACCTCACATAGCGTGGACCTCACTCGCACCCTTCAGCATCTCACACAGCTGGGAATGCTCATTTCTACCGGTGGTGGAAGGGGGGCAGTGTATCATCTAGCAGGTGTGCCATTGACCCGTCCGGAAGATGTGTTCGGCCCCGCCTTGCCCATCTTGAGCACCTCACATAGCACTCCCAGCATGTCACATAGCGACGGTACCATCTCACATAGCCACTCGGAATCCACGCCCAGCGGTGAGGAAGGGATCGAGGAGCGGGATGCCGATGGCTGCTTGTGTTCAACCAAGTTGCCCTTGCCGGTGATCGACGACCTGACCAAACTGACTCCCTCGTTCCGGGAAAGTCTGGAAAGGATCGCCCAGGAACCTCGCGCAAAACCGAGGCTGAATCCCGATGCCCTGGACGCCATCTTGATGGAACTGTGCAAGGGGCGCTACATCACCCTGCGTTGCCTGGCGGAGCTTGTGGCTCGACAGTCCAATCCGTTGCGGAACAACTACCTGACACGCATGGTCCGGGATCGTTCGCTGAGCCTGGCTTTCCCGGCCACGCCCAAGCACGAGCGGCAGGCGTATTGCACCACTGCCTCCCTCCCCCCGGAAAGCCCGCGCTGATGTCCTTCCTCCCAGAAGCCCTCCTCGAAGAGTCTCTCCTCTCTCAGTTCCGCGCCTTGGGCTACGCAACCGTCCTGGGCGATACCATCGGCCCTGACAGCAAGGCCCCCGAGCGCGAGAGCCACGAGGATGTGGTGCTTCTGGGGAGATTGATAGATTCTGTCAAGAGACTGAATCCCGGCGTACCCGTCTCGGCCTGCGAAGAAGCCTTCCGCAAGCTCCTGCAGCAGGAACGCCCTGTGCTTCTGGAAGAGAACCGCCGCCTGCACCGCTACTTCACGGACGGTGTGGAAGTCGAGTTCTACGGGCAAGACGGACTCCTGACCGCTGGTGTGGTAAGGCTTTTCGACTACGACCATCCCGGCCACAACGACTGGCTGGTGGTCAACCAACTTACCGTGATCACGGGGAACGTGAACCGTCGCCCCGATTGCGTCGTGTACGTGAACGGCCTTCCGCTTGCCGTGATCGAACTCAAGGCACCCGGCGCCGAGTCGGCTAGCCTCACCGGGGCCTACAACCAGCTCCAGACCTACAAGAACCAGATCCCGGCGCTCTTCCGCACCAATGCGCTGCTGGTGACTTCCGATGGGCTCAACGCCCGCGTGGGATCGCTCTCGTCTGACGAAGAGCGCTTCATGCCTTGGCGCACCACTGATGGACTGGAGATCCAGGCAAAGGGACTTCCCGAGCAGTCCACGCTCATCGAAGGCATCTTCGAGAAGTCGCGTTTTCTGGAACTGTTGCGCTCGTTCATCCTGTTTGCCGACATGCCTTCGGGCACCGTCAAGATCATTGCGGGCTATCACCAATTCCATGCCGTCCAAAAGGCCGTGGATTCGACACTTCGCGCCACATCGCCTTCCGATCCATCCGCCATGCTTGCTGGTGAAGACCCCACGGAATACGGACTCGCAAGCGTCAAAACGCAACGCAAGGGCGACCACCGCGCAGGTGTGATCTGGCATACCCAAGGATCGGGAAAGTCGCTCCTGATGGCTTTCTACGCGGGCAAGCTCATCCAGCATCCCGGTATGGGCAATCCAACGCTTGTGATCCTCACCGACCGCAACGACCTGGACGACCAGCTCTTCGGTACCTTCTGCGCCGCCAAGGACCTGCTCCGCCAAACTCCTGTGCAAGCCGAAGACCGCGAGGATCTGCGTAAGAAGCTTGCTCGCGATGTGGGTGGCGTGGTGTTCACCACCATCCAGAAATTTGCCCCGCCCGCAGGAGTGACGGACCTGCCGCCGCTCACCGCTCGTTCCAATGTGGTCGTGATCGCCGATGAAGCGCACCGCAGCCAGTACGGCTTCCGCGCCAAGGTGGAAGCCGACACGGGCGAGATCTCCTACGGGTTCGCCAAGTACCTGCGCGACGCGCTTCCCAACGCATCCTTCATTGGGTTCACCGGCACGCCCATCGAGGCCGGAGACGTGAACACGCCTGCGGTCTTCGGCAATTACATCGACGTGTACGACATCAGCCGTGCCGTGGAAGATGGCGCGACAGTGCCCATCTACTACGAAAGTCGCTTGGCGCGCATCGAACTGGACGAGGACGAGCGCCCCCGCATCGACGACGAGATCGCCGCCCTCACCGAAGGGGAAGAGCCAACCGAGCAGGAGAAGCTCAAGCAGAAGTGGGCGACGGTCGAAGCTCTGGTGGGAAGCGACACCCGCATGGAGCTGGTCGCCAAGGACATCGTGGACCACTTCGAGAGCCGCGTGGCAAGCCTCGACGGCAAGGCCATGATTGTTTGCATGAGCCGACGCATTTGCGTGAAGCTCTATCAGGAACTCGTGAAGCTGCGCCCGCAGTGGCACAGCGACGACGATGCCGAGGGTGTGCTTAAGATCGTCATGACCGGATCGGCCTCGGACCCTGAAGCGTGGCAGCCGCACATCGGGACCAAGGCCCGTCGCGACTTGTTGGCAAAGCGTGCCCGCGATCCCAAGGACACGCTCAAGATCGTGATCGTGCGCGACATGTGGCTGACAGGATTTGACGCTCCCTGCATGCACACCATGTACGTGGACAAGCCCATGCGCGGCCACGGCCTAATGCAGGCCATCGCCCGTGTGAATCGCGTCTTTCGCGACAAGCCTGCGGGTTTGATCGTTGACTACATCGGCATTGCCCAAAGCCTCAAGAATGCCCTGACGCAGTACTCCAAGCCCGACCAAGCGACGACCGGCGTCGATGAATCCAAGGCAGTTGCGGTGCTTCAGGAAAAGCTCGAGATCGTGCGCGACATGTTCCACGGTTACGACTACCGCGAAGGCTTGAGCGGCACACCCCACGAGCGGCTTGTGCTGCTGGCGGGTGCCATCGAATGGATTCTGGAGGTAGTGCGCGACAAAGCCGCACAGGAGCAGTCCGAAGAAGGCAAGAAGAAGGCGCTGCGCTCGTATGCAGATGCAGTCTTGAACCTCTCCAAGGCCTTTGCATTGGCGGGTGCAACCGACCTCGCTAGGGAGATCCGTGAAGAAGTCGGCTTCTTCCAAACGGTGAAGGTCAGTATCACCAAGACAAGCGCTACGGGTGCAGTCTCGCAGGCCAGTCGCGACCTGGCCGTACAGCAGATCGTGAGCCGCGCCGTAGTTTCGACAGAAATTGTCGATATTCTGGGTGCCGTAGGGATCAAGTCTCCGGACATTTCGATCCTTTCGGACGAGTTCTTGGCCGAAGTCCAGCAGATGGAACGCAAGAACCTTGCCTTGGAAGCGCTCAAGAAGCTCCTGAACGACAGCATCCAGTCACGCAGTCGCACGAACGTGGTGGAGACACGCGCCTTCTCGGAGCGCTTGGAAGCCGCCATCGCCCGCTACCACGCCAATGCGATCACCACGGCGGAAGTTCTCCAAGAACTGATCAACCTTGCCAAGGACATCCGAACAGCCCGGAGCCGTGGTGAGGAATTGGGCCTATCCGAGGAAGAAGTCGCGTTCTACGATGCTCTGGCAGAAAACCAAAGCGCGTTGGAAGTCCTTGGCGATGCGAGCCTCAAAGTTATCGCCCATGAGCTTCTGGTGAGCCTGCGTGAAAACGTAACCGTGGACTGGGCGCATCGCGCCAGTGCTCGCGCCAAGCTGCGCGTGCTCGTGAAACGCATCCTCAAGAAGTACGGCTACCCGCCCGACCTTCAAGATACCGCCGTTCAAACGGTGCTCCAACAGGCTGAGACGTTGTCCAAAGCATGGATGAATTGACTCCAAGGAAATGATGGAATGAATTCCCCGCAAAATTCAGACATCAAAAAAATGCAAAAAGCAAGAAGAAAACGCTCGGGCCGTCCGTGTGACTCGAAGAATTGGAAGGAGGACTAGCATGCGCAATCAGTGATGAATACGGAGAGCATCGTGCTGGAGGAAAATGTTATCAAACAGTTGTCTCAAATGGGAGTCGTGCATTGTTTATTAGTGCTCCAGGGGAATACTATGGCATTGACAGTGTGACGATGAGTATCGTTAAATCGATTGAATTCGTCGATGAATAATGTGGCCCCCAAAGGGTTGTGGCGATATCTCTTAGAAAATACGTTTACTTGGTTCTATGCGTGATCGATGGCAATGACTTCTTTTTGAAGATAATGATTCCAAGCGGAAAAGTAAAACAAAAGCAGAAAGGGTCGCGGGGATGAGAAATTCAAACATTGATACAATGAGCTTCGATGAAGAAGATCAGGCGATTTTGGATGCCTACAATTCTGGCAAACTCGAGAGCAATCCCGTAGGCAATCACCTGCTTCTAGCAGCTCAAGAGACGGTCAAAAAGAACAAGAATATCAACATCCGAATTGCTGAGAATGATCTTATCTCGATCAAGTTGGTGGCTGCGAGAGAATGGATCCCATATCAAACATTGGTTGGGAGTGTTTTGCATAAATATACCTCGGGGCGACTGAGAGATGTTGCATAGTCAACGGCGCTGTTGATCGAAATCCCCATAATCTCCCCAGAAAATCGTCGCAAATGCAAATTCCTGCGGCGCAAACGAAATAGCGGCAATGGTCGCGTCCCCACTAATCGTGGGGAGCTCGCTAACAACAAGAGGAACAAATGAATCAGGATCGATATTCGATGGCATAAATGTTTATGGTATTCATGTTGATTTGCATGGTCTTTGCAGGAAATTCGAAGTGTCAAGAGGACTATGACTGCAATTCCATGATAGGATTTGGCGTTGGAGCGCAGCGCGGTGAGTATGATCATTTTTTGATTAGTTTTAATAGCGATCTCAGATCAAGTAGCACCAAATATTTGCCTTCGCGCCTTTCGATATACTCGACAGCCAACATCGCCTTTCGAAAGGAGTTAAATGGTTATGCGATGTCAATGGATGCTTTTCCAATTGGAATTGCGGGCGCATTTGATCTATGGCGAGCCCTACTTGGCCAATCGTCAAATCCTGGAGCCTTGTCGTACGCTACTTACGTTCTCCATGCAATTCCAAATTCAGATCTTCGCATTCATTTGTCTCCTACTTGTAACGTTTCATATGGCCCTTTCGCCGGCCATCGGCTTCAGATTTATCCGTTAAGTGTTGAAAGCAAGATGAATCCGTATGGACAAGCTGGGTTTTTTGTTCGGCTCCAGAATATTGAATTTCAGGTGTTTGCCAAAAATGAGTACTTGGTTTCCCCGGAGTGGAGTCTTGGAGGCATGCTTACGATGACGACATTTTGAAATCTTTAGCCTGATGGAACGAGAATCATTCCTGGCTTTTTAAAGGGCTTTGCAGGCTGTCGGGAATGAATTGTAATATCAAGCCTTGGAATGTCATGAAATTAACGTTGCTGAAAATGAGGAAATGAAAATGTCACCCAAGAGCAAACGCGCAAAATATTTTTCCCTGTATATCCTCATCCCGCTTATCGTTATTGCGGGGTGCAAGGACGAGCGTAGTCATGTATTTGCTCATATTTCGCTCGATAAAAGTGAATCAAGTTACGATAGCGTGGCTGATTCAACAACAAGAACGCAGATACGTGTCGAGATTGATGATACGGGTAGTTTTTGGATGGCTATAATCGATTCCGTTTCGCGGAAGGGCGCAAGTTTGTCATCAGTGCCGATGGTTTCGATGGACACTGTAGTCGAAGTCAATGCTGGAGTTTATGGCGCATTCTCAATCAATGCTACATCTTGTGATGAAGGTTCATTTGTGGTCAGTTATTACGATTCCGCGAAACAGTATTTGAAGTATTTCTCACTGAGCGCGCAAACCGAGGGCGCTATACGTGCTCGAATACAATACCTCGCGCAAGATGCGCCACGAACCGGGTTGATCTATCAAAGCGCTGGAAATTCATTGATTCCATCTAGCACCCCGGGATGCGATACGGCAGCGGGATTTGGTGATTGCATTAAGCTGAAGACTGATAGTTGCTTGACAGATGACACAAGGATCTACTCAGCGGTAGGGTATCCGCCAGGGAGAAGTGAGGCGCCATCCCTTCGTTCGAGTGAGCGCGTGGATCACAAGCCCACGCGCCGGTAGAACACCCCAGAATATAAGCTCCGAATCCCCCTGGAGATCGACCGCTCCCGAGAGGCAAACCGGACGTCCGCAATTGCCAACAGTGGTACGAGTGCAATTCCCCGAAGTGGGGACGGCCTGTCCCCAACATCGAGAGCTACGGACAAGAACCGGGGGAGGTGCGCCTTGGACCGTGGCATCTTCCAGGGGCGGTTGGGGTCCTTTTCGGAACGGGGCCACACGCGTCACCACTCCAGGAGTCTGCTCGTGTCCTCTTGCGTTCGTTTCGCCTCGCTCCTTCTCGGACTTGTCGTTGGCGCCCGTGCCCAGACCCTGAACCTTACGGGTAAGGTCGTCGAGGCGGAGGAGGGCAACGGGCTGGGTTCGGTGGAGGTGACCCTCGCGGTGGCAGGACACCGTACGACGACGGCGAAGAATGGGACCTGGACTCTGGCTTCCAGTGCGGCGGTGTCGCCACGAGGCCAGCATGTACGCATGCACACGGGGGAGGGGCTGCGCGTGGAGGCGGGGCGGCTCCTGGTCCGACTGGAGGGACGCGATCTTCTGGGGCGGGGAAGTGAACCCACGTTCGCCTCGATCGAGCCTCGCGCCGCGCGCGCTTCCGCGGTGGTCGATACCCTGGTGTTCACCCGCACCGGCTTCGTGACCCGCCGTGTGCCTATGGCGTCGTTGCTGCAGTCTGGTCTGGTCGACAGCCTGCGCCGCGTCCGCTCCCCCGGTTGGATCGATTCCAGCCACTCCAACGGCTTTCCGCCCGACACGATCGATGCCTTTCCCGACACGCTGCGCACCATCACCCTGCGTGTGGCCAAACCGTCCTGGGACGCCATGATGAAGCGGATGGCCGACAGTTGCGGGCGTTTTGGTACCCCCACGACGTGCCAGGTGGCGGAACACGACCATGTCGACAACGCCGCGTTGCTGTGGGTGACCGGTGATCTGGAGGCCGACGGGCAGGTATGGAAGAATGTCGGAATCCGTCTGAAGGGCAACAATTCCCTGAGCACGACCTGGGCCGACCGCAAATATTCCCTTCCGTTCCGGGTGACGATGGACAAGTTCGAGGACTCGTTGCCCGTCACCAAGAACCAGCGGTTCCACGGATTCAAGAAGCTGAGCCTCTACAACACGGCCCAGGACGGCAGCGACATCCGCGAAGCGGTGGCCGGGGAGATTTTCCGCGGCGCCGGAGTGCCTTCGGTGCTGTCGGTCCCGGTGCGGGTGAAACTCGTGCACGGAGACACGGCGCGCGATCTGGGTGCCTACACGCTGGTGGAGGTCCCCGATGCGCCCCTGTTGAACCGCTGGTTCGGCGAAGATTCCGGACACCTCTACAAGCCTATGTCCGATCTTTCGGCGTTCGTCGATTCGGAGTTCTTCGATGAAGACCTCGTCACCGACTTCGTCGATGTGAAGGCGCTCATCACCGCCCTGAACGCATCGACGCGCACCTCCGCGCCAGCGGTCTGGAGAGCCGGACTCGAGCGTGTCTTCGATGTACGCACCTGGATCCGCTGGTTGGCCATCAGCAGCGCGATCGGCAATTGGGATTCGTACGGCGAGAACGCCCACAACTACTACCTCTACAACGACGCCGGTGTTTTGCGCTGGATCACCTACGACCTGGGTTGGAGCCTCGTGCCCGTCACGGAAGATTTCCTCTGGCATGAACGCGTTCTGCCCGGAGGCCCCTTCCCGCTTGTGGGCAACCTCCTGGCCGATCCCGTCTACTGCCGGGAGTACCGCGCCCAGGTCGAAGCGGCGATCTCCGACACCGGAGCGTTCTCCGCCGTGCGCTTCCGCGAGCGGGTCGACCGGTACAGTAAAATCGTCTCGGTTTTCCCGGAAGCCGCCCGGCAGGCCAAGGAACTGCGGACCTTCGCCGATACCCGACACCCCCAGATCCGGACCCAATTGGCCGGCCATCCCTGCCCCTGATCGGGCAGGAAGGGTGGCCTTCAGGAGGCCAGTGACAATTTCCGAACCAGGAGGTCGGGGACCAGCACGGACTGGACGCCGTCCTTCCAACTGTCGCCCCATCCCTCGATGTCCTGGAGCAGATCCAGGAAGTTTCCCGAGAGGGTCACGCGGTCCACCGGCGAGACGCGCACGCCGTTCTCGACGAGATGCCCCTGCACCCCGATGGAAATCTCCCCGGAGACGGAGTTGCAGCCCGTGGAGCCCTCCAGCTTCACCACGTGGAGCAGTCGAGGATGGGAACCCAGCAACTGCGCGCGGGAGCTTCCGCCTTCCAGCGGTACCACGGCGTTGGCGAATCCGGCGCCCACCCGGCCCGAATACCCGCGCGACGCGTCCCCGGTGGGACGGATTCCGTCACGGGCGGCGGTTTCCAGGCTGTGGAGGAACCCCTGGAGCACGCCGTCGTCCACCAGGGAGCGAGGTGCGGTGGGGATTCCTTCGGCGTCCACCAGACGCGAGCCCGACATGGCGCGCAGATGCGGTTCGGTGCGCAACCGGAAGCCCTGCGGCGCGATTCGTTCGCCCACCTTGCCGGCCAGTCTGGACTGTCCTTTCTGGACGGAGTCGGCGAGGAATCCCGACAGGAACAGCGAGAGGAATCCGCCGGCGACCTGTTTGTCGAACAACACGGGCAGCACGCCCGAGGGGATGGGGGAGGCGTCCAGGAGGTCGATGGCGCGATCGCAGGCCTTGCGGGCCATGGCGGCGGGCACGAAGTGACCGGTCTCCCGAAGAGAGATGCCGTCCCAGCCCATCTTCGAAACCTCGCCCGACCGGGCCACCACGCCCACGCCCATCGAGACCGATCCGGAGCGGCGTTCCCGCAGCACGCCGCGGGAATTGGCCAGGAGCACGCGCGAGACGCTGCGCGAGCAGCCCAGATGGGGGACGTTGATCACCCGGGGGTCGGTGGCGCGTGCCTGCGCTTCGGCTTCCCGCAGCAAGTTCAGCATGTCTTCGGGTGCGAAGGTCTCGACGGATTCTGACCACAGGCCCAGGTCGAGTTCGTTCACCTCGCACGGTGCGGGAAGATCGATCGGGAGGGGTTCGGTGAAGGCGGAGAGGGCCACGGCGTCGCGCGCGGCGCGGTCGATGGCCTCGGCGGAGAGCCGTTCGGTGAACGAGTAGCCGGGGCGACCGTCGACCAGCACGCGCAAGCCCAGTCCAGCGGAGTCGGAGCGCTCCAGGTTCTTGACGCGTCCTTCGAAGACATCGACCGAAAGCGATCCGTCTTCGGCGTACAAGGCGTCTGCCTGCTGCGCGCCTTGGGCGCGGGCGGCCGCAAGGGCGCGCTGGAGGGCTTGTTCCGGGGAAAGACGAGTGTCGCTCATCCGGCGCGGCCTCCGACGAGAATGGGATCCACCAGCAGGGTGGGTTGGCCGACGCTGACGGGGATCAGACCCGACGATGCGCCGCAGGTTCCCGGAGCCAGTTCCAGGTCGTTTCCGACCATGCGGATGCGGGGGAGAATTTCGTGGCCTTTGCCGATCAGGGTGGCACCGCGGACGGCTTTGCCGATCTTGCCGCCCTCAATGAGGTAGCCCTCCTCGATCGAGAAGTTGAACTCGCCGGTGGCGGGATTCACGGAGCCTCCGCCCATGCGCACCGCATACAGGCCGCGTTCGGCCGAGGCGAGCATGTCGGACAGTGTGCTGCTGCCGGAGTCGATGAACGTGTTGCGCATGCGGGCGACGGGGGCGTATTTGTAGCTCTCGCGTCGGGCGCTGCCGGTGAGAGGCACGTTGCACTCGGTGGCGCCCACGCGGTCGGAGAGGTACGCCTTCAGGATGCCGTTCTCGATGAGTACGGTGCGCTGCGTGGGGGAGCCTTCGTCGTCCACCTCCAACGATCCCCAGGCGTTGGGGATCGTGCCGTCGTCGATGGCCGTGACACACGGGTGGGCCACCAGTTCGCCCACCTTGTCGGCGAAGGGGGTGGCCTTGCGGCGCAGGGCTTCGGTTTCCAGGGGGTGGCCACAGGCTTCGTGGAAGATGACGCCGCCGAACCCGTTGCCCAGGATCACCGGCATTTCGCCGGCGGGTGGATGGGCCGCATCCAGCATGCGAACGGCCCGTTCGGCGGCCAAGCGTGCCGTGCCCCGGGCGTCCAGGTCGCGGAAGAATTCGAAACCGCGCCGCGCTCCGGGGGCTTCGGTCCCCGTGGTGCGTTCGCCCTGGTGCGAGGCCACCACGGACACGGTGGCGCGACACCAGGTGCGGCGATCTTCGACAAACAGGCCTTCGCTGTTCCAGATGGCTATCTCGGAGACCTTGTGGGACGTGCCGGTCGAGACCTGTGCGACGCGCCCGCTCACGGCGCGGGCGGTCTCGTCGATGGTGCGCAGCAGGTCCAGGCGCATGTCACCTTCACCGGCGCTGGGGTCGAACCGCACCGGATGCACGCCACGAGGGCGCAGGGCATTCGAGGCGCCCACCAGTCGCAGACTGGAGCCTTCAAGAGGACGGGCCGCGGCCAGGTCGCGGACCAGGGCAAGCAGGGAGTCTTCGTCTTCGCGGCTGGTGTGCCCGTACAAGACCTGGGTGCCGTAGAGAAGTCGCAGTCCGAATCCGAATTCGGTGCCCGCCGAAGCCGACTCGATCTTGCGGTCGCGCAAGGCGAGAGACCCGAAGCGGGTCTCCTCGCGGTACAGTTCGGCGAAGTCGGCTCCCAGGCCGCGTGCCGCTTCCAGGACGCGGAAGGCCCCCTGCGTGTCCATCAATCGGCGCTGCAGGAGCCGCCGCCGCAGCAGCCTCCGGGAGCGGGACAGGAGGCGGGTGCGGTGTCGGCCTTTTCGCCGGCCTTGTAGCTGCTGGAACGATTCTCCGTGATGTAGAAGCCGTCACCTTTGAACAGGAAGCCGGCCCCTCCGGAGATCACGCGTTCCATGGTGTTGCCCGTGGATTCGTTGACGATCACGGGAGAATCCTTCATGCTGTGAAAGACTTCCTTGGTGAAGCCGGTCTCGGGATCGCGGTAGACATAAGTGGGCATGGTTAGGGCTCCTCCTCAAAATCGATGAGGGTGGTTGGTCGCAGTGGCGTAAAACTACTTCGCCAAGCCCCTGTCCATCCAGCGGGACCAGGGCCAGCAGATATGGACGCGTCCGGGTGGTGGTTGGTTACGCGCCGCGATCGTGCCCCGATCGGAACACCAAGCGCCGGCCTCCACGGGGCCTCGGCATCCGGCGGAGCTATCATTCCCCATCCCGACCGATGCCGCGGGCCCGCCATGCGGCGGGGTCGGCGGAGACCAATGCGAAGCCTTCCGGGGAAGAGATCCATGTCGAACCGTTTCTACGTCACCACCCCCATCTACTACGTCAACGACGTGCCCCACATCGGGCACGCCTACACGTCGGTTCTCGGCGACGTCCTCTCGCGTTGGCACCGCCTGATCGGCGACGAGGTCTTCTTCCTGACCGGCACCGACGAGCACGGACAGAAGGTGCAGGAGGCCGCGCTGAAGGCCGGCCGCAGCCCCAAGGAGCACGTGGACCTCACTTCGGAGCGTTTCCGCGAGATGGGACGCCTGCTTGGATTGACCAACGACCGCTTCATCCGCACCACCGACGCCGACCACGTCGCCTTCGTGCGCGACGTGCTGCAGAAGCTCTGGGACAAGGGCGAGATCTACAAGAGCTCCTACAAGGGCCTCTACAACGTGCGCGACGAGCGGTTCTATTCCGAGAGCGACATCCGCGAAGGTCGCGGCCCCGGTCCCGACGAGGTCGTCGAGGAAGTGGAGGAGGTCAACTACTTCTTCCGCATGTCGATCTACCAGCAGCGCTTGCTGGACCACATCGAACAGAATCCGTCCTGGATCGTCCCCGACTTCCGCCGCAACGAGGTCCTGGGCTTCCTGCGCCAGCCCTTGGGAGACCTCTGCATCAGCCGTCCCAAGTCGCGCCTCTCGTGGGGCATCGAGCTTCCCTTCGACGCCGACTTCGTCACCTACGTGTGGTTCGACGCCCTGCTGAACTACGTCACCGGCCCCATCCCCACCCCTCCCGCCTCGGGGGATTCGTGGTGGCCGGCCAGCGTGCACCTGATCGGCAAGGACATTCTCACCACCCATTCGGTGTACTGGCCCACCATGCTCATGGGCGCCAATATCCCTCTTCCACGCCAGATCCTGGCCCACGGCTGGTGGATGTCTGGTGGACAGAAAATGTCCAAGACGCTCGGCAACGTGGTCGACCCCTTCGAGGTGGCCCGCAAGTACGAGGCCGTGGGCGGCGCCGAGGCGTTCCGCTTCTTCCTGATGCGCGAAATGGTGGTGGGGCAGGACAGCTCGTACTCCGACGTCGGCATGGTGAAGGTGGTCAACGGCGACCTCGCCAACGACGTGGGCAACATTGTCAGCCGCATCCGCAAGCAGGTGGCCACCCAGTTCGAGGGGCGGATTCCGTCGCTGCCCGCCGAGCTCTCCGAGGCCTCGCGCGAGGTCAAGGCGCGCGCGCAGGAAGTCGTCTCCCGGGTGGGCGACGAGATGCGCCTCTATCGCGTCAGCCATGCCCTGGAAGAGACCATGTCCCTGGCCCGCACGATCAACGGGTACCTGGAATCCACCGCCCCCTGGAAGTTGGCCAAGGATCCAGCCCGTCGCGACGAACTTTCCGAGGTGCTCGCGGTCTCGTCCGAGGCCCTGCGCGTGCTGCTGGTGCTGCTGCATCCCTACATGCCCGTCAAGATCGGTGAGGCCCTGCGCCTGCTGGGCGGCGAGACCGCCGAACCAGGGAAGCTCGTCTGGGGACTTCTGCCCGCTGGTGCCTCCTTCGAGGAAGGGGCTCCGCTCTTTCCGCGCATCCAGACCGAGGCCCCCAAGGCTCCGCAGCCCGCGAAGCCCGTTGCCTCAAGCCCCTCAGCCCCCGTGGCCGAGCCCAACCACCCGTTCGGTCGCGTGGACTACCGGGTGGCCAAGGTGGTGGCCGCCGAAGACCATCCCAGCGCCGAGAAGCTGCTGGTCCTGAAGCTGGACGTGGGTGAGCTGGGCGAACGCCAGGTCTGCGCCGGCATCCGCTCGCACTACAGCGCCGAATCCATGGTGGGGCGCAAGCTGTTGATGGTCGCCAACCTCAAGAAGGCCAAGCTGCGGGGTGTCGAGAGTCTGGGCATGATCCTGGCCGCCGACGATCCCGACGGCGCCGTGCACCTGCTCTGCCCCGAAGGCGAACCCGGCGATTTCGCGGCCGTCGAAGGATGCGATCGCGCGATCGGACTGAATCTGACTATCGAGGCCCTGGACGCCTTCGAGTTGTCGGTGCAGGGAGGCAAGGTGGTGCTCGATGGCAAGCCTCTGCAGGCCGGTTCAGGCGCGGTGCTCTGCGCTGCGCGGGACGGGGCCAAGGCGCACTGATCGCACCGGAGGGATAGCCGGCTGGGAACCGGAGTGGTACGATCGGGTGTCGAGCCGGTCTGCTCGTGCCAGTTCCATCCACTCCGGAGCCCCGCCGTGAAACGCACAAGCCTTGCCCGTAGAATCCTTCCGCCCGCCATCGCCCTCATCGTGGTCTCGGTGGTGGGGGTGGGATTCCTTGCCTTGACCCGCGCTGAGAGGCTGTTCGGTGCCACGGCCTCGGGTGCGCTCCGGCAGGAGGCCCGGATCGCCGCGGACAACATGGGCCATTGGCTCCTGGATCGCCGCACCGACGTCGAAGCGTGGTCCCACTACGATGCGATCGCCAAAGCCGCGGTGTCCGAGGAAGCCGCCTTGAGCGCGACCGCGGAACTTCGGGGCTTGATAGAGCATTACCTGTTCTGTCAGGCGATCAGCGTGCTTGATCCGACGGGAGATACGCGCGCATCCTCCGATCCCAAGCGCCTGGGCAAGAACTTCGCCTCGCGGGACTACTTCAAGCGGGCGATGGCCGGAGAGCACGTGTTGTCGGAGGTCTTGATCTCCGGCGTGACGGGGAAGCCATTCTTCACGGTGGCCGTGCCTCTGGGCGAGGTCGCCGGTGCGGGGGTCCTCTACGCGCCCATCCAGATGGAGGCATTCACCAAGCTGCTCCTCGATCCTCTCGCCTCCGACAGCGGGTCCGAAGCGATCCTGTTCCATCGCGCCACCGACACCATTCTCGCTTCGCGCGACACCTCTCTCGTGCTGCGTGCGCGCGTCGATGCCCTCTCGTGGGCGGCCAGTCTCCGTGCCCTGGGGACGGATTCCGTCGGCGTGGGAACCCGCGCAGGAAGGCCTGTCCGCATCTCCATCGCCGGGATCCCCGGAACTCCGTGGATATTGGCGGTGGCGAGGAGCATGGACACCGAGGCGCGCGAGACGTCGCGCACGCGGTGGATGATCCTCGGAGCATCCTTCCTGGCCAGCCTGCTGGCTTCGGTCCTGATCTGGATCGTGCTGCGACCGGTTCTGGCGAGCCTCAGGCAGGCCGTGATGGTGGCCGAATCCGTGAGTCGCGGGGAGGTCGCGGTCGTTTCGGCCGCAAGCTCGTCCGGAGACGAGATCGCGGAGCTCATGTCGGCCCTCGGGCGCATGTCCGACGCGCTGCGTCAGCAGGCCGAGGTCGCCACCCGCGTGGCGGGACGGGATCTGACGGCGATGGCCGATGCACGCTCCGACGGGGACATCCTCGGCAAGGCCCTCGCCACGATGGTCGCCAACCTGCGCGAGCTCATCGGCAGGATCCGCGCGACCAGTCGCCAAGGTTCCCTGGCGGTGCGCGAGCTCGAAGGCACCACCGATGCTCTCGTGGGGGCTTCGAAGGAGAGCGCCACGGGTGTCGCCACGGTGCTTTCCGCCTCGGATCAGGTGCATCGCAACGTCCAATCGGTGGCGGGCGCTGCCGAGGAGATGGGGGCGAGTATTCGCGAAATCGCGCGTTCGGCCGCCGAGGCCGCCTCGTTCGCCAGCAAGGCGGGAGAAAGGGCCGTGGAGGCGGATCGGATCGTGGCGCGACTTGGTGAGGCCAGCAGCGAAATCGGATCGGTGATCGAGACCATCCGCGGCATCGCCGACCAAACCAACCTCCTGGCATTGAATGCGACCATCGAGGCGGCCAGGGCCGGCGAGGCGGGACGCGGATTCGCGGTGGTGGCGGGCGAGGTGAAGGAGCTTTCCAAGGCCACCGCGGGGGCGACGGAAGACATCCGGACGCGTGTGGAGGGGATCCAGCGGGACATGCACGTCGCCGTGGATTCGATCCACCAGATCGCCACGGAGGCGATGCAGATTGGCGAAATCAATCACTCCATCGCCAGCGCGGTCGAAGAGCAAGCCGCGGCCGTTTCCGAGATCACGCGTTCCCTTGCGGACGCGTCCATTCGAGTGGGAGAAATTGCCACCGGCGTCCATGGCGTACAGGAGGCCTCCCGCACCGTCGCCGACGGTGCCGAGGCGATCCGATCCGGGACACGTTCCCTCGATGTTTCGGTCGAGGAACTGG
This sequence comes from Fibrobacteria bacterium, assembly GCA_035913415.1. Taxonomy (GTDB): domain Bacteria; phylum Fibrobacterota; class Fibrobacteria; order UBA5070; family UBA5070; genus UBA5070. The sequence goes on along the minus strand of JAMIIV010000231.1, from coordinate 8,126 downwards.
ACCGGTTGGTGGGCCAGTTCCGTCTGGAATAACGCTCTGCATTTTTTCCTTGCACACCGCTTTTTCGATGTGGTAGGATGATCTCGTGGTGGATGGAGTGGGTTCCTCCATCCGAGTGGGGGGAGCGGGGTTCGGGGGTTTATCCTGAACCCCGCTCCTTTTTTTTGCCCCTCTGGTTTTTTGCCCCTCTGGCGGCGCATTCTCGCTCCAAGGCCCCTCGGCGTACCTGGTGTACGCGGTCGGGGCCTTGTCGCTTCGACTGCATCCACCATAGGGGCAAAAAATCTGGCTCGGGCCGTCTCGGGTTCGGCGGGTTGGTGCTCGCGGCGCTTCGCGCGCGAGGGAGGGGGGGCTGCGTTGGGGGGCGTGGAGGAGGGCGAAGCGGGCGGGGCGAGGGAGGGGGGGGCGAAGCGTTGGGGGGCGGGGGGGAGGGCGAAGCGGGCGGGGCGAGGGCGGGGGGGGCGAAGCGTTGGGGGGCGTGGGGGAGGGCGAAGCGGGCGGGGCGAGGGAGGGGGGGCGAAGCGTTGGGGAGGCGGGCGAGGTTGCGCTGGTTCGGCGGGTTGGTGCCCGCGGCGCTTCGCGCGCGAGGGGGGCAGTCCGAGGTCGCCGACACCCTCGGAGCCTGTGCTCGCGGCGCTTCGCGCGCGAGGGGGGCAGAACTTGGGTGCAGGCCAGGGGTTGGTGATGGGTTGGGTGGGCCTGCGGCGGTGGGGGCGTTAGGCGGAGGTGCTGGTGGGTTTGTTGCGTTGGAGGGCGGGGGGGAGGAGCAGGGTCAGGGGGATGAGGAGCAGGCCCAGGAGGGCGGAGGCCAGGAAGGCGGGCTGGTGATTGGAGGTGGAGGCGGTAGGGTGGGGTAGGGTGATGGCGGCCAGGAGGGAGGCGGTGCCGATCTGGCCGACGGCGTGGGCGACCGACAACAGGGACTGGGCCATGGTCTTGGACTCCTTGGGCACGTTGTGCAGCAGGGCGACACGCAAGGGGGCTCCCAGCAGGCTTGCCATGCCCAGGCCCAGCAGGGCACCACCGAGGTGCCAGGTCATGTCGGTCGGTGTGGTGTCCAGACCGAAGACGCCCAGGCCCAGAGCCTGCAGCAGAGCACCGACGAACAGGACCGGACGGGCGCCGAAGCGGTCGGTGAGGCGGCCTGCGGTAGGGGCGCCGATGGTCAAGCCGACCACGAGCGCGGTCAACAGAAAGCCTGCCCGGGCGGGCTCGACGCCCAGGCTGCGCACGGCGTGGTCGGGCAGGAACATGGTGCCGACCTCGCCCAGACCGGCTCCAAGTCCCAACAACAGCGGGAGGGCGATCTTGCGCTGTTTCAAGAAGGAAATCGGCAGGAACGGATGGGGGGAGCGGGATTCGATCGAGGGGAGCAAGGCCAGGAGGCCGACACCGAGAAGGGCCAGTGAAAGGCGCGCCAGACCGTTGTCCACGAGGTTGCGTGTGGAGGCCGCCACCGCCAGGAGGCTCAAGCCTCCGGTGAAGGCGGCGATTCCGGGCAGGTCGATGGGCTTGTTCGTCGAGGAGGGCTGGTTGGGGAGGGTGTGCATCGACCAGACCAGGACCAGGGCCGACAAGGGCAGGTTCAGGCCGAAGATCCAGCGCCAGTCGGCGACCGCCAGCACCAGGGCGCCCAGGGGTGGCCCCAGGAGGAAAGCGATGCCGAAGGTGGCACCGATGGCCCCAAGCACGCGTCCCTGGCGTTCCGGTGGGACGACATCGCCGATGGTGGCGGCCGCCACGGGAAAGATTCCACCAGCCCCGAAACCTTGCAGAGCCCGGGCCGCCAGCAGAACCAGCAGATTGGGGGCCGCCAAAATGAGGGCGGATCCCAGCGCGAACAAACCCACGGACACGCGGTACGCGCGGCCTCGGCCCCACCGGTCGGAGAGGGCTCCCAGGATCGGGGTGCCGACCAGGTTGCCCAGCACATACAGGGTGACCAGCCAAGCCGATCCCGAGGGACCCAGACCGAATTCCACGCGCAAGGCCGGCAGGGCGGGGCCGAGGACCGCGATATCCAGGGCGGCCATCAGGACGCCTAGAAACAGAGTGGGAAGCAGTTTGCGGTTCACGGTGCCAATCTACCGGGTTGGTGAGGCCGAACCCACCTGGGGGTCAGGGAGCGTGGTCGACCAGTTCGGCGCGGATGGTCCCAAGCTTGATCTCGGACATCATCTGGACCGGCATGCGACGGGTGTCGTCGGTCAGCCAGATCTTCAGTTTGCCTTTGCTCTTGAACAGGGCGTCCCCATGCAGACGTGGCTCGATCACCAGGGTCTGGAACGTCCCGTGGTCCAGTTCGACCGTTTCGCGCCCCACGCAGGCGACTTCGACCTGCTTGAAGAGTTTGCGATTGTCGACGATGGCCAGAGTGATGCTCTTGCCCGGCACCAATTCGGCGGAACGGACCGCATGGAAGGCCGAAAGGAGGTCGTGGACCTGGTCGGGGATGGCGACGACGGTATCGGGGGCCTGGCCCTTGCGGTGCCCCCCTTTGACGCGCACGACCTTTTCACGACGATCGAAATCCAACCTGACCGAAGCCGAATACGAACCTTCGTTGAGGCGTTTGTGGAAGCGCAGGGGCTGCCCGTCAGAAACCCGGATCCAGGACTCGACGGTATCCCGCACCGGGTAGATGCTCTGGATCGCGTTGTTGGCCTTGGCGGTGGTACGCACCACGAATTGGTTGGAGTCGGTGGTCGGCAGGACCGCGATGCGTGCCCTGCCGACCACCATGCCGCCCCAATAGACCTCGAAGCCAAACGACTCGGCCGCGGGCCGGGCACCTGCCTGGGCCGCAGCCCACAGCAGCAGTCCGAAACCGAGGCCGCGGGGCGTCACTTGGCCAGGGCCGCCAGTCCCCGGGAGGCGATGTCGGTGCGCCACTGGGCACCTTCGATGCGCACGGCCGCGACTCCGGCATACGCACGGCTCACGGCTTGGGGGAGGTCTTCCCCTTGACCCACAACGCCCACCACGCGTCCACCCGAGCTCACCAACCGACCTTCGTCGTCGCGCGTGGTGCCGGCATGGACCACGCGTACGCCTTCGATGGCATCCGCTTCGGGAAGGCCTTCGAGCACCCGACCCTTGCGGATGGTGCCGGGATACCCTTCGGCGGCCAGCACCACGATGGCAGCGGCCTTGCGAGGGGTCGGAACATGGATTTCACCCAGCCGGCCCTGCACGGCGGCCAGGGAGAGGTCGACCAGGTCGGCTTCCAGCACCGGCAAGACGCACTGGGTTTCGGGGTCCCCCAGGCGGCAGTTGAACTCGACCACCTTGGGGCCTTGTTTGGTGAGCATCAGACCCACATACAGGATGCCGCGGTAGGGGCAGCCTTCGGCTTCCATGGCACGCAGAGTGGGCTCGATGATGGTCTGGCACGCGGTAGCGAGCACCGACGGGGTGGCGCACGGAGCGGGGGAGTAGGCCCCCATGCCACCGGTGTTGGGCCCCTGGTCGCCGTCGCGCAGGCGTTTGTGGTCCTGGGCCGAGGGCAAAAGTACGTAGTGGGCTCCGTCGCAGAGGGCGAAGACGGAGAGCTCTTCGCCCTGCATGAATTCCTCGACCACGACTTCGTTCCCGGCTTCGCCGAAGACGCGGTCGTCGCCCAACATGGAGCGCGCGGCGGCCAGGGCTTCTTCGCGGGTCATGCAGACCACGGCACCCTTGCCGGCGGCCAATCCGGAGGCCTTCACGACCACGGGGATGGGGCATTCCGACAGGTGAGCCAGCAGCGATTCGAGATCGGTGAAGGTCTGGTGGGCGGCGGTGGGAATGCCGTACCGGGCCATCAGATCCTTGGAAAACGCCTTGCTGGATTCCAGTCGCGCAGCAGCTTGCGACGGGCCTAGGGCGGGAACTCCGGCCGTACCCAACGCATCGACGAGCCCCAGCGCCAACGGGATCTCGGGGCCGACGAACACGAAGTCGACGGCCTCGTCCTGGGCCAGTTTCACCAGGCCCGGGATGTCGTCGGCGGGAATCGCGACCAATCGCCCAAGACCTTCCATGCCCGGGTTGCCTGGGGCGATCACGAGTTCGGGGGTCTGGGCGCTTTCGGAGAGCTTGAGTGCGATGGCATGTTCACGACCACCGGAGCCGACGACGAGAATCTTCATAGACCTGCCAAGTTAGAATCCTGCGCTCGGCTCGTCCTGGGGCTTGCCGCTTCAGCTTGCCGCCAGCTCGCCACGGAAGTGCGCAATGGTCTTTTCCAGGCCCTGGTCGAGTGCGATGGTGGGCTGCCAACCCAGAAGCGCTTGGGCACGTTCGATGACCGGGCGACGCTGCCGGGGGTCGTCGGAGGGCAGAGGGTGACGCACGATCTTCGAAGAGGACCCCGTCTGGGCGATCACCTTGTCGGCCAGTTCCAGGATGGTGAATTCGCCGGGATTGCCGATGTTCACCGGAAGATGGGCATCGGGACCCTCATGGTCCATCAGACGCAAAAAGCCTTCCACGAGGTCGTCGACGTAGCAGAAGCTGCGGGTCTGGGATCCGTCGCCGTAGATCGTGATGTCTTCGCCTTTGAGCGCCTGCACCACGAAGTTGGACACCACCCGGCCATCGTTGGGGTGCATGCGCGGGCCGTAGGTGTTGAAGATCCGCACGATGCGGATGTCCACCCCGTTCTGGCGGTGGTAGTCCATGAACAACGTCTCGGCGACGCGTTTGCCCTCGTCGTAGCAGGAGCGGATGCCGATGGGGTTCACATGGCCCCAATACCCTTCCGGCTGGGGGTGGATTTCGGGGTCTCCGTAGACCTCCGACGTGCTGGCCTGCAGGATGCGCGCCCGGGTGCGTTTGGCCAGGCCCAGCATGTTGATCGCGCCCATGACGCTGGTCTTGACCGTCTTGACCGCGTTGTACTGGTAGTGCACCGGCGAAGCGGGACAGGCCAGGTTGTAGATGCGGTCGACTTCCAGGAGCACGGGCTCCACGACGTCGTGTCGGAGCAGTTCGAACCGCCGGTTGCCCAGCAGGTGCTCGACGTTGCGGCGCCGGCCCGTGAAGAAGTTGTCGAGGCAGATGACCTCGTCGCCCCGTTCCAGAAGGCGTTCGCAAAGATGGGAGCCAAGGAACCCGGCGCCGCCGGTGACGAGAACGCGGTGCATGGTCAAGAATCCTTCTGGTTGAGCAGGCGGGTGCGGGCGAACCACTCCAGGCCTTCGAGGGTGAGATCGGTGTGGTAGCCATCGATCACGTGGGTGAGGCCACCGAGAATCTGGCTCCAGCCGCCCGTTGCCAAGACGCGGGCGTGGGGAATGCCCTCTTCGTCGCGAATGCGCGCCACCAGGTACTCCATCATTCCGATGTGCCCCAGCAGCAGGCCCGAGTGCAATGCCGCCTCGGTGCTGCGTCCGGTGGCGAATTCCGGCACTTCGATGGCCACCTGGGGCAGCCGGGCGGTGCGACCCGTCAGGGCCAGCATGCCGGTCTCGATTCCAGGAGCGATGGCGCCGCCCAGGAAGGCGCCCTTGCGGACCACGTCGAAGGTGGTGGCGGTGCCCAAGTCGATGACAATGGCGTCCTGCAGCCCCAGTCGCTCCACTCCCAAGGCGTTGGCCAGGCGGTCGGGCCCGATCTGGGCGGGATTGCTGTATTCGATGGGAAACCCGCAGTTGCGGTGGCTCAGCGTGGTGACCGCCCGTTGGGGGATCATGCGCTCCAGTGCCTTGCGCCATGTACGATCCAGCGAAGGGACCACCGTGGCGATCGCGCAGGCTTTCACTTGTCCCGGTTCGACCGACTGCATTTCGAGCAGACCGCGCACGCGGAATTCGACTTCGTCGGAAGTCGAATTGGGGATGGTGGTGAGTCGCCACTTGCGGACGAGTTTGCCCTCGTTGAAAAGACCGAGGACCGTGTGGGTGTTTCCGATATCGACGACCAGCATGGACGACAAAAGGTGCAAAAGAACCAGGTCCCCGACGGGAGCGGATCAGTGCAGGGGGCGGATCAGTCCCTCTTCGTCGATCACCAGGAGGGACGAAGAGGATACCTGGAACTGTCCGTGGCTCAGCAGGTACGCTGGGCCGCCCGGATCGGGGGCGATTCCGGCGATGATCAGCGCATACTGGGGAGATGGCCAATCCTGGCACAGTCTGTTGTGGGCGGAATCTGCAGGCATGATGGTGCGAGCCACCCTCTGCAATCCGGTACCGTACACGCGGCCGCCGACGTATTCCATGCTGCTGCCGGTCCACAATTCCAGTACGATCGGGGTTCCGTAGGCGTTGAAGATGGTCAGGGCCCCGTTCGGACAAAGAGGCTGCACGGACAGGGCCGTATCGATGATCACGGCGCCGTTGAGCAAACGGACGGTGTCTTGTGCCAAGACCGATGTATCCTGGCCGCGGATCAGCAATTGCCGACGCACGAGCGTGACGGTCGTGGAGGTCTTGGCGATGGTGTCTTCCACGATGGCGCGGCGGGATGTGGTGTCGCCAGTGGGGCGTGAGGTCGTATCCTGCCGCTGGGGTTGGACGGTCGGATCCGGGTCCGTTTCTTCGGATTTCAGGTTGACGTCGCAGGCGGTGACAAACACGCCGCAGAGGAAGGCCAGGACGAGGCGCATGGTCAGTCCTTCCATCGGAAGAGGTAGGCTGAGCTCGAGTGGGTGAGGCGCATTTTATCGTCGTATCCCAGCACGAACCACCAGTAATCCCGCCCCGTCTGCAACGGCGACGGGCAGGAGGTCCCCGCGGCGCAAGTCTTCACCTTGGTGCTGGTCGAGAACGGCTCGCGTGCTTGGCCCGTGCAGGCGTAGAGGTCGGAGGTCGAGGAGCCCAGGGTCAGGGCGCCGTCGAAGACGTGCCCAGCCATGCTCGCCGCTCCGGCAACACAATCGCTCGAGAGGTTGACGACTCTGCCTTGCGAGACTTCGGGACGTGCCTTGAGGATGACCAGGATCCCGTGCTGGAATCCCGGGAGCTCGTGCTGGAAAACGACCGAAGTGCCGCTGGCCAGCGTGCGCGCGAAGGTCGGATTGGTCAGGGGGATGGCAAGGGTGGATGGAATCAGTGGTTTCGGAGGTGTTATGGAGCTTTCCAGTCCATTGATCACGGTGCGTTCCGTTTCGGGATCGGGGCTGGTGGAGCCGCCGCAGTCGTTCGACGCGGCCGTGAACAGCAGAAGCAGGGAGATCGCGGGGATGAGGCGGTAGGTCTTCACAGGATTCGGAACCTCGCGGCGACCCTGGCAGACCAGGACTGGAGGGTGAACTTCGTGGTGGTCGTGGTGGTCGTGAACAGGTCGCGTTCGGTAACATCGGTCACGGTGACCTCGTCGAAGGTGGTGGACGCCTGGGTTTCCGCCAGAAGTTCCACCACGGGGTGCAAACGCCATCGGACTCCCGCCGAGGCGATGGCGCCCAGGAAGCCGACTTCCTTGGCGGTGCCCAAGTCATCCGACAGATCCTGGGGCGAAACATCCAAGCGCGTGTAGCAAAGACCCGCGCCGAGGTGGAGCGCGGCGGGTCCCGATTGCAGCGGGTCGCCGACCAGTTGCAGGTGAACGGTGGGCCCGGTCAAGCTCCGGGTGTTCGTCTGCGTGGACCAAGGCACCGGGTAGGTCACCTCGTAGGTGCGCTCCGTCGGAAACTCGAACATCATCTGCACGCCCAGCCGGCGCGACCGTGCCAGGATCCCAAGATCCCCGGTCCAGAGGGGGCCGCGAAGGTCTTCGAAGTCGCGGGCGAAACCTCCCATGGAGCCGCCGCCCTGGATCCACAATCCCGAGCGATCATCGTCCGCTTCCAGTTCGACGCTTCGTTCGCTGGGCGTGCCGGAGACGATGGTGACGGAATCCGACCAATCTCGGTACCCTTCGATTTCGATGCGCAACGAATGGGCGCCTGCGGCGATCTTCTGGTCCAGGAGGGGGGTGCGTCCCAGGATCCTGCCGTCCAGCAGGACGGTCGCGCCGGCGGGACGGGTGCGCAACGTCAATGTCCCGGTATTCTCGCCCCGAGCGGCCTGGGCCACCTGGGCGGCGATCGTCGGCATGGAGGCGAGGATGTCCTGAAGCGTGCCCGATCGGCTGAATGCGCCCTTCACGGTGCCCGTTTGGCACTCCACGAGCCGCACGTGCATCTGCAGGGCGTCCATCCCCCC
>JAMIIV010000230.1:0-7004 GCA_035913415.1 Fibrobacteria bacterium | reverse complement strand
ATTTTTCTGGCTTCCGCCCTTTCCACCCATGCCGCCCCCGACCTGGCCCAGGTCTGCCACGACCGCACGTGGCAGACACGTCTTCCCTGGCACACTCCGCGTTGGGATTCGGTGGTCGCCAAACCCGACCCGGCCCATCCGCATCGCTGGCTCAACGACACCGTCTCCCAGTACGTGTTCGTTTCGTGCGATTCGGGTTGGCTGAAGCTGCTGTCGCCCGACGGCGAAGTGGTCCTGACACGCGTCCCGTCTTCCTCCCGGCGCAAGCCCGGAGCCCGCACCGGAGGCAAAGGGCGGGAGATCGATCTGGGATCGGCATCCTTGGAAAAACGCGAACGCAGCGAGGCCAAGTCCTCCGTGAGCGTGCCTCCCGAAGGGAAGAGATCCTCTGCCAGACGCAAGAAGGAAAGCGCCGACATGACCAGCGACGGCCTGCTCGGGGAAGCGGACGACGGCGATCGCATGGCCCCGAGCGGTGCGATCGGCCTGGGGGCCGGAGGCAGGGGTGGATCGCTGGACAACCCCAGCGCAGTGTACGTATTGGAAGACCGCGCCCCGGCGACAACGTCGGAGGTGCCGCCCCCTCCCCCACCGGCCGCAAAACCCGCTCGTCCCCGGACCTCCGGCTTGCAGGCCGGCGTCTCCGACGACAACCGACAATTTCCGGCGTTCCTCGAATTCCTCTCGACCCGCCGTCCCGCCGGATCCGGACTCGACTCGCGGATTGGTGAGCGCATCGCCCTGCGGGTGGTCGACTCGGCCGACCGCCCCCTGCTGGGAGCAAAGGTGGTGGTCCGCGCGGGCGGCAAACTGGTGGAAGAAGGTCGCACCTTGGCCGACGGTTCGTACCTGCTGTTTCCACTGGCAATGGGCGACGCCTCGGCACGCCGCTACGACCTCGAAATCCAACACGAGGCCGGAGCCATCACAACCATCATCGATCGCGACGGACCACGCGCTAGGCACCTCCAGCTTTCCGGAGCCCGCAAGTCGGGGAACCTGGTGGTCGACCTCCTGTTCGTGCTGGACGTGACGGGATCCATGCAGTCGCAGATCGACCAGTTGAAGAACGCGATCTCGATTCTGCAGATGAACCTCTCGTCCATGCCCCAGCGGCCGGTGCTGCGTTTCGGGCTGGTGCAATACCAAGACCGCGACGACGAGTTCCGGGTCCGCCACATCCCGTTCACCGCGGATGCTGGCGTCTTTTCGCAGGCGCTTTCCGCGGTGCAGTCCGGCGACGGCGGAGACACCCCGGAAGACCTCCAGTCGGCTCTTGATACCGCTCTGCACACGATGCGCTGGAGCCCCGAGGGGATCCGCCTGGGATTTGTGGTATCCGACGCCATGGCGCACCTGGACTACGGCCAGACCTTCACCTACGTGGACGCTGCCCACGAAGCACGCCGCCGCGGCATCAAATTCCACACGGTGGGTTGCGGCTCGCTGGGCATCGACGGCGAAGCTCTGCTGCGCCAGATCGCCCAGGCCACCTCGGGCAAATACGTGTTCCTGACGCGCAGCGGCGAATCGGGGGAAAGTGATGGGGGGACTCCGGGATCGGTGAGCCACCACACCGGATCGAACTGGACCTCCGAGCGCCTGGAAACGGCCATGTTGCGGCTGGCCCGCGACGAGATCGCCCAACAGGCCCTGGTGCCCCCGGTCGACAGCCTGGGATGGTTCGAGGCCCGCTCCACCACGGGTCAGTCGTCGGACTCGATCTTGCTCGACCTGTTCCGCCAGGCCTGGAAGGAACTGCGCGAATTCTCGACCCTTCCCATTCCTTCCCAGTCCACCCTGGCTGTCCTCACGCCGGTGGCGGCCGACTCCAAACAGACCCCCCAAGCGGCCCGGCTCGGACAGGAACTCGCGTTGGCCATTTCCCGTGCCGGGGGGTGCAAGCTGATCGACCGGGGCAACCTCGGCGAAGTCCTGCGCGAGCTGAGCCTACAGCATTCCGGAGCGGTCGAAGACTCCAGTGTTCGTGCCACGGGCAAACTGCTGGGGGCGGAATTCCTGATCACCTCGGGCCTGCACTCCACCCCCCAGGGCCACGACCTCATCCTGAAGCTGCTGCGGGTGTCCACCGGGGAACTGCTCTCGGCCACCCGAGCCCGCATCGATCCCGCCTTGCTGCCCTGAGTTGGCGGTTCCCAAGGGCCTCAGAACCCTTCCCCAAGCCTGCATCAAGCTTGACCCGTCGTTTTGCAAACCATCCCCCGGCCTTGTGCAAAGCGCGGCCGGGGATTTCCGCGCATCTTCTGGTCACCAGCCCCAACGCCGGAGACCTGCCGATGAACCTTCCAGCCAGCTTGTTCGTGTGCCTTGCCGCCCTGGTCGCCCAAGCGACCGCCGGTACCTGGATCCGCTCCAACCAGGCGGGTTCGCCCTGGCCAGATCCGCGTATCACGGTGCTTGCCGACTCCAACCGTGCAGGCGCGACGTGGACCGTTCTGGACTCACGGGGCGCAGTGGTGCAACAAGGGATGCTTCCGAAAACGACCATCGGGGTTTCCGGACACAACCCCAAACCCTACGGTGCCGTTGTGTCCCTGTCCATGCTGGACACGGGCACGTACCGCATCGTCATCCCCGGCGCCGATACGGCCGTTCTGAAGCGCTCCCCCGCGCCCTTCACCTTCCTGGCAGGCCCGTTGGTCCGCCATCTGCGCCTGATGCGTTCGGGTCCCGACCAATCGTTGTTCCGCGTGCCCAGCCACCTGGGCGACTCGGCCTGTCCGGTCATGATCCCCCAAGGTCCGTGGTCGGACGGAGCTTGGCAACCCGATCCCAAGGGCCGGAAGGTGAGCGCGGTCGGCGGATGGTACGATGCCGGTGACCAGATCAAGTTCACCCTGACCACCGCCTACACCACCTACTACCTGCTGCGTGCCTTCGAGGCAAATCCGGGCATCCACCCGCGCCTGCTGTCCACGTCGGATTTGCCCGACCTTCTGGAAGAGGCGCGCCACGGACTGGACTACCTGGACGGCCTGCTGATCGACGACACCACCTTCGTGATCGAAGTCGGCGACGCCGCTGACCACGCCCAGGGGTCGCGCCTCCCCCAGTTCGACGCCCTGGACGGAAAACGTCCAGCCCTGGTCGCTCTCTCCCCCATGCCTATGGCCTACACCGCAGCCGCGCTGGCCCTGGGCGCCCGGCTTTTCGCCCAGATCGACCCCGCGCGCGCGGCCCGCTGGCGCGCCACCGCCCTCGATCTGCACCGCATCCTGACCTCCCCTGGCGCCTCGCGGGAGTCCGCATTCCTGCGCGACCAGGTGAACGACTTCTACTCCGACCCCACGCCTTACGACAACCTCGCGCTGATGGAGCGAGAATTGCACACCCTCACCGGCGAGGCCTCGCACCTGGCCCTGGCACGGACCTTCGCCGATTCCGCCGCGCCCAGCTACGATCCTGGATGGACCGAGGTCGGGTTCACCGTCGACGCCGACCTGGCCGCCGATCACGAAGCCTCGCGCACCCGCCTGCGCACCGCGATGGGCGTGTTCCGTACCTACGCGAACACCAAGGCGCCTCTGTGGGGCATTCCGGCGCAACCGCAATGGGGTCCGCTCCTGGGGTGGCCGGTACTGGCCGCCGAAGCCCTGCGCACCAGCACGATCCTGGCCGACACCACGCAACGCGACTTTGCTCGCGACATCCTCGACTACGCCCTGGGTCGCAACAACTGGGGTGTCTCCATGGTCATGAGCCGCCACATCCCCAAATCGGTGCGCAACATCTACTCGGCCCACTACACCCTGGTGGGAGAATTCCCCGAAGGCGCGGTGGCCGAAGGACCCGGATCGAAGAGCATCCACACCAGCCTGTCCCAATACTTCTCCATTCCCGCCACGGCTCCCGAAACCCCGTTCAACACCTCGAGCACGGTGTTCTTCGATCATGGCTCGGACTTCCAGACCATGGAAACCACGATCAGCCAGCAAGCCACGTTCCTCTACCTGCTGTCGGTGGCCACCCGTACCCTGGGCGACACCGTGGTCGGCCCGATTCCCCCCGCAGTGCCGGATCTCGCCGCGGACTACCTGGCATCGCTGGTGGCCCGCAAAGTCCCGCTCGACGACGCCCGCTGGGAGGTCTACGACGACCAAGGCGAAGGCGGCATCTCCAGCGTGACCCTGGCCGCATCCAGCGACTCCCACGCCGTGGCGGTCTTCGATCTGGCCATCGGTGACAGCCTGGACTACGCCTACGGCGGGCTCGGACAAATTCTGTCTCCTGTGGCGAAGGCCCTGCCGTGGAAGGATGCGATCGGTCTGCGCCTGCATTTCGAACTGCCGGCAGGTCGCTCGGCCCGCATCCAGGTCCGCAGTTCGGACGTGACCGACTACGACTACTTCGGAGCCATTGTCCCAGGAAAGGGCCTGACCACCGCCACCGTATTGTTCCGCGACATGGCCCAGCAAGGGTTCGGCGCCAACCTTGCGGCGTTCAACCCCGCGAAAACCTCGGGGATCGAGCTTCTGCTGACCTCCCCCTGCGATTCCCTGGTCCTGAAGGTCCATGGCATCGAGATGCTCACCGAACCCACCCTGGGGACCACCCCTCGGACCGTCCCGACGGCCTCTCCCCTCCGGCTCCGCGGACGCACCCTGGATTGGAGTCTCCCCAAGGCCACCAGCATGCGCCTGGAGCTCGTGGACGCCCATGGCCGGACCCGCGTACTCGCCGAAGGGCTCCAGACTCAAGCCGGAACCCAGCGATTGCCTTCCACCACGGGGATCTCCTGGATCGTGGCGCGCGAGGGAACGAATCGCTGGACCCTTCCCGTCCCTCCGGGACGCTGAAGCAACGGCCCGCGACGCACTCCAGGCGGCGGATTCACTTCCAAGGCCAGATAAACGGCCCGGGATGAACGCCGTGTTGGCACGGATGCCAACGGCAAATCCGCGAACGGATGGCGGAAAGTGCCCCGAAATGGCATCGTGGTAAGGTGCCAGACCTCTACGAACATGTCGACTACCGCCCTTTCCTGAAGGAATGGATGGACGAGGAGAAGAAGCGCAAGCCCTTCGTCTCGTTCCGCTACCTGGGCAATCGCATCGGACTCGACCCTGGCCAATTGGCGAAGGTGCTGGGAAGCGCTCGCCACCTGTCCGACGAGCTGGCCGATCGTTTTGCGTCGTTCATCGGACTGTCCGAACGCGACAAGGAATATTTCGCCCATCTGGTGCGCTTCACCAAGGCCAAGACCCCGTCGGCCATCCGCATGCACTTCGAGAAACTGCAGACCCTGCGCGGCTTCCACCCCGACGTTGTGGGCGAAGCCCAGGCCGAATTCTTCTCCGACTGGAAACTGCCCGCGGTGCGGGCCTTGCTGTCGTTCCACCCCTTCGACGGCGACTGGCAACGATTGGCCCGGCGCATCACGCCCACGATCACCACGGAAGAGGCGCGCCAGACGGTGGCGCGGCTGGAGAAGCTGGGGTTCATCCGACCTTTGCCGGTGGGAGGCTGGGAAGTCACCTCGCCGTTTTTGACCACCGGCACCCAGTGGCGCAGTGCGGCGGTACGACACTTCCAGCTCGAGACGCTGCGGTTGGCCCAGGAATCCCTGGCCCACCACCCACCCGACTGGCGCGACATCTCCACTCTGACGCTCTCGTGCCCCCGATCGGCCCTGCCGGAGATCAAGGCGCGTCTGACCGAAACGCGCGAGGCCATCCTGCGCCTGGTGAAAGATCTGGATCAGCCCGACGTGGCGTTCCAACTCAACATCCAACTGTTTCCGCTCACCTCCCTCGCGGAGGACAACCCTTGAAGCTCCTGGCGGCCATCGCCTTGGGGCTCGGGTTGCTGGGTTGCGCCGACCGCACCGCCGGCGGCAGCACCGGTGTGGAAACCACCAACGGCGTATTGGCGGTGGCGGTGCTCGACACCGCCGGACGTCCCCTTGGTGGGGCGGCGGTGCGTCTGCGACCCGCCTCGTGGAAGCCGGGAATGGCGCTGCCATCCGATTCCGCAAGTCTCGAGGGCTGGACCGACTCGCTTGGGGTGGCCCGGTTCGTCGCTCCGAGTTCCGGACTGTGGCGCGGCGAGGCGCGTATGTCCGGATGGTCGGTTCAGTTCCTCGACACCACCCGCCCTGCCGACCGTCTCCGAAGCCTAGGGCTTCGACGCATGGGCTCCGTCACGGGACGGGCGGCCCCCAACAGCTTCGTGGTGGCGACCGGGCTGGACCACTCCACCTGGTCGGACGATCGCGGCGACTTCCGGCTGGATTCGATGCCCGCTGGGCTCGTGGATCTGCGCACCCCGCACGACGGAGCGCGTGTCTACGCCGTGGTGGACGCCGGAACCGTCCGCCGCTCGCCCCCGATGGCGTCGGATCCTCTCGGAGGCGCCCTGTTGGACGACTTCCAGGACGGTGACTCGCGGATGCGGTTCGGGCAGGCCACGGGTGGCGGCTGGTGGTACGTCGCGGCAGGAAGCGGGATGATCGTCTCCCCTGCAGGATCCGCGGCCAATCCATCCCTGGCGGTCAAGACGGATTCCGTCACCGGACAGCGTTGGTTGGGGCTTGAGGTCCGCCGCGACACGGCCGCCTACCCCTGGTGGGAAATCGGACTCGACTTCGGCCCCGGCGCGGACCTGTCCATGGCCACAGCGGTTGCGATGCGGATCCTGAACACCGCGCCCGTGAATCTGCGGCTGCGGTGCCGTCTGGGGGATTCCCTGGCCGGGTGGGAAACGAGCATCCCGGCCCACACCTCGTGGACGGAGGTCCGGATCCCGCTGTCGCAATTGCGCGGTAAAGGGGCTCCACCCACCACCTCGGCCTTGGCGCAGACCACCGCGATTGCCCTCCAGACCACGCTCGATGGTCGGCTGGAGGTCGACGATGTCCGCATCGAGAATGCTCCACCCTGGAAAATGTGGCCCGGCCTCGTGATGCCCTAGAACCATTCGATCGGCCTACACTTGGTCGCGGCCGGTGGTCGAGCTTGTCGAGACCCACCCGGCTGGTCTCGACA
>JAMIIV010000229.1:0-66038 GCA_035913415.1 Fibrobacteria bacterium | reverse complement strand
CCCCACCACCGGGGACGAAGCTCGACCATCGGATCCTGGCTCGACCACCGGGAAACGGCGTGGCCCCACCGGCCTATCCCGACACCCGCACCTCGCTGGAACCCGGACCGGTGCGGACCATCTCGACCCGCACGGGGATCAGCTCCTTGAGCTCTTCCACATGGGTGATGAGCCCCACCTGGCGCCCTTGCGCCTGCAGGTTCGACAGCGCATCCATGACCTGGCGCAACGTCTGCGGATCGAGGGTCCCGAACCCTTCGTCGATGAACAGCGTGCCGACTTCGACGGCGCTCCCCGACAACCCGGAGAGCGCCAAGGCCAGCGCCAGGGAAACCAGGAAGGTCTCTCCTCCGGAAAGGGTGTGCACAGCCCGCACTTCGTCCCACGACGCGCGGTCGAGCACCCCGAACGACATCGAGTCGCCCAGACGGCGCAGCGCGTAACGCGGCGCCAGGACCGACAATTCCCGGTCGGCAAGCTCCAGCAGCCGCTCCAGCGTGAACCGCTGGGCGATGGCGCAGAACTTCCGCCCGTCGGCCGAACCGATCTCCGAGGCCAGGCGGGCCCAGCGATCGAAGACCTCGCGCCCCCGGTCCAGATCGACCCGCAAGGAGTGTTCACGGCGGGCACCCTCGTCGTCGGTGGCCAGTTTCTGGAGCACCGTCGCCTGCTCGCGCAGCGCCTCCTCCAGCTCCTGGGACAGCCGGTCCCGCTCATCCTGCCACTGTCGGACTCCGGCCTGGGGCGCAGGGGTGTCCGCGGGAAGTCCGGCCTGCTCGGTGGCGCGGGCGACGCTGAGCCGCAGCGCTCGGGCCTCCTCGGCCAGACGCTCGACGTCGCGCTCCACGACCGCCAATTCCTGTCCGATCGCCTCCGACTCCGTGCGCAGCCGATCCAGTCCTTCGCGGGCGCGGGCGACGGCGTCGTCCAGATCGCGGCGGACCTGCGGCACCATCCGCCCCCCCAGCAGCCCGGCCCGCGCCATGCGCGAAGCGTCCGCCAAACGGGAGGCCTCGTCCAGGGCGCGTTCGGCCTCCACCAGGAGGATTTCCTGGGCATCCTTCGACTTCACCAACCACTCGCCTCGGACACGAGCTTCGAGGACGTCCTGCACCAGCCTCTCGCGTCGGCGCAAGGCTTCGTTCCACTCGTCGACCTGACGTTCCAACCCTTGTCGGTAGGTCTCGGGCTCCTCTTCCCAGCGGATGCGCCAGGTCGGGGCACCGAAGGCGGCATCGAGGTCCGCGATGCATTCCCCGATTTCGGCGACCAATTCGACGGCCCGTTCGCGCCGTTGCCCCATCAACAATTCGGCTCCGGCGCCGCGACGCTCCAAACGCGCCAGCACGTCGCGGGCACGGGCGACACTCGAGGCGGCCACCTGCGCCTCCTCCAGCCTGGAGCGCTCCGCTTCGGTCTCGCGGGCCAACACATCGAGGTCGGCGCCCGGGTTCAGCCAACCGCCATCGTCGATCTCCAGCAGGATCTCCTCGATGCCGTCGACCTTGGCCAGCTTCGCACGCCGCAGCGCCACCTGTTCGGAGGCGTGCCTCAGGCGTTCCTCCAGGACCTTCGCTTCGGAGAGAGCGTCGGCCAGGGCCACTTCGCGGGCGCGCAGCATGATTTCCTGCTCCGAGAGCAGCGCGCGCAGGCGGCCATCGCCGTCGGCGGTGCGTGGGTGCTCCAGACTGCCGCACACCGGGCACGCCTGGCCCTCGCGCAACGTCGATCGCAGGTGAGACACGTTCCCGGAGGCCGCCACGCGCGTGGCCTCGACCATCGTGCGAGCCGTTTCGTGGGCCGATCGCAAGGACGGAATCCGTTCCTCGGTCGCGGCGCGCCCCAGACGCGCCTCGTCCTCGGCCTGCACCATCGAGGCGATCTCCGCTTCCAGCGCGCGCCGTTCGGCCAGACGCTCCAGGGCGTAGCGGCGCCGCAGGTTCTCCTGCACCAGCCGGGGCAGATCTTCGGGATCACGCCCCCCCAGGCGGACCACGGCCTCGTCGAGCTCCGTGCGGGCACGTCGCGAGGGCTCCTCGCTCTCGGCCAGAATCCGTCCGGCCTCGGCCAGTCGCGCTTCGTTGTCCAATCGCGCCAGGCGCAGTCGCCCCATGCGCTCCAGCAGTCCCTTGATGCGGCTCCAGTCGGCCGCCACGGGCCGCAGGCGCTCCCGTGGCGCGATCCATTCGTCCAGCACGACCACTTCCCGGTCCATGGCCGCCAGTCGCGTTTCGTGGGCCCGCAGGGCGTCCCGCGCCGTGGCGGCGTCGCGACGGGCCGTCTCGGCGCCCTCCCGAGCGGCCTGGCACGAACGCCCCAGATGCACCAAGGCCTCGTCCAGGCGCCCCGCTTCGCGCAATTCGGGTTCGGCCTCGGCCAACGCGAGTTCGGCGGCGCGCAACAGCTCTTCGCCGCGGCCCCGGCGCATCGCGACCTCGCCCGTCGCCGAAGACAACGCGTCGCGCCGCTTGGCGGCGGATTCCCCGGAGGCGACCACCACCTCCAGGCGCGCGCCATCGGAGACAATTTCCGTCAGGACGGCCAGGCGTGCCCGCGAGCGCGGCAAGGTCCGATCGATTTCCCGCGCCCGCTGGGCCAACGCGTCCCGCTCGGGGGGCGCCAGACGGACCACCGTCGACAACCGCACCTCCAGGTCGCGGACCGCGGCCTCCTCTTCGCGCTGGCGCTGGAAGACCACGCGCGACAACCGCGCGTAGATCTCGGTGCCGGTGAGCTTCTCGAGCAGACGCGCGCGCTCGTCGTCCGGAGCCTTCAGGAATTCGGCGAACCGCCCCTGCGCCAGAAGCACCGTGCGCACGAACTGGCTCCAGGTCAGCCCCAGGAGGTCTTCCACGCGGGCCGAGAATTCGGTCTTGCGATTGGCTCCCGTCACCAGCACCTGGGCGTCGGCCAAACGCACCAGGGACAGTTCCTCCTGCAGCGAGGCACCTTTGCGCCGCGGCGCCCGGTAACCCCAGCGCGCGGTGTAGTCCTGGCCGTCACGGCCCCGGAAGTCGCACGCCGCCCATCCCGACAAGGCACCCCGGCGCAGCAGGTTGCGCACGTTGTCCTGGGGAATCTCCCCGAAGGCCCCCGGGACCTTGGCCACCTGGCCGGACAGGCCGTCCAGGCGCGGCGCACGCTGGTAGAGGGCCAGGCACATGGCGTCCAGCAGGCTGGACTTTCCCGATCCCGTGGGCCCCACGATGGCGAACAGGCCCGCCGAGCGCAGCGGTTCCTGACGGAAATCGACATCGAAGGTCTCGAGCGAGGCGACGTTTTCCCCGCGGATGGCCAGGATCCTCACCGGCCCTCCCCCGTCGCGGCCAGGGCTTCGGCCTCGCGGAAACAACCGCGCAGGTCTTCGGGGAGCGCACTCCCGTAACGTCCCAGCCAGTGGCGGTCCAACACCTCCATGGGCGCGTCCTTGGCTTTGAGATCCACCGCGGGTGAACGCGGGCCGTCGAGTGGTGCCGTCGAACCGGGCAGCTCCGCCCTGGGGGTTCCGGCCAAGCGGAAGGCGCGGCCGCGACACAGCGCGTCCAGCCGCTCGCGCAGATCCGGGCGCGGACCGTCGGGCACGTAGCGGATCTCCACCAGCGGATGCAGGCCCGCGGGTTTGTCCTTCCAAGGCGCATCGTCGAAGGCGCGCAACGCGTCTTCCGCAGCCTCCCACGAAGCGGCGATCTCCGGGATGCGCACCAACGGGACAGGGCGAGGCACTTCCAGTTCACGAACCTGGGGAACAACTCCGGGCGCGGCGAGATCGGCCAGCAACACGCGTTGATGTCCGTGGCGCTCGTCGAAATCGATGGGCAGTGGGGAGCCCGAGTAGCGCACCGCGCCGCCTTTCCAGCTCTGGGCGCGGTGGATGTGCCCCAGGGCCAAGTAGTCCACGCCCTCCGCAACGGCATCGACGGGAATGGACTCCACCCCACCCACCAGAAGCCGCTCGGAGCCGGTGCGATCGGAGCCCGACAAGGTCAGATGTCCCGTGGCCACCACGGGAAGATCGGGGCGTTCGGCGCGACAATCGGCCACCAGCGCCGCATACGCCTCGCGCAGAGCACGCACGAAGGCGACTTCGATGGTTTCGTCCCCACGGATCCGGCAGTCCAGATCGGAGGCGCGCAGGAAAGGTACCGCCAGGCACCAGGCGGAAGGCTCGCCTCCGGCCTGCAGCAGGAAGTGATGGCGCCCCGGGATCTCGGGTTGGAAGGTGCCCACCAGGTGGATACCACCCAGCGCCTGCCCGAACGATCGGAAGATCTCCAGGCGCGCCCCGGAGTCGTGGTTGCCCGCCACCACGACCACCTGGCAGCCGGGAAGCCGACGTCGCAAACGCACCAGGAAGTCCGCGAACAGGCCCAGGGCCGCCACCGACGGATTCACCACGTCGAAGACGTCCCCGGCCACCACCAGGGCGTGGACGGATTCCCGTTCGAGTACGTCCAGGAGCCATTCCAGGAACAATGCCTGCTCGGCGAGGCGGTCGTGTCCGGCCGTCTCGAGCCCCAGGTGCCAGTCGGAAGTGTGCAGGATGCGCATACGAGGCACTACGCTACCTTCCGCGGCGCCGTTTCGCAACGGTCCGCGGAAGGCTTGGCGGAATGCGGGACACCCCCGCCCTCATCTCCGGCGCGGTCCCGGGTCTTGGCGATCGTCGGAGGGGCCATCACCGTCCTCGTCCCACGACTCCTCGTCGTCCCAGGGATCGCTGTCCTCCTTCGCCGTCCTCGGATCCGGGCCTTGCCCAGGCGCGGCACCGACATCACCCGAGGCGGGCCAGATCCCTCCCCGCGAGAAGGCGTTCCAACCCCAGGTCGCCCATTTCAGGCACGAGGCGGCCAGCCACAGGGACCAGACCAGAAGCAGTCCGCGCCACAACCAAAGCGGCAGGACCAATTCCCATGGACGAGGCAGTTCACCGGAGAACCTGTCGACGAACCAGGCGTGTTCATACTGGGGGGATACGATCAACATGTCGGGAGTTCCCAACAGTCCGATGGGGATGGTGGCCAGAAGCCACACCCAGGCCAGGGCCGTGGCCAGGACCACCAGCACCTGGAGGGTCTGGAAGGCCTTGGGCGGCAGCGTCCGCGGATCCAGACGGTCACGCACGACCAACAATCCCACCCAGGCGGCGAAGGGAAACAACGTGAGTTTGCTCACGGTGCTGGTGCCCAGGAAGAGCAGGAACCAACTGGCGAATCCCAGCGGTTGTCCGGGAATGCGGGACAGCCCGAAGGCGAACAGCCCCATCGCGAAGACCACACCCCACCACAGCATCGCGGGGCCATCCCCCGGACCTCCCAGGGCGACGATCCATCCGCCGACCGGCGGGGCCAGCACCGTCGTGGCGTTGGCACCCGGAGCCGAAAGTTCCACGCTCGGGGCGCGACGCAGGAACGCTCCTCCCGACGGCTGCATCCACCGCATTTCCATCGTCCACTGTCCGGGAGGCATTTCCACGCGGAAGCGACCGTCCATGGCCCGAACGGGGGTGCGCTCGGCTCCCTGCACCTGCACCGACTTCACGCGGGCGCCTTCGGGAAGGCGCACCAGGATCTCGCCCCCCAGCCCGGCGAGAATCTCGGCCTTCAACACCACTTGCGACACGTCCCGTCCGGGATCGACCTCCAGACGCGCCGACTGGACCGTCACCACGGGGCCTTCCAGCGGCCGCGGCACCCGGATCTCCACCCGGAGGCTTTCGCCCGGCACAGGATGCCATGTCGCAGGGACACCCTGCGAGCGCGGCAGGCCCGTCGTGGCCACATGCCAGCGTTCGGACGCGTCCAGCGACCACTGTTCGGTCCAGGGCGCACCCGGCGGCGAGCGCAACAGGATGGTCCCCCCGGTGGGAAGCCGCGAAGACCAGGACATCTCGGCGATCCCCGCCGGCAGCACCGCCTTCACATGCCCTCCGGCCACGACCAGGTTGCCCAGGACCGTCTCGCCCTCCAGGAGAGGGATGTCGAGCGCCATCGCCCCGGTGAACCCGGAGACACGCCGCACCTGGGTCTGGACGGTCCACTCGCGCCCCAGGACCAGATCGCGTCGGACCAGCGCCAGGGGAGCCAACTCGGCCTTCGAGGAATCCCGGCTCGCCGAGGCCTGCGACACGACCGGTCCCGCCGACCGCACCAGATGCAGGGAGTTGCCTTCGCTCTCGTCGCCTTGCCATCCCGGAGCCTCGACGCTCTTGCGCCGCGGTGCGTCCTGGGAGCCCTCGGGGAATGTGACGAGGAAATCCCCGCCGCGCACACGTCCGGTCAGACGCACGGTCTGGATGCCGGGTTCGACCACCACCCACGATCCGTTCTCGCCGCCACCGGCCGCACCACGCGGCACGGAAAGGGACAGCGGTGTCCACGAGAAGGCGGGAAGAACGATCGCGCCTCGGGCCACGGCGTGGGCCTCGAGATCGATTGTGGCGAGGTCGCCCCGGATGGATACCCTGATGGCATCCCAACGCGCACAACCGACCCCGCAGGGTTCCGGGGCCAGAAGGTGTTCGCGCAGATCGTCCAGGACACCTTGTGCCGGCGGCTCTCCGGCCGGTGCCGCCGAGGCCAGCAGCAGTACCAGAGGCAGGATGGACAGTTTCCGTCCCACGGGCAGGCGGATGCGGGATGCGATTCCGGGAGCAGCCGACCGCAACAGGAACCAGGCCAGCAGCCAGGCCCCCGACACCAGGACCACGCGCCACAGGCGCATCGCCCAAGGCGGCGCCGCGACCACGCGCACACGCTGCCCCGGCACCACGGGGCCGTCCCAGGCCAGCGAGGCGCTGGCGAAATCCCAGGTCGGCTCACCCGGTCCGGTCTGCACGCCTCCGGTCAGGAAAGGGTCGTCGTCGGCGGTGGGCGCGGCGGCGGATCCGCCCATGACGGAATTCGTCCGAGAAGCCATACCATCCCCCGCAGCTCGGTTCCCGGCATTCGCCAGGATGGCGTCGATCACCGATGCATCGCTCGGGTCCACGTCCTCGCCCAGCAGGCCGTCGGATTGCTTCGCCATGGCCTCCATGCTGGCGGAGTTCGCCGAGCGCGACTCCCCAACCCCAGCGGAGCGATCGCCCTCACCGGCGCCGTATTCGCTGGATGGCTCGGTCGGCAGCGACGAGACCTTGTCGTACTGGAGGTTTCCCGCCCCCCGATCCAGGCTCGGATGCACCACCAGGCGCACCTGCTTGACGGTCATCGGCAACAGCCCCAGCAACACCCCCAGCGCCGCCAAAGCCGCCCAGACCCGTACCCCCATCTCGAACCTCGAACCCGTGAACCGTTCGCGCACCAGGGCCCACACCAGCAACGCCACGGCCAGGTGCAGCCACCAGCCGGTCCCGATGCCGTCCTGCCAACCCAACACGAACAACCCCGCCGCCGCGACGCCCACGGGCCAACCCGCCACCCGCCCCAGCAATGCCGCCGTCAGGACCACCAGGAAGATGGACCAGAGATTCCATTCCGCCGCCCAGGTGCCGAAGGAACGCCCCGGGCCCAGAAGGTCGAGGATGCGCCACCCCGGCCCGACGTGGACAGTCCAGGTGCCGGAGGAGAATTCCCACCCCGCCGGACCTGCGGGGAGGGCCGCCCCCAAGGGATGGACCAGCCGCGACACCAGATGCAGCGAGGCCGCGCCCGGCTGCAGCGCCACTCCCTGCTCGCCCGTGGCGACCGAAGTCACCACCAACGCGTGCCCGTTGCGGACCAGGCGCCCCAGTTCGAGCGGCGCGTCGACGGACAGGCGAACGGGTCGCAAGATCTGCCCCGCGATGTCGTCGACCACCGTGGCGCCCGATCCGTCGAAGTCGATCCACACGCCGCGCTCCAGGGCGGTCCGAACAGAATCTGTCACCGGATCTCCCCGCAGGCTCTGCTTGAACTCCAGGGAGGCGCCTCGTTCCAGGCTCCACGACGGCAGCGCAGCCCAGGCATCGGGCACGCCGGCCTGGCGCGCGTCGACGGGAGTGCCACCGCTGGCCTGCACGGTTCGCAATCCCGGCGCGGCCTGGAAACTCCAGACTTCCTGGGCGGGCCAGGGATCCGCGGTGCGCGAAGCCGAAACCGACGCCGGCGGAACCATCCACACCGAACCCACGACCACGTTCCAGGTTCCGGCCCGAGCGGTGAGGGAAAGTCGGCCATCACCCGAAAGTTGGGCGGGAACATCGGCCTCGAGTCGCACCGCGAGACTCCCCTCGGGCAGGATTCCCCCCAGTTCCACACGGCGCGCACGCCCCGACACCGAGAATTCCATGCGGGTCACCAACTGCATGGGAACACCGTCCTGCACCTGCCGGTACACCTTCAGGCGCAGCGCGCCACTGGTGTCGGCCACCTCGACATCCGCGGCCGAGGGGTCGCGCCCCTGCAGCCACAATTGGCCTTCGGAAGGCTCCACCACGCGACCATCCACGGTGCACAGCGTGAGCGCGGCACCATCGGGGAGCGGAATCTGGGATGGTCGCCGCGTCCATCGCAACTGGCCGCTGACCCGGAACGGCCCCGCGGGAACCCGGACGGAGGGAAACTCGCCATCGCGGCCCACCGCGACCGCGACAGTTCCTGACCGCACCTGCTCGGGCCACCACTCTCCCGTGCCGGGAAGGCGCAGGACGGAAGGGGCCCACGCACAGCCCGACAGGGTGAACCGAGCCAGATCGCCTTGCACATCCATTTGCACGGTGGTCAACGCCAGGCAAGTCCGCGTTCCCGCGATCTCGGGACACAAAGCCTCGCCGGCATCGCGCATCACCCAGGGAACCCACTCCCGCAGGGCTGGAGGGACGACGGAAATTCGATCGGCGGAGGCGAGAGCCGCCGCCGAGAGCACTGCCACGAGCCAAGTCCTGGGGTCCATGTCATCCTCGGTGGGGAAATGGGGCCGAAGGCCCGCGACGGAGGCAATTGAAAGGAAACCTAGCTCCCTCGACGGCGTCCCCCGCGTTGCGGCCCGTGGGGTGATTCGGGCCCAAAAGGAAACGGCCCGCCTTCAGCGAAGAAGGTCGGACCGTACCGGGACCCCCGCGTTGACGGGGAGATCGAGATCAGGAAAGACTTCAGACGCCCTTCATGGCGTCGAGCTTCTCCTTGAGAACATCCGGGGTGAAGGGCTTGACGATGTAGTTGGTGGCCCCTGCCTGGATGGCCTCCAGAATGCGGGTCTTTTCCGATTCGGAGGTCACCATGATCACCGGCACCTTGGCGGTGTCGGGATTGGCGCGGATGGCCTTGAGGGCATCGATGCCCGTCATGTTGGGCATGTTCCAATCCATCAAGACCAGGTCGTAGCGGGTCTTGGAAACTTTGCCCACGGCGTCTTGACCGTCCTCGGCTTCGTCCACGTCGGTGAAGCCCAAGGTGGACAGGGTGTTCTTCTGGATGCGGCGCATCGTGGAGGAATCGTCGACGAGAAGGATCTTCATGGCGTCATTGCTCCTGGGATCACTTCGGATCGGTCAAGGCGATGCACACCTCGACGACGAATTCGCCGTGGGTGCACTTGAAGGGGATGACGATGCTCGGGATGTCCTTGGGCGTCGTGACCTTGTGATTCTGCCCGATCACGACCGAGGGAAGCGAGATGGTGACGTTCAAGCCCGACAGGTCCGCCTTCGCCGCGCCTGCAATGATGTTGGCCAGTTCACCCACCGCGTCGGTGACATCGGCGTCCACCGTGGTGACGTTCAGCCCGATGAAGGCCGAAACCGTCGCCAAGGCGGTGGCGGTCGGGAAACTGATGATCACAGCCCCTTTTGCGCCACCGGACAGGCCGATGATTCCCGAGACGTCGTGCGTCAGGGTTGGTTCAGCCTTCACGAAGGGTGCCGACGGGGTCGGATTCGTGTTGACCATTGTCTGGAAGGTCGACATCGTCGCCTTCAGGAATGGATTGATCAGTTCGGCCCGCATCGCGAGTCTCCCGTCGGGAAGAAGGTGGGACGAGGGGACTGTACCACCGTCAGGAAACCGAAGTCAAGGAAGAAATGCGGAAACTTGAAATCCCGCCAAGCGGACCGATGTGGCGGTCAGAGCCGTCCCTTGAGCGCCCCGCGCATCATGGACCGGACCTGCTGGGTGCTCATGTTCTGCACCTTCGTCACCGGATCTTCGGTCCACTTGTTGCACCAGAACTGCTGTTCCTGTCCCACCGAAACCACGCCGGCCGTACCCCCCGTGCGGGCCTTGCGGAAGGTGTCGCAGCGGGTGCGGACCTTGCAGTTCCAGCACGTCTGCGCTTCTTCCTTCGCGGCGCCTCCGACGTCCTTCTTGATGACCGTGCGCCCTTTCAGGGCGTCTTTTTCGTAGGCCATCGCCAGGCTCTTGTTCTTGTCGATGAAACGATCGCCGGAGTAGTCCATGTTCAATCCTCGGAGGTGTAGGTCACAAGTGCGTTGACCGGATGGGGAGCGAGTCGGCTCCGCCCGGGAAGAAATCCGAGCTCGACCACGAACGAATACCCGACCACCACGCCGCCCAACCGGCGGACGAGTTCGGTGGCGGCCAGGATGGTGCCACCGGTGGCCAGGAGATCGTCGACCAGCAGAACTCTCTGCCCGGGTCGGATGGCATCCTGGTGGATCTCCAGGGCATCGGTACCGTATTCCAGTTGGTATTCCTGCCGGTGGGTCTTCCAGGGAAGTTTCCCGGGTTTGCGCGCCAGCACGCAACCTGCCCCAAGGGCCACGGCCACGGCGGGCGCGAACAGGAAGCCGCGGGCTTCGGTTCCCAGGACCATGTCGACACCGGCTCCACGGAACGGGTCCACCAGACCTTCCACACACATCTGGAGGCCCTGGGGGTCTGCCAAAAGAGTGGTGATGTCCTTGAACTGGATGCCGGGTTTGGGCCAGTCGGGGATGTTGCGGATCGAGGACGCGAAATCGATCATGGCAGAATGTTACTTCCGTGCACGAGGGTGCGAGGTGGCATGGACTTCCCGCAACGTGGAAAGATCCAGGTGCGTGTATATCTCGGTGGTCGAGAGTTCGGCATGTCCCATCATTTCCTGGACCGCGCGAAGGTCGGCCCCACCCTGCAGCAGATGGGTGGCGAAGGAATGGCGCAAGACGTGGGGATGCACGCGATGCCCATGTTTGCGCCCCGAACCGTCGTCGCGTTGCACTCCCGCCACCCGGGCCCATCGATCGAGGATGGTCCAGGCCGAAACTCGGCTCAGGGCACCGCCGCGGTGGTTCACCAGGATGCGATCGCAATGGGGGGTCAGCGCCGCACGCCCTCCGCGGATCCATCGTTCGATGCGCTCCACCGAAATGCGGCCCAGGGGCACCAGCCGCTCCTTGTCGCCTTTGCCCAGGACTCTGACCAACCCCTGGTCGGGATGCCAGTCCTGCAGCCGTGTCCCTACCGCCTCGGAGACCCGCATGCCGGTGGCGTACAACAGTTCCAGCAGTGCACCATCGCGTTCCCCCAGCGGAGTGGAAGGATCGGGAGCATCCAGGAGCAGGAGCACCTCTTCGACGTTCAGCACCGACGGGAGGGGGCGATCGGCCTTCGGTCCGGGAAGATCCTCCAGGGGGTGCCGCTCGCGCAGCCCGCGCAGGATCTGAAAGGTGAAAAACGACGACGAGGCCGAGCGCAAGCGGGCGCGCGATCGTGGGGCCAGCCCCTCCTCCGCCGCACCGGACAGAAATCGTCCCATGCTCGAGGCGTCCAGCGCGAGGGGCTCGAGGTTGTGCGCCATCGCCCATCCCGCGAGTTTGTGCAGGTCGGCGGCATACGCGTCCAAGGTGCGTGCGGCGAGGTTGCGCTCCAACGCGAGGTGATCGAACCAATCCCCGAGGGCCTCGTCCCAACTGGACACCAAGCGTTCGGGCCCTTCCGGGATGGTCCGCAACCCTGGCCCTTCCGCGATGGCTTGGGGCAGGAGGTCCGTCACGACCGCCCCAGCGCGACCTCGAGGCTGGAGATGCGGGCACGCACCGGGTGGGCCAATCCGGCCAGCGACAAGGTCAATCCGGAGGTGCGCAATCGACGCACCAGGATCGCGATTTCGCGAAGCAGGCTTTCCGCCGGTTGGAATCCTGTGGGGAACTCCAGCACGATGTCCAGGCCCTTGCGGATGGCGCAAAGCACATCTTGGCGCGGCAAGTTGCCCACGGCAGGGTCGATTCGAACCACTCGGGGGCTGTCGCTTGCCGCAAACCGGCAACCCGGCCTCTCGGAGCGCTCCGACTCGAGGCATCCGTCGGCAGGAGCCCCTGTCGAACAGTTCAGGCAGGCCTCACGATCCAGATCGCCCGAAACATCCCCGTCCCCGAATAGGTCGCGAATTTCCATGAACGACCAAGGCTGGTAGCAGGTGGAGGCGGGCATACTCCCAAAGTACCGCCGCCCTTGGGGGTTGGCAACGGGGGAACGACTCGATACCCCCCGTTTTTTCCAAGGAATCATTATAAGACACGCATATCCGTTTATATTTCCGAGAGCACGCTCCACAGATCCACATTCCATCCATGAGGCACCTGATGTCCTTCCCGCTCCTCGATCCCGTCGAAGCCGCAAGTCTGATCCAGAACGATATGACCGTGGGCTTTTCCGGTTTCACTCCCGCCGGGGCCCCCAAGGTCGTGCCGGTGGCCATCGCCGCCAAGGCCGATGCGGAGCATGCGGCAGGCCGCCCCTTCAAGATCGGTGTGATCTCCGGCGCCTCCACAGGCCCCTCCCTCGACGGCGCCCTGGCCAAAGCGGACGCGGTCAAATTCCGCACCCCCTACCAGTCCAACGCCGACCTGCGCAAGGCCATCAACGAGGGCCGCGCCCAGTTCTTCGACATGCACCTCTCCCAGTTGCAGCAGACCCTGCGCTCCGGAGCACTGGGCGAAGTCGACGTGGCCGTCATCGAAGCCGCCGACG
Source organism: Fibrobacteria bacterium (assembly GCA_035913415.1). Lineage (GTDB taxonomy): Bacteria > Fibrobacterota > Fibrobacteria > UBA5070 > UBA5070 > UBA5070. The sequence continues at coordinate 53,154 of JAMIIV010000229.1, read as the reverse complement.
TCACCCCCCAAGGTGAGATCCTCCTCACCTCCGGTGTCGGCGCCGCCCCCACCATGGCCCGCATGGCGCGCAAGGTCGTGATCGAGCTCAACGAGGCCCATCCCACCGACCTCCTGGGCATGCACGACCTCTACGAACCCCAGGATCCTCCCTACCGCAAGGAAATCCCCATCCAGAGCGTGCGCGATCGCATCGGCACCACGCGCCTGTGGATCGACCCCGCCAAGATCGTCGGCGTCGTGAAGTCCAACAAGTCCGACGAGGTCGGCGGCTTCGACGAACTCAACGACACCACCCGCCAGATCGGCGCGAACGTCACCCGCTTCCTGGCCGGCGAACTCAAGGCCGGTCGCATCCCCCGCGAGTTCCTGCCCATCCAGTCGGGTGTGGGCAACATCGCCAACGCCGTGCTGGCCGCCCTGGGCGAGGCCAAGGACATCCCCGCTTTCGAGATGTACACCGAGGTCATCCAGGACTCCGTGATCAGCCTCATCGACTCGGGCAAGATCAAGTTCGTGTCGGGCTGCTCGCTGACCATCTCGCCCGACGCCTTGGCCAAGGTCTACGCCGACCTCAAGCGCTACCGCAACCACATGGTGCTGCGTCCGCAGGAGATCTCCAACAACCCCGAGATCGTGCGTCGCCTGGGACTGATCACCATGAACACCGCGCTGGAAGCCGACATCTTCGGCAACATCAATTCCACGCACGTGCTGGGAAGCTCCATGATGAACGGCATCGGCGGTTCGGGCGACTTCACCCGCAACGCCTACCTGTCCATCTTCGCCTGCCCGTCCATCGCCAAGGGCGGAAAGATCTCCACCATCGTCCCGCTGTGCTCGCACCTGGACCACTCCGAGCACTCCGTGAATGCTCTCATCACCGAGCAGGGCATCGCCGACCTGCGCGGCAAGAGCCCTCGCCAGCGCGCCGAGACCATCATCGAGAACTGCGTGCACCCCAGCTACCGTCCGCAGATGCGCGAGTACCTCAAGCTGTCGGGCGAAAGCCACACCCAGCACACCCTCTCCAAGGCCTTCCGCATGCACGTGAAGTTCCAGGAGACCGGGACCATGCTGGACGTCGACTGGGCCTGATTCAGACGCGCATATCCGAACAAGGCCTCTCGGAGCAATGCTCCGGGAGGCCTTTTCTTTTCCGCCGTTTCACCGGGGCCCATCCGCAGGCCACCCTGTTGCGGCATCCGGACCTGTGCCCGGATGCCTCTGCAGGGTCCTAGCGACCGGAGGTTTCGAGGCTCAGCGTTTCCAGCCGGTGCGGAACACCTGGTTGAGCGTCACCATCTCGTCCCCGTCGCGGTAATGCGACACGATGCGGAAGATGTACACGCCGCTGGGAGCCACCGCGGCGGAGCCCGTGGCCACCGATCCAAGGGATGTGCCGTTCCAAGCCACCCAGATTTCGTAGTTGCCGCGCTCGTCGGGCTCGAGGCCCTGCGATTCGATGAGGGCCACCAAGGGATCGAAGCTCACGTCGGCGACGAAGATTCCCAGGTTGTCGTAGAGGTAGGCTCCTCCGCGCATCGCGCGATTGAAACGCAGCCAGACTCCGCCGTAGTGCGAGGTGTCCTGCCCCGGACTCCCCCCGTCCAAGGTGGTCCACCGCCCGGATGGATCACGGACCAGAATCTGGATGGGGCTCTCGCCGGTCGGAGGGACCCAGCCTTCGTACCGGCGCACCGGGGGCATGGGCTTCCACTCGAAGCGCAGCGGATGGGGACCGAACTCGAGGGGAACCCACGCGGCAGGTGTACCAGGCCGGGTGCCCCCGAGATCGGAGACCGTACCCGAGGTACCTGGCGCCGTGATGCGCAACGAGTCCCCTTTGCGGACGGCGAAGGAGGTGTCGACCAGGAAGGTGGCCACATCGCCCTCACCATCCAGGATGGTTGCGCCCGGGAATCCGATCCAGGGAACATTCACACCGTCCGCGGCGACCGAAGGGCGCCCGGTGGCGAACCAGGCACTGCCGGCATCCGGCGATCCCTGCACCGGCTCGCTGAGATCGACCACGAGGGTGTCCGGACCGCTCTCCCCCGGACCGAACCGCAGCCGTGCCCGCAAGGGAACCGGGGCCACCTCGTCACGTAGGGGGAATGCCTGCACAACGGTGTCGGTGATGCCCCAGATCGAGAGCATTTCCCCCAGGGCGGCGCACCCGACGGCGGGGCACGAGGTGAATCCGTATTCCCAGGGGGCGAGATCGAACTCGACGACTCGGCCGCCGGAATCCGTCCGCGCCGCGCCCAGCAGAGCCGTGCGCGAGGACAGCCCATCCTTGCCGGGCCACCGGAAGCGGTACATCTCGGTCACCTTGGGGGCGGCGCGGAAGTGCAGCACCACACGATCGGCGCGCCCGTCGCCGTCGGCATCGCGCATGGCCGCCCAAAGCGGGGGACGATCGGTGCCCTGCAACACCACCCGACGCGCGTTGGGAGCGGGGGCGTTTCCGAGGGCGTCGCGCAGCGCACCGGAGGGCGAGAAGCGCAGCGAATCTCCGGGCTGGGGCTCGCGCTCATCGGTGTTGTTGTACAACAGCACCAGATCACCCGCCAGGGTGTCCCGCATCAGGAACAAGGGGGCGGCGGCCGACCAGAGACCACCGCGCTCCTGGAGCACCATTTCGTCGGAGGCCCGGAACCCAGCGGCCACCTCCTCCGACCACGGAAGCCGGATGGTGTCCACCTCGGGGCCGTAACGCAGGATGGCCCGCAGGGGGACGGGAGCGATCCGCTCCCCGATGGCAAAGGGGAGGTCGACCCGACCATCCCACGAAAGAAGACCACGGGAGCCGAGTCCTTCGGTGGACAGGGGAGCGAGATCGGAGGGGAACGCCCACTCGGCGACCAGGGAATCCGGCGACAGACGGAAATTCGCTCCGTCGAGGGATTCCATCGGCGTCGAGGTCGGCCAGGAGGCTTGCACCCGCGACTGGGGCTTCCAGCGGTGCGCCAGGTGTACAGCCAGGGAGTCGGCTCCGCCATCGCCATCGCGATCGTACCAGAAGGCCGAATCGGGGGCCCGAGCGGTCACCGACAATTGCAGGGTATCACCGGCCCACAGGGCGGGAACGGCGGCGAGCACCGGCGAGGTGGACGTCGCGGTGGACACGATCCAGAAAGAAGCCCTGCCTCCCGTCAACACGACGGAATCCACATCGGGCCCCGTGGGTGAGGTGCGCAGATGGATCTGGGCGTCGGCTGAAACCACCCGGACGGTCTGATCACACGTCGAACACGTCCCGGCACGGCCCTCCACCAGGAGCCACACCCGGCGGGGCTGGAAGACCTCCATCGCCACCGAAGGCAGATCCGCACCGGTCGAGTCGACAAATCGCAACGACATGGGTGTGGCGCTCAAGGCTAGGGTGTCAGCGGCCCACAGGGAATCGGAGCTGGCCACCAATGCCGTGGCTCCCAGCGGGGTCGCGGCGCGAAGCCACACACGAGCGCTGCGTCCAGAAAGCCGGAGGGAATCGATCACGATCCCGTTGGGCAGCAAAGAGGGCAGGATTTCCTTGACCGAAGACAAATCCACCCAGGCATCGCACGAGACGCAGGTGTCGAGCGCGGGGTCGACGCGCAGCCCGATGGCACTCGACATCCCCAATTCCAGGGCCAGGGAGGGAAGGTCGGCACCGGTGGTATCCACGAACCGCAACCGCGGAGCGCGGAAGGTCACCGGACTCCAGGGCGCGCTGGCACTGGAGTCCGCGAAGGTCGCGCGGAACAGTCCACCGGCCACGGGCTGGAGACCATACACCTGGAAACTCGCTTTGCCTGCCTGCAAGACCACCGACGTGATCGGGTTGCCGGTGGCATCGAGGAACCGCAATCCTGGCCCCCCGGCCAGCAGCACGGTATCGGCGCAAACCAGGCAGGTGGAGGCGCCACTGACGGCTTCCAGCCAAATGGTTTCGGAGGTACGGACGTCGCGGTCGATCGCCGGCACAGGAGACAACGGGCGTCCTGCCGCGTCCACATACCGCAGAATCCGTCCTTGGAACGAGATGCCTGGGTACAGATCCATGGTGTCGGCCACCGAGAATCCCACCCGCAAGGTGTATTCACCAACGACCTCGCCTCGGACCCAGATCGGACGGGAGCGTCCTGCCAGACCGGTCATCAAGGTGTCGCCGGGCAGGATCTCCGAAAGCAGGAGGGAATCGCGGAAGTATCGAAGTCCGCTCTGCGGGTGCAGCACGAACGGCACCGCGTTGGGGTCGACCGCACCCGCCTCGGTCCGCGAAACCACTTCGACCTTCAGGTGTGTTCCGACCAGTCCGGTATACGATGGCTTGGCCAGGAACCGGGGTTGGGCGTTCATCGGGATCACGAAGATGATGCTCCGGGCACCGGTGGTGTCGGCTCCCGCGGGAAGGATGCGCAAGGTGTAGGTGCCCGGGGGAAGCCCCTTGATGGCGGCACTGTCAAACAGGAGGCGACCAAGCGTGGCATCGATGTCGATGCCCCCATAGGAAAGCCCCGCCGGCAACTGGATCGGAGGCACGAAGATCGGCCCACCCAAGGTGAACCGCCCCGCTGTGCGCTGCACGTTGTCGTTGGAGGCGCAGCCCTGACCCAGTTTCTGACTGACGTATAGGTCGTAGGACGTCACACCCGGTCCACGGGCGGTGTCGATCACCCGGAATCCCGAGGGAGTCCGCAGGTTCATCGACGTTTCGATGCGCATGTTCGCACCAGTGGTCTGCCGCTCGCAGTAGAAGAAGTCGAAGTTGTAGGTACGCCCCTCGACCAACCGCATGGTGTCCAGCAGGACCGATGCGGACTCGGGATTGTGCACCCCTCCAAGATCCACGGCGAGGCGATTGTCGATGAAGAACCAGACATCGTCATCACCGCGGAAGCTGAACCGCTGACCCTTCTTGTAGTCGAATTCCCCGTGGCTTTCCAGGCAGTAGTGGAAGTTGTGGGGCTTGTTGTCGGAGCCTCCCGAGAACATCTGGCGCCGAGGATTGGGGGTGCCATCCGCCAGATGCGTGAAGTCGTCGATCGGGAAATAGCTGGTGTTGTCGTATTTGTAGTTGCCGTTGAGAGAGTCGAGCCCCAGCGGGATGTCCCGACAGGTGCTGGCGTTGACCGAAGAGACCGGCCGGAACCACTGGGTGGCCAAGAAGTCGTCGACGATCCGTGTATTTCCCTGCCGGCAGTGGTTGGGTCCAGGAAGAGGTTTGCGATCCGGCCCCAAGGTCGGGGCGACCATGCCCTTCACGAGGCCGCAGGACGAACCCGACCCTTCCTCGAAATTGGGGTGGGAGGTATCGAAGTCGTAGACGGTGGCGGCGAGGAAGGTGATTTCGCACATTCCCTTCTCCCCCGTGTAGGCGCTGCGAACCGTGGGGACTCCGGTGGGAGCGGCGGTGGTGATCCACGCCGTGTCCTTGACCGACAGGGCACCCGAGAGATCGATCGATCCGGTGGAGCCGAAACCCGTGGCACCAAGGCGCTGGCCCGTCCGGGCATTGGCGAAGGTCACCCGGGGCGCACGATCGATGAACTGGAACATGGCCCAGCCGCAGTAGGCGGGATCGGGGCGCATGGAAAGGGCCCCACCGCCGAAATCGATGAGCGGACGCTGGAAGGGAATGTTGCCGTCCCAGGGGTTGAGCAACATGACCGTGCGTAGCTTCGGCAGGGTAGCGGATGCCCGAGGTGGCCCCGCGGGCTCGGGAGATGTCCAAATCCAGATGGTGTCGTTGCGCGAGACGACCGAATCGAATTGCGCCGCAATAGGAAGCCCGACCCCTCCGATACCCAGATGGCGGGTCGAATCGGCATTGCGAAACAGCAAGGACAGACTGGTGAACCCCAGCGTGTAGGTGCTGTACCACCCCGGGGCCTTCCGGGCGCTGTCCATGACCTTCCACGCGCCATTTTCAACCTGCATGGAGGGCCGTTGCGCCGAGGCATCCTGCTCCCACGGATTCCAGAGCATCACCGTGACTTCCTTGGGTGCCTTGGTCAGGATCTTGGCCGGGCCGTTCGGAAGCGGACTGGGAACCAACCACACGGTGTCACTGGTGCTCAGCGGCGTTCCCAGGTCCATGTCGCCACCCGTCATGCCGTTGGATCCCCAACTCTGATAGTAGATCGGGGCGACACCGGGGTTGGAGACCACCGTGAAATTCAAGGGTCCTGCAGGCAAAGTCGGAATCACAAGCTCCAACCAAGGCCCCCCGGCCGGAACCAGCAAGTTGGCGGTACCATCGGCCCCGAACCCAACCAGCGGAGAATAGTTCACCAACCGGGTGTGACCCTCCGCGATCTCGGCGTTCTCGAGCCAGGGATTGTAGATCCTCACCACCTTGGCCGCCTCGACCGAGCCGACAAGCGCCATCAGGAGAATGAGGAGGGAGTATCGAACGGACCGGAACATGGGATACCTCACATCGCCCCACCGCAGGGAAAGGCCCCAACGGATGACTGCACTTCGGGTGATGAACACTACGGATTGAGATTAGCTCGAATTCTTCCCGGCTGCATCTGATTTCCCGGCAATCGAGAAAACCCGGTTCCCAGCAGAGAACAGACAATCCCCGATTGCAGATCAGGCCAGAAGTGGCTGCTCGAAACCTTCCGGCACAACCGCAGAAACGCTCCATCCATGACAAGTTTCCAATTCAGGAAACTCCGCCTCGATGACTTGAGCGATCTCGTCCACAGTCACCGTTTCGATCGTTTCGAGCAATTCTTCCAGTCCAAGCGGACGACCGTACAGCAACTGGCACTTCCCCAGATGCTGCATCCGGGCCGAGGGGCTTTCGAGAGCCAATACGGCCGAGCCGGCGGCATAATCCTTGGCAAACCGCAGATCCTTGCGGCTCAGTCCCTTCTCGCGCAGTTTGCGGATCTCCTTGGCCACGAGCTCGACAGCGATGGTGGCTTGCGCGGGTTCGGTACCCAGGGACACTCCCAAGGCTCCTGTACCCAGCAGGAAATCGGAGAACGAGTAGATGCTGTAGGCCAGTCCCCGTTTTTCGCGCAGTTGCTGATTCAAGCGACTGGCCATTCCCCCACCAAATACAAGATTGACCAGCCCCAACGCATGGCGCAAGGGATGGTGGGACGACAAGGACCGGCGGGCCATGATGAGGTTGACCTGCGACACATCTCGTGAGACGATCCGACTGGTTTCCTGGCGTTTTCCCGGACGAAACGGCTTCTGAACGGCGGGAGCGCCTGCCTGTTTGGCTTCCAGACCCCGGGCTGCGGCCAGCACCAATTGCTCGTGGTCGACCGCGCCCGAAGCACATACGACCAAGGGAATCTCGGAGGAGAGGGAGCGCTCCTGATGGGCACGCAGATCGGCGACCTGCAACGGAGTCACGGATTCGACCGACCCCGCGATCGGCTCGCCCAGAGGTTGACGCGCCCATAACGCCTGGGCGAACAAGTCGCCCACGAGCTCCTCGGGATCATCATCGCAACTGCGGATCTCCTCGAGCACGACATGGCGCTCCTTGACCAGGTCGGGAGCCGACAACCGCGCCCCCGTCACCAGGTCCGAGAGCAGATCGACGGCACGCACCAAGTCCCGATCGAGCACCTTGGCGTAGAAGCACGTTTGCTCACGGGAGGTGAACGCGTTGAGATGCCCCCCCACCTCTTCCAGTTCGCGGGATACCCGAGCCGCGGAGCGCGATTCGGTCCCCTTGAACACCATGTGTTCGTAGAGGTGCGCAAGACCTGACTTTCCGACCGGATCGTGCCCGGATCCGAGTCCGAGCCACAAGCCCACCGAGGCGGACCGCTGCCCCATCATGGCCTCGGAGAGGACGACCGTGCCATTGGGCAACTGGGTGCGTCGCACCCCTTCGGGCAATTGACGAATCAAGGGAGTCCCCCTTCGTCCGGTGGCTGGGACGCACCACGCCTTCCACCAGAATCAGAACCGAGGAATCTAGACAATCCCGAGACGTTTCCAGCTACGGCCTTTTGCCCCGACGTCATGCTTTGTACCTTGCCCCCCTCCATGGCGGTCAACCCAGCATTCCAGCGTCTTCAGTTGCTGGTCGGAGAGTCGAGTGTGCGTCGACTCCACGACCTTCGCGTGATCGTCGTCGGTGTCGGGGGCGTCGGGGGCTGGTGTGCCGAAGCTTTGGTGCGCTCCGGAATCGGTCATTTGACTCTCGTTGACAACGACACGGTCTGCGTCACCAACATCAACCGGCAGCTCCAGGCCACCACCGCCAACGTGGGCAAGTCCAAGGTCGAGGAGCTTCGCGACCGTCTCGTCTCGATCCACCCGAGAGTCCGGATCGAGACGCGCCAGGAGGTCTACGAGGGTGCCGTCCGCGACCGGTTCGACTTCCACGCCTACGACTACGTGATCGACGCGATCGACAGCTACACACCCAAGATGGAACTCATCGAACACGCGTGGGAGGTCGGCACTCCGGTATTCAGCTCCATGGGCGCCGCCAACCGGCTGGACGTGACGCAAATCCGCACGTCCAGCCTGTGGGATGCACGGATGGATCCCTTCGCGAAGATCCTGCGCAAAGGACTGCGTCGGAGAGGTTTCCAGGGCCAGGTCACCTGCGTGTACTCCGAGGAGCGTCCCATGCCTCCCGTCGAGTCCACCTCCGTCGCCTGCGGCACCCATCATTGTTTCTGCCGCCACGAAGACCCGGACCACCGCGACTGGTGCGAATCCAAGCTGGTCATCAATGGCTCGGCGATGCCCGTGACGGCAGCCTTCGGGATGGCCCTATCCGGCCTTGTGATCCAGGACGTCTACCGGAAACGCTTGCCACAAGCCAGCGACAACTGACCTTCGGGGTGTCTCCGAGCAGAAACTGCGGGCGGACAATGGTTCGGCGAGGATCCCCATGAAAAAAGGGCTCCCGGATTCCGGAAGCCCTCGGCACTAGGTATTTGAGGTCTCCGGAAGTCCGGAGACAACGCCTCAAGGAACTTAAGGGGCGGGCGCCACCTCGGCCGGCGGATCCTCGGGCTCGGGAGCCGGTGCAGGGGCCACCGCGGGTGCTCCGTAATCGATGGACGGAGCCGTAGCTGCCGCATCGAGGTCGCTCTTGCGCTTGGCCGCGGCGAGCGGATCGGTGGGCAACGCCAATTCCCGACGAACGATGCGAGGAGTCACGAAGATGACCAGGTCCTTCTTCTTGGTTTCCTTGCGGGTGTAACGGAAGAGAGCGCCAAGGAAAGGAATGTCCTTCAGCAAGGGGACACCAGACTCGGCGTCGATGTCTTCCTTGGAGACCAATCCGCCGATGACCACGGTTTCGCCGTCGGAGACGACCACGTTCGTGAGGGCTTCCTGCTTCTTGATGATCACACCGGCGTTCGCATCGAAGGAGTAGTTGTTCTTCGTGGGCTTCAACGTCAGCAACACGCGGTCAGGCGCCGTGATGAGCGGGGTCACGATCAGCTCGGTACCGGCTTCGACGTAGGTGGTGATGGTATTTCCCGACACGTCCTTGGAGAGCACCGGGACTTGGTCACCCATGAAGATGCGGGCTTCCTTGTTGTCCAAAGTGGTAATCTGCGGGCTGGCCAACACTTCACCCTTGTTCGTGGACAGCAGGTGGCTGATCACGACGCCGAGGTTGCCGTTGAGCAATCCGAAGGAAACACTCTGGGCTGCAGCGGAGGCTGGTGTGTTGTTGATCACCTGGCCGCCTTTGAAGGGGGCTCCGGTCAGGTTGGTGGTCCCCAGACCGCTGGGATTGGTGTTCCAACCCATGCCAGCACCGGATTGCACCTGCCAGTTCACGCCCATCTCTTCGACAGCGTTGTGGTCCACCTGGACCAGCTTCGCCTCGATCATGACCTGGTGGGTCTCGAGATCGAGTTGCTGGAGCACCTTCTCGATGGCCGCGATGCGTTCGGGAGAGTCGAGGATGATCAAGGAATTGTTGCGTTGAACGACCGTGATCTTGCCACGATCGGAAAGCAGGTCCTTGACGGCCGCACTCATGTCTCCAGCCTTGGCGTTGGAGACGCGGATGATCTTGCGCTCAAGCGAGGCGGAGGCATCCGCCGACGCGTTGGCCTTCGAACGATCTTCCAGACGCTTCTGGTAGGCTTCCGTCTTCTGGACGTAGAGGTAGCCCATCTCGTTGGTGACCGTCAGATCGAGCATCTTCGAAACGATGCGGACCACGTCCTGCCAGGACTTGTTGGTCACGACGGCATTCACGCTTCCGGAAACGGTGGGGTCGACGACAATATCGACAGCCGCGTATTCCGACAGCAGACGGAATACCGATCGGACATCGGTATTGGTGAACTCCAGGACCGGAATGGTGGGCTGTTTGGCGGTGCGGACCACGGGAGCCGGCCCCTCGGCGGACGCCGCGAAGGGAGCCAGCGCCAGGACCAGTCCAGCGAGGACGGACATGCGCGGGAAGAACCTCATGACTTCTCTCCTTTGGGCACCTGCAACTTGAGGGTGAATTGGCGCGTGACGCCGAATTCTTCTAGGACAAAGACAACCTGGTCACGAAGGATCCGGAGAACACGTCCATTCTGGATGGCGTCCCCTTCGCGCAAGGCGACGGACAATCCGGACTGGTTCACGTGCTCCAGGACGGCCATGGGGCGCGTCGCGGAATAGATGATGCCGACAACCTTCATCTGGTCGATGTTCAATCCCCCTTCGATGTCGTCGGGCTGCAGAGGGATGAAGGGATCGCGGATGCCGAAGGTGTTGTAGATCACCCGGTTCTTGGCATCGACAACCGCCTGGTCGGCACCGGCTTTGCGTTCCTGCTCCTGCGCGAATTCACGAGATTTCCGTCGTTCGGCCTCGAGTCGCTCGGCCTCCCCGACATTTCCCGAAGCGCCCACCCCCACATTGGAGGCATCGCTCTGGGCATTGAAGGCCGCTTGGCTGCCCTCGGGCGAGAACACGGCCCCGCCGGTGGGTTTGCCCTTCGAAGCGGACCCGATGGAGGCGACTTCGTCCTCGGGCAGATCGGAGCGAACCAGTTGTGCGGTCTTGCCAGACTTGGAGTCCCATACCAGAACGCCTTCGACCGGAGACGGCCGAACGATCCTCACCTGGATGACATTGCCGGAGCGGGAGAGAACCACCGAACGAGCCGGATCGGTCAGGACCATGGACAGGACGGTTTCGCCGGCCTTCTTGGTCGAGGCCATCGACTTGACCAGCAGGCCGTTGCCGAATCCTCCAAGCTTGGCCGAGACCTTCGCCTTGCCCAGCGAGATTTCGTACTTGCCACCGCCGCCGCCAAGGGATGCCTTGGGCGGAGCTTCGGTGAAGACCAAGTGGACCGTTTCCAGATCGCCCTGAGCCGAAGCCCTGGCCGAAATCAGGTTCGCCGACGTTTCCAGGGACGCAAGCATGGTGACTTGGGCCGGTGCCTGGGCCACCCATGTGGCCAGGAAGGGAGCGGCAACGGGCTTGCGATCCAGGATGAAATCGATGTCTCTCCCGTTCCACTCCCGGAAAAGCACCTTCGGGATGACCGCGCCAGGGCGGGCAAGGAATTCGAAGCGAACCATCCGCTCCTGGGCGGTCTGGATGGGGGTGCAACGAACTTCCTGGAACAGGGGGTTCCCATCGAGGGGATGAATCCCCTTCAGGGAGCTGGTGGAACCAAGGACGTCGATACGAAGCCCGGAGGGGGTGGGGACCACGCGGGAGAGGTGCTCCTCGCCCAGGGTGAACCGAATGCGCGTTCCGTTCTCGCCACCGGACAACGCGACGACGGAGACATCTCCAGCCCTCGCGAAGGAGGCAACCAGAGCCACGCCTGCTAGGAGTCGGCTGAGCATCACTTCCTCGATGTGTAGGTGGTGAACTCGAACTCGGTGGCCACTGTCGTGGCGATCGTGCCGTGTTTGTCGGCAAGTTCGAGCTGGGACTTCAGGTCAGGGGCCACGTCGATCGCCATCTTGTTGATGGAGGTCGGATACTTGAAGTTCGCGATTTCAGCGAACATTTCCCCGATGGCGTGATACGACCCCCGCACCGAGATGCGGTAGATGTTCTCCGTGTAGTACTGCTTGGCCGCCGAAGGCAACGGGACGAATTTTGTCGTGATCGTACCCGACCGCCGTGTTACGGTGAGGAGATCCTGGAGGCGGGTGGGAATCTTCTCGACATCGGGGAACATGTCCTGCAACTTCGCGAAGTCGGCCTCGGCCTGACGCAATTCCTCGCGCAATTGCGCAAGACGCTGCATCTGTGACTTGACCAGGGTGAGTTCGTTGGAAAGCTCGACTTCCTGAGCCGTCAGGGATTCGATCTCGATGCGCCGCGGCTCCCACACGTACGTCCAGTAGGCGTATCCGCCTCCGGCAATCATCAGGATGATCAGGACGAGCCACTGGTTGAGCTTGTCCTTGAGATCAAGGTTCATTGCCATGATCCCCTCCCGTCTTGGTGGAGCCGGCCGCATCGGAGTGGATGTCGGGCGACAAAGGGCAGTGGAGCGTGAAGGCGAAGGCCGTACCCGATTCGCCGGTCTTGCTCTGTTCGATGCCTTCCAGAGTGGGAACGTCGAAGAAGGGGCGCCGCTCGATCTGCAACATGAACCCCGCGACTTCCTGGAAGACGTAGGTTCGAGCCACCAGCACGATCTCGTCGGTCTTTCCGGCATCTTCCTTCACGGAGACCAGCCAAGTGTGGGGCGGCAGGCTCGCGTTGATGTCTTCCAGGATGCGGACCCAACGCTTCTTGGAAACCGAAATGGAGCGCAAGGACTGGTTCTTGGCTTCCTGCTGGGTCTTGAGCTCCTGGTACTTCTCGATCTGGGTTTTGACCGTGTCGTAATCCTTGATCTCGTCCTGGAGGCTGGCGATGTTCGATTCCTTGGCGGTCTTCGTGGCCACCAGGGTCATGAAGTGCATCCAGCCAAGCACGAGCCCGACGATCAGCGCCAAGGTGCTCCAAACCACGCGCCGATCCGCGAGGTACGAGTAGTCCTTGCGGACCACGCGGTATTCGATCGGGAGCAGGTTGACTTCGATGAGTGTCGTGGTCATCTCAGACCTTCCTCAAAGCCATGCCGACGGCGACGGTGAGCAATGTGCTCACGGTGTCGGGAATCGGAGAAGGGAATTGTTCTTCATCCTTGGCGATGGACGCCAGCGGATTGAGGACGAGAACCTGCGCATCGTGGCGACGGCCAAGGAATTCGGGCACGTTCGGAATGCAAGCCCCACCACCGCAGAGCACGATCTTCTGCACCTTGGCGTTCTTTTCGGAGCTCTGGAAATACTGGAATGCCAGATCGATCCCGAGGGACAGCTCCTCGCAACTGAACTCGATCGCACGGGCGATCTGCGCAGGATCGTATTTCTCGGCATCCTTGCCCTTCAAGAGGGCGGTGGCCTGTTCGCGATTGATCTTGAACTGGCGCATGAGGTACTTCACGAAGTAGTCGCCCGCCGTGCTGACGTCACGCGTACTGTGGTACACGCCGCCCTTCAGGAAGGAAATGTTCGTGAGGTTGTCACCGATGTTGATGAGCGCGACCACTTCGTCGGGGTCGGAGCTGCCCACGGTGTAGTTGTAGGCGTTGGCGAAGGCGAAGGCGTCGACGTCGATGACGATGGGACGGAGTCCGGCCTCGAGAACGGCGTCGATGTAGGTCTGCATCACCTGGTTCTTGGCGGCCACCAGCAGGACTTCCATGTCGGAAGACTCGACGTTGCGGCGAAGGACCTTGTAATCCAGAGTGATGTTCTCGACATCGAACGGCGGACGTTGTCCAGCCTCGAAGAAGATCGTTTCTTCGTCGGCAGTCCCCTTCTGGGACTTCAGGTGGATGCGGTCTCCGAGGACACCGTAGCTCCACGACAAGGACATCACGACGTCCTTGATTCCGGAGTCGGTCCGATGCACGAGGGTCGTGATGGCTTCGATCAAGGCGTCTTTGTTCTTGATCTCGCCACCGACGATGGTCTCGGGCTTCAGTTCGTGGATACCAGCGGCCACCAGGGTGGGCGCACCACGGCGATGCAGCATCTTCACCAGCTTCACGGAGTGATTGCCGATGTCGAGGCCGACCGTGGAACTTTCACCCCTCAGACGACCGAGGAATGTTCCAAAGGATTTGTTCAATGCGTTCAAGCTGATCCCTTCACGGAGGACAGGCTCCCCCTAGTTTAGGCACTGCAACGATTCCAGTCAAGCGGAAATCGCTGTAATTCCAAGTCAGGCCTTAACTTACGGAGATTTAGCGGGGTTTGATGGTGACATCAGCGGCTCGTGCCTCCCATGCGTTGTCGTTCGAAGACGAATCGCATGATGCGTTCTTGGGCGGGAATTTCGATGCCATCCCAACAAAGGTGGCAGGTATGGCCTCCATCCTTGGTGGGACGCCCGTTGCGCAGCAGGATGAATCGGACCCCTTCGACCATGGTGTCACCGATGCGGAAATCGAGGACTCCGCGGCATTCCACCGGGAGCTCGACGGGGATTGCCGCCATGGTGCCGCCCCCGGAAAGATCGAGCAGGTGGACGGAGAAGTCGCGCTGTTCCAACTCTCTGCCATCCGGCCCCACCAGGTCACGCATTTCGCCTTCGAGGTAGACGGGGACGCGCACCCACATGCGCAACTGCTGCCGAGAGAGCTTCGAGGAATGCCCGAAGACCAAAGTTCCGGATTGGGGGTCCCGGCGGATCAGTCCCACATGGGCCTTGTATTCCCCGTCTCCCTGCCTGCTGAAGGCCATCCGGACCTCGCTTCCCGTGCTCCAGCGCACCGGCGCGTCGGGCAGCACCTCCATGCGGTCTTCATGGTTGAGGATGACCCTGGCGGAGAACCATTCGTCCCCTCCCTCGGGGGCGAGGCGCACCACCTGGCCATCGGTCATCTGGCGGGTGTGCGACAGGCTCGTCTCGCCGGTCAACCCCTTGAACCCCAGGAGGCGACGGATCCGCTCCAGGCGCCCCCAGTCCTCGGTGGACAGATTCCGTCCAGAAAGCCAGGTTTCCAGGGCGCGATCGTAGACCGCGGGGATGCGGATCAGGACGTCCGGCGAATGGAGGGAGTCCATTCCCTGGTGGATCTCGCGCAGGAACGCGATGTCGGTCTCGTCCAGCCCCCTGCTTGAGGCCAGCCCTTCGAAAACCCGCCACTGCTGCTCGACCCGCTCGCGCAATTCGCGACGCTGGCGCCACAGCTCCAGGGCGACCACGACCAGCAGCAGCAGCAGCACGGCCACGCCCAAGCCCACGACGGCAGCAGGCGACGCCTCGTCCACCCTCATGATCCTCTGGAACACCGAGTAGTCGGGGGCTGAAACTGCGGTGCCAGCCAGGATGGCGGCGAAATGCATCATCATCGCACCTCGGAAACTAGGAGGGGATCGGGCCGTTGTAAAGCGAGGCGGCAGCGGATATTCCCTGGTCGATCCATGTCTGCAGGCAATTGTCCAATGCCTCCATCCGTTTTTCCAGGTAAGAAATTTCTTCGGGAGCGAATCGGGACAGGACCCAGTCGGCCAGATCCCACTCCGGAGGCCGTGCGCCCACCCCGATCCGTAGCCGGTTGTAGACCTTCCCGATGCGGGATTCGATGTCGCGCAGGCCGTTGTGGCCTCCGTGCGATCCATCGGCCCGGACCCGGAACCTCCCCACATCCAGAGTCACGTCGTCGACGACCACGAAGACGTCTTCCGGACGGATTTTGTGGAAGGTCATGTGCGCCTGCACGGATTTCCCGGAGAGATTCATGAACGTCTGTGGTTTCACGGCCAGGAATTCGTGCGCGCCGATCCGCATCCGAGCGGAGACCGACTCCCCGCGATCGGACGCAAAAAGGACGCCCCGGCGCGATGCCAAGGCGTCCAAGGCCAGAAAGCCGATGTTGTGGCGGGTGCGAGCGTAGCGCTCGCCGGGATTCCCCAGACCCACCAGCAACTTCATGTCAGGAAACGGTGGCGACGGCCTGGCGGACCGGGGTCAGCACCACGGCGTTCTCGATCTTGATCGAGCTGACGAGGGCGGCTCCGCCCTTCTCCACTTCGGAGACGTCGAGTTCGACGGAGTCCCGGAGGTGCTCGGGCTTGACCCGGACCTTGATGTCCTTCTTGATGATGTTCAGGTTGCCGCCGCCGATCTTCACGCCGACGGGCACGCCGACGCAGGTCACGGGCAGACGGTAGACGATGGTGTCGCCCGCGGCCACGACCTGGAAGTCGATGTGGGTCACGTCGCGACGGATCTTCTCGCGGGTGATTTCCTTGATGAACGCGTCCACCGTGGCGCCGGAGGGCAGCTTCAGCGAGACGAGGCGGTTGCGATTGCCGTCAACGATGAAACGGCGGAACTCGTCGGCCGAGAGCATGACGCTCTCGGGGGCCACGGACTTGCCGTAGACGACCGCGGGGATCTTGCCCGAAGCGCGGAGCGCCTTGATCTGGGCCTTGGTGCTCGTGCTGCGAGCTTCGATGGAAAGGGTCACGCTCATTGTTTTCTCTCCTGGTATTGGACGGAATCTGTCTCGATTGGGGCGGCTGGAATCGAACCAACATTCGCGGCACCAAAAACCGCTGTCTTGCCGTTAGACGACACCCCAGTGACTCAAGTTTGGGGCAAACCCTCCGCCGGACGGCACCAGCGCCACCGGATCCCTCTTCGCTCCCACTCCCTCAGGATGGCACCGGGGGCCGTCCGCCCCTCGAAGAGTCCGAAAACACTGGATCCGCTGCCGGAAAGCAGGGATGCCGCAGCTCCCGCGCACCCCATTTCTTCGCGGACCCTGGCGATCTCGGGGAAATGGTCCAGGACCACTCCCTCGAAGTCATTGAACAGGAGTCCGCGCAGATCTTCCGAGCGGAAGAAGGCACGCGAACGCAGGCTCGGCAAAGTAGTTCTTGGCGCGCGTTCCGGCAATCCCGCGAGATGGAACTCGTCCCAAGTGCGGTAGGCCCACCCCGTATTCACGGCCACCCCGGGGGTCGCGACAAGAATCTCGACGTCGGGATGCAAACCCGGAGCATCCTCCAGGACGTCCCCGGCTCCTCCCGCCCATGCGGCGCCGCCGCGGACCAGGAAGGGCACGTCGGCGCCCAGGGAACGTCCGACGTCTTCGAGCGTCTCGAGAGTGGAACCGAGCCCCCACAGGCGGTCGCACAGGCGCAGGACCATCGCGGCATCTCCCGACCCGCCGCCAAGACCGGCACCGTGGGGCACCTGTTTGGACAAGCGGATGAGCGCGCCCTTCCGCACCCCTGCGGTCGCCTGCAGCGCCTTCGCAGCGCGCCAGGCGAGGTTTTCTTCCATGGGGCACAAGTCGGGGAGGTCGCAGAGCAGGACCAGGTCGTCGCTGGGTTCGACTTCGATCCCGTCGCCGTAGTCGATCGCCTGAAACCAGGTGGCCAATTCGTGCCGCCCATCGGGTAGCAGGCCTTCGATCCCCAGTACGAGGTTGATCTTCGAAAGGCTCGTCGCCGTGAGCCGTCCGTCGGTGGCCACGATCATGGCGATCCGAGCGCAACCAGGGCGAACTGGAGCAGCGGCGCGGCAAGGAATGCGGAATCGAACCGATCGAGCACGCCGCCGTGCCCCGGCAAGAGGCGGGAACTGTCCTTGACTCCGCCCCAGCGCTTGAAGACGCTTTCGGCGAGATCGCCCACGATGCCTGCCACGCCCAAGAGCGCGCCCAGAAGGGCACCCGCGACAAACGACAGCCCCAGGAACCCCGCACCCCAGAAGGCACCGAACACCGCAGGGGCGATCACTCCCGCCACCGCGCCTTCGATGGTCTTGGCGGGCGAAAGTTCGGGACACAGCTTGTGGCGCCCGAAGGCGCGTCCCGCGAGGTAGGCGAAGGTGTCGCCGGTCCAGCACGCACCGAAAGCCATCATGGCAGGAGCCAAGGAGGTCCATCCGCGAGGTCCGTCGGAAAGGGCCAGGAATGAACTCCCCCACCCCACGATGTAGGCCAAACCAGCGCCGACGAAGGCCACCCACGGAAAGACGGATTCGCGGTGCAGACGGCGAAATGCCGTCACCAACAACACGAGGATGGCCAGGCCCCAAACCAGGTCGCGAAAACGCCCCAGAGCGGCCCCTGGCCCCCAGGGCGAGATCCAGACCAGTGTGAACGCCAACACGGGAAGCCACGTTTCGGGAAGCCGCCCGACATCGGGGTACTTGATCCGCAGGATGCGCGCGTATTCCCACACGGACGCGCCAAGAAGAAGCGACAGCAGGCCTGCACGCCAATACCCGCCAGCCCACAGGAGCGCGATGAAAATCGGCCCGGCGACGATCGCGAAGAGCGTCCGCTGCAGGCCGTTGGACATCGGCATCTTCAGGACTCCTTTACGCGCCCGAAGCGACGATCGCGGGAGCTGAACGATTCGATCGCGCGGTCCAGCTCCTGGGGGCCGAAGTCGGGCCAGAGAGTGTCGGTGAACCAGAGCTCCGCGTAGGCCACCTGCCACAGCAGGAAGTTCGAGATGCGGTGATCGCCTCCGGTGCGCACCAGGAGATCGGGATCCGGTACGTCCGGGGAATACAGGTGACGCGCAAAAAGCGCTTCGTCGATTTCTTCGGGGGAATACCGGCCTGCACGTACGCCGCGGGCCAGCCGACGCGCGGCTTCGACAATTTCCGGTCGTCCACCGTACGACAACGCCAGATGCAACTGCAGCCCCGTGTTGCCGGCCGTCTTCTCCATCCCCGCTTCGAGGACTTCGCGCGTGCGCTCGGGCAGGCGTTCCAGGTCGCCGAGCGTGCGCAACCGGACATTGTTGCGGTTGAGGTCTTCGACCTCGCGATGGACCATCTCCACCAGGAGGGACATCAAGGCCCGAACCTCGAGCGGCGGACGGCTCCAGTTCTCGCTGGAGAACGTGTACAACGTGAGGTGCTGCACCCCGACCCGTCCGCAGTGGCGGACGATCTCGCGTGCGACGTCGGTACCGGCGCGGTGTCCGGCCGTGCGATCCCATCCACGGGATTTGGCCCAGCGCCCGTTGCCGTCCATCGTGATGGCGATGTGTCTGGGGACGTTGGTCGTCAAGGAAGTGCCCGACGGATCTTCAGACCGTCAGGATCTCCTTTTCCTTGACCGCGAACGTCTTGTCGACTTCCACGATGTAACGGTCGGTCAGCTTCTGCATGGCTTCCAGGAGTTTCTTTTCCTGGTCCTGCGAGAGGCTTTCGTCCTTGACCTGCTTCTTGATCGTGTCGTTCTCGTCGCGACGGATGTTGCGGATGGCCACACGGGCGTCTTCGGCCAGTCCTTTGCAGACCTTCGCCAGATCCTTGCGCCGCTCTTCGGTGAGAGGGGGCAAGACGATGCGGATCATGGAGCCTTCGGTGGACGGATTCAACCCCAGACCGCTGGCCCGGATGGCGCGATCTACCGGGCCGACCATGTTCTTCTCCCAGGGAGAAACACCCAAGGTCCGGGAATCCGGGACCGTGATCGCGGCGACCTGGTGGATGGGTGTGGGGGTTCCGTAGTAGTCCACCAAAACGGCGTCCAGCATGGCCGGATTCGCCTGGCCGGTGCGCACCTTGGCGAACTCGCGGCTCAGGTTGTCGATGGCCTTCTTCATCCGTTCTTCGGCGGAGGACGACATCTCAGAGCTCCCCTCGGGAATTGACCACGGTTCCGATGTGCTCACCCATGACAGCCTTGAGGAGGTTGCCTTCCTCGAAGAGATCGAACACGAGGATGGGCATGGAGTTCTCGCGACAAAGCGCGAAGGCGGCTGTGTCCATCACCTTGAGTTCGCGATCGAGGACTTCGCGGTAGCTCACGGCTTCGTAGCGTTTGGCCGTGGGAACCTTCGCGGGATCGGCATCGTAGATGCCATCGACCTTGGTCGCCTTGAGCAGGACGTCGGCGTGGATCTCGATGGCGCGCAGGGCCGAAGCGGAGTCCGTGGTGAAATACGGATTCCCGGTACCCGCGGCAAAAAGCACCACACGCCCCTTTTCGAGGTGGCGGATGGCGCGGCGGCGAATGAACGGCTCGGCGATGGAATCCATGCGGATGGCGGTGGTGACGCGCGACTGCACGCCGGCCTTCTCGATGGCATCCTGCAGAGCCAGACAGTTGATCATCGTCGCGAGCATACCCATGTGGTCGCCCGCGACGCGATCGATTCCTTGTCCCGAGGCAACTCCGCCGCGGATGATGTTGCCGCCACCGACGACCACCCCGACCTGGACTCCGAGGGAGTGGATCTGGGCGATCTCCTGGGCAACACGCTTCACCAGCGCGGCGTCGATGCCGAAACCCTGGCCGGCGGCCAGGGCTTCGCCCGACAATTTCAGGAGGATGCGAGAGAACCGCACTCCCGTGCCGGGCGCGGCGCTCACAGCACTTCGCCCAACTGCCAGCGGACAAACGCTTCGACCTTGAGGGAAGAAGCTCCAGCCTGCTTGCCGACGGCCTCGACCACCTTGGCGATGGTCTGCTTGTTGTCCTTGACGAACAACTGCTCGACCAGAGCGGCTTCCTTCAGGAACTTCTTGACGCGGCCTTCGACCACCATCGGAAGCTTCGCCTCGGCGATGCCCTCGTTCATGGCCTGGTCCTTGTAGATCTCGCGCTCCTTGGCCAGGACGTCTTCCGAGATCTCGGAAGAGTTCACGGCGACGGGCATCGCGGCGGCGACCTGCATGCACAGATCCTTGGCCAGACCGACGATCGCCTCGGAAGAGGAGGCGCCGGCGTGCGAAAGAGTCACGACCACGCCGAGCTTGCCGGGCCCATGGATGTAGTGCTCGACCGTCGAGCCGTCCTGGACCTTGATGAGCTTGAAGCGGCGGACCGAGATGTTCTCGCCGATCTTTCCAACGATGTCCGCGGTGGCCTGCGCGACCGTGGCACCCTTGAGGGCTTCGGAGCTGGCAGCCTGGAGAGCCTCCATGTCGGCCGGCTGGGCCGAGAGGACGGTGTCCAGGATAGCTTTGCCGAAACCGGAGAAGTCGTCGTTGCGAGCGGTGAAGTCGGTCTCGGCCGAGACTTCGACCAAGGCGACGACGTCACCCTGGCGTCCGGCGAAGATCTTGCCTTCGGTGGCGGCATGGCCTGCGCGCTTCTGCGCCACGGCTTCGCCGCGCTTGCGCAACAGCTCGACGGCAGCGTTGAGATCGCCGCCGACTTCTTCGAGGGCCTTCTTGCAGGCCATCATCGAGACGCCGGTCTTGTCGCGGAGTTCCTTGACTGCGGAGGCGGTGATGGCGGTCACGCGACCACCTCTTCGGCGACCACGGCGGCAGGAGCGGCAGCGGCGACCGGAGCAACCGGCGCGGCGACCGGGGCCGGAGCGGACGAGCCCGAACCAGAAATCACCGCGTTGGCGATGGTTCCGGCGATCAGCTTGACAGCCTTGATGGCGTCATCGTTGGCCGGGATCGGGAAGTCGACCATGTTGGGGTCGGTGTTGGTGTCGACGATGGCGACGGTGGGGATGTTCAGGCGGCGAGCTTCGGCCAGAGCGATCTGCTCGGTCTTGGCGTCGGCCACGAACACGAGTCCAGGGAGGGTCCGCATGTTGCGGATGCCGCCGAAGACGTCGACCAAGCGATCCTTCTCGATGAGAAGATCGTTGGCTTCCTTCTTGGTGAGGTCGGCCAGGACACCGTCGTTTTCCATGCGCTCGATGTCTTCGAGGCTCTTGATGGACTTGCGGATGGTCTGGTAGTTGGTGAGCATGCCGCCGAGCCAGCGGGTGGTGACCCAAGGCTGTCCCGAACGAGCGGCTTCTTCACGGACCGCGCCGGCGATGGTGGGCTTGGTGCCGACGAACAGGACGCTGGCGCCGGTGGCGCGGACCTGCAGAACCTTGGAAACAGCGCGCTGAAGGCACTCGAGGGTCTTCTCGAGGTCGATCACGTAGATGCCGCTGCGAGCCGTGAGGATGTACGGCTTCATGCGAGGGTTCCAACGACGGGTCTGGTGACCGAAGTGGACGCCGGCTTCGAGCATTTCCTGGAGGGTGGGGATCTGGGACATGAGTTCCTTGGTGGGTTCGGGTTGAACGTCCGCGCCCTTCCTCGGCCCTGGGAGATCCTTTCGGACCACCCCCCAACGACCTCCAGGCGCGTGCGTGGTTTCCCCACCGGCGAAAATGCCGATGGGGAAAGTCTGGATCAGCGCTTGGAGAACTGGAACCGGGCGCGAGCGCCGCGGCGACCGTACTTCTTGCGCTCCACAGCACGAGCGTCACGGGTCAAGCAACCCGAGCGACGCAACGGCGTGTGGAACTGTTCGCGATCGAATTTGTCGAGCTGACGAGCGATGCCCAAGCGGATGGCGCCGGCCTGGCCGGAGAGGCCGCCGCCGCAAGCCGTGGCGACCACGTCCCACTTTTCGGCCTGCTCGACCAAGACCAGAGGCTGATCGATGAGCATCAGCAGCGTGGGGGTCGGGAAATAGTCGGCGAAGCTCTTACCGTTGACGGTACGCTTGCCGGTGCCCGGGACCAGCAGAACGCGGGCGACGCTTTCTTTGCGGCGACCGGTGGAACGAGGTGCGGTGGCGTTGCTCATGCTCAGACCTTGGTGATATCGATGGATTCGGGCTTCTGGGCGGTATGGGGGTGCTCGGCACCACCGTAGACATGCAGCTTCAGCAGCATGCGACGGCCCAGAGTGTTCTTGGGAAGCATTCCCCAGACAGCCTTGCGAATGGGCTTCTCCGGGTCCTTGGCCAGCAGGTGCTGGTAGGTGATCTCCTTGCCGCCACCCATGTAGGTGGAGTGACGGAAATAGGTCTTGGTGGTGAACTTGTCGCCCGTCAGCTTGGCCAGATTGGCGTTGATCACGATAACGTGATCACCCATGTCGTGGTGAGTGTCGTAGGCGGGCTTGTGCTTGCCCTTAAGGATATGGGCAACCCGCGAGGCAAGTCGGCCGAGGACGATGTCCTTGGCGTCGACCACTAGCCACTTGCGCTGGATGTCCTTTTCGGGAAGCGTGACGGTACTCATGACAACCTTCTCTTTCGAACCTCTGAAACAGGTAGGTCGCGAAATTTAAAAGCCCCTGCACGGATGGTCAAGGTGCAACACCGAGGTTTTCATCCGTTGGGGCCATTTTTTCGCGATATGGGGCTTCAACGCGGCTGGGAACCGGTCGAAAACAGCTTCCATGTGGGGATATCCCGCTCGATCCAGGCCGAAGCGAGCGTGGCGGACAGGAAAAAGACGTCACGCAGGATGGTCAGGAACGAGACGGGGTCCGTCGCTTGTCCACCCTGCGTGAAACAGCCGCAGTGCGTGTCGATGCCGCGCAACACGGCCTGGAGGATCGCCACGAGGAACATTCCCATCATGGCCGACATCAGAACCGCGGACGCTCGCGCCCAGACCCCCATCAGGATCAGGATCGCCACCACCAGTTCCAGCCAGGGAAGCCAAAGGGCGAAGAGATGGACCAACTGCCGCGGAAGCAGCTTGTAGTTCATCACCGTCTCCGAAAAGGCCGCGGGATGAAGGATCTTGTCCCAGGCCGCGTAGAGAAAGAGCCCCCCAAGGAACAACCGCAGGGCGAGGGTGAGGGATGACCTGACGATCGCGTTCATTTCTCGATCTCCAGTCCGGCGTCGCGCCATTCGATCCATCCACCGAAGAAAAGGTGGATGTAGCGGTACCCCGCCCCCGCGAGATCCTTGGCCAGCGCTTCGGATGCCCGGCACTCGATGCCGTCGCAATAGACGACCAGCGATCGATCGAAGGGCACCGTGTCACGGAACGAGGCGATCCTGTCTGCGAATTCCATGTCGGGAAAATTCACGGCCCCAGGGATCCGTCCTCGACGGAAGGCGTTGGCTGGCCTGGCATCGAGGAACAGGACTCCGGGAAGGGTCTGCAGGATCTTCGCGGTATCGAGGTGCACGGGAGTGACTCCCTCCCGGCGCATCAGCTCTTCGGCGGTGGGACGGACCAGGGGGATTCCATCACCACGCAAGGCGTTGGTTCCCAAGGCCAGCGCCAAACCTGCGGCGAGGATGGCGACGATGCGCAGAAACGCTGTTCTCATGGCGCAAACCCCACGACGCGGAAACGGACGGTCTTCTGGACCGGATGGCGAAGGTCGAGCTGGACTTCATCACTTAGGCTGCGGCGCGCCTGCACCAGTCCTGGGCGTGCGTGGACCGAGATCTGCCATCCTTGCACGGCGGCCTTGCCCGTGACCACCGTCCAGCGATCGGCAACGCGAAGCAATCCGACCTTGGTCCACCGTACCTCCACCGTCCCCCGCACCGAAGAGGCTCCCTCGATGGAGAATCCGGTGCCGGTGGAATCGACAAGCAGGACCGTCCGGTCTTCACCCCGCTTCCAATCCCCCAGGTCCACATATTCCGGATAGGCCATGACGGAAGGGCGCACGTCCGCTTCGTAATGGAAAAGCGAAACGGGCTTGGGTCTGCCGCGCACCTGCGCTTCGATCGGAAATCCTACCCTGTCGGTCAAGGCGTCCGTGGTCAGGGTGAGTCGCATCCGAAGTGTCCCCCCGGCAGGGATGTCACCGACCGTGGGCGAGATCGAGAGGCAGGGGCAACCGGTAGCGACTTCCAGCAGTTCCATCGGCGCGCCGGAGCTGTTCTGGCAGACCACCTCGGTGACCAGAGGGCGACCTTGGGCCACCGTTCCTGCTACATGGGTCGGGGAACCGCAATCGAGAAGGGCTGCTGCGCCGTCGGCGGCAGACAACGCCCAGGCGAATCCGAATAGTACGCGCATCATGGATGGTCAATATAGAAGGAAGCGACCTCCGCGGCCGTTTACTCAAGGCTCCGGAGAAGAAAGTCCGGAGTCCGCGGCCGGCGAGGATTCGCGGATCCAGGCTCGGCAGGAATCCCCGGCCGCCGAGAGCACCCAGGAAAGTCCGCCCGTCCCAGGCGTGAGCAAGGCGCTCGATTCCCGCTTGTCGACCCATGACCACTGGCACCAACTGACCTTCTGCCAAGGATTGTCCCGCAAGTATTCGATGAAGCGCCGGGAGGCCTGCCAGTTCTGGACACCGTCCCCGGAGGCCTCGCTCACCCCCCACTCGGTGGCGAAGACGGGGATTTTCTGGAGCACTCCGGCGAGATCTCCATCCATTCCGTGCGTTCCAGCGTACCCGTGGTAGGTGTACATGATGTTGCGCACCGGTCGCCCCTTGCTGTCGTCGGTCAGGGGATCTTCGGCGGCGTACTTCGTCCAGCGCGACCATTCCTGGGTCCCGACCACCACCACGGTGGCGGTGTCGAGATCGCGGATGGTGGCCAGCACCTCCCGCGCATACTGCTTCACCTCCGTCCACCCCACGCCCGTCGGCTCGTTGGCGATCTCGTAGATCACACCGGGATCTCCGCGGTAACGGCGCGCCGCGGCCTTCCAGAAGGCGATCGCCTCCTTCTGGTAGCGCGAGGGGTCGTCGACGACGTGCCAATCGATCAGGGCGTAGGCGCCCTCCGACCGGATCCATCCCACGATGGCCGCCAGTTGCGCCTGGTAGGTCGCGGGAGCGCGGGCGTAGTCGAAGGCGGGCACGGGAACCCGCACCACGTTCGCACCCATGTTCCGCACGATGAAGCGGACCGCCGAGGGTTTGAGATTCTCCTCGTGCCAGTTGATCCAAAACAGGGACACACCCTTCAACTGGATGGGACGCCCCTGGGCATCGGAGAGCTGCAGGCCGAGCACCTGGAGCCGTCCGTGTTCGGCGACAAAATCCGTTCGCGACGACGCCCCGCCCGATCCGGCGCACCCGACGAGGAACGCGGCCAGCAGCGACGCGGATGCGAGACGGCTCACTTGCGTCCCTTGAACCACCACCAGAGGAATCCTCCGCCTCCGCAGGCGAGAAGGAAGTCGAGCACCCAGATGGGCGCGGCAAGGATGCGAGCGGCCTGCGTGAGGCCATTGGAAAATCCGTCGAACATGACCGCCTATGTAGCTGGGCTCCCGAAGGGTCGTCAATGTGCGATGCGCAATCCGGCAAAGCCGTACGCGGCGGCCCTTACCGCCGCTCCCGCCGCAGGCGCCCACTCACCGCCCGCTCCACCACGCGGTGGAGCTCCTCGGCGGTGAAATGCCGTGACAGCCGCAGGGCCGTCGCCGTCGCCGGATCCCCTCCCAATTGGATGCGCAGAGCTTCGGGATGGCGTTGGGCAACATCACGCCATTGAGCCGGGAATCCCGGCGACTCCCCATCCAGGATGCACACCTCGGGCTCCGCGTGCTGGACGTCCCGGAGATCCTCCTCGAATCGGACTGCATGACCACGCGCCACGAGGATTCCCGACACCATCGTGCGCAAGAACGGATTCGTCGCCAGCACCAGCACATCCAACCGCGGGTGCAGCTCCCTGTCCAGAGCCTGGAGAAGGGCCGAGGGGGCGACCGGCCGACGCAACACCGTATGCACCCCGTATTCCCGGCAGATCGCCTCGTCGCCAAGCCGCTCGGTGCGGGACAACACGATCACCGGGATGCCTTCCATCGCGGGTCGAGTGCGCATCTCGGCGAGTCCGGGCAACTCCCCCGAGCCCAAGCTTTCGGAGTCGGCCAGCACCAGGCGAACGTCGTCGTCGGCACCAACCAGGGCCTCCAACTGTTCCAGCCCCTCGATCCGAACGGGATGAAGCTCCAGCCCTTCGAGGATTTCGGCCAGGCTCCTGCCCAGCCGGTCTCCCCGCACCAGCAACACCACTCTTCCGGGCCCGGAGACCGCGATGCGAAGCGGTACCAGCCGTGATGCCTGCGAAGGAACCTCCGCGTCCAACTCGAAGAGGAACGCGCTGCCCCGGCCCACCTCGCTGGACACGCGAAGCTCCCCCCCCATCTGTTCGACGAGCCTGCGGGCGATGGGGAGTCCCAGGCCCGTTCCCGCCTGGCGGGACACCCCCGCACCCACCTGCACGAAAGGCTCGAAGATCACCTCGAGGAGGTCGGCGGGAATCCCGGCTCCCGAGTCCCGGACCTCCACCCGAAGTCGGATTCCGTCTTCGAAGCGACCGACGACCCGAACCGAAAGGGAGACTTCCCCGTGCTGCGTGAACTTCAGGGCGTTGCCCACCAGGTTGTGCAGGATCTGCCTCATGCGGGCAGCATCGAGCCGCACCAGCGTCGGCAGATCGGGGTCAAGCTCCACTTCGAGATCGATCCCCTGGTGGTGCGCGATGGGCGCGAGCACCCGCAGGGAGGCGTGGAAGACCTCCTCGGTGGACACGTCCTCGGGCTGCAGCTCGCTCCTCCCCGCTTCCTGCCGGGAGAACTCGAGCACGTCGTTGATCATCGTGAGCAGATTTTCCGCGGCGCTGCGGAGCAGGTCGACGGCCTCCTTCTGCCCATCTTCCAGCGGTGTGCGCTGCACGTAGTCGGCCAGGCCGATCATCCCGTTGAGCGGCGTGCGGAGATCGTGGGTCACCGAAGCCAGGAAGGCGCTTTTGGCACGCGCCGCATCCTGCGCGGCATCGAGGGCGCGGGCCAGGTTCGCCTGCGACCCCAGCAACCGCGCCACCAACCCGTCCATGGCCTGGCCCAGGGCGCCGATCTCGTCGGCCCCGCCGTCGCCGAACGGGCGGATCGGCACCTCTCCGAGATGGTCGAATTCCACCACGTCGGCCGAGAGCCGCACGATGCGACGCACCACGAATCGCTCCAGGATCCACAGGAAGAGCAATGCTCCGCCAAGAGCGATCGCGGCCAACCCCCAGCCGAGGGGGACGCGGAGGCGTTCGAAGACTTCGCGCACCGGACGCGGAACCTCGGCCTCGAGCCAGATGGTCGGCTCCGTTTCCCCGCCCACCAGGACCGGGATCCTCAGCCGAGCGGAGGAATCGCCCGCGCTGATTTCCGCGAGCATGGAATCGGCGACCAGCCTCAACGGCCTGCCGAAGACATCGGAGAGGGCTCCGATCTCGGACGTGTCGAATGGATGCCCCATCACGAGCCACCCGGGTGATTGCGAGGCATCGAGGGAATTGCGCACCGGGCGCAAGGCCGCCACCTGCAGGCCTTCCCGACAGCGGTGGATCCCGAAGGAGGAGGCCAGGATCGTGTCAGACAGGATCTGTCGCATACAGGAGGTGTCCGGAGGTCGCGGGGAGCGCGTGGGAAGATCCGAGGCAATGGCGCTGGCGAGGTGACCCTCGCGGGTCCAGTAAGAGAGGAAGCCTTCGCCCAGGACCGGCAGCGCCGAGTCATTGAGATTCTCCTGCGCGAAGGTCCCTTTTCCGGTGCGCAACCAATCCGCGGCCGCGTCCCACTCCGCCCAGTCACGGGCCTTCCATTCCATCTGTTCCAGCCGCGACTCCAGCACGTTGCGCATGCGCCCACGCGTCTCGGCGAATTCCCTCGCTTCGATCGCGTCGAACGCCGCACCGAGCACCCTGGACGAAACGAGCACCACCAGGGCCACCATCGCCAGCCACAGCACCGCCCCCACCAGGAGGGTTCGCCGCCGCAAGCCCTTGCCCCATCGCGTCACGGCGCGGTGGCCTCGCCTCGTTCCACCTTTTCCTTGAGCCGGGCACGCATCGCGGCGACCCCGTCCATGGCCGTGAGAATCTCCTGGAGAACCTCGCGCACAAGCGCCGGCTCGCACGAGCCCCTGGCGCGCAGTCCATCGAGCAGGGCGGGCAGCCGCCCCTGTGCCAGCACTTCGGCACCATCCCTCAGGGCGAGCACCGCGGTCCCCACGGCATCCTCGGCCACGACGGACGCGACGGTCGCGGCCGCGGTCGAAGCCTCCCGGACCTGGACATGGAACGCCTCGAAGAGGCGGTCGTACTGGTCGGGGTCCAACCCTCGGTCCTTCAGCACCTGGAACTTGGCCTTCAGGGGAGCGGGTTTGGCGACTCCCGGCGCGGCGGCCAACAGGGCCTTCACCTTCGGGATGACGATTTCCTCCTTCAGCGGTTTCACCAGGTAGTTCCGGCATCCGGCCTGCACCACGCGCCGGACCGTGTCGGCATCGTTGAGGGAGGTCAGGACGATCACGGGAAGGGTCTTCCAGCGCGGGTGACGCCCGAGTTCGTCCAGCAGTTGCAGACCGTCCATCTCCGGCATGATCAGGTCGGTCAGGACCATCTGGATGTCCTCGCGCTCCTCCAATCGATCCAGGGCTTGACGGCCGGTCTTGGCGCTGACCACGGTGTACCCGTTGGACTGCAGGAGGACCTCCAGCATGCGCAGGCTGATGGTGTTGTCTTCGACGACGAGCAGGCTCACGATGCGTCCCTCCGATGGATGGAGGGTACCACTCCGAAGGTGCGCTGTCGAAGCCCGCGTGCGCATTGGTGGTTCATCCCCGGATTGCCCGATCCTCGGAGGGATCCGGGGTCAATCGTTCGCGCGTGCGATCCGGACGATGGCGCGATCGGCGGCCAGGTTGCGGAAGCCCATGCGCAACAGCAGTTTCCCGACCCAGGAATCGCACTGCTCGCAAGTCTCGAGGATCCGGATGCCATGGGTTCGGCAGTACGCTTCGAAATCCGCCAACGTGAACGGATGGAGGTTGGGGGTCTCGTACCATTCGAAGGGCAGGTCGCGGGTCATGGGCATGCGTCCGCCCAGGAGGACCTCCAAGCGGCACCGCCAGTTGGCGAAGTTGGGGAACGACACGACCGCTTCCCGCCCGATCCGGAGGATTTCGGCCAAGGCCACGGGCGGCTTCTGGACCGCCTGCAAGGTCTGGTTCAACACGACATGATCGAAGCTCGCGTCGGGGAACTCCTCGAGCCCGGATGCGACGTCGGCTTGGACGGCCGGCAGGCCGCGCGCGAGGGTGGCGATCACGGCATCGAGGTCGATATCGACTCCCACTCCCCGACAACCCTTCTCGCGGACCAGATGCTCCAGCAGGGAGCCGTCGCCGCATCCGACGTCGAGCACCCTGGTGTTGGGCCCCACCATCGAGGCGATGACCCGCCGATCGGCTTCGGAGCGGAACAACTGTCGACCGGATTCCGACTGCGCCGAATCGCCGGCTTGACGACGTCGCGAAGCTCCCTCGTCCAGGAATGCGGCGAGCACCTGGTCGAGTTTCTCGGCCTCCAGCAGGAATCCGTCGTGGCCGTGGGGGCTTTTCAACACGCAAAACGAGGGCGCCCGTCCGGCATGGAGGAGCACTTGGGCCACCTCTCGGGACGCGGACGCCGGAAACAGCCAATCGGAGCTGAGTGCCACCACCAGGTAGCGGCAAGTCCCGCCTTCGAAGGCCTCGGCGAGACGACGGAATTCGTGACGCTGGCGCAGGTCTTCGTCCAGTCCCGGGGCGACCGGAGTGCGTCCCCAGCGAAGCCCCAGGTCGAAGCCATCCATGGCCTGCGTGATCAGCAGGTAGGCGTTGGCATCGAACCTCGAGACGAACTTCTCCCCTTGGTGCTCCAGATACTTCTCGACCTCGAAGGCGGTGTGGAACCGCTCGGTGTCGTCGTCCGGACGCTGGCGTCTCCCGAACTTGGAGTCCATCTTCTCTGCCGAGAGGTAGGTGATGTGGGCGATCTTGCGCGCCAGGGACAACCCTGCCGCCGGCCCCTCTCCCGGTGCGTACATGCCCCCCTGCCATCGCTGGTCGTGCAGGATGGCGCTGCGCCCCACGATGTCGAAGGCCAGCGCCTGCGCGGACAGGCTCGCGGCGGCCGCGACACATACGCAGCGCTCCACCATGTCGGGGTGGCGCAGGCTCCATTCCAGGGCTTGCAACCCGCCCATCGAGCCCCCGACCACCGCATAGAGGCTCTTGACGCCCAGTTGCACGAGAAGAAGGCGCTGGGCTTCGACCATGTCGCCGATGACCAGATCGGGGAAGGTGGAGCCGTAGGGAGCCCCTGTCGCCGGGTCTATGGAGACCGGGCCGGTGGTCCCGCCGCATCCACCGAGCATGCTCGCGCACACCACGAACCACCGCCGAGTGTCGATGGCCTTGCCCGGTCCGACCATGTCGTCCCACCACCCCCGGGTCCGCAGATCGGGGGGATCACCGTAGAAGCCGGCGACGTGGCAGTCACCGGTCAGCGGAGGAGTCATGAGGATCGCGTTCCGACCGTCGGGAGCGAGCGTCCCGTAGGTTTCGTAGGCGACTTCCAGCCGTGCCAGGACGCGCCCGCCCTCGGTCCTGAATCCTTCGGGGCCGAGTTCGATTTCGGTGAGACGCCGCTGCACGGTGCCGACCGAACGCTCGAGGATGGACGAGGCCAGATCCCCTTCCAGCGGTGCGGATTCGGCGATGCCCACTCAGTCCTCCTTGGTTCGGTCGGTGCTCAGGACCCAGATCGGCTTGAACCCCTGGAAGGTCCCTGGCCGGTTCCAGAAAATGGCGGCGGATTCCGTCATCCGCCCCGGAACCACGGAAACGTACAGCCTGTCGGCATAGATGCGGGAAAGATGCAGCCCCCGACCACGAGGATCCTGGAGTCCTTCGCCATGCAGATGGCGATCCAGGAGGCGCAAGGCTTCGTCGGGCTCGAGTTTTCCCGCCGCATCGCGCACCACAAAGGCGTGGCGAACCCCGTCTCCCGCCCACTCCACCTTGGCAGGAACTCCACTCCCGTGATGGAGGGAATTGGTCATCAGTTCGTCGAGCACCAGCCGCAGACGTCGATTGCCGCGCATCTCGGATCCCAGCGTGCCGAGAATGCTCCGGCAGGCGTCGCCGACCTCCTGCGCATCGGAAACGGACAATTCACCCAAGGTGGTCCAACCCGGCGCCAGATACTTGCCCACCCCGGGACGGAATCCGTGCATCCAGCATTCCGCCGCCAGAAGCAGCTCCTCGAGCAATACCGGATGGGTCTTGGATACCAGCACGGAGACCGACGCCGATCGGGCCGCCAGGACGAGGTCATCGACGCTGCGAGCGGTCCAAAGGGCGCAGGGAACCCCCTGGGCACGCAACTGCGCCATTTCAGGCAGATACGCGGCCTCACCGAACACGGCATGCAGCCGGCCCTCTGCAGCCAAGGCGAGGGCTTCGTCCCAGCGAGACAGGTCGAAAACCTGCCCCCGGTCTCCAATGCTCGTCGCCAGGGCGCGTGCGAGTCGGAGATCGGGTTCGAGGAGAAGAAGGTTCATCGCGGTGTCAGTCTCCGCCGGCCAGACTGGCCAACCAGGAGGGAGGGAGGAGGTATTCCAGGACGGGGAATCCCGCCATCGCCAGGAACACCAAAGCCAATTCGAAGGCAAGTACGACGGGCAAGGCAGCGAGAACGACCAACGCGAGCCAGAGCAGGCCTCGCCGAATTTCTCCCCGCGGAGCGATCCGGCTCAACCAGCCCCGTGGCTCAACCAGGCCCGACCGCCTTGCGGACCCGCCAGGCTTGATCACCGGTCAGGATGGGACGGGGCCGCACACCGACCACGAAGATCGTGGCGGTGGATCGGGTGGTCCGCACGACGATGCCGTACCCACGCATCGCGGAAATGCCGCGTTTCTCCTTGGCTGCCATGAATTCGAAGATGTCGCCCTCGGATACGGCCGCATCGGTGCCGCGATCGAGAATGACATACGATCCAGGAAGCTGGAGTCGCGAATTGCGGGTGTTGGCCACCACCCGAGCGGCCTGGGACTCCGAGGCATCCTCGAAGGACGTGACCATGCGGGCCTCGGGCTTGACGTACGGACGCGCCACGGCATGGATGCCCGCGTTTCCGTAAACGCGCTGCATGAGGCAACGGGAAGAGTCGGTGTCGGCTTCGACCACGACACAGATCGCGCGGACCTGCTCGTAACGCCCCTCGACGGTCGGGTCCGTGTGTGTGAGCACGCGCTCGTTCGATTCGACGACCTCCAGATAGGACCCGATATCGATTCCCTTGGAGGTTCCCAGGCCGGTTCCCACCACGGTTCCAGGGCGGATCATGTGCCTGCTGCCTTCGTAGCCCCAATCGAGACCCGATTGGATGCCCACCGGAGCCTCGCCCGATCGGAACAAGACCGGAGCCACTTTCATGGCATCGGGATTCAAGACGCTCTGCGCCGGGGATGCTGCCAAGGTGGCCATGGGATCGGCGGCGGCCTGGACGACAGTCTGCAGTTCCGGGGCCAGGGGAAACTCCTGCAAGGGATCTCCCGAAGCGACGATCGCCGGCTTGGACGTGTCCGTCGGAGTGCCACCAGCGACACCGTCGACATGGACCGTGTCGCCCGGGTAAATGAGATGCGCGTTGGCGATCTGGGGGTTCTTCTTCCAGACCGTAGGCCACTGGAAGGGATCCCCGAGGTATTTGCCGGTGATGTCCCACATCGTGTCTCCGGAGACAACGACGTGTGTGGTACCGGCCGCGAAAGCCGCGGACAGGGAGCCGATCAGGACGAAAAGGGTCCGGGAGCGGGTCATGGATGCCTCCAAGGCGAACAGGGCCGTCACAACTTCTTGACGGGCCGCGACTTACGCGTTCTTGTCAAGTGTAAGATATTCCCGGCGACTCGGCCACTCCTCCTCCATCCGATCCGCACCGCCCCCGTTGCGGTCCAAGACTCCGAATCCACGGCGCGACGGACCGACTCGGCATTACTTTCTCCCCCTCATGCGCAAGGCCACCGTCTTCAGCACCGTCCTCCTGCTTTTGGCGGGCACCGCCTCTCTGCTGGCGTTCTTCCCCTCCGGTCGTCGCGGCCCCTCCGACACCTTCGCGGTCCGCCCCGGTGACGGCGCCTCTTCGCTGAGCCGCCGTCTGGTGCAGGAGGGGCATCTGCAATCCTGGCAACGCCCCGCCTTCGTCGCCTTGGCGCGCTGGCGCCGGCTGCAGACGCATCTGCGCCCGGGACTGTTCCAGATCCCCGCTTCGGCATCCCCTTGGCGTCTGGTGCGGTTGCTCGAGACCATCGATCCCCAGACCTTGCGCATCACCTTGCCCGAAGGCCGCACCTGCGCCGATTTCGCGGGTATCCTCGGCCGCGGCTGGTTCGGCGACAGCACCGGCTTGGCAGCGCTTTGTCGGGATTCGGCATTCGCCCGGGAATTGGGCATTCCCGCCGGCAGTCTCGAGGGGTACCTCTTCCCGGACACCTACGTCTTCGACGGCGGGGAATCGCCACGCGAGGTCTTCACCTTCCTGCACCGCCGGTTCCGCGAAGTCCTGGGAGAGATCGCCGATTCCACCGCTCCGGTGTGGAAGCTCCATGGCCTTGCCGGCACCGTCACCTTGGCCAGCATCGTGGAACGCGAAGCGGCCGTGCGTTCGGAAGCCCCTCGCATCGCAGGCGTCTTCTGGCTGCGCCTGCGCGAAGGCATCCCGCTGGGCGCCGACCCCACCGTGCGCTATGCCTTGGGGAAATTCACAGGCACGCTTTCCAAGACCGATCTGGCCTTGCCCTCACCCTACAACACCCGGATGTTCGCGGGACTCCCCCCCGGTCCGATCGCCAATCCGGGCCGTCTCGCCCTGCAGGCCGCCATGAAACCCGACACCTCGGAAGGCTGGTTGTATTTCGTGGCCAAGGATGACGGCTCCCGCGAACACTTCTTCGGACGCACCCTGAACGAGCATGTCCGGTACAAGAACCAAGCCGCGCGCAACCGGGCCCGGTCGGGGGTCATGACTCCCTGACCCCCGCTCTTCCAGGGCCTCCCCGAGGAAGTCCGGAAGACCTCTTACCTGGATTGCACCTCGGCGCGCATGGACCCGCGGCTGCGAGGAAGACGCGGATCGGCACCGAAATCGTGGATACGGTCGCGGCGGCGACGACATTCTTCGGCGGTGCCGTAGAACACCGTCGTGCGCCCGCACAGATCGACTTCCACCGCGCACCGGAACGCGGATTCCCGGCTGAGGCTGCAACAATGCACGAGCATCTCGACCACGTAGTCGTAGGTGTGTTCGTCGTCGTCGAACAAGACCACCTTCGACTGGCGAAGCGCCTGGGTTCGCTCCTCCGTCTGCGTCTCGTCCACCTTCTCCGGGGAGGTGGTGCCGCCCGCGCCTTGGGGGGATTCGGGCATCATGTCGAGGTGATCCGCGTCCACAAGGCGTTCCACGCTTCTTCCTGGGCACCGGGATCGAACGGGCCCAATCCGAAGTGAGCCGCCATCCAGGAATTGACGACCCCGATCTCCTGGCGCAGGAAAAAGGCCTGGCGCGAGGCGAGGAACGCGAGATCCTGGCAGGCCTCGGCGGGGAGCCAGGCCTCGAGGGGGTTGAAGTCGCCCAGGTCGTCGGGCTCCAGGACCATTGCCATGTAGCGCCGGAAGAATCGTTCCGAGGCGTCGCGATGGACTTCGTCGTGCTCCCCCAGAAGCTTTTCGAAAACCCCAGGCCCCGCTCCCTTGAGCATGCCGACGAGTGCCGGCAGGAATCCATCGGGAAGGCGATCGGCCAGGCGCAGGAGCTCGGCCGCCGGAAGCGCGGCGAGTTCATGGCGGTCGGCGATGGGTCTGCCGAGGAGCCGTGCGAAATGGGCGAGGACCGGGCCAGCCAGGTCGTCGGGTAGGAGCATCGGCCAGGAAAATAGCACCCCAAGCTATCTTTCGACACTACCCCATATGGTCAACCACAGCACGTCCATCGCCTTTCTCGCGGCCACCGCGATCGCATCCGCCTCCCCGGCCGCGACCGAAGCCGCCCAGTCCCTGGTTCCTCCCGTCCGCGGCTCCTACCTCGGATGGCGCACGGACGCCGTCGCCAACCCGTACGGCGGAGGCCTCAATGGGTGGTTCGGCTGGCGAGAACCCCTGTTCGAGAGTCCCTCGGACTGGTTCACCTACAACTTCATGGGACTGGAATTTTCCACCTCGGCGCGCTCCCACGAAGGCCATGTGGGCGCCCGGCTGGTCATGCAGCCGGTGAGTCTGCTCCAGGCCTCCCTCGACTACCGCCGCATCGCCTTCCCCTGGGGGCTCGCCTCACTGCAGCGTTCCCGCAGCCCCAAGACCGAGGATCGCATCTGGGACGACTGGGAATGGGGCGAGGCGCGTTGGGGCGACGAATTCACCGGCTCGGCCTCCCTCCAGAAGGAGTTCGGTCCCGTGCAGGGGCGTTTTCGCTTCGATTGGAGCCGCCTGGACATCGACGACTCCCGCGATTCCCTCTACATCCCCTCCGAAGACATCCCGACCTCCAACCGGGACGACCTCCTCCGCTGGGACGCCTCCATCGGTTACCTGGTCGCCCGGCCCTTCCTTTCGGCCTGGGGGGTGGCCTACAACCAACTCAATTCCGTCGAGGCCGGGTACACCCGCGACCGGGCGGGAGTCTGGGTGCAAGCCTGGCCGTTCTCCAGTCGCTCCCCCAGCGCGCTCATGCGCTACTGGAGCGCGCGCGCCCGGCTCGATTTCTGGATCCGCCACGAATTGCGCGAAGCCGAACCCAGGTTCGAACTCTCGCTGGGCTGGGAAAAAAATCTCCTCGCCCCGCTGGAATGATCGCTCCGC
This sequence comes from Fibrobacteria bacterium, assembly GCA_035913415.1. Lineage (GTDB taxonomy): Bacteria > Fibrobacterota > Fibrobacteria > UBA5070 > UBA5070 > UBA5070. The sequence continues at coordinate 16,839 of JAMIIV010000229.1, read as the reverse complement.
GATCCGAACCAGCCGCACCAACGTTCCCCATACCACCAACCACCGGAAGATCCACACCATGAAGCTTTCGAAGTCCAACCGCTTCGCCGCTCCCGCCGGCCCGATCGTCACCCTCGTGCTGGACGGCGTGGGCATCAGCCCCCGCGAGGACGGCGACGCCGTCAAGACCGCGCGCACCCCCTTCCTCGACGCCCTGATGCGCGACTACCCGATGGTCTCCCTGCGTGCCCACGGCACCGCCGTGGGGCTCCCCTCCGACGAAGACATGGGCAATTCCGAAGTGGGCCACAACGCCCTCGGCGCCGGCCGCGTGTTCGCGCAGGGCGCGAAGCTGGTGCAGGAATCCATCGCCACCGGCGCCATGTGGAAGGGCAAGGCGTGGTCGGAAATCGTCAGCACGGCGAAATCCTCCACCCTGCATTTCCTGGGGCTGTTCTCCGACGGCAACGTCCACAGCCACATCGACCACCTCAAGGCCATGGTGGAACGCGCCAAGGCCGAGGGTGTCAAGCGCGTGCGCCTGCACATCCTGCTCGACGGCCGCGACGTCGGCGAGACCTCGGCCCTGGAATACGTCGAGCCCTTCGAGGCCTTCCTGGCTGGCCTGCGCACCCCCGACTTCGACGTGAGGATCGCCTCGGGTGGCGGTCGCATGAACCTCACGATGGACCGCTACGAAGCCGACTGGAGCATGGTCGAGCGCGGCTGGCGCATCCATGTGCAGGGCGAAGGACGCGCCTTCGCGACGGCCAAGGAAGCCATCGAGACCTTCCGTTCCGAGAAACACGTGATCGACCAGGACCTCCCCGGGTTCGTGATCGCCGCCGACGGCCAGCCCGTGGGTCGCATCGTCGACGGCGACGCCGTCGTGTTCTTCAACTTCCGCGGCGACCGCGCCATCGAGATCACCCGCGCCTTCACCGAAGCGACCTTCAAGCCCTTCGATCGCCAGGTGTTCCCCAAGGTCACCTACGCGGGCATGATGCAGTACGACGGCGACCTCAAGCTCCCCGAACGCTTCCTGGTGGAACCTCCCACGATCGACCGCACCCTCAGCGAATTCCTGGCGGACACGGGCATCAGCACCTACGCGATCTCCGAGACGCAGAAGTACGGACACGTCACCTACTTCTGGAACGGCAACAAGTCCGGCAAGTTCGACGACGCGCTCGAAACCTTCGTCGAGGTTCCCTCCGACGTGGTCCCCTTCGAACAGCGCCCCTGGATGAAGGCCGCCGAAGTCACCGACCTCCTCATCGAGGCCCTCGAGTCGGGCAAGTACCAGACCCTGCGCGTCAACTACCCCAACGGCGACATGGTCGGCCACACCGGCAACTTCGAGGCCGCCGTGACCGCCATGCAGGCCCTGGACCTCCAACTGGCGCGCGTCATCCCCGTGATCCTGGCCGCCGGCGGAACCGCCATCGTGACCGCCGACCACGGCAACGCCGACGAGATGTACGAACTGGACAAGAAGGGCGCCGTCAAGCGCGATGGCAACGGCAAGGCCAAGGCCAAGACCAGCCACACCCTGAACCCGGTGCCCTGCATCTTCGTGAGCGCCACGCCGGTGAAGCTCGCCGGCGTGAACAACCCCGGTCTGGCCAACGTGGCGGCCACGGTCTGCAACCTGCTGGGCTACGAAGCTCCCGAAGACTACGAACCCTCGTTGGTCGACCCCGCCTGATCGCCCCCGCCGTTTAGACGGAATCTGTCAAGACGCTCCCGGTGACCGTGCCGGGGGCGTCTTTTCGTTTGCAGGGACCCGGCGCCCCCTCCCCGCCGACGCACCACCCGACCCGCCGGAATTCCGCGCGCGAAGTCCCGGGATCCTGCCTGGATCCCGGGATAGAGAGGGATGTGATGCTCGCGGAATCGTTTGATGCCTAGGCTTTTGTCCGACCGACGGCGCACCTGGCGGGTGGGCGGGGAGGGAGGCAAAAGTCGTAGACGCGGTCGAGGCGGCGAGTCGCACGCCCGGCCCTCTTGCGGGATCTCGGCTCAGGCGTCCAGATCGCCCCAGCGCTCGGAGAAGGCCGGAAACCATCGCCGCCAGGCTTCCATATCCTCGCCCACGGCCGAGGTCGCCGACGCGGCCAGGACCTCGCGGTCCCACAACGCCCCAGGTGTGGACAGCGCGGCACCGCGAGCCAGCGCCACCCGGGCACCGGGGGCGACCACGGACGAGAGCTCCGCGCCGTCGAGATCGTGCAAGGCCAGGACAAAATCCGCAGGAAATTCCAGCGCGCCCAAGGCCGAAGGGGCGTCGGGAGCCGCGGCATGGAAGCCCTCGGCCCGGGCCGAACCCAGCAGGACTCGACGGGCATCCGGCCACCGCGTCTCGAGCAGGCGCCCCAGGAATTCCGCCTCGGCCCCGCTTGACAAGACCAGGATCCGCAGAGGATTGTCGGGCGCGATGCGGCGCAACGCGCGCAGAACCCAGGCGCGAGCCCCCAGGGCGGCGGCGGCTCCATCGGAAAGCGCCACCGGAAGGCGCACGCGCCCCCGGCGCGCGATCCAGGCGGGCAGGACCAGATGATCGCATCGGAACGAAGGGACCAGCACCCGAGCGGCATCCAGGCACAGCGGAGCGTGCCCACGACGGCAGGTCTCGCAGTGTCCGCAGGGAGCCGAGGCGAACACGGCCAGGCGATCCCCCGGGACCAACTCGTCCTTCTCCTGGGCGGCGAGCACTTCGACGACCGCACCGTCCGGGCCCAATCCGCACGCATCCCACCGACGATCGACGCGGACCACCACTTCGCCGTCGCGCGCCTGGCGCATCGGTTCGACGGATTCCGTCCCATCCGGCGCCGATACCCGCGTGGTGAGGGGTATCGGTTCGTGGTGCAACCAGGCGCGTCTCATGAGCGGCCTTTCCGGGACAATTGGATCCCGTTCCACAGGTTGTGCCACAACACGTAGCTCGCCGGGCCCAAGGCCGCCACGGGTCCGGCCGCGGTCAAGCCCAGCCACAGGGTGAGCATGGTGTTCTTCTGTCCGAGGGACTGCCCGGCCTCGAGCTCCAGCCCGGGGCGCCCCGCGAGCCGTCCCAGAAGGAAATTCACCGCGCACAAAAGCGCGGTGCCCGCGAAGATCGCCGCGATCTGCAGACGCGGCACTTCGGGGTGGTCCAGGAGAAACCTGCTGGTGCGCGAGGCCACCAGCGCCAGGGCGATCACCCACAAGGGGAAACTCGCGACACGCAGGCGTCGGAGGCGGGTGGCGGCGGCCGGAGACAACCAGCGGATGGTCTGCGCAAGCAACAGAGGGCCGACGATGAGGGCCACAGTATCGGTCAATGGCCCAGCCCCCGCACCGGATGCGTGCGCGCCGGGAAGGAACGACAGGGCCGTCGGCAGGAGCAGCGCCGCCAGGAGATTGGATCCCAGGACGGAAACTGTCACAAACCCGATCTGCCCGCCCAGGAGCCGCGTGATGACGGGCGCGGCGGTGGCGGTGGGAGTGCCACCGACCAGGAACCCGGCCAGGGCGGCTTGTTCGCCGAAGGGCCGCAGCGCCAACCAACCCATGAGCGCCACCAGCGGCCAGACCAGCACCAGTTTCAGATGGGGCTTCACCGGCCGTGCCGTGCGCGGATCGAGCTCCAGGAAGGCCAGGAACAGCATGAAGACCAGGATCCAGCGGATCAGCCACGCCCACGGGGAAAGCCCCGGAAGAAGGGCGCCGAGCCCCAGGGCCGACAGGATCGCGACAAAACGTGCCATGATCTTGAAAGCTAGCCTACCCCGGCTTCCCCCATCACGCTTCGGGATCGGCTTGGCCGTCCGTGGACGGAGTCCACTCGTTGCGAAAAACCGTCGGCGCCAGGGTGGATCTCGAGAAATACACCATCCAGAACTGCCACAGCGCGAACAACCCCACCATGACGCCCACGCGGAAGAGGTCGATGCGCCCGAAGCCCAGGCGCAGCCACCCCTCCAGCAGGAACCACAACGACGCGATCAGCAGGTACAGGACGTTGAGCCCCCGGAACGAGGTGCGGCGCGCACGGAACAGTTGGAACAGGAGCACGAAGCCCGGCAACACGAACAGACGGGCCGAGCAGGCGTGGAATTCCATCATCCGCTCCAGGAACGGAACCGAGCGGTACGGACCATCGTCCAGCCCGAGCACCCCGGGCAAGGTCTCCACCAGGCCCCACAGGGCCCACGCGGCGGACAGTCCCAAGGTGGCGGGATACAACGACCACCATGCCGGAGTGGACACGACGGCCTTGCCGAAGACCTGCTCCCGGCGGGCGGGATTGCGCCTCCAGACGATCCGGTGCACCCACAGGCCGCAGGCCAGCACCAGGGCGAAGAACCCCGCGAACACCCATTGGACTCGACCGGCGATGTGGGCGATCCGCTGGCCCGCGCTGCGCCGATCCTGCTCGATGGTGAACTCGCTCAGGCTGCGGATCGAATCGAGGGTTTCCAGCCAACTGTCCAGGGAATCCCCCTCCACCTCGAGGGCCGGACTCGAGAATTCCCAGTCGAAGCGCAACACCCCATCCCGGATCGACTTGCTCACGCCGCAGCGAGCCCCGGCACGAGCAACACTCGTATGAACGGAATCCTGGTCGGATGCGCCATCCGGCAACCGCACCACCAACACCCCGCGCAGACGGGTCGCGGAAAAACGAAATCCGAGCGCATCCCTCGCTTGCTCGCGCAAGTTGTCCATCAAGCGGATCACCGGCTGCGCCTGGAAGCGACCCATCCACCAGTCCTCCTGGAATGCCTCCCAGACAAGCGCGCCATGCTCGCCGGTGACAGAGATGCCATCGTCCCGTCCCAGGGAATCGAGCGCCGGATCGTCGGCCAGATGGTCCGTGAAGTCGGCATCCATGTCTTCCCGGCCCTTCGCTCCGTGGATTCCTTCCGCGAGCGACAAATCCTGCCGGATCGCAGCCGCCACCCAACCCCGGGCCACGAGTTTCCACGACACCTTGGAGCGCTCCAGGAACGAGGAGGCATCGACATCGACCTGCAAATCCACCTCTGGGACGGAATCCGTCCGCATCGGAGCCGGGAGGAAGCCGCCTGAGGCGGGACCCAGCGGCAGGATCCGGGCGTCGTCCCACGAGGCCTGGAGCGCGAGTCCTCCAACGGTCGCCGGATTCATGGACTGCAGCAGGTAGGTCTTCCCTCCCACCTCGACGCGAACCAGGAAGCGGTCGAGGAGGTTCGAGGGCCGTGCCAACCGTCCCGACAAGAAGGTGCCGGGGCGGGCGGCCACCACCGGGTGCGCGGAAATCCCCAGGCCGCGAAGCAGCGCCAGAAGCACCATCGCCTTGTCCGCCGCATCCCCTTTGCCCGAGCGGAGCACGGCATCCGGCTCCTTGGGGGGGCGAAGGCCCGCGACCCGGAAGCCTCCGACGGTCATCCCGTCCTCCCGCAGATCCTGAGCCCGTTGCAACGCCGCCAGGATTTGCCCCTCTTCGCCCTGCTCCCTCGAGCGGATCTCGGCCACGGCAGCCGCAACCAGCGGTCCCGACACCGCGCTCGGTTCGAACCACGGCGCGAGCCAGTCGCCCACCCCGTTCCAACCGCCGAAGGAGCTCCACTCGATCCGATCGGCGCCGACGAGGGCCGCACTCCCGCGCCACGTCAGAACCCGGTTCGATCCGACCGATTCCAGCTCGGGCTGGACCGCTGCGGGACTGCGCCAATGCAGGGAGTCCGAGCGGTTCCACACCAGGCGCAGACGGGACCAATCCTGCTCGACCTGGAACGGAACCTCCGCGTCTCCGAAGGTCACCGCTCCCCGAAGGGGAATCCGATCGACCACGCTCCAGGCACGATCGAGGATATCCCCATCCTGGAGCTCGTGTCGGTCGGACCAGACGCCTCCCGGATATCCAGGGCCTTCCGACTTGGATGCGTGAAGTCGGGGCTTCAACTCCAGGATCGCATCGCCACGACGCACCCGAGTCCAGTGCACCACCACATCCTGGCGCGCCGGATCGTATTCGATTCCCTGCAAGACATCGGTGGGGATCCCCAACACCTCCCGATCCCGGTGGGATGCGCGACGGAACTCCACGCGACCTGACGGCCCCTCGATGATCTGGTGGTCGTCCACCCGAAGTCCCGCCGACACCGCGCGTTCCACCGCGGTGTCCAGCAGGACGCCCACGGGGACAGGCCCCCAACCCACTGGCGCAGCCAGTGCAGCGAAAGACAGGAGCATGAGCCATTGCAACGTGCGGGAGAGGATCATTGGGGTGCAGCACCTATCGAGCGGGACATCGGGACTGGGATCCCCAAAGATAGGCGTTGCTCCCCTGAGTCCCGCAACGAAGAAGACCGCCCCCGGAGGTGAATCCGGAAGCGGCCCTGGACCTCAACGATGCCGACCCGATCAGACCGAAGTGTACTCGGCGATCTTGTCGAAGTTCATGTAGCGGTAGATCGTGTCGGCGTTCTGGGCGATCACGCCGGTCTCGGCGCGGTATTCGTCGGCGGTCGGAATTCGTCCGAGCTTGGAGGCCACCGCCGAGAGTTCCGCCGAGGCCAGGTAGACGTTGGTGTTCTTGCCCAGGCGATTGGGGAAATTGCGGGTGCTGGTGCTGACCACCGTGGCACCCTCCTTCACCTGCGCCTGGTTGCCCATGCACAGCGAGCAGCCCGGCATCTCCATGCGGGCACCGGCACCACCCAGCACGGAATAGTGCCCTTCCTTGGTCAGCTCGGCCGCGTCCATCTTGGTGGGAGGTGCCACCCAAAGGCGGGTCGCGATGTCCTTCTTGCCTTCCAGCAACTTGGAGGCCGCGCGGAAGTGCCCGATGTTGGTCATGCACGAGCCGATGAATACCTCGTCGATCTTCGCGCCCGCCACCTCGGAGAGGGTCTTGGCATCGTCCGGATCGTTGGGGCAGCACAGGATGGGTTCGGCGATGTCGGCCATGTCGATTTCGATCACGGCGGCGTATTCGGCTTCGGGATCGGGCTGGAGCAGTTCGGGTTTGGCGACCCAGGCCTTCATGGCGTCGATGCGGCGCTGCAGGGTCTTGGCGTCGGCGTAACCGTCCTTGATCATGCTCTGCAGGAGCACGATGTTCGAGTGGATGTACTCGAGGATGGGTTCCTTGTTCAGACGCACCGCGCAACCGGCGGCGGAGCGCTCGGCCGAGGCGTCGGTGAGTTCGAAGGCCTGCTCCACCTTGAGATCGGGAAGACCCTCGATTTCCAGGATGCGCCCGGAAAAGACGTTCTTCTTGCCCGACTTGGCCACCGTGAGCAAACCCGCCTTGATGGCGTACAGCGGGATGGCGTGGACCAGGTCGCGCAGGGTGATCCCGCGCTGCTGGGCCGCCTCGAACGAGCCCTTGAACCGCACCAGGACGGATTCCGGCATATCCAGGGGCATGACACCGGTGGCCGCCGCGAAGGCCACCAGGCCAGATCCTGCCGGGAACGAGATGCCGATGGGGAAACGCGTGTGCGAATCGCCACCGGTGCCCACGGTGTCGGGCAACAGCATGCGGTTGAGCCACGAGTGGATCACGCCGTCGCCAGGGCGCAGGGACACGCCGCCGCGACTGGAGATGAAGGCCGGAAGCTCGCGGTGGGTCTTCACATCGACCGGCTTGGGGTAGGCCGCAGTGTGGCAGAAGGACTGCATCACCAGGTCGGCGGAGAACCCCAGGCAGGCGAGGTCCTTCAGCTCATCGCGCGTCATGGGGCCCGTCGTATCCTGCGAGCCGACCGAGGTCATCTTGGGCTCGCAGTAGGTGCCGGGCAACACGCCCACACCTTCGGGAAGTCCCACGGCGCGACCGACCATCTTCTGGGCCAAGGTGTAGCCCTTGACCTTGTTCTGCGGCGAAAGGGGCAGGCGGAACAGGGTGCTGGGCGCCAAGCCCAGGAATTCGCGGGCACGCGAGGTGAGGCCACGACCGATGATCAGGTTGATGCGCCCACCGGAACGGACCTCGTCGAGGATCACGAGAGTCTTCAGGATGGAGGCCCCGACCACTTCGCCGCCCTTGCGGATCTCGACATTGCCGTTGGCATGGTCGACCGACAGCTCGATGGTGTCGCCCATCTCCACGCGGGTCACGTCGATCTCGATGGGGAGCGCCCCGGCGTCTTCCTGGGTGTTGAAGAAGATCGGCGCGATCTTGCCGCCCAGGCAGACGCCTCCGAATTTCTTGTTGGGCACGAACGGGATGTCCTCGCCGGTCCACCACAAGACGGAATTCGTCGCCGACTTGCGGGACGACCCGGTGCCGACCACGTCGCCCACGTACGCCACCGGATGTCCCTTGGCGGCGAGATCGCGGATCTGCTGGATGGGGCCGCGCTTGCCATCCTCTTCCGGTACGATGCCCGGACGGGCGTTCTTGAGCATGGCCAGGGCGTGCAAGGGGATGTCGGGGCGACTCCAGGCATCGGGGGCGGGGGAAAGGTCGTCGGTGTTCGTCTCGCCCGTGACCTTGAAGACGGTGAGGGTCTGCTTGGCGGGAACTTCCGAGCGGATGGTGAACCACTCGGCTTCGGCCCAACTGGCGATCACGGCCTGTGCGAAAGCGTTGCCGGCCTTGGCCTTGGCGGCCACATCGGTGAAGTAGTCGAAGATGAGGATGGTCTTCTTGAGACCTTCGGCGGCGATCGGTGCCAGGGCCGCGATGTCGAGCAGCTCGATGAGCGCGCCGACGTTGTATCCGCCGACCATGGTGCCGAGCAGTTCCGTGGCCTTCTGAGGGGTCACCAGCGGACTTGCGACCTCTCCGTGCGCCACTGCGGCCAGGAAGGACGCCTTGACCTTCGCTGCGTCGTCCACCCCAGGAGGAACGCGATGGGTCAACAGATCGAGCAGGAAGGCTTCTTCACCACTCGGGGGCGCCTTCACCAACTCCACCAGCTCCGCGGTCTGCTTGGCGTCCAGGGGGAGAGGGGGGATCCCCAGGGCTTCGCGTTCGGCGGTGTGTTGGCGGTAGGCTGCAAGCATGTTCGATCTCCGCGATGGGTGCACGGGGAGGAATCATCCCCGAATGGTTGACGACTTCAATTTGCAATATTTTCGCATTCTCGTCCCGGCCGTGGCGAGCCAGGAATCCGATTCCGCACGCGGATGGGCGACCATGGTGTTCCGCCGCGCCGCTCCCGGGGCGTCGGAACGACACGAGCCCATGGGATCCCCAATGCCGGTAGGCGAGCCGGGGGACTTCGATCGTTCAGCGCGGCTCGGCAGCGAGGGCTTGGGCGCGGCGCCCAGGCAGAGCCTTCAACGCCGTCGCAAAGGACTGCCAGCCCGAACGAGCCCATGCTCCCTCTGCCGACGAGGTCGACGACATGGCGCCCGCAGCCTGGAAATCACGCGAATACCACAGCGCTCCCGAGCGCATGTCGAAGACGCCGAACCAGATCGCATCCTGATGCGACTTCGAACTGTCCCCCACCGCCGACAGCACCTGTCCCGAAGCGGCGGCGACTTTCCGACGCTCCTGTTCGGCAGCCGACAGCGGTTTGGCAGGGGCCACGACCACAGGCGTTCGCTCCCCCATGCGCAGGGCGATCAGAGTCTGCACGCCCAGAGCGGCTCCAACTCTCCGCAACACACCTCGGGTCGGTTCGGCAAGTGCCGCCTGCCGCAAGACCAACTCCTCGCCGTACTGGGCGTAGGGCAACTTCCAGACCATGGAATCAGCCAGGAGAGTCAAGGAAAGGCTGTCGAGATCCCAGCCCTTCAGATTGGCGAGCAGGGGATGGCTGGAATCGATCGATGTCCATCGCAACCCCGGCACCACCGGGCGCAGGACATCGTCGGTGGAAGCCAGCGCCTCGAATCCGGCGCGGGAATACACCCCGGGGGGCTCGACCAGCAATACCCCTATCTGCATGGACGAGTCCAGCACCCCCGCCCACGCAGGATCCATCTGTTCGGCGAAGCGCGGTTTCCCCGATGGCGAGGTCCCAGCACAGGAGGCGAGCAGAACCGCAACGGCAGCAGGGAATATGGCTTTCATCCCCAGAATCTACGCCCCACCACGGATCCCGCGCACGCGAATACAAGGGTTCCCGAGATGGGCGGGGCGATCGTCCTGGGAATAAGAAACCAGGGTTACCGCGGCGCCCGTCCTTGCGACACACCGTTGTGTCCCTTCCGGATGGGCGGGGCGATCTTTCGAAGCAGCAAAAGACCTATGGTCTACGCCAGCTCCGAGGAATAAGAAACCAGGGTTACCGCGGCGCCCGTCCTTGCGGCACACCTTTGCGTCCCTTCCGGATGCGGCGGGGCGATCGTCCTGGGAATAAGAAACCAGGGTTACCGCGGCGCCCACCTCGCGACACACCGTTGCTTCCTTCCGGATCTGGCGGGGTTCAGCCGTCTGGTGCCGCGCGGGCCCTGGCCTTCTTGGCCCCACCTCCTTCGGAAGCGCAAACTTCCGAAGGGAGGGGCGATCTAACGGAGAGGGAGGGATTCGAACCCCCGGTGGGTTTCCCCACAATAGATTTCGAGTCTACCGCAATCGACCACTCTGCCACCTCTCCTGGTGGAGCCGATCAAGATAATCAAGACCCGAGCCCGCGTCTACTTCACGTACTCGATCCGCAGATTGTCGATGCGCTTGATCCCCGTGGTGCGCCCCATGTCGAGTTCGATCGAGATCCGCTCCATGCCGGACATCGTGCCGCTGGAAAAGGCGATATCCATCTCGTGCCAACTTGCCGTGGGCCAGAACTCCCCGGACCACAGAGGAGTGCTCCGATCCTGTATGTCGAGGACTCGTGCGGCGATTGGCCCTGCCCCATCAAGCCAGAAGCGGACCCGGTAGGACGCGCCGGCAACCACCTCGAAAGGCGGGAAGACCAGACGGACGGCCCAATCGGTGGTGGAGTCCGTGACGACTCGTGCCATCCACTTGCCTTCGGCGGTCGAATCGACCACAACCTGGAGGGATGCATTCGAGCTGGAATCTCCAACCTCCAGAAGCCACCCTTCCGAGGAACCGGACTCGAACCCGGGATTTTGCACCGAGGCCACAACGGTCTCCGGGAGGTCGGCGATGCACCGCACCGTGAGTCGATCCAAACGGGAGCGTTCCTGGAAAAAATGCCCACCCGATGAATCCATTTGGGTCTGCGATGCCATGGATCCGTTGGAGTCGGAAGCCCAGAACATCGCAGCCTCACCCACGGAACCAGGTAGACTCGAACCAGCGAGAAGCGATCCCCCGGGCAAGACGCGGAACCCCAGTCGATCGTCACCCGCTGCCGATGCGGTCGGCCACCCCCATGGAGACTTCAAGACATCCCCTTCCGTCCCCAATCCCGCTCCGTACCCTCCCGCCTTGGCATACGCCACCTCCCACTCATTTCGGGTGGGAAGATGCCATCCCTCCGGACAGGCTGCCAACGCTTCCTGGTGGGAGTAATACCGCCCGTAGCGTCCATCACCCGTCGGATCGGGAACGCTTCCGGCAATCGGTCGTCGGAGGTTTTCCGCCATCCACGTGCGATCCCCCACCAGGATGGTGCGGTATCGTCCTCCATCGGTCGTGTCCGTCAGGGAACCAAAGCTGACGTTCGGATTCCAGGTTCCGAACTTGAGGTCGCGCCACCAGTCGTTCTGCGTCCATCCCTCCCGCGTCGCACGGACGTGCAACCTGCAATCCGTTCCGCCACACACATCCCAAGGAACGATCGTGCTTCCGGAGAGGGCCGTCCAGCTCATCCCATCCAACGAAATTTCCCGAGTGGCGGCGGTATCCCCGTACACCCGCAGGGTGTCCAGTGGCCACAAGGTGTCACGCATGGCTCCCATCAAGTACAGCATCACCGGCTGAGGGACCGACCGCACGCACCGCACGGAAAGCCCCATACCGACCGGATACGCGCTGCGAACCACGCCTTCGCCCCACAGGTTGACATACCGAGCCCAGGAAGAATCGGTCCCCTGCGAGGTCGCGCTCCACCATCCGGCTCCGGAGTCGTGCACGAGGTAACGGCCATCGGTCTCGCGATACCCGGCGGGCCATCCGAAGAAGCCGATCTCGTCCGTTCCGTTTCCCGGTGACGCCCAGCCTGTGGCCGATCGCAGCCGCTTGCCCTGGTCCGTTCCACGCCAGTTGGTCCCGTAGACCTCCGTCTCGGACATTCCCAACGACATTTCCAATCGACCCCAATCGTCGTCGGTCGGCAGAAGCCAACCATCCGGACAGATTCCGGCACCCGAGCCCACCGCCGCGCGCCAACCGTAGAGACGACCTTCCGACGCGCAGCGACCCGAGTCGCCCAGAGGGCACCACACATCCTGCGCCGTATCGGGCTTCCATCGGAGGTTTTCCGCCATCCACTCGCGCCCGCCCGCGACAATGGTGCGATAGCGGGTCTGGTCGCGCGCATCGAATGCGGAACCGTAGGCGATGTCACGCCGCCAAGGCACCACCACCACGCTCCGAGAAACGACGGAATCCGTCAGTCCAGGCGTCTGCAAGCGAACGTGCAGCGTGGTGGACGTGACCTCCATGCTTGAGGAAGCCAGCACGATGCCCGACGAGGGCACGGACGACCACTCCCCCGAATCGGTGGACCAACTGACCGTGGAGCCGCCCTCGGCGAACACGCGCACCGTGTCGCGCGACCCGAGCGTATCGAAGATTCCGGAGAGATTCAGGATCCGCCCCGGTATCGGGCCCTGGACCACCTGCAGCCCTTCGATTTGATCGAGGTAGATCTTGACCGAAGCGTCTCCCCCGCGCACACCGAGATGGGCGTGGAAACGGATGTCGGTGACGCGCCCGTTGAGACTGTCGGGAATGGGCACGATCACCCGACGCCAACGCGCGCCGTCGGATCCCAGCGCGGTGGCCGTGTCGGCGGTGGTGGGCGCTCCAAGGTCGCGGCAATACCCCGTGTCCCCCTGGCAGTTCCCCCACATCATCACGGAGCCACCACCGGAGAGCATGAGCGCAACACCTCTGGCCAATACCCATGTCCCGCTGGAAACCACGGCGGAATCGCGCATGCGGAAGGAAATTTCGGTCGTTGCAGGAACGAACCGGTTGCCTGCCGAAGCTCCGAAATTCACCCCGGTCTTCTCCCCTGCGGTTCCTGATTCCCCTTCCACGGCTTGGAGCGCGACTTCCAACGCGTTGGGCGCGTTCCAACTCGCACGACTCGTTGCCACCACGGATCCCGTCCCACTGGCAGAGCCGTCGGAAAAGGGGAAATTCGCCGCGGACGAATAACCTCCCACGGTGAAGGCCCACCCCGGAGGCAGCGATCCGGACGGCACACCGTCCAACGAGAACGTGCTCCCGAAAGCTCCCGAGTCGGACGGACGCCGGAACACGACACTATCCTGGGATGATCTCCCCGCGAGGTCCCAAGTGGCAATGCGAACCACCTTGCCTCCGGCGGGAATGCGTCCGGTCCAGACCGTGTAACCGGAAGAATCGACCGTGGCGGGCAGACCGTCGATCTGGACCTCCGAAAGTCCGCGATCGTCCACCACACGCCAGTAGATCTTCTGGGTCGAAGTATCCCCCACGGCCAGCAGGGTGTCGCGGGATCTTCCGAGCAGGGAGATGGAGGGAGGCAGAAGGTCGGTAGTATCCGAAGCCGGCCCCACTTCCAACCGGAGCAGGACGACAGCCTCGGCGGAGACGACACCGTCCACGTCGAGCATCTTCACCAGGACTTCGTGGGTCCCCGCCTTCCACCCCAAGGACGACGGGCGGAGCGACCACGAATTGGTCGCGGTCGAGTCCCAAAGGATTCCGCCGTCGGTGCTCCACAGGTAGCGCAACACGTGGAAGGACGTGTCGGACAGGCGCGAACGCGCGACGAGGGTGATGACGGAATCCGTCTCGAAGCCCATCGCCATGCCCGGCAGGACCACGGCGCCTCCGGCTGCGGGCTTTCCCAGTACGACGTCGCGGACATCGGCGCTCCCACCTTCGGGCACCTCGACTCCCGTCAACGTGCCCAGCAGCTCGTCGTCCTTCGAGAGGCTCAGCACCACGCGTCCCTCTCCAGGAACTTCCGTCAGCTCGAAAGCTCCCTGCGCGTCGGTGACGTCGAAGATCGCGCCTCCGACCGTCTCGACTCGAACCCCCTGCATCGCGACGTCGCGGTCGTCCACGATGCGCCCCACCACCTTGCCCCCTCGGCGCAAGATGCGGATCTTCACGTCCCTCAGGACGGAATCTGCCGCCAAGTCCAGCTCCAAGGTGCCGTAACCGACGCCGGAGAGCGCCGTGAACAACCGGACTCTGCCGGGTTCGACCTTCGACAGGGTGAACTCCCCTCCGGTCATGGCCATGGATGAGGCATCCTGATCCTCGACGGCGACTCCCGCCATGGGCAGCCTGGTCCCCGCGGAATCCTCCACGACCCCTTTGATGGCGGCGAACCGATACCGCATGCGCACCACTCCCACATCGATGCCCTGCAGCATCCCCAACTTGAGACGCGAGACGGGGATGGTGTCGCGATAATCGCCCTTGGCCAGACTGAGTCCATAGGTTCCCGGAGCCAGCCGCGCCAGATGGAATGAACCGTCGGCAGCCGTCACCGTGGTCGCCCCGGAAGGAATCGCGGTGACGAGCGCGCCCGAGAGCGGTTTGTCGCGGAAGTCCTTGGCGGTGCCGGAAATGCCGGACTCGAAGGCCTTCGCATCCTGGGGGCCGAAGGGCGTGGAATCCTGGTTGCAGGACAGGATTCCGGCAAGGAGCACGGCCAGACTCGCCATCGCGGGATTGGCCATGCGTCGGAGAAAATTCGTGCGAGGCATGTTCAAAACCTCCATGCGAGGACAAGCCCATCCGGGGCGGCCTGCAGACGGGGAGCGACCGCGAAGTAGCGCGCCTTGATCCGACGCGACTCCCGATACCCGAGCCAGGACGCGTCCGCCACGTTTCCGAGCCACGCAACCGCCATGATGCCGATGGACCAGCCGAACCTCATGGCCGCGTCGTTGCGCTCCGAACGGGCCTGTTCGGCCCTGGCGACCCACGCATCGAAGCTTTCCCCGACCATCACGGTGGACGGGGAATGGTTGCGGTAGGTTGCCAGCTCGTCGTCGGATCGGGAATAATCCCACAGGCACCAAGCGGCCCAACCTGCAGCCAGGAGATTCGCACCCAGGGCTACCCCACCCCGCACGGGATGTCCCGTGTAGAACTGCCCCCATCCCGGTGCCACGGCGCTGCGGTAGAAGGCCGACGAGAACTGGGCACGTTCCCCCAGGGCATCGCGATAGACCTGCTCCACTCCCTCCGTCGCCACCTCGGCGACCGCAGCGCCGACGATTTCCCCGGTTTCCGTCGAGACCATGCGCGCCGTGAACACTTGCCGATTCCCGACAACAGCGACGGTTCCTGTCACCAGATACCTGGCGGACAGCAACATCCCCGAGCGCACCGCCCCGGAATCGACGACCGCCCCGGAAAGGACCAACGCCTGCTCCTTCAGCAGGCGGTTCACTCCGTCGCGTTCCACGACCAGGAAACGACCATCGCGGGCGAAATGCACCACCCCGTATTCCGCCGCCATGGTGCCGGGATTCCATTCCCCAACCGGAACCCCCGTGGTCGCGAACGGTACGATGGCGATGGCATGGCGCCCAGGGGGAAGATCGAGCGGAGCCAGACGCGAGAACAGCTCGGCCAGCGTCCCCGCCTTGGACGCCTCCCCCCGCGCGAGGACACTGTCGTGCCGCGCCTTGGATCGGACCGATCGGATGGAATCGATCCAGACCGACGTGCGCACCATCGCGGCTTGGCGCCTCTCGCCCTGGCCGGGACGCAAGTCAACAGAATCCGTCCACATTTTCCAGCCAGGTCCGGAGACCGTGAGCCGGTAGGCGCCGGGACGAAGGGATGCCAGATCCAGCGGAGTGCGCCCCACGGGGATGTTCCCGACGGACACGTCCATGCCTGCGCTATCGGAACGGACCTCCAGTCGAGCGCCCCTGTGGACCTCGTAATTCTGGGCCAACGAGGCGACCAGTCGTCCCGCTAGTTCATCCGGTGTGAAACTCTTGCCAGGAAGCAATTGCAGGTGGCTCTGCTCTCGACCTTCGGAGTCCTGGAACAGCAAGGTCGCTGCACAGAGCCCATCCGTCGTATCGACGACCAGTCGAATCAACGAGGAACCCTCTGGGCGGACCAGGAATCGTCCCGTGGATTCGAGTACACCGGGAATTTCGGCCGTTGCGGTCCCCAGGGACACGCTATCGAGACACCTCGACGGCACGGAAGGAAGCACCAGCCGGACTTCGCGGGGTTCCAGAACAAGTTCCGCCGGGAGGTGCGGAGATGCCTGGGAGATTGCCCTCTGGCAAAACCCCATCAGCCCCAGAAGCAGAATGCCACAGCGAAGGGGACAACGGTGAGCGACGGACATGACGCAATCCCTGAAAATCATGAAGAGTGGACGGTGATCTCCACGATTTTCCCATTCGAGCCGGAGGATGTCCTCCTGTGAATTGCGCGTCCAGCTCAGGCTCGACGCATCCCCTCGGGCCGCAACCCCTCAAGCGTTGGTTCCTCTGATGGCTTCCCGGCCTTTATGACCAGGTCCAGACCGGCGCCTCTCGGGATCGCGAACCCGGTCATGTCCCGAAAGGGCAGCAGGCGTCTGTCGTTTCGATGGCTCGAAATCGCGACGCCGCGACAACCGGCGCGACCGCGACGGTCTAGCCCCCGCGGTACAGGTATCCGGGCCCGGGGGTCTCGTTTCACGAGGACCTGGTGCGCACAGCCCGCGTGGATCACTTTGCCGGAATTTGTCCAAGACGCACGAAACCCCGCCGGAGTTGTCCGGCGGGGTTCGTAAGGTATTGTGGCGTCGACCTACTCTCCCAGGAGTCTTATAGTCC
>JAMIIV010000228.1:0-11637 GCA_035913415.1 Fibrobacteria bacterium | reverse complement strand
CGACCTCCGGGGGATCAGTTCGAGCCGAGGGCCTTGCTGAGGGCGTCGACCTGTTCCTGGACCTGCGGGGCAGCCTGCTCCATCTGGCGCTCGAGAGCGCGGAAGCGGTTTTCGGGAGCGGAGGCTCCCAGGATGGCTCCCAGGAGCAAAAACGACAGGGTGCGGTAGGCGGCCTGGATCAGCCACCAGGTCCGCACCTGGTTCACGAACAGGGCGTCGGAGAAACTCGTGGAGACCACGATCCCCAGGCCCACGATGAGCCCCGCGACCAGTCCGCGACCAGTTGTGTCGATGCCGCCGACCTGGAACAGGAGGGCCATCGCGAAGGCGGCCAGCAAGGTGGTGGGCAGGGTGAGTCCCATGGCGACCATCGGTGAACCGGGTTGCCCGGACGATGCCTTCAGGCTCTCGCTCCAGCGGGTGCCGAACAACACGGGGGAAAACCAAAGAGGGCCCAGGGCGTAGGCCGCCAGACCTGCGGCGATGGTGCCCCAAAGATTGATCTGGTCGAGGTCGTACATGGATTCCTCCCGGTTGCGGGCGCCTTCCGGCGCTGGAGTGGGCGGTGGCGGGAATGCGCCCACGGGGCGATCCCACCCATAAGGGTAGCGACCCTACTTGGGTTTCAGGAGCATCGACTCGAGTCTGCCGCCCAGAGCCGACCAGGGCAGCGCGGCGCGCACCGGATGGGGGCGGTGTCCACCGAACACGCCGGGAATCCAGGCCGTACCCTCCATGCGGACGGAATCCGGCGGGGACATCAGCAGGGACATGGCCACGGAGATCAATCCCGTCTTGGACATGGCCAGTTGCAACCGGGCCGTGTCCACCGCACCGGCGGGGATTTCCAGGGCTCGGCCGTGGCTGAGCCTGGCCAAGGGGGTCTCGTCGGTGGAGGCGATGGCCGCGAACGAGTCGAGGACGGCTTTGCCCGGGCCTGGATTGCGGATCTCGAGGGAGAACTCCATGTGGACGGAATCGCCGAGCACGCGGCTGGAGCCGATGCCGGCCGGAGCGAAAGAGCAGGAACGCAGGGCTTCGCGCTTGGCGCGAGCCCCGCAACCCGACAACAACAACAAAGCCAGACCACCCATCGCCACGACACGGGACGGCCTGGAGACCACAACGGCCTCGGCGGGCTTGGCGGGGCCGCGCCCGTCGAGGCGGGACATCGTCAGATGTCCCAGGTCACGCCGGCGTTGAGGACCTTGTCGAGATCGCCCATGCCCTTCTTGGCGCGGGCTTCGGCGATCTGGCCATCCATCATCTCGTGGTAGGCGGGCCTGGGTACCGAACGGAAGACGCCCAGGGGCACGGGCATCTGGGGGTGGTCGAACTGCGACAGCGTCCAGGCCAGGGTCCCGGTCTCTTCGGTGACGTCGTGGACGAGCACGTCGGAGCGGTTGGCGTCGGTGACGGAATCCGTCTTGATCGCGAAACCGTCGCGGAACAGGCCGCGCTCGGATTCGCCGCCGTACACCAGGGGCTTGCCGTTTTCGAGGTAGACCACGCGATCCTTGCGGACGGTGGGATCGAGGAACTCCTTGTGCGTGCCGTCGTTGAAGATCACGCAGTTCTGGAGCACTTCGATGAACGCGGCGCCCTTGAACGCGGCCGCTTCTTCCATGATCGCCATCATGTGCTTGACGTCGTTGTCGGCCGTGCGGGCCACGAAACCGGCACCCGAGGCCAGAGCCAGGGAGACGGGCGAGAGGGGGCGGTCGATGGAGCCCATCGGCGAGGTCTTGGTCTTGAGGCCCATCGCGGAGGTGGGGGAGAACTGGCCCTTGGTCAGGCCGTAGATCTCGTTGTTGAACAGGATGATCTTCAGGTCCACATTGCGGCGCAGCGTGTGCAGCATGTGGTTGCCACCGATGGACAGACCGTCGCCGTCGCCGGTGATCACCCAGACCATCAGTTCCGGATTGGACGCCTTCAGGCCCGTCGCCACCGCCGGCGCCCGGCCGTGGATGGTGTGGAATCCGTAGGTGTTCATGTAGTAGGGGAAGCGCGAACTGCATCCGATGCCGGAGATGATCGCGATCTTCTCGCGAGGCACGCCGGTCTTGGGCAACACCGTTTGCAACGCGGCCAGGATGGAGTAGTCGCCGCAACCTGGGCACCACTTGACCTGCTGGTCGGAAACGAAGTCCTTCTTCGTCAAGGCGGTAGAGGGGGTGGTCTCGATCATGGCTCAGGCCTCCAACTGCATGTTCATGGCGGTGACCAGTTCGGAAATCTTGAAGGGCTTGCCGGTGACCTTGCCCAGTCCCTGCATCTTGACGGGGAAACGCCCCATGAGGACCGACTTGAGCTGTCCGACGTTGAGCTCTGGCACGAGGACCTTCTTGTAGCGTCCGATCACTTCTTCGAGGTCTTCGGGCAAGGGGTTGATCCAGCGCAGGTGCGCGTGGCCGACCTTGCCCTTGCCCTGTTCGTTGACGCGGTCCACGGCCGTGGAAACCGGTCCGTAGGTGCCGCCCCACGAGATGACCAGAAGATCGCCGCCTTCGCTGTGGCCTTCCACGCGGGTCTTGCCGACCTCGGTGGCGATGGACGCGACCTTTTCGTGGCGCTCGAGGGTCATCTTCTGGTGGTTGATGGGGTCGTGGCTGATGTTGCCCGTGACCGAGGCCTTCTCGAGGCCGCCGATGCGGTGTTCCAGGCCGGGAGTTCCGGGAATGGCCCAGGGGCGCGCGCCGCGGGCGTTGCGGTGGTAGGGTTTGAAGGTCAGAGGATCGGTGGCCATCTGGATGTCGATCTTCGGAAGCTCGGCCGTCGAGGGAATCCGGAAGGGCTCGGCACCGTTGGCCACGTAGCCGTCGGTGAGGAGGATCACGGGCGTCATGTAGAGCATGGCGACACGCGCGGCCTCGTAGGCGGCCCAGAAGCAGTCGGCCGGGCTCTGCGCGGCGATCACGGGCATCGGCGAATCGCCGTTGCGTCCGTAGAGGGCCTGCAGGAGGTCGGATTGTTCGGTCTTGGTGGGAAGGCCGGTGGACGGGCCACCGCGCTGCACGTCGACGATGACCACCGGCAGTTCGGCCACGACCGCGAGGTTCATGGCTTCGGCCTTCAGGCACAGGCCTGGGCCGGAGGTGGTGGTGAGCGCCAGCGCGCCGCCGAAGGCCGCACCGACGGCGGATGCCGCGCCGGCGATTTCGTCTTCGGCCTGGAAGGTGCGCACGCCGAAGTTCTTGTGCGCCGCCAGTTCCTGCAGGATTTCCGTGGCGGGCGTGATGGGGTACGAACCCAGGAACAGTTCGCGGCCGGATTTGACGGAAGCGGCGAGCATGCCCAGGGCCACACCTTCGTTGCCCGAGACCCGACGATACTTGCCGGGCACCTGGGGAGCGCGGGTGACGCGGTAGGTGACGGGGAAGAACTCCATCGTCTCGCAGTAGGCGTGTCCCGCATTCAGGGCGGCTTCGTTGGCGGCGGCGATTTCGGGCTTGTTGCCGAATTTCTTGCGGATCCACTGGATGGTGGGCTCGGGGGAGCGGTCGTACAGCCAGTACATCATGCCCAGCGTGTAGAAGTTCTTGCAGCGAGCCGCGTTCTTGCCCTTGACACCGGTGGGCTCGACGGCGGCCACCGTGTTGCCCGTGATGTCGAGTTTGAAGACGCGGTAGGCCTTGAGCGAGCCGTCATCGAGGGGGTTGGTCTTGTAGCCGGCCTTTTCGAGGTCCTTCTCGCCGAACCCGTCTTCGTCCAGAAGGAGGATGCCCCCCTCGTGGAGGTCGGCGATATTGGTCTTCAAGGCTGCGGCGTTCATGGCCACCAGCACGTCGAGGTCGTCGCCGGGAGTCTTGATGTCCAGACTCGAGAAATTCAACTGGAACGCCGAGACGCCGCCGATGGAGCCCGCGGGTGCGCGGATTTCGGCCGGGTAGTCGGGCAGCGTGGCCAAGTCGTTGCCCAGGAACGCGGCGGCGTCCGTGAACTGGTTACCGGTCAACTGCATTCCGTCGCCCGAATCACCGGCGAAGCGGATGGTGACGCAATCGAGCTCGACGACGCTTCCGTCGCGGTCGCTCGGTTCGACGATGGTCTGGTTGGGCAATGCGCTCATCGGTCTCCTGTCCTTCCGGGCCATGGCGTCCGCGCGGAGCGGAAGCCGTCCTGTTGTCAGCGTGTAGCCGCGAGAAAATAACATGGTGCGCAGGGCATGAACGCGGCATTTGCCGGTGTTTCCACGTTTTCTTCACGTCGGGCGTCATCGTGGAAAAATGGAACTTCTTGTCCAGGAATCAGGATTCGTGGGGGCGCGATCCGGTCGAGCCGCCGCCAGGAGGCCTGTGCAGGGCCTCCAACAGCCAGGTGAGGATCTGGGTTCGGGTCGTCTCGGGGGAAGGTTGGTCGGGATGGAGTGCCGACGACGACTCCTGGACCCGTGACGGAACGCCGAGCCGGAGCGGTTCTTCGCAATCGTGCCCGGGGGAGACCCAAGCGGCCTGGCAGCCGGGAAGGTGATCGACGACCAGACCGAACCGTGGTGCGATCCAGACCTGCCCAGGGCCTGGGGTGTCAGGTGTTCGAACCAAACGCAGACCCAGGGCTCGGGCCAACAGGCCAAGCACCGGGACCAGAGACAGGCGACGAGGGAACCAGAGCCAGGCGTGGTCGGGGTGGGCGCGGACCAGTCGCACCAACGCGGGAAGATCCCGCAGATGGAGGGAGAGCGCCGCGATGCGCTCGGGGTGGATCCGAGATGGCTTGAGGTGCGCAACCCCCGCCCATTTGAGCGACGCGCCGGAATAAACCTCGCCAAAGCCAAGATCCGAGATCGCCTCGGCTGGTCCGTCGGCCCAGGCGGTGGTGGTGCCAAGCAGGCCGGGGAACAGGCGATCGAAGCGCCGCCAGCGGCGGCGGGAGGCGCCAGAGCAGCGGAGCGCGGCGAAGGCGGCGGGGCGATCCGTGGCGGCGAGGACGGAAAGTGTCCAGGGCCACGCCTCGGCTTCCAGGAAGACGGCGGCCCGCACCCGACGCCGTTCGAGAAACGTCTTCACGGGGACGGGGTGGTCCCAGGGCAGCAGGAAGCTGGGCAGATCGGGACGCGCGGCACGCAGGCGGTCCAATCCGGAACGCGTGGTGGATGTCAGGACCACCTGGGTGGCGGGCAGGGTGTGGGCCAGTCGCAGCAGGCCTTTGGTCTCGCCCAGCGAGGCGGCGTGCAACCAGACCGAGGGAGTGTCGGCGGTAGGCCACGGGCCGAGCCGGTCGGGGGAGACGAACCCGACAAGGGGGCGCAACAGGGTGGTCGCAACGGTCCACCACCAGGGCGGGCGGGGATGTGGGTTCACGGTTGTCGAGCCGTTCAAGGGGCCAGGGCACCCAAGGCGAGCCACAAGACCAGCGGGGGCAGCAGGGAGGCCCATTCGGATGCCATGCGGCGCTGCGCCCAAGGCAGCGGATGGAAGCGGTCGGGGGGGGATGTCTCCCGCAGATGGCGGGATTCGGCGCGACCGAGAAGGGCATAGAGCAGGGTGGGGCCGGCCAGGGCGGCGACGGTGGCGAGTGAGAGGCCCGCGATCTGCAGCGCGAGGCCTGCGACGACCAGAAGATTCGCGACGTAGAGGGGATGGGCCAGGAAGGCGTAGGGGCCACCGGTGCAACGCATCGGTGCAGACAGATTCCGTCCGCGACTGTGCGGGCCGATGTGCGCCCTGGCCCAAAGGCGCAGGGTGATGCCACCGACCAGCAGGAACAAGGACGAAGGCATGCCGCGGGGGGGCCACGCCAAGACCAGGAACCCGATGCCCCACAAACCCAGCAGGCGATCGCGATGGCGGAAGAGAAAGGCGATCACAGCCGCAGGATCCGCGGGCCGAGGTCGGTGGGGCCTGGCTCCCAGACCAGGGGTGCGTCGTGGGGATCGAGGGACAAGGGGTCGGAGAAGACCAATGCGGCCTCGCCCTGGACGGTACGCAAAGCGGCCAGCAGGGCGGGGCGTTCGGAAAACGGCAGGGCGGAGAATGGCTCGTCGAACAGCCAGAGATCGGCGGGGCGAGCGGTTAAGCAAAGCAGCGCCAGCCGGGCGCGTTCGCCGCGGGAAAGACGCGAGCCACCATCGACGATTCCCTCCTCCCAGTCACAGGGGAGGCCTGAAGGAAACAGCAGAGGGAACAAGGGCAACGAATCGGGGTGTGGGGAGCCCGACCATTGGCAGGGGCTGAAGGGTGGCAACACCGGTTCCTGCGCCAGAACCCGCACCCGGGATGGACAGCGCTGGACTCCCGACGCCTGTTGCCAGCCTGAAAGTCCCGCCAGGAGGGACGTCTTGCCGGACCCGTTGCGGCCGGACAGGAGAAGGATTTCGCCGGGGCCGATTTCGAACGATGGCCCTCGCACCAACAGGGTTCCATCGGGGGCGTGCACCTGGAGATTTTGGACCTGCAGGGATCCGCGAGGGGGCGTGCCTGGCTGTGCGGGTGCCGGGAGGGCGAGGTCGCGCCGAAGATGGTCGAGCCGATGCCAGGCGGGGAGCGCTCGGCCGGCTTCGCGGATGGGCCGATACGCCAGCAGGGAGGCCGCCAGGAACGACAGCAGATCGGTGGAGGCCAGCAAGTCTTGGGACCATCCCAGAAGAGCCAGGGAGGCCAGGGTCCAGCCCGCCACATGGGCCGCCGCCTCGGTCTGGGCCTGACCGCGCACCAGGATCGAGACGCCTTCCGCACGACGGGAACGAAGGGCTTGGGCGGCCTGCCGGCGCAAGCGGCCCAGCAACGGGGTCATGCCGGAAGCGGTTGCTTCGGGGCGACTCCTCCAGGCCCATTGTTCCTCGTTGCCATGTCGGGACATCAGGTCTTGTTCTTGTCCAGCCCACTGCCGGGAAATGCGGGCGCGCCGACGGGCCACCCACGAGAGCGGTGGAATCAGCAGGATCAGGGAGGTGGAAAGCAACGGAGAGACCCAGAACATCAGAGGGAGCAGCACCATCAGGGACAGGGAAGAGGAAACGAGTACGTGCCGGGCGCGTTCGCCTTGTTCGGCGATCTCGCGCCCTTGGATCGAGAGCCAGGGAGCGCGATCGGGGGGGGGAGAGGGATGGTGCCAGAGGTCGCGCAGGAATCGGGTCCCGGCCTGCAGGCAGTCGCGCTCCTGGGAACGGTCGCGCCACCACGAAGCCCCGACGCGCAGGCCCAACAGCGCCGCAAGTGCGGTGAGCCAACCTGCCAGATGCCGCAGGTCGGGAGACTGCAGCGGCAGATGTCGCAGCCAGAGTCCCAAGGCACCTTCACCCACGGCCACGGCAAGGGATGCCGTCCAGAAGGCGGGGGATCCGGCGAGCCGGGGGACGATGGAGTGGCGAGAAAAGAACACGCCCCCAAAGGTGGAACCCCGAGAGCCGATTGCCAATTCCCGGGTGGGGACCTACCTTGGCCGGTTCTCAGCCCTCCACTTTCCCCACTTGGGACAGAATTCATGAAGCAGCAGAAGAACGGCATGCGCATCCTGGTGGTGCTCGCGACCTTGGGACTCTCCCTTTGGACCCTGGTTCCGACCATGCGGACCATGGGCATGACTCTCGACCAGAAGCAGACCTTTGCGCAGTCACACCCGGACGTCGCCGCCAAGGCGATCAAACTGGGTCTTGACCTCCAAGGAGGTTCGCACCTGGTCCTGGAAGTCGACAAGGTCGGCCTCGACGAGGCCGTGGCCAAGGACGCCACCGACCGTGCACTGGAAGTGCTTCGCAACCGCATCGACCAGTTCGGTGTCAGCGAGCCGGAAATCCGCAAGGCCGGCGACAGCCGCATCATGGTCCAGCTCGCCGGTGTCGCGCCGGAGCAGGCCAAGGCGCTGCTTTCGTCCACGGCGCAGTTGGAGTTCAAGCTCCTCCGCGAGCCCCAGGACATCAAGATCACTCTCGACCGCGTGGACAATGCCCTGGCCCGCGGCTTGAAGGCCTCCGCCTCCGTCACGGCCAAGGACACCACCAAGTCGGACTCCGCGGTCGCCACCACCGATTCCACCGCCAAGCCCGCCGCTCTCGACAGCTTGGCCTTGGCCAAGGCCGACAGCGTCCGCCGCGATTCCGCCGCCGCCCTGGCCCGCGCCCTCTTCGGCGGCAGCAAGCTCGCCGGAGGCAAGGACTCCGCCGCCGCTTCGGCCGGACCTAAGGATACGGCCCTCAAGTTCTCGGAACGCGCCTTCACCAGTTTGCTGGTCCCGTTCGGCAACTCGATTGCCACCGAAGAGAAGAACGTCGAGACCCTCAAGCGCATGATGGCCCGCCAGGAAGTCAAGGACGCCCTGCGCTCCGTCGAAAGCGACCTGGTCTGGTCGCGTCGCGCCGTCGAGGTCGAAGGTGGCCGCAAGGTCCGCGTGTTGTATGTGCTGAAGCGTCGCGCCGAAATGAAGGGCGATTACGTCTCCGATGCCATTCCCTCCTTCGAGCAGGGTGGCATGCGCGGCGGCGCCGCGATGGTCCAACTGACCCTCAAGGATCGTGGCCCCAAGGAATTCGCCCGCATCACCGGCGCCAACGTCGGGAAGCAACTGGCCATCATCCTCGACGGCTCCGTCTACAGCGCCCCGGTCATCCAGGGACGCATCGGTGGCGGCGTTGCCTCCATTACCGGTCTGGACGGCATCGACGAAGCCCGCCAGTTGTCCATCGTGCTCCGTGCCGGTGCTCTGCCCGCGCCCATGCACCTTGCCGAAGAGCGCTCCGTCGGTCCCGCCTTGGGCGCCGAGAACATCAAGCAGGGGACCCTCGCCGCCGTGCTCGGCACCGTGTTGGTGTTCCTGTTCATGGGTTGGCAGTACCTCGGATCGGGCATGATCGCCAACGCCGCGCTTGTGCTCAACATCGTCTTCCTGATGGCCATCCTGGCGGCATTCAAGGCCACCCTCACCCTGCCCGGCATCGCCGGTATCGTGTTGACGGTCGGTATGGCCGTCGACGCCAACGTGCTGATCTACGAGCGCATCCGTGAAGAACTCCGCTCCGGAAAGGCCATCCGCCACGCCGTCGACGCTGGGTACAAACGAGCCTTCAGCGCCATTTTCGACTCCAACATCACCACGGTGCTCACGGCGTTTGTGCTCTACAAGCTGGGAACCGGCCCCATCCGCGGCTTCGGTCTGACCCTTACGGTCGGTATCGTCGTGTCGATGTTCACGGCCTTGTTCTGCACGCGTATCGTCTTCGACATGTGGCTGGCGGCCAAGGAGCGCACCAGCATCTCCATCGGCAAGTCGATCATGTTCTTCGAGAACGCCAAGCTGGACATCTTGGGCAACACCCGCAAGATCGGCATCATCTCCGGCATCATGATGGCCATCATCCTGGCCGTCATGGTATTTCCCAAGGGCAAGGACAGCCGCATCGGCATCAACTGGGGCATCGACTTCACCGGTGGTGTCATGATGACCGTCAAGGCGGAAGGCGTCGATCTCTCGACCGAAGCCATTGGCAAGGTGATCGAGAAGACAGGTCTGGAGGGCGTGAACGTCAAGACCTTCGGCGGCTCGGCAGATCGGGTGTACGCCGTGGGCTTCCAGGCCGACCTCGAGGGTGCGAAGGGTCAGGAATTCCTCGCCAACGCCCAAAAGAAGGTCGTCGAGAGCCTGACCGCCGCGGGCGCCAAGGTGCAGATCCTGTCCACCGACCTGGTGGGACCCAAGGTCGGCAAGGAACTGAAGTGGGACGCCATCAAGGCGGCTCTGCTTTCCATGCTGGTCATCGCGTTCTACGTCTGGTTCCGTTTCGGACGCCATGGCCTGGGCTACGGTATCGCCAGTATCATCACGCTGATCCACGATACGATCATCACCTTGGGTCTGTTCATCGTGCTCGACCTCGAGGTCGACATGACCGTGGTCGCCGCCCTCCTGACGCTGATCGGCTACTCGCTCAACGATACGATCGTCATCTTCGACCGTATCCGCGAGAACGCCGGCAAGTACCGCAAGGAAGACTTCAAGGTCCTGGTCAACAACTCGATCAACGAGACCCTGTCCCGTACCCTCATGACGATGCCCGCAACTTTGGCGGTCACTGTCCTGCTGTGGGCCATGGGTGGTGAGAGCCTGCACAACTTCGCGTTGGCTCTGACCTTCGGTGTGTTGGTGGGAACCTATTCCTCGATCGCCATCTCGTCTCCCATCGTCATCTGGTGGGTGAACAAGCGTGGCGGCGATCTGGGCATGCAGGACCCCAAGAAGATGCCCCGTGCGGAGATGCGTGTGGGCCAAGCAGCAGCCAATTCCCAAAACATTCTCGGGGGCTGAAGGCGATCTGGGGGCGCATACTTGCTCCCCTCACCGCTCGCCGTACCAAAGCGTACGGCTTCGGGATCGTGTCGCGGCGTCTGCATCCCCCATATCGCCTTCAGCCTCGGATTCGCTGGGGGACGGTAGGTG
Organism: Fibrobacteria bacterium; assembly: GCA_035913415.1. Taxonomy (GTDB): domain Bacteria; phylum Fibrobacterota; class Fibrobacteria; order UBA5070; family UBA5070; genus UBA5070. The sequence continues at coordinate 1,266 of JAMIIV010000228.1, read as the reverse complement.
GGTGATCTTGGCCTCGGGGGTAATACCCCGGGGCTTTTTTGTTGGGTGAGCTCGTGCTGGCGGCGGCGCTTCGCTGGCCGCGGGGCGGGCGGGAGGGGAGTGCGTGGGGATGCCAATCCGCACGCCAGGGAGATGCTGATCGCATGGCTGCCGGCGCAGCGGATCGTGTTCCAGGGCGATCTCTTCTTCATTCCGAACAACGACGCCCCGATCGGACCGCCACAGACCTCGACCCTCGCCTTCGCGAAGCAGTTGCAGTCCAAAGGCCTCACGCCGCAGAAGATCGCCAGCGTGCACGGCCGTACCGCCTCGATCGAGGAGTTTCGCGTCGCCGTGGAGGGCAACCCGGTCACGAGCCAGGCGCCGAAAACCCAGTGAACCCGGCCTGAGGCACCTCCGGACGGCCATCCGGAGGCGCCCTGCACCGCTGTTGTGCGCGCGCATCGCCTGATCCGGCGCGTGTTGCGACGCAATGTCCATCGCTACAATCGGATGACATTCCGGTTGCAGAGAGCATGGAAAGAAAAGGCGCCGACACAGGCGCACCGCAGGGAGGCGGAGGGTCGGGCAAGGGTTCGGGCAAGCCCGGCAAGCCCGCGCCTGCGGTTCCGACCAACTTCATCCGCAACATCGTCGCCGCGGACCTGGCGCGCGGCACCTATGAACCGCGCCAGTGGGCCGGCAAGCCCGGCGTGTATGACATCCACGCCCACGCGCCGGCCGACCCGGCGAAGATCCGCACGCGCTTTCCGCCGGAGCCCAACGGTTACCTGCACATCGGCCACGGCAAGAGCATCTGCCTGAACTTCGGCCTGGCGCGCGACTTCGGCGGGCGCTGCCACATGCGCTTCGACGACACCAACACGGTCAAGGAAGACCAGGAGTTCGTCGACGGCATCCTAGGCACCGTGCGCTGGCTCGGGTTCGACTGGGAGCATGGCGGCGAAAGCAACCTGTACCACGCAAGCGATTACTTCGAAGACATGTATCGCTTTGCCGAGCACCTGATCGCCACTGGCTATGCGTACGTCGACGAGCAGAGCGCCGACGAAACGCGCGCGGCGCGCGGCACGCTCACCGAGCGCGGCACCGACTCGCCCTACCGCGACCGGCCGATCGAGGAATCGCTGCGCCTGTTCCGCGAGATGCGCGCCGGCCAGCACGCGGAAGGCAGCATGATCCTGCGCGCCAAGATCGACATGGGCTCGCCCAACATCAACATGCGCGACCCGGCGATCTACCGCATCCGCTTTGCCGAGCACCACA
>JAMIIV010000227.1:0-1633 GCA_035913415.1 Fibrobacteria bacterium | reverse complement strand
ACGCCTGGCACCGTGGGGGGCCCGGGGCACTCGTGTCCAAGAACGGTAGCTGAGGGGAAGTGACGTAGGCCCCCCGTTTGGCCAGCGGTACGCTGGTCGATGTGTGTGTGCATCCAAGAAACGGAGGGCGAGGCAATGATATCTGGCGGAAGCCTGTTTCAGCAGCTGCTTCGGGAAGTGCCCCGAACCGTTTTCGAAGGGTTGGTCCGGCGTCATCAGGCCGAGCGATACGCCAAGGGCTTCTCCTGCTGGACGCAGCTGGTCTCGATGCTCTTCTCGCAGCTGGCCGGGGCCGACTCGCTCCGCGAGATCTGCCACGGACTGGAGTGCGGGCTGGGGCGCCTGAGGCATCTAGGACTGGATGAGGCGCCGAAGCGCTCGACGCTTTCCTACGCCAATAGTCACCGGCGCTCGGAGCTGTTCGAGGAGTTCTTCTGGACCTGCCTGAATCGATTTCGGGACCAAGGTCTCCTGGGGTCCCACAAGCGATTTCGCTTTCGCAACCCGCTACTCTCGCTGGACTCCACGACGATCACCCTGTGCTTGAACTTGTTCCCGTGGGCAAGCTTCCAGCGAGAAAAGGGTGGCATCAAGCTGCACGTGCTGCTGCGCCACGACGACTACCTCCCCGAGTACGTCGTCCTGACGACGGCCCGCACCAATGACCTTCCCCCGGCGCGGCACGTGCCGATCAAGCCCGGATCGATCGTGGTGATGGACCGCGGCTACGTGGGCTACTCACTGCTGGCCGACTGGGCACGCAACGGCATCTTCTTCGTCGTCCGCGCCAAGGCGAACATGGAGTTCCTTCGCTGGGAGAGCCTCCCGAATCGCGCCCCCACGATCCTGGAAGACTCCATCGTCCGGCGCCTCGTCGAATTCGCCTCTCCGGTCCGGACTCACTTCCCCGTTCCCCTACGCCGTGTCCGCGTCCTCACCGACGACGGCCAGCCCCTGGACCTGCTGACGAACATCCAGCACCTGGCGGCCCGCACCATCGCCCAGATCTACCGCGATCGCTGGCAGGTCGAGCTCTTCTTCAAGGCCCTCAAACAGAACCTGAAGGTGAAGACCTTCGTCGGCACCTCCGAGAACGCCCTGCGCATCCAGATCTGGACGGCCCTGCTCTCCCTGATGCTCCTGAAGTGGCTCCACTTCTTGGCCTGCGGCCGCTTCTCCCTCTCGACCGTCGCGGCCCTCCTGCGTCAGAACCTCTTCACCTACCGGGACCTGAAGAGCTTCTTCTCCGATCCCCTGCGAAGTCCGCCCTTGCTCCCTGAACCCGTCCAACTCCAGCTCGCCTTCGCCTGACTTGGACAGCTCAATCCCCAGCAGGGGAGACCTGCTCCCCGACGAAACCCCGCCATACCCCGTTTCATGCGGGTCCAGATCGCTTCCAGTCACCCTTCCCGGCCGTTCTTGGACAGCAGTGCGGGCCCGGGTCAGGGCTCGATCTTCGTCCCGAGGACCTTCAGGAACGCCGCGAGCCAGGCCGGGTGCGCGGGCCACGCGGGCGCCGTGACGAGGTTCCCGTCGACGTGCGCGGCGTCGACCGGGATGGCCATGTACGTGCCGTCCGCGCGCGTCACGTCGGGGCCGCAGGCCGGGTAGGCGCTGCACTCGCGCCCGCCGA
>JAMIIV010000226.1:0-28891 GCA_035913415.1 Fibrobacteria bacterium | reverse complement strand
CTGACGTTCAAGGCGCCGTTCCTGTTCGCCTCCAAGAAGGACACGTCGCTGGTCTTCGAGCCCTTCTACAAGATCCACGACGCCCGCTACATGATGTACTGGATGCTGATGACCGACCAGAGGACCCTGGACAGCCTCTCCAAGGCCCAGGCCGCCGCCCTTCTCCTGGAAGGCCGCACCGTCGACCGCCTCGTTCCCGGGCAGCAGCAGCCCGAGGTCGACCACTCCATGACCGCGACGAACTCGAGCGCGGGGGTCGCCAACGGGGAATCCTACCGCAGCGCCGGCTCCTGCACGGGCGGCACCGGTGGCTCCATCGCCTACCAGATGGACACCCGGTCGGAAACGGACCTGTCGCTGATGGTGCGGTACTGGGGCAACGAGACCTCCTGCACCCGCACCTTCGACATCCTGGTCGATGGACAGAAACTGGCCACCGAGACCCTCGTCGACAAGTGGAGGAGAAACGAGTTCGTCAACCAGGAATACGCGATCCCCAACAGCCTGGTGCAGGGCAAGACCCGCATCGAGGTCAAGTTCCAGGCCACCTCCGGGACCGTGGGCGGACTCTTCGGGGTGCGGCTCCTGCGCAAGACGCCCACCACCGGTGTCGCCGAGCGGACAGCGAGCCTCGACGGGCGGCCCTTCGTCCAGGTGGCCGCGAAGGGTTCGACCCTGCACCTGGATCTGGTGGAGGCCTCCGACGTGCCGACCACCGTCCTGGTCCGCCGACTCGACGGGCGTTCCGTCCGAAGCCTCGTTCTCCCGGCCGGCGCGGTCGGCGGAGAGCTCGACCTGCGCGGCAAGACCGGGCTTTTCGTGGTCCAGGTCCTGCGGGAGGGGGCCTTGATCCAGGCCTCGAGGATCACGATCACCCGCTGAAGCGTCGTGCAAGCGAACGGAAGGCCGCGGCCGTGCGTTGGCTTCGCTCGGCTCGGTGTCGCGGTCCCGGGATCCGGTGGAATCGGCGCCCCGGGCTTCATTCATGGACTTACCAGCCCGTTCCCCCTGGTTGGCCGCGGGCTGGTGGTGACCCGCCCATCGTGACACCAACTCACCAAGTCTGTATTTTTCGATTTATCTCTTAGAATCCATCCCCCCCAAGCGAGAAGGCCTCCTTTTGCGAAAACTCCTCACCTTCTTTGCATCAAGCCGTCGCAACCAAGCCGTGGCCATGGGAATCGTATTGATACTCGGTATTGCAGGGATTCTATCAAACAAACGATGGTTTCGGAGTCATTTTTTCCTGGAAAGCACCGTCAGCATCCCCTCTGGATGCATGGATGTCGATACCTTCGCCTGGGGAGACATGCATGAATCGAAACGACTCTGCGTAAACTCATTCCAATTGGATCGCTACGAGGCATCGTGGAAAGTGTACGCAAAGCAAACAAAAACAGAAATATTACAACAACTGCAGTATCTGGATTCCTCAGGGAATCCGATCCTCATCGACGGTGCGCCAGACCTTCCGATAACCGGATTAACCTGGAAAGAAGCTGATCAATATTGCCGGGACCGATCCATGAGACTTCCCAGTTTTGATGAATGGGAGTACGTCGCTCGGTCGGGAATTTCCACTGTTTCGATAACAGATCCCAAAACCGTCAACGCGAATCTTAACGGGGAATTCCAGGATGATGTATATCCAGCAATTTCACCGGTGGGAAGCTTTCCGGCAAACACATTCGGAGTCCATGACATGATTGGAAATACTGAAGAATGGACCAGCACATGCCATGATGAATTCGGCAAAATCATCTCCCCAGATTCGGTTCGACAGGCGGATTGGAGAGCGGATATCGTATGTATTTCCGGGGGTGGTGCTTGGAACACCTCGCGATCGTGGTTCTCCCAAGGATCACAAGAACGTCCGTTCGGCCACAATCCTTCGTCCCTTGGGGTTCGTTGCGCCAAATAGTGAAGCTCCGCACGCTTCCAACAACTTGAGTGCGCAATAACCTCGCCCTGGCAATAACACAAATAATCACCAGAAGCCCAAGGCTCGATGGGCCTTGGGCTTCTGGCGTGTCCCGGCGATTTCCGATCTCAGAGCCTGAGACGAAACCGGTGCACGTTTCAGGGCATCACAAGGGAGCGCGAGCCCTGGGCGGTGTGGACGACCAGGACGCCGCGGGGAAGGCCGAGGAACTCCTGCCGACCCGAGCCGGTGCGCTGTGCCAGAATCCGTCCGTCCAACCCGGTGATCACGACATCGGAGGAACGTTCACCGAGATCCAGGGACAGTCGGCCGTTTCCCATCTCGATGCTCCCCCGCGAATTGACGGTGCGAGGAGCGACCGACACGGGGGGCCGGGTGTTGCCCTGGGGATCGGTGGGCGGAGTGAAGCTGCCGTCCCAGCTCTTGGTGGACAGCACCAGGACCAGGTAGCCGTTCTTGGTCTGGGCGTTGAAGGTGTTGAAATCGGCCATATTTTCGTCGAAGGTCCAGTTGCCCTTGCTCCAGCGCTTGGAATCGAAGGTGGTGAAGTCGTCGGTCCACTTGGGGGTGAAATTGGAGCCGCCGGGCCCCTTGCCAGGGGTGTAGGCGGAATAGGTCATCCAGTTGACGGTCTGGAGGATGGGCAGTTTCGTGGTGTCCATCTTGCCGACCCACGCGGTGGACGTACTGGCCCACAGGTTCATGCGGTAGGTCTGGGGATGGTCGCGCAGATCGATCACCTGCTGGTCGGTTCCCGGCGTCGAGCGCACGCGCACGCCGTCGATGCGCCAGACGATCGAGTCCGGGGTCCAATCGAGCTCGTAGGTGTGGAAACCCTTCGAGAGGTCGTCCGTGGTGTTGTGGAAGACTTCCGAGTAGGCCTTGTCTCCGGCATCCCCGGTGATCAGGTTGGACTGGAAACCTTTGCCGTTCTTGCCCAGGATCTCGATGTCGATTTCCCGCCAAGGCTCGGGCAGGCCCATGTAGGAATTGTTGTGGTAGGTGAAAAACGACGACACCGACCCCGGGGTGGCGGCCACCTGCATGCGCATCTCCCAGCGCCCGAAACGCACGGTGTCCTTCGAGAAGATTTCGGCTCCGTCCAGGATGGTCGCAGCCTGCGAGCCCCCGGACAGCATGGCCAAAACGCCCAGCGTTCGAATCAAGGTGTTCTTCGTGTCCATTTCGTGTTTCCCCCGCAACTTGAACGGATGAATTCCGCTGAACGGAAGTTACGGCCAGGCCTTTCCCGCAGGCTCGAGATGCTTATCATGTTATGAACCATCTGTATCACTGTACCAGCAAACCGGGTCGGCATGGATCTTCTGCAACGCCTGAAAGAAACCGCACTGGAGGCCGGATCGAACCGGCTTCCCTCGATCCGCGAACTCGCCCGACGCTGGAAGGTCGCGCCCGGATCCGTGCAACTGGTGGTCAAACGCGCACGTGAGGCGGGTTGGCTGGAAACCCGGCCCGGCGCCGGCTTGTGGACCAGGGGCCACCACCCCACCCCAGCCCCCTCGACCTCCCGGCCCACACGACGACTGGACGCCATTGCCCTGTCCGAGCGCTTGGCCACCGAGATCGCGTCGGGTCGATGGGCCGGCGACGAACGCCTCCCGTCCCCCAAGGACCTCGCCCAACAGCACGGGGTGCACCCCTCGACCGCCCGCAAGGCCTTGGCCCTGCTGGCCCAAAAAGGCCTCGCGACCCGCGTCGGACGCACCTGGACGGTCACCCGTCCCAAACCGCGACGCGCCCAGTTCCCGATCCTGCTGTGCCTGGGCGCTGCCGACCCGGAGGGAGGGCTTCGGGTCGGGTCGGACCGCGAATGGGAGTTCTGGCGGGAGATCCAGGCCGAGGCCACGCGTTGCGGCCTGCGCGCGGTGGTCCGCCCGTGGGATGGCGACTTGGGAAGCGGGGAGCGAAAATCGTTCGGGGCCATCGTATCGACCTGGCACCTGCCCTCCCCGCACGAACTTCTCTCGGTCCTGCAACGAGCGCGTCTCCCCTCGGCGGTATGGCTGGAGAACCCTGTCCTGGTAGCCCCGTCCCATCGGGGTCGTTCGTCGCCGCTGTGGTTCCACGACATGGCCTACGGGCGCGAAGCCGGATTGGCCCTCGGCACGAACCTGGCTTTTCTGGATCACAAGAAGGTCGCCTGGATTGGTCCTTTCCACCAGGCCGAGTGGTCGCGCAACCGTCTTGAAGGCTTGCGCGCGGGATTCCCCCCGGGGACGACCTTCCACGAAGCCGTGGGGCCATGGGTCAGCGAGTGGGACATCCAGAACGACGTCTGGAGCAATCCGGCCGTCTGGGCGCGCCTGCACCTGGACGGGATCGGGCACCAGGGAAGGACCGCCGATCTGGTGCGGCCGGTCATGGAGGCGGTGGGCCGCGACCGGCTCATGGAGGCCTTCTCGCCCTCGCTGGAGGCGGCCCTGGCCTGGGGTGCCACGTTGTGGGTGTGCGCCTCCGACATGGTGGCATTGTGGTGCCTCGCCTGGCTGGAGGCGCGGGGGGTCCGGGTTCCACGCGATCTGTCCCTGGCGGGTTTCGACGACTCCCGCGAGGCCCTGCGGCACGACCTCACCAGCGTGCGCTTCGACGCCCAGGCCATGGCGCGCGCCATGGTGAGACAGATTCTGTCTCCCTCGCGCGCGGGCGCGGGGGTCACGCGCTACCAGGGAACCGTGGTGGTTCGAGGTTCGACACCCGGCCGTACGTGAAGCCGCGCCTTCGCAAGAAGGCGCGGGATTTCCGACCGGTCAGTACGAGGAAACCTTGGTGGCCAGATCGCGTCCGTCGTGCTGGAGATGCACCAGCAACAAACCACGGTGGGACACGGGAAGCTCGAAGGTGTTCATCCCGGCCTCGGCGCGAACCGAGCGCGACAGGAGCGTACGGCCCTGCAGATCCTTGACCGTGACCGTGACGCCGCCCGCCGACACCGCCTGGAACGAGGCACGGATCATGCATTCCGACACCGCCGTGCGCAAGGCCCCGGAGCGTGCGGAGAGGCGATCGGACACCGAGACCGTCCACTTGGTGGTGGTCGCGGTCTGCCAGGAGAGGTCGCCCGCGACGCTGGAAACCGAAACCAATGCCACTTCCTGGACGTTGCCCTTGCCGCCGTCGGGAGTCGCCTGGTTGAAGGTGTAGAGGGTGTCGTACCCACCCGCCTTCTTGTGGAACACGATGTAGTCCACATAGATCGCGCCGCGAAAGCCGTTCGAATAGGTCTGCAGGGCGAAGAAATCGACCTTGGCGGGGTCGGCGGGCACCAGTTGGGTCTTGGTGTCGGTGCCGATGGCCACACCGTAGGTCTTCCACGCGCCCATGGTGGGGGCTCCAAGGGAGACCTCGCGCCAGGTCCAGTTGCTCGACATGGTCGCCAGGCTCATCGTGACGTATCCGAACTTCGCGACTCCGGCCGAGTCGTAGTTGGTGGTTCCCTTGGCGTAGGCGCGCACGTAGATGGAATCGTAGGGGGTGACGTCGGGTTTGGCGACACCCAGGTCGACCTGGCCCCAACCGGAGTCCTTGACCGAGTACAACACGCGCATGGCGTTGGAGCCCACCGCGGGCACCAGCGAGGTGTCACCGGGCAAGTTGGACAGGCCAGCGCCGCGGCGGATGGCGTTCAGCAGACCCAAGTCGAAGGTGCCGCCGGTCTTGCGGTCGAACACGGTCATGGTGAGATCGCCTTTGCCTCCGGCGTCCCAGGCCACGGGGATGATGCCGTTGGCCAGCGCGGTCTTCACGACGTGGTGGTAGTAGGCCCGCCGCGACTTGACGTGCAGGGCCAGGCTGTCACCGGTCAGGGTCATGCGCTTCATGGCGCCGAACTCGCCGAGCAGGACCGGGATGTTCCTGTCGACGAACTGCGCCTTCACGATCCGGAACATGGAATCGACGTAGGCGGGTCCACACCAGGTCGTGTTGCGGTCCGGGGCGGTGAGGGACTTGTTTTCCTCTCCCCAGAACCAGAAGACCTTGCCCCAGCCCTGGTCCGTTTCCATCAAGGCGAACTGGTAGGGGTAGAAATGCAGTTCGGCCATGAGGCGGTCGGCGACATCGTCCACCGGAAGGGTGGTCCATTCCGCCTTGGACACTTCGATGTCCGTCTTGGGCCCCTGGACGATGAGGGTGCGCGTGGCGTTGTTGCCACCCGTGGCGCGCACGGTGTCGATGAAGGTCTGGTGGTAGGAATTGAGCACGGCGATGCGGTCGGGGCCGAAGGCGGTCCCGGACGCATCCTGCGCTGCGGGTTCGTTGGCGCCCGCAAACAACAAGTGGTGGTCGTAGTTCTTGAAAGTGTTGGCGATCTGCCGCCAGTAGGCGCCCTGGCGCTTGTTCACCTTGGCCTGGCTGGACACGTCGATGTGCGACTCAAGCCACCCCATGTCCCAGTGGCTGTTGATCACCACGTACAGACCCGCCTGGATGCCGTAGTCGACCACGGTCTTGACCTGGGCCAACCAGGCCGGATCGATCACGTTGGTGGTGGTGTCGGAGTGGGAATACCACGCACAGGGGATGCGCAGGGTCTTGAACCCCGCCGCCTTCACGGAATCGATCAGTGCCTTGGAGGGGAGCGGGTTGCCCCACGCCAAGGGGTCGGAAGGGACCTCGAGGCTGTTGCCGACATTCCATCCAGCCCCCATCTCCGCGGCGATGGTCTTGGCGGTGGGGAGGTCGGCGGCACTGGTGAACCCCGCCGCGGCCAGGAGCATGGACCCCACCCGCGCCACCTGCTTGAACTGCTTCATCTTGACTCCTTGTTCCTCGAGGGTTGTTCACCCGGGTCACGGGAATCCGGTCGAACCCCTCCGACCTGGCAGACGGATTCTGTCAGATCGGAGGAGTCGGGAGCCGGGTCTCGCGCGGACCATTTCCATCCGCGAGGGACAAGCCTAACACGGGATGCTCGACTCCCGCCGGGCTGGAAACGGGCATTGTTTTCTCGGTCGGACAACCGCATCTACGCCGAGAATTCCTGGCAGATCCAGGGCTACCAGCCCCCGATCCCACGACACCGGTTTTCTGCGACTTTCCAGGGATGAGCGAGGATCGTTTCTAGAAAGGGAATCGACCCGTCTCCACGGTCCTTCCGAAGGCCACCGTCCGAACCAGGATTGTCGTTCGGATCGCCCCGGCTTTCCGTTCGGCCGGACTCCATCCTGAGCCGCAACATGGCCGTGCACCACCACCGCGGTTTTCCTTGGGTTTCGCAATCGGAGCGCGCGCACCGGACCTGCCACGTAACCTCCATCCTCACCCAACCCCTGGGAGCCCCTCCATGAGACTTGCCATCGCCACCGCCCTGCTCTTGTCCGTCTTGGCGCGTGCCCAATCGGACAGCATCGCCCCCAACATCGCGGATATGGGCACCCTCACGGCCACGGAGTTCGCGCGCGGCATCCGCGTGGGATGGAACGCGGGCAACTCCCTGGAGGCCACCGGAGGCGAGAGCAACTGGGGGAACCCCAAGATTTCCCAGACCCTCATCGATTCGGTCAAAGCCGCCGGTTTCAACGCCATCCGTCTGCCCGTCGCTTGGAGCCGTTTCTCCAACGCGGCGACCTACGCCATCGATCCCGCTTGGATGACCCGGGTGGAAGAGGTCGTCAACTACGCCCTCAAACGGGACATGTACGTCATCTTGAACGAACATTGGGACGGCGGTTGGCTGCAGCCAACCAAGGCGGCCCAGGCGGAAGCCAACAAGCGCCTGGCGGCCATCTGGAAACAGGTCGCCGTGCGATTCCGGGACTACGGCCCCAAGCTCGTGTTCGCGGGGACCAACGAAGTCATGGTCGATGGCGACTATGGCACCCCCACCAGCGAATACGTGGAGGTCCAGAACGGCTACAACCAACTGTTCGTGAAGACCGTGCGCTCCACCGGAGGGCGCAACACGTACCGTTACCTGGTGGTCCAGGCATTCAACACGAACATCGACCACGCGGTGAACTTCCTGAAGATCCCGACGGATGAGACCCAGAAACGCATGATGGTCGAGGTCCATTTCTACGACCCATACGAATTCACACTCAAGGAATCGAGCACGATCACCCAATGGGGGGCCAGCGCCACGGATCCCTCGAAGGTCGCCAGTTGGGGTGCGGAATCCTGGGTGGACACGCAGTTCGGCCGGATGAAGACAGTCTTCGCGGACAAAGGCTACCCGGTTGTGCTGGGTGAATACGGCGTGATCAACCGGGACCTCGCAGGCTTCGAGACCTACCGCGTGGCGTGGAACAAATACGTCACCCAAGCCGCTGTCAAGACCGGGGCCCTCCCCTTCTACTGGGACAACGGCGGAACGGGTGCCCTGGGTCTGGGATTGTTCGCCCGCTCCACCGGAAAGCGCGTCCATCCCAACGTCATCCAGGCAATCGTCGCTGCCGCTCCGATCCCCGTCTCCCTGCAGCGCCCCGCTCCGGACCGCAGCCGACTCGGACAGGTGGGACAGCGCCTCGAGGCGGAGGCCCCCATCACCCTCCATGACCTGTCCGGTTCGGAAATTCGCACCTCGCGCCAGGTCCCGACCGGCCACGCCCTTTCCCTGCGCGGACTGCCCGCTGGATTGTACGTGGCTCGGTCGGGTATCCATGCGCGAACCATCCTGACCCACTGATCCCCCGAAGCGGAAGGGGCGGCGCCGCCGGTTTCCCCGCGGTGGGTCTGCCCCCCCCCGCCGCGCTTGGATCCAACACCTGCATGTCGACGGATCGGCCGGAAGCGATTACCTATTTCGCCAGGAGACCGAATGTCCGAACCTGCCGGCGACAAGACCGATCTGCAACACCAGATCGAGAAGTACTTCCAGGCCCATGTCGAGGCCTGGCGTGCCTTTGTCACCGAATTCCTGGGTGTCACTCCCGATCTGCCGCTGGTGGCCTTGGCCAAGTTCTTCGTGATCCGCCTGAACCAGCCCTTCGACATGCCTTCGTACATGAAGGCCCAGGCCGAACACATCCGCCGCGCCCTCGACGCCGAACTCGAGAAGCTGCCCGCCAGCGATCGCCAGAAGCTCGTGGCGGAATGGTTGCGGCAAAACGCCCAAAGCCACCGCGACCAGATCATTCTCGACCAGGCCCGTCACATCGACGACTGTGCGCATGCGGTGGAACCGTTCCTGCGCCGCTTGCTGGCCGATCTGCTGCCCCCCGACCGCTGAGGTCGCGGGGAACTCCTATCTTTCCGCCCCGTGCTTCCACTTCACAAGGGCATCCGCGACCGCGTCCTGCGCGGCGACACCTCCGTCGCCGATGAATTTTGTCGCGCCTGGCTCGGCCTGGTGTCGCGCACCTTCGCGCTGAACATCCGGGTCCTGCCCCAGACGCTGGAAGAGCCCGTGCGCCTGGCCTACCTGTTCTGCCGCATCGCCGACACCGTCGAAGACGATCGCGCCATGGAGCCCGCCGCCCGCCAGGCCCTGCTGGAGCAGTTCGTGCGCTGCTTCCAGCCCGCCGGTCCCGACGAATCCGAAATCGAGGCTTTCCAGGCGCTTCTTCCCGAAGACTGGAAGGACGACGCCCATCCCGACCGCTTCCTGACCGCCCACGCCCATCTGGTCTTCCTGCGGCACGCGCACCTTCCGGCAGAGGTCCGCCTTCCCATCGAGACCCGCGTGCGCGAGATGTGCGGCGGCATGGTCCACTACGCCCTGCGCCGCGAGGAAAACGGCTGGTTCCGGCTGCGCACCCGACGCGAACTGCTCGACTACTGCTATTTCGTGGCCGGGACCGTAGGTCTGATGCTCTGCGACCTGTTCCGCTGGCAGCACCCCATGCCCGACAAACGCGCCGAAGCCCTGCGCTCGCGCGCCGTGTCGTTCGGACTGGGTCTGCAACTGGTGAACATCGCTCGCGACGTTCCCGCCGACTGGCTGCGCCACACGGTTTTCCTTCCCGACGAACTCGTCGAAGCCCACGGCACCACCGCCGAACGCCTCCCGGATCCCGCCTTCCGAGCCCAGGGCGCCGCGGCTTTGGCCGAATTGCTCCGCATGGCCCAGAAGGAACTCCTGGAAGCCCAGCGCTACGTCCTGGATCTGCCCCGCACGGCATCACGGCTGCGCCTGTTCTGCCTGTGGCCCCTCCTGATGGCCCAAGACTCCCTGGTGCTTTTGGCCGAACGTCCCGCCGAGGCCCTCGATCCCGCACGCCGCCTCAAGATTTCCCGCAACCGCGTGAAATTCATCCTCTACAGCACGGCCGCGACCTGCTGGTCGAACACGCTCCTGAAGGGTCTGTTCCACCTGCGCAACCGCAAACTCCGTCGCCTCCTCCCGGAGACCGCTCCTTGAAGACCAAGTCGCTTTTGTCCCGGCTGTGGCTGCCGGCCCTGTTTCCCGTGCTGGTCCTGGCCGACCAAGCCACCAAGATCTACGCGGTGTCGGCCATGGGCGACCAGATGCGCGACGGCATCCTGGTCTCCGATCACGCCCGCCGCGCGCTGGGCGACTGGCTCTGGTTCTTCATCGCCTACAATCCCGGTTCGGCCTTCAGCCTGACTCCCCAGAAACTCGCGCCCTTCCTGTCGCCCACGGTGTTCTTCACCGTGCTCACCCTGGTGGCGCTGGTCTTCCTGTTTCTCTACGGTCGACGCCATCCCGAGCCTCTGCTGCGCTCGGGTGCCATCTGCATCGGCGCGGGAGCTTTGGGCAACCTGATCGACCGTTGGCGCCTGGACCATGTGGTCGACTTCGTCTCGGTGGGCATCCCCGGCATCGCCTGGCGCTGGCCCACGTTCAACATCGCCGATGTCGCCATCTGCACCGGGGTGGGAATCCTGTTGCTGGGCGAATGGGTTCTTGAAAAGCGCCGCACCACCTGGGTGGACACCCCCTCGGGGATCGGCCCCCGCATCCAGGTCCCCGGCCCCGCGCCGCGCGACGGCCTGGAGGCCACCATGACCCCGTCCGATCGTGCGGAACTGACCTCGCACAGCGGCGGCAAGGACGCGTGACCGAGACGTCTCGGGAACGCTGGATCGTCGAGGAGGATGCCGAGGAGACGCGCCTGGACCGCCATCTGGCCGACCGCTTCCCCTCGCTGTCCCGCACCCGCGTCCAGGAATGGATCAAGGCCGGACACGTCAAGGTCGACGGCGTCGTGCGCCGCAATTCCTGGCGCCTGGAACCCGGCTCCTGGATCGAACTCGAGTCGCAGGCGCTGCCTGCGGATAGCGGCGAAAGCACCCTGGTGCCCCAGGACATCCCGTTGTCCATCGTGTACGAAGACGACCGCATGCTGGTGATCGACAAACCCGCCGGTCTGACCGTGCATCCGGGTGCGGGCTGCCCCGACGGCACCCTGGCCAACGCGCTGCGCTTTCGCTTCGCGGCCCTCTCGGGCTTGAACGGCTCGCAACGTCCGGGCATCGTGCACCGCCTCGATCGCGACACCTCGGGCCTGATGGTGGTGGCCCGCGACGACGAGGCCCACCGCTTCCTGGCCGCGCAGCTTCTGGACCGCTCGCTCACCCGCGTGTACCACGCGTTGGTCTGGGGCTGCCCCGAAGACCAGCGCATCGACGCCCCCATCGGGCGTTCGTACGAACACCGCACCCGCATGGCCGTGGTGCCCGACGGCCGCACGGCGGCCACCAACGTGCGCACCCTGCGCCCCGGTGCTCCCGCCAGCCTGCTGGAATGCCGCCTCGAAACGGGCCGCACCCACCAGATCCGCGTCCATCTGGCCCACCGCGGCTGCCCCGTCGTCGGAGACCCCCTCTACGGCGGCGACGCCGCGCGCCTGGGGCAGATCCAACCCATGGAACGCGCCCACGCGCGCGCCATCCTCGCTCCCCTCGCCCGGCAGTGCCTGCACGCCCGCGAGATCCGCTTCATCCACCCCGACGGACAGGAACTGACCTTCCATTCGGAGTGGCCTTCCGACTTCCAGGCCGCGGTGTCCGCGGCCTTTCCGGAGACTCCATGAATCCGCTCTTCCTGCTGCCCCGCGAGGACCGCCGCCTCACGGCCGGCCACCTGTGGGCCTTTTCCAACGAGATCGACTGGAAGCGTTCCGACCGCCCCGAACCCGGCGAAACCCGCCGCCTGTTCTCGGCGCAGGGCCGCGACCTGGGGGTCGCCGACACCCATCCCGGCACCCTGATCGCCGCGCGGCTCCAGCCGCTGCTGCGCGTCTCCGACCCCGACGTCTCCTGGTGGGCCGACACCCTGGGCCGCCTGCGCGCCAAGCGCCGCGCCTGGACCGGCTCAGACAATTTCTGTCGCCTCGTGAACGCCGACGCCGACCTGCTTCCCGGTCTGACCATCGACGTCTTCGGCGACACCGCCGTGGTGGCCGCCCAGACGGCGGCCATGGAACGCCGCGCTCCCGTCATCGCCCAGGCCCTCCTGAACCTCGGATTCGCGGGCGTGCGCCGCTTGGGCGACACCCGCGCCCGAGCCCTGGAAGGCCTGCCCACCGAAGAGATCGTGCACGGCACCCCTTCCGATCTGGCTTGGATCCCCCTGATGGACGGCGTGCTGGCCGCGGCCCCTCTGGCGGGCGGACAGAAGACGGGATTTTTCCTGGACCAGACCCTCAATCGCCGTTGGCTGGCCCCGCTGGCCGCTGGTCGGTCCGTCCTGGACGTCTGCAGCTACACCGGCGGATGGGGGCTGTGCGCCGCCCGCGCCGGCGCCACGTCGGTGGCCTTCGTCGACTCCGACGCCACCGCGCTGGGCCTGGCCCGCGACGGCTGGACGCGCTCCGGCCTGGCCGGCGCCCCCGAGCTCCTGCAAGGCGACGCCTTCCAGACCCTCGAGCGCCTGGCCGCCGAAGGCCGGACCTTCGATGTCGTCGTGCTGGATCCACCCGCCTTCGCCAAGTCCCGCAAGACCATCGAACAGGCGCTGGCCGGGTACCACAAACTGGCCCGCCTGGGGCTGCGGGTGCTCGCTCCGGGCGGCACCCTCGTGACCTGCTCGTGTTCGGGTCTGGTGCCCCTGGAAGACTTCCGCCACGCCGTGGGCCAGGTCTTCCGCAAGGACCGCCGCGCCGCCCGGTTGCTGGCACATTTCGGCGCGGCCCCCGACCATCCCGTGCATCCTTCCATGCCGGAAACCGAATACCTGAAGGTCCTGATCTGGGACGTCGACTGATCGAGGCGGGCTGGAACGGAAACCACGCCGTTTCCGTCCACTTGACATCCCCTCTCCAGGAATGGTAGGCTCGTCCCGTGAGCCGGTGCATCCCCGACACCGGCCAGGGTCTCACCATGTCGATGCTTGCGAATCCCCCATGCCAACAGCTCCGCGATGAACCACATTTCCGTCCGCATTTCCGTTTCCTGATCACAACCATTCATCGCTTCCACTTGGCCGCACCGTCCCCGCGGCCCACCATCTCATGAAATTCTTACGAGCCCTGTTCCGTCGTCGC
Source organism: Fibrobacteria bacterium (assembly GCA_035913415.1). Lineage (GTDB taxonomy): Bacteria > Fibrobacterota > Fibrobacteria > UBA5070 > UBA5070 > UBA5070. The sequence continues at coordinate 15,544 of JAMIIV010000226.1, read as the reverse complement.
CCTCGATTTCCCCACCCCGATGATCGCGTCGCGGTCGCCGACCGCACCGTCCTCGATCCGCGCCCGCTTCCCGACCTGGCACAGCTCCACAAGGCCTTCGCTGCCGTGGTGGGGCACCGTGCCTCGCCTCTCGAGGCGCGCATGGTGCGCGAAGCCACCGATGGCGGCCTGCTGCGCCGATTGGAGGCCGACGAGAGCAGCGATGCACGCCTGGTCGCTCTGCTGCGGGAAGTGTCCGCGATCCCTTCCCGCAACGGCGCCGCCTGGACCTTGTGGCACCTGCTGCAGCGCGAACTCGAACCCGGTACGGAAAACCGCCCCGCGGAACCGACCAAAATTCCCTGGCGCGCGGCCTTGTTGGTGCCCGCCTTGGCCGTGATGATTCCCGCGGGCACCGGGGTGGCCCATCTGCTGGGCTGGACCCGTGCGGCCAGCCGCGCCGAGACGCGCACCTTCGGCGTCGACTCGGCCCTGCACAGCATGGAAGACGGCCTCATGCAGCAGATCCGCACCCGCCGCCGCATCGAATCGCTTCTGGCCGACCAGGCCGACGACGCCGCCGCGGTCTGGAAGGTTCTGGACGACAGTGGCGACGGCCTGCTGGTGGCGACCATGCTGCGGGCCATCGATTCCTCGCGCGACGTGGTGGTCCCCGGCACGGTCTTCGAGTGGAGCCGGACAGAAGCGTGGGACTCCACCATGGCGGCCTTGCGCGCCGACCTCCCCGCCATCCTCGCCGCGGCGCGGGAAATGGACCTGTCACCCCGCCTGGTGGCCCTGCCTGCCCTGTGCGAGCAGTTGCGCCGGGCCGAATCGTTCCGCGACCGCTACAAACGGATGTTCGGACAATTCATCCCCACCGGGAACCTGTCCATGGGTGTGACCGGCGTGAAACCCGAGACCGTCCGCAAGCTGTCCAAATGGTGCGAACCGCGCTTCCGCTACCTGGTGGACTCCGTCCCCGACGAGGAAATCGCCCGCCGCCTGCAAAGCGGGAACCATCTGTGGTCGTACCGCTACGCGGCGCTTTGCCTGCGTTGCATCCGTGCCCAATGGGCCGAGGCGGGAGTGGACCTCTCCCAGCGCCCCGAGATCCTGATGACCATCTACAACCTGGGGATGAACAAGTGTCCACCGCGGCAGAACCCCCAGGCCGGTGGTGCGATCTTCAGCCTCGAAGAAATCGAATACACCTTCGGGTCGTTCGCCTGGGAGTTTTACTGGTCGGGTCGGGCCTACCCCGAACTCCCCTTCTGAAACGTCTCCGGCGGCGCGCCGTTTGAACACGTGTTGTCATCCACGGTCCTCCCCTGGACGAGCCTGAAGCACATTGTTCGCATCGCCCCGCGAATGCCTCATCCGTCGCGCAGGGCGGGCAACCTTCCGCACTCCTTCCTCCCGCAGGTCCCTTCATGCGCACCTTGATCCTTTCGCTGCTTTGCGTCGCCGGTCTTGTTTCCGCGCAGTGCCCCACCTGGGTGGGACAACCCGCCGCCTATCCGGTCGGAACGATCGTCACCTACGAAAACGCCCACTACGTCGTGGTGCGCCCCCTCGACAACGGCTGGATCATCCCCACCGACACCTGGTTCTGGGCCTATTCCACCACCGGCTGCGGCACCGCTTCCGCCGCCCCGGCGCCCCCGAGCACCGCGAAGGTCCAGGAGTCCAAACAGCAACCCCCGACGATGTACGTGACCATCGAGGGCACCAAGCAGGGCCGTTTCAAGGGGGAATCCCGCGCGACCTCCCACAAGGAGAAGATCGAGGCTTCGAACCTGCTCCACACCGTGTCCTCGCCTCGCGACGCCGCCTCGGGCCTGCCGTCCGGCAAACGGCAGCACGGCCCCCTGAGGCTCACCAAGAGCTGGGGCGCCACCAGCCCCCAGCTCTTCCAGGCCCTGACCACCAACGAGGTCTTGAAGACGGTGCTCATCGAGATGGTCGGAACCTCGCTGGAGGGTGGCTCGGAGATCACCGCCACCATCAAGTTGGGCAACGCCACCGTCAGCGACATCGTGCGCCGCACCGACGCCTCCGGCAAGATCGTCGAAGACGTCTCGTTCACCTACCAGCGGATCGAGCTCGAAGACAAGTCGGGAAAGACCATGGCCACGGACGACTGGCACATGTGAACTCATTCCGGTCGTCACCGGGGTTGTAGCTTTCCTGCCCCCGAAGACCCTTCGACCGGAGCCACCGCATGCGCCTGTACATCGCCGAGAAGCCGTCGGTGGCCCGTGTCCTGGCCGCGGAGCTGGGCCAGACGAAGAAGGGCGACGGCTGGCTGCAGTGTGGGTCGGATTTTGTCACCTGGGCGTTCGGCCATCTGCTCGAGATGGCCATGCCCGAAGCCTACAACCCGGCCTTCGCGAAGTGGCGCGCCGAAGACCTGCCCATCCTGCCCTCCGACTGGCAGATGCTGCCGAAAAACGACGACGGCGCCAAGAAGCAGTTGCAGCTCATCGGGCGCATGCTCAAGGCCGCCACCGAGGTGGTGAACGCCGGCGACCCCGATCGCGAAGGGCAGTTGCTGGTCGACGAGATCCTGCACGCCAACGGCTACCAGGGGCCCGTCAAGCGCTTCTGGGTGAGTGCCCAGGACAGCGTCTCCATCCAGCGCGGCCTGGCCGCCCTGCAGGACAACGCCTCGTTCAAGGGCTTCGCCGACGCGGCCATCGCCCGCGGCCGCGCCGACTGGCTGATCGGCATGAACCTCTCGCGCGCCTTCACCCTCAGCGCCCGCCGCGGCGGCGCCGACAAGACGCTTTTGACGGTGGGGCGCGTGCAGACTCCCACCCTCGCCATGGTGGTGGCCCGAGACCGCGAGATCGAGGCCTTCAAGGCGGTCTCCTACATCACGATCACGGCCACCTTCCAGCACGCCAACGGCTCCTTCAAAGGACGCTGGAAGCCTCGCGAAGGCCAACCCGGCCTGGACGAACAAGGACGGCTCTCCGACCCCGAGGTCGCCAAGGCGCTGCTGAAGGCCATCGCGGGCAAACCCGGGACCATCACGGCCCACAAGACCGAAGAGAAGTCCGACCCTCCTCCTCGCCCCTTCTCGCTGGGCACGCTCACCTTCGCGGCCTCCAAGCGCTGGGGGTACGGCGCCGAAGACGTGCTGAAGGCCGCGCAAAGCCTGTACGAAGCCAAGCTGGTCACCTACCCCCGTACCGACTGCGAATACCTGCCCGAAAGCCAGCACGCCGACGCCCGGGCGGTGCTGGCGGCCATGAAGACCACCTTCCCCCAGTTGGCGCGCCTGGTGGACAACGCCGACCCTTCACGCAAGTCGCGCGCCTGGAACGACGAGAAGATCACGGCCCACCACGGCATGATCCCCACCCAGCACCGGGGCAATCCCGGCACCCTCTCGGAGATCGAGCAGAACCTCTACCAGTTGGTGGCGCGCACGTACCTGGCCCAGTTCTACCCCGACCACCAGTACCTGGCCACAGCGGTGGGCGTGACCGTGGAAGAGCAAGACTTCGCGGCCAACGGTCGGGTGATCACCGAACCCGGATGGCAGAAGATCCTCAAGCCCGAAGAGCCGGACGAAAAGAAGGACGACGACGAAGGCCCCCAGGAGCTTCCCGCGATGGCCGAGAAGGATCCCGTCACGTGCTTGAAGGGCGAGAAGAAGGAGAAGAAGACCAAGCCCCCGCCGCGTTTCACCGAAGGCACGCTGGTGAAGGCCATGGAGAACGTGCACAAGTTCGTGGAAGACCCCGAACTCAAGAAGCTGCTGAAGGAGGAAGACGGCATCGGGACTCCCGCCACGCGTGCCACCATCATCTCCGAACTCAAGCGGCGCAAGTTCCTGGAGGGCAAGAAGAAGGCGCTGGTGAGCACCGAGCTGGGCCGCAGCCTGGTGGACGCGCTGCCCGACGCCGTGAAGAGTCCCGTGCTCACGGCCGTGTACGAACGCGACTTCAAGGAGATCCAGGCCGGCAAGGCGTCCATCGAGGCCTTCCTGGCCAAGCAGTCGGAATTTGTCACCACCCAGGTGCGCGAGGCGAACGGACGCGCGACCGTGGTGGCGGGGGCGGCGCAGGAGGGCCCCGAATGCCCCGTCTGCAAGAGCGGCCGGCTGCGGCGCGTTCCCGGCAAACAGGGCCACTTCTGGAGCTGCTCGCGCTGGCGCGCCGACGAGCCATGCAAGGCCACCTGGGAGGACGACGACGGCAAACCCGCCTTCCACGGGCCCAAGGGAAGCGTGCCCTGCCCCTCGTGCAAGGAGGGCTACCTGCGGCGCATCGGGTACAAGGACAAATTCTTCTGGGGCTGCTCGCGGTACCGCGAAGGCTGCAAGGGATCGGCCCAGGACCAGGAGGGCAAACCGGTCTTCACCGCTGCTCCAGGTTCGCCGGTGGGCCCGGAATCATCCGCTTCCGCCACCGCAGTTCGCGAACCCGCAGCCGCTGGCTCGCGGGAGATCTCGGGCACCCGCAGCGTACCTGGAGTGCGCCCCGCCTGGACCCCCAAGGAGTCCTCGATCGAGGGGAAGGCGACACCGAGCCGGAACGCCGCGCCACAGGATCCTCGCGAGGTCCCACCCGACCCGGAGTCCTTGACGCTCCTGTGAACTGCGGGTGCGTCGCATGCACCCGCACCGGCTGGGCCCAGGACCACATCGCCACGAGCCCGGATCCCCCGGGCCCAGGACCGCATCCCCACGAGCCCGGATCCCGCGGCCCGAAGGGGCGTTGCATGCCCGGTTCGAGGCCATTGGGGTATTGTCAAAACATCAACATACCCCACACTCCGATGGAGGGCCTGCCGGGTCGGCCAGCGATAGCTTCGAACCAGAGCTGATGGCGACTGGCCAAAACCAAGGATGTAGTATGAGCACCAAAATCTTGCCCCTCCTGCTTCTTTCCGGAGCCATCGTCTCCGGAACCGCCAATGCAGCCCCCTTGGCGGCTGGTGCGACCAAGTTCATCGGCAACATCACCACCAATGGAGCGGTCCGTTCCGATTTCGGCACCTACTGGAATCAGATCACCGCCGAAAACGAATGCAAGTGGGCCTCCATCGAGGGAACCCGCGGTGTCTACAACTTCCGTGGCTGTGACGCCGCCTACAACTGGGCGAAGAACAACGGCGGCAGGTTCAAGTTCCACGCCTTGGTCTGGGGCGCGCAGTACCCAAGCTGGCTAGCTTCCTTGAGCGTCGACGACACCAAGAAGGCGATCACCGCCTGGTTCGACGCGGTCAAGAAGCAGTATCCCGACATGGAAATGATCGACGTGGTGAACGAGGCCATCCGCACGGGCACCAACCAGTACCACTCCGGCTACCCCAACACCAAGATCATCGCGGCGCTGGGTGGCGACAACAACGGCGACTACACCTTCGTGACCACCGCCTTCAAGATGGCGCGCGAACGCTGGCCCAAAGCCATCCTCATCTACAACGACTACAACACCTTCCGCTGGCAGATCAACGAAGGCATCGACCTGATCAAGAAGATCAAGGCCGCCGGAGCCCCGGTGGATGCCTACGGTCAGCAGGCGCATGATCTGACCGACATGAACGTCACCGATTTCAAGGCCGCGATCAAGAAGATCTACGACCAGACCCAGCTTCCGATGTTCATCACGGAATACGACATCGGCACCGACAACGATGCCCTCCAGAAGCAGCGCTACTCGGAACAGATCCCCGTGTTCATGGACGCCCCCTACGTGGCCGGTATCACCCTCTGGGGCTACATCTACGGCTCCACCTGGACCACCAACGGCAACTCGGGCCTCATCAAGAACGGGGCCGATCGTCCCGCCATGACCTGGCTCAAGCAGTACATGGCCACGGCCAAGGGCGTGAACACGACGGGATTTTTCAACACGACCCCGCCCGTCGTTGTTCCGCAGGCTCCCTACAAGAGCGCCATCGCCATCCCCGGCACCCTCGAAGCCGAGAACTACGACGTCGGTGGACAGGATCAGGCCTACAACGACGCCGATGCCGCGAACCAGGGCGCGGTCTATCGCCAGGACGGTGTCGACGTCGTCGCGGTCCCCAACGGAAACGTGGTCGGCTACACGGCGACCGGAGAGTGGCTCGAATACACCGTGAACGTGGCTTCGGCAGGCGTCTACGCGTTCAGTGCCAAGGTCTCCGCCGGGGCCGCTGGTGCCTCCTTCCGTCTGTTCATCGGCAACAACGCCGTCAGCGATACCATCAAGATCGCCAACGGTGGGGATTGGGACACCTACAGCACGGTCACCGGAAAAACGACCGCGCTGGCGGCCGGTACCCAAGTGTTGCGGATCGCCATCACCGGAGGAAACGGCAACCTCGACGCCATCACCTTCGCGAAGGACGTTCCGGTTGGACTTGCGGAACGGAACGCGGAATTCCTCCAGGGTGCCCAAGCTTTCGAGGTGTACGGCGTCGATGGCACGCACCTGCGCTCCTTCCAGGCCAACGGGGTTTCCGATCTGAAGACCCAGATGCAGGCCTCCCCCCTGAAGGGCGGCATCTACCTGGTGCGGACCCTGAACTCGACCACCAATCTGATCAACCTCAGCAAATAACACCCACCTCGATCGGCCACGTTGCCCGCTGCCGGGCAATGCTGACCGACACGCCGCGAATCCACCTCGCGACAAGCCGATCCTTCCCCGGGTCGGCTTTTGTGTTTCCGCCCCCTTCGGGGCGACGACCTTGCCGTCCCCGGGGCGCTTGTGCCCAAAGCCCGAGACGCCATTCCTGAACCCCCAGGAAAAGGCGTCAGGAGGCGTTCACAACGAGTGCATCAAGCGACTGATCTGGTCGTCGGTGGCAGGCAAGCGCAGGGTGCGCACGGTCTTGGGGGCCGGGACCGACGCTGCGCCCACGTGGATCAGCATCACCAGCCCCTTGAGCTGACCGGACCATTCCCACTCGGCGCTGCCGGGTTCGGCCAGGACCACCTTGAGGTCGGCGTTGGCGGTGAGTTCACCGAAGGTTTCCACACGGATCACCGCGCCATGGCGCTGCAGCAGGGTCTCGAAGGGATCGGGGATGGTCCAGCCCTCGCCTCGCCAGAACAGGATGCGTTGGTGCTCCCAGGCCAGGGCCGATTCGGGCTCCATCACGGATCCGGACATGTTCTCCCACACGGCGATGCGCTGATCGAGCGGAATCAGATCGTGTGCCAACGTGGCCGGCTCATGGATCAGGCGCATCTGGTCGGAAGGAATCGGGGCGATGGCCTGGTGGCCTCCTCCGGTGCGTCCCAAAACACAGGCCATCTGGTGGGCGATCTCGACGATACGCGCCTGGCGACCGGGTTCCACGCGGTGCGTTCCGCCCTGGAAGGCGGCGTGGTGTTCCAGCAGAGGGCGCGACAGGATGTCCGGGACACGCAGGCGCTGGAACACCTCGGAGGCCAATTCCGAGAAGTCCAATCCGAAGACCAGACCCAAACGCGTCGCGAGGGTGGCACCTTCGGGGAACACTCCACCGCGGACCTGTTCCCAAGTTGGCCCCAAACAACTCAAGCACAGCAGACTGGGAAGGTCGTGCATAAGCCCCAGCAAGAAGCCGTACGCCTCATCCTTGGGTTCCTGCAACCGTTGCCCCACGATGCCCGCGGCCAGACTGTGCACCCACAGGCGCCGCAGATCGTACCCCCACGGCGAGGCGAGATCGGAGGGAGACAACACGGCCCCCGCCGATACCACCGCGACCACTTGGGTAAGCCCCAATGTGCGCAAGGCATCCTGGATGGTGGTACAGGACGCCCCGCGCAGGAAACCAGGCGAATTCGCGGCGACCATCACCTTGGTGGACAGGACCGGATCGCGCTGCAACACCCCTTCGATGCCCGCCAGGCTCGCGTGGGGATCGGCGGCCAGTGCCAGAACCTCGGCCACGGTGGAGGGAAATGCCTTGAGCTCGACATGGGCCAGCAGTTCGCTGGCCGTGGACACCCGTGCGGGAGCCGCTGTGGCCGAGCGAGGAGGCTCGGGCAGGGTGGACTTGAGGGGGAACTGGAAGTGCACGTTGGGAAGTGGAGCCCCGATACGCGCCAGGATGCGTTCACACAGGGTTTCGATGGAAAACGAAGACTTCAGCAGGTAGTCTTTCACCCCCAGCGATGCGGCCTTGGCCAAATAGTCCTTGCGCACCACGGCGCTGAGAAGAATGACCGGAAGAGTACGGTACAAAGCCCGGGCTCGGAAATAGCGCAACAGCTCGAACCCATCGATGTTGGGCATGATCACGTCCAGCAACACCAGATCGGGGCGATTGCGGAGAGCGGATTCCAAGGCCGCGGGGGCCGTCGATGCTTCGCGGACCTCGAAACCTTGCATCCGAAGGGCTTCGGCCAGCGGGGCGCGGAAGACCTCTTCGTCGTCAACCAGCAGTAGTCCGGGCATGAGTCCCCTTTCCCCCGCATGGTACCATCTCGGATCTGCACCAGGCAATGTCCGAACACAGGAAGTGATCCGGATCGGAGGCTACCTTTGGGGGTCTCATGTCCGACACCAACGACACCAGCGCCTCAACTCCCGCCCTGAACGACCAGGAACTCGCCCGCCGCGAGAACCTCCGCCGCATCCGCGAACTGGGTGTGGAGCCGTACCCCTACAAATTCGAGTTCACGCACCGCGCCGGCGAGGTGCGGTCGCAGGGTGAAAGCCTGCAAGGGCCGGAACTCGCCGCCTTGGGCACCTTCGCCGTGGCCGGACGCGTGGTGGCCTACCGCAGCTCGGGCAAAACCGCCTTCCTGAACCTCCAGGACGACCACGAACGCATCCAGGTGTACCTGCGCCGCGACGACGACGTCAAGGAATCCGGCACCACCCCAGGCCAGGGCGAGTCCGTCTGGCCCGTGGTCAAACTCGTGGACCTGGGCGATTTCATCGGGGTGCGCGGCGTGCTGATGCGCACCAAGACCGGCGAACTGACCCTCCAGGCCGTGGGACCCGAGGGCTTCACCATGCTCTCCAAGTCGCTCAAGCCCCTGCCGTTCCCCAAGGTCGAAGAGACCAAGGACGACACCGGCCGCGTGGTGGCCCGCAAGGCGTTCCAGTCGTCCCTGTTCACCGACGTGGAAACCCGCTACCGCCAGCGCTACGCGGATCTGGCCGTCAATCCCGACATCGCCGACGTCTTCCGCCTGCGTATGGCCATGATGCAGGAAGTGCGCGCCTACCTGGTGGAACACGGATTCCTGGAAGTCGAGACCCCCACCCTGCAGGCCATCTACGGCGGCGCCTCGGCCCGTCCGTTCGTGACCCACCACAATGCCCTGGACATCCCGCTCTATCTTCGCATCTCCAACGAGCTGTATCTCAAGCGCTTGGTGGCCGGCGGCTTCGATCGCGTGTTCGAGTTCGTGAAGGACTTCCGCAACGAGGGCATCGACCGCACGCACAACCCCGAGTTCACACAGGTCGAGTTCTACCAGGCCTACGCCGACTACCACGACATGATGGACCACTTCCAGGCCATCTGGCAGCGCGCCGGCAAGGCCGTCCTGAAGCTGAAGGCCCGTCGCACCGCCCATGCCCGCGGACTTTCGGCCCACGCGCTCTCGCACGAGCTGGCCGCCATCGACGCCGGCGACACCCCCCTGGTGTACCAAGGACGGGAATTGACCTCGTTCTTCGGGACCTGGGAGCGCCTGCCGGTCAAGACGGCCCTCAAGCGCAAGGGCATCGACATCGACGCCCACACGGACACGGAGCTCCAGGATCTGCTGAAGGCGCGCGCCTGGCATCTGGATGGCACCTTCAGCCGCGGACGCGCCATGATGCTGGCCTTCGAGGAACTGTGCGAACCCGAACTGTGGGAACCCGCCTTCGTGATGGACCACCCGTTGGAGTCCACCCCACTGTGCAAGGTCCACCGCCACGACCCCACCTTGGTGGAGCGTTTCGAACCGGCCATCGCAGGGATGGAAGTGGGCAATTCGTACTCCGAGCTCAACGACCCCATCGAGCAGCGCCGACTGCTGGAGCTTCAGGTGGAACGCGGCCGCGGGGGTGAAGACGAAACGCACCCCCTGGACGAAGACTTCCTGCGCGCCATGGAATACGGCATGCCCCCGATGGGTGGCGTGGGCATCGGCATCGACCGCATGGCCATGCTCCTCACCGACCAAGCCTCCATCCGCGACGTGCTGTTGTTCCCGCTGCAACGCCCGGAATAACCCCGACCCAAGTGCTCAAGCCCGTCGCGGAGCTCGAGCGTACCGCGGTGGTCGAGCTTGTCGAGACCAGCCGCGGTGGGTCTCGACAGGCTCGACCACCGGGTGCAGGCTCGATCCCCGGTAGATCGACTTGACCATCGGACTCCTTGGAGTGCAGCCCTTTTCGCCCTCCCCGATGCCCCTCCACCAAAGCCACCCTTGCCCTCCCGGGCCCTGAAGTGCGATGATGGAGGGGCATGGATTCCTCTTCGAGCCATTCCCCCGACCTCTTCCAAGATTCCCTTTCGTGCGCCACCGAAGGCCGGTTGCGCGCCGAGGAGGCATTGCGTCAATCGGAGGAGTTGCACCGCACCATTCTGCGCTCGGCTCTGGATGGGTACTGGCTGGTGAACCAGAAGGGCCGCATCGTCGAGGTCAACGAGGCCTACTGCCGCCTCAGTGGCTACAGCGAATCCGAACTGGTGGGAATGCCGATCGCGAAACTGGAAGCGATCGAGCAATCCCAAGAGGTCGAAGAACGCATGCGGGCCATCGTGATGCAGGGCTCGATGCGCTTCGAAACACGGCACCGACGCAAGGACGGCACCGATTTCGAGGTGGAGGTCAGCGTCCAGTACAACCCCGAAATCCCGCACCACCTGGTGGCGTTCTTCCGCGACATTTCCGAACGACGCACCGCCGAAGAGGACCGCGAACGCTTGCGCGGCCTGCTGGAGCAGGCCCAACGCATGGAGTCCGTGGGTCGGCTGGCCGGAGGGGTCGCGCACGACTTCAACAACATGCTGTGCGTGATCATCGGGCGGGCCGAAGAAGCGTTGAGCGAACTCCAGTCGGGCGGTTTGGTCGGGCCGCATCTCGAGGAGATCCTCAAGGCCGGGGAACGCTCGGCCGATCTCACGCGCCAACTGCTGGCCTTCGCGCGGCAGCAGACCGCCATGCCCCGAGCCCTGCGCCTGGACTCGGCTCTGGACAGCATTCTTCGGATCCTGCAGCGACTGATCGGGGAAAACATCGATCTGCGGTGGCATCCGGGAGCCGAGGACTGCGTGGTGCGCATCGACCCCAGCCAGCTCGACCAGATCCTCGCGAACCTGTGCGTGAACGCCCGCGACGCCATCGGGGACTCCGGGCGGATCGTCATCGAGACCATGCGCGCCACCCTTCCCCCCGACCCGGACCGCCTGTCGGGGATGCCCCCCGGCTCGTACGCCGTGTTGACGGTTTCCGACAACGGGGAGGGCATGGACGAGGCCACGACCCGGCGGATCTTCGAGCCGTTCTTCACCACCAAGGAAGTGGGCCGCGGGACCGGCCTGGGCCTGGCGACGGTCTACGGCATCGTGCACCAGAACGATGGCCACATCACCGTCGAAAGCGCCCCGGGACGCGGCACCACCTTCCGCATCCACTTCCCGCTGGTGCCCGAGGAAACCCCGCCCGACGACAGTTCGTCGTGTCCGTTGATCCCTCGCGGGGAGGATGCCATCCTTCTGGTGGAAGACGAGCCCCTCGTGCTGGAAATGACTGAAGACATGTTGCGCGCGCGCGGCTACGAGGTGCTCACGGCCTCGACCCCCGAAGAAGCCCTGGTCCATCTCGACGCGCACGGGGACAGCATCCGACTGTTGCTCACCGACGTGGTCATGCCCGGCATGAACGGGCGCGAGTTGGCGCAACGGGCCAAGGAACAGGCTCCTGGCATCCGTGTCCTCTTCATGTCAGGCTACACGTCGCACATCGTTACCCAGCAGGAGATCCTTCCCGACGGCACCCGCTTCCTCCAGAAGCCGTTTTCCATGGAAGCCCTCTTCACCAAGGTGCGTGAAAGCCTCACCGAAAGCCCCCCGCCCCCCCCGTACACCGGGCACGAGCCCTCCGAGGGAGTAGATTTCCTCTCCTTATGATCCTGCCCAGAGAACAGGCCCTGACGGGCGAACAGCTTTCCGACCTCGAGCACATCCTCTCGGAGTACGGTTGCTCCCTCACTCCCATCGTCGGAACCTCGCGCACCATCTACGCCATTTCCGGCGACGAACGCGACGAAGAGATGGTGGGTCGCATCGAGGGCCTCGATTACATCGAGCGCTTCGACCGCATCCAGGCCCCCTACCGCCTGATGCACCACGCCTCCGACCTCAACTCCCACCGGGTGAAGATCGGCGCCGCCACGCTGGGCGAAGGCTTCCACGTGATCGCCGGGCAGTGCACCATCGATCCCAAGAACCCCCAGTACTTCCTCGAGACGGCGCACGCCGTGAAGGAAGCCGGCGCCGTGGCGATCCGCGGCGGCGTCTGGAAACCCCGCACCAGCCCCAATGCCTACCAAGGCGACGACAAGGCCTTGGACATCCTGCTGCGGGCACGCCAGGAAACGGGGCTTCCCGTCAGCACCGAGGTGATGGAAGATCGCCACCTGGACGTGGTCATGAAGGCTGGCGTGGACATCATCCAGATCGGGACGCGCAACGCCCTCAACTATGGACTGCTCAAGCAGGTCGGCAAAGGCACGGCGGGCACCAACATGGTCGTGTTGCTCAAGCGCGGCATGCACATGGGGCCTGTGGACGAATTCCTCTGCGCCGCCGAGTACATCGCCGCCGGCGGCAATCCCAACGTGGTGCTTTGCCCCCGCGGCACCAAACCCGAGCTGGAAGGGTACCGCAACTTCCCCGACGAATCGATTTCGCCGTTGCTGAAGGCCAAGACCTGGGCACCGGTGATCGTCGACCCCTCCCACTCGGTGGGCAAGGCTGCTTTCGTGCCCTTCGCCTCGTTGGCAGCGGCCGCCTACGGCGCCGACGGCCTGAACGTCGAGACCCACGTCTGCGGTTCCAAGGGCATCGGCGACGATCCCAAACAATCCATCACACCGGCCACCCTGGCCCGCCTGATCCGCGACTGCAAAGAGATCCACTCCCGGGCGAAGACCTACCTGGTCCCGGTCCAGAAGGCTTGAACACCCTCGGGCACCGCACCCCATGCTGATCCGCGTCCATCCGGTCACCCCCCAGCCCCGGTTCGTCGAACAGGCCGCCCAGGTGCTGGCACGCGACGGCATCGTGGTCTACCCCACCGAGTCCGGCTACGCCATGGGGGTGTCCACCGGATCCCCCAAGGCCATGGCGCGCCTGTACAAGCTGACGGATCCTGTCAAAACCAAGACGCTGTCGCTGTTGTTCCACGACTTCTCGCAGGTCTCGGCGTTCGCCGACGTCTCCAACTTCGCCTTCCGGACCATGAAGCACCTGGTGCCCGGCCCCTATACGTTCATTTTGCCGGCCAAGCACCGCACCGCCAAGCTCCTGGGCGTCAAACGTCCCGAAGTGGGCGTGCGCCTTCCGGAGAACCGGTTCCTGCGCCTGCTGCTGGAGGCCCATCCGCACCCGCTGCTGAACGCCGCAGCCCGGTTCTCCGACCGTCCCGACGAGATCTTCGAGGACGCCAAGGACATCGAAGCACAATACGGACGTGTGGTCGACCTCGTGATCGACTCCGAACCCATCGTACCCACAGGTACTACCATTGTTTCGTTGCTCGATGACCAAATACGGCTGGTGCGGTCCGGCATCGGACCGTTGACCCCGCTGGGATTGCAGGAGGATTGATGGAAGCCCTTTCCGATCTGGAGATCAGGATCCTGGGAACGCTCATCGAAAAATCGATGGCCACCCCGGAGTACTATCCCCTCACGCTGAAGGGCCTTCGCGCCGGATGCAACCAGGCCACCAATCGCGCTCCGGTCACCGACTACGAGGAACTCGACATCGAAGAGGGAGTGAAGTCCCTCAAGCTCAAGGGATTGCTGTACTACGTGGAGCCCAAGGGCGGTCACGAGGTGCGCAAATACGAGCACACCCTCTTCGAGGAACACCGCTGGGGTTTGTCCAAAGGCCAGATCGCGCTGTTCAGCATGCTTTTGCTGCGCGGCGAGCAGACCGCCTCCGAATTGCGAACCCGGGTGCGCGAGAAGATGATCGACCTTTCCCCCGCCCAGACCGACGAAATGCTCGAGTCCGGCGCGGCCATGGAAGACAGCGTGTTCTTCCGCGTGCCCCGCCAGCCCGGCCAGCGCGAACCCCGATGGCGCCATCGCATATCGCTTGCCGAACGGGAAAATCCCTCGTCGGCCTCCATCCTGCCCGACGCCGACGCCCCCCCTGCACCTCCTCCGTTCCAGGGCTACGCCCCGGTTTCAGAGTGGGTCTCGCGCGACGAGTATCTCGCTCTTGTCGATCGCGTGCGGCGCCTGGAAGACCAGATCCTCAAGCTCCTGGGGCACTAAACCCCGGACCTCGACTTGCCGGAGTCGTGGGTGCATCGTAAATTCCTGCGGTCCGCACGACTGACGCAACCGGGGAGCACCCCAAGGAACTGCGGATCACGAAGCCAAGCGCTTCGATGCGGCCGCCGCGCGTCTGGGCACCCTTTCCAGGGACCCGGTGCGGCCGTGCCGGGTCCTCCACGAAACCGGAGGCACCCATGACGAACCCCAACATCGAACCCGAGCTCGCGCAGCTTCTCGCCCTCGAGGAGACGCGCCAGCGCGACAGAATCCGTCTGATCGCGTCGGAGAACTACGCCTCGAGCGCGGTGCGCCAGGCCTGCGCCAGCGTGCTGATGAACAAATACTCGGAAGGCTACCCCGGAGCGCGCTACTACGAAGGCCAGCAGATCGCCGATCGCGTGGAGCGCCTGGCCATCGAGCGGGCCAAGGCGCTGTTTTGCGCCGAACACGCCAATGTGCAACCCTACTCGGGATCGCCCGCCAACCTGGCCGTCTACGCGGCTTTCCTGAAGCCCGGCGACACCGTGCTCTCGCTGGATCTCTCGGACGGCGGGCACCTGACCCACGGCTCGAAGGCCAGCATGACCGGCAAGTGGTTCCGCGCGGTGCACTACCGACTGGATCCATCGTCGGGTCTGCTCAACTACGAAGGCATCGCCGCCCTGGCCCGCCTGCACCGCCCCAAGGTGATCCTGTGCGGACACTCGGCCTGGCCGCGTATCCCCGACTTCGCGGCGTTCCGACGCATCGCCGACGAAGTGGACGCCCTGCTTTGGGTGGACATGGCCCACTTCGCCGGACTGGTGGCCGGTGGCGTGCACCCCAACCCGGTGCCATTCGCCGACGTGGTCACCACCACCACCCACAAGACCCTGCGTGGGCCGCGGGGCGGCATGATCCTGTGCCAGGCCCGGCACGCCGCGGCCATCGACAAAGCGGTGTTTCCCGGACTCCAGGGCGGGCCCCACGACAACGTGACGGCCGCCATCGCACAAACCCTCCACGAAGCGGCCCAGCCGGAATTCGCCGCCTACGCCCGTGGTGTGGTGGACAACGCCCGGGTGCTGGCCTCGGCGCTCGTGGAACGCGGCTTCGATCTGGTGACGGGG
>JAMIIV010000225.1:0-5277 GCA_035913415.1 Fibrobacteria bacterium | reverse complement strand
ACCGTTATCCCGGATTCGGGGGCAGATTGTTCACGCGTTACTCACCCGTTCGCCGCTGACACATTGCTGTGCCCGCTCGACTTGCATGTATGAGGCATACCGTCAGCGTTCGTTCTGAGCCAGGATCAAACTCTCCAAGCTATCCATCCTGACTTTCATCTATTCTTTGGCGCTCGCAAGATCACCCATTCGTCCTTCGACTCTTTCGAGCCGAACATCGAAGTTGAGGACCAGCACAAGTCTATCCTACCAAGATGTCAAAGAGTCGAGGCCGAAGCCTCTTCGAGCCGAAGCTCACCAGATCCGAAGATCCCGACCGTGCCTTTCGAGGGGCTCGGCGGCCGCCTTCTTGCGGCGGGTTTGTAAACATACACCGCGCCCCACTCGAAGTCAACGGTCAAAAGCAAAAGAACCCTGACTTTTTTTTCCACGACCTCCGGGCACAAGCAAAGCCCCCCCCCGCCGGGACTCAAGGAGCTGGCGCACCGATCAGGGATGAAACCCCGCGACACCACGCGAAACAGGCATGGCATCCACACCGGTCCCGGTGCACGGACATACGGCAGGGGCGGATCAGCGTCCGTGAACGGCGGCGGCGATCTCGCGGATGAAACCCGCGTCGGAGCGGGATTCGAGGACGTTTCCTGTCACGATCATCGCAGGGGCGAGCTGGGCGCGCGCGCGGATCACATCCGGATCGCGCAACCCCCCTCCCACGATCACGTTCAATCCGCCCTCGGTGACGACCCGCCCAAGAAGCTCCAGAGGCACGGGATTCAAGGCTCCCGAGCCAGCCTCGAGATAGACCCAGCGCATGCCCATCATGCCTGCGGCCCACACGTGCTGCAGCACGAGATCGGAGTCGGTGGGCGGAAGCGGTGTGGTGCCCGAAACCTTCTGGACCGTGGTGGGCGCCCCGGACTCGATGAGCAGGTAGGCCGTCGGAATGGGCTCGATGCCGTGCCGTCTGACCCGCGAGGCGCCCCGTACCTGCTCCTCGGCGAGATACTGGGCGTTGCGTCCGGAAAGCAGCGTGGTAAACAGGATGCCATGAGCCCCTTCCACCACCTGGTGGTAGGAGCCAGGGAACAGGACCACCGGAAGACGCGATTCCGCCCGGATGGCTTTCATCGCCGCTTCGAAGACGCCTGGAGCAGCGGAGCTGCCTCCCACCAGGAGAACATCGGCTCCAGCATCTTCCACCGCGCAGGCGGTGCGGGCCAGTTCCGGGGCAGGCAGGGAGTCGGGATCGAGCAGCACGGCCCACAGCGGGCCGTTTTGACGCCTACGATCCAGGATTCCTAGTTCCACCGGTCCGGGCATATCGATTCAACCGAGCTTGGCGACCACAGCGGCGTGGAATGCCTGCAACGCCGCGGGAATGCGCGCGGGGTCTTTGCCTCCGGCCTGGGCACGGTTGGGTTTGCCGCCCCCTTTGCCCTCGACCACGACGGCCGCAGCCTGGACCAGCGGTCCGGCCGGACAGATCTTGGTGAGATCCTGGGAGACCATGGCCACCAGCGTGACCTTGCCGTCGAAGCCACCCGCCAGCAAAACGATCCGGCCATTGCCCATCCCCTGCTCGACGGCATCTGCCAGGCGGGAGAACGTGGCGGAATCGGAGGCGTCTGCGGAAAGATCCAATGCGACCACCATGGCGGCACCCACCTGCGTGGCACCTGCGAGCAATGTCGGGACCCGGGCGGCCAGCGCCTGAACCTTCAGCGCTTCGATTTCCTTCTCGGCGGCACGCAGGCGGAGACCGAGGTCGGAGACCTTCTGCCCCACCTCGAGATCGTCGCACTTGAGGGTCTGCGCCAACCGTGTGGCGACCGTGGCTTGGCGGCGCAACAACTCGAATGCCCCGACGCCGGTGACACCTTCGATGCGGCGGACTCCGGCGGAGATGGAGGACTCGCGCAGGATGCGCAGAAGTCCGATTTGTCCGGTGGACGCGGCGTGCAGCCCCCCACAAAGTTCCATGGAGAACGAGCCCATGGTCAGCACCCGGACGGTGTCGCCATACTTCTCACCAAAGAGGGCCATCGCTCCGGCCTTTTTGGCTTCTTCGACCGGGAGAACCTCGGTCTTGATGCCCAGATCGGCGCGGATCTGGGCATTGACGATGTCTTCGACGGCCTGGATTTCCTGCTCGGAAAGGCCGGACGTGTGGACGAAGTCGAAGCGGAAGGCGTCGGGACCGACCCACGAGCCCTGCTGCTGCACGTGTTCGCCCAGAACCTGACGCAAAGCGGCATGCAGCAGGTGCACACCCGAGTGGTTGCGACGGGTGGCCTGCCTCCCTTCGATGTCCACGGAGACCTCGAGAACCGCCAGCGAGTCTTCGGAGACGGATCCCTCGAGGAGTTTGGCACGGTGCACGATGGCATCGTTCACCTTCAGGGTATCGAGCACCTGGAAGCGAACCCCCTTGCCTTGGAGGATGCCGGTGTCGCCGATCTGGCCTCCCATTTCGGGATAGAACGGGGTGCGGTCGGTGATGATCCAGAAGTCGTCTTCATGCTCCCGGAAACGCAAGGTCCGCACCGATGCGGAATCGCATTCGTAGCCGACGAATGCGGGATTTCCTTCCTGGAGGATGGTCCAGCCGTCGAGGCTGTTGAAGATGCTGGTGAACTTGCCACCGGAACGCGCACGCTCGCGTTGCTCTTCCATGGCCTTCTCGTAACCGGCCTGATCGATGGAGAGACCCTTTTCGAGAGCCATCTGCTCGGTGAGATCCACGGGGAATCCGTAGGTGTCGTAGAGCTTGAAGACGTCGTCGCCCGAAATCACCCCGCCCACAGCGGCTTCGGCAGCCTTGCGGAAGCGATCGAGCCCCTGGTCGAGGGTGCGACCGAAACGCTCTTCTTCCGAGCGGATGACGGTGACGATGTGCGCCTGCCGAGCCTTGAGCTCGGGGAAAGCGTCGCCCATGATCTCGACCAGGGTGGGAACCACTTCGCAGACGATCGGCTTGCGCGCGCCCAGCTCCCGAGCGAAGCGGGCCGCACGGCGCAGCAAGCGCCGCAGGACGTAGCCGCGCCCTTCGTTGGAGGGTGTGGCGCCATCGGCGATGGAGAACGAAAGCGAACGCAGGTGGTCGGCGATCACGCGATGGGAGGTGCCTTTTTCTCCCGGATCGTAGGCGACTCCGGTGAGCTCGGCGATGCGCTGCAAAAGAGGCTGGAAGACGTCGGTGTCGTAATTGGACTTGGCACCCTGCATGACCCGCAGGATGCGTTCGAAGCCCATGCCGGTGTCCACGTGCTGGGACGGCAGGTCGCGCAGCGAGCCGTCTTCCAGGCGCTCGTACTGCATGAACACGTTGTTCCAGATTTCGATGAACCGCTCGCACCCATCGAGGTTCACCGCGGCCTCGTAGCCGGGTTCGCCCGTGCGGGGGTCGGATTCCGGTCCGAAATCGTAGTGGATCTCGGTGCACGGCCCGCAGGGTCCGACGTCGCCCATCTCCCAGAAGTTGTCCTTCTTGCCCGAGCGCAGGATGTGGGTGTGGTCGATGTCCGTCTCGGTCTTCCAAAGTTCGAAGGCTTCGTCGTCCTCTTCGTAGACCGTGGCCCACAGCTTGGACTTTTCGATGCCCCAGACGTCGGTGAGAAGCTCCCACGACCAACGGATGGCGTCCTTCTTGAAGTAGTCGCCGAAGCTCCAGTTGCCCAGCATCTCGAAGAAGGTGTGGTGGTAGCTGTCGCGCCCCACCACGTCCAGGTCGTTGTGCTTGCCCGAGACGCGGATGCACTTCTGGCTGTTGGCCGCGCGCTTGAGGTGGGTGGGATTGTCGCCGCCCAGCAGGATGGCCTTGAACTGGTTCATGCCCGCGTTGGCGAACAACAACGTGGGATCGTCGTGGGGCACCACGGGCGAACTGGGGACGAACCGGTGGTCCTTGCTGCCGAAGAATTCGATGAACGACTGGCGCAGGACCTGCGACGTGACGGGCTTCTGGAGCTTCATAGGAGGCGAAAGGTAGAACCTAAATCCGACGTCCGCATCGGGGTGGATCCGCTCCGGCCGGGGGTGGGATCAGAGGTAGTCGGCCAGGGTCGGCTGGATGATCTTCGATCCCACCTGGATGGAGGCCTGGTAGATCTGCTGACGATTCAGGAAGTCGCTGATGACCTTGGCGAAGTCCACGTCTTCGACCCGCGAGCTTTCCGAGGTCAGGACCACCTTGTCCTCGCGGTTTTGCGTTTCGGTGAATTGCATCCGGTTCGTGCGCGATCCGGCCAAGGTCTGGGCCTTCAAAAAGCGGCTCAAGGAATTGTCGATGCCCGAGATGGAATCGCGGATCTCCGGTGCGGCGTTCGTGTGCATTCCCTGCATGAGTCCGATCACCGCGTCGAAGACGGTACCCTCGGCCTCGGTTCCGAACGCCGCCTCGCCCGGGACGTTGATTTGGGCTGTGGCTCCCTGCTGCACCTCCCGCAGCACGACCCCGGAAAGATCGAGCTCCGAGCGGCGGATCCGTTCGTAGGAGACGGCGATGCCCGTGCCGCTGGCCGCCAGCGTCTGGGCGGCGGCGGTGCGGAAGGTGACGGATCCGGCGCGGTAGTCGACATCGTAATCCGTTCCCTCGGTCAGTCCCGGAATCGAGAGGGTTCCCGGCACCACGGAGGCGGCGACCGGATTGCCCGTGACGGTATTGGAATCCTGGCGAGACAGATCGAACAACTGGAGGGTGGCGGGTACGGCCCCCAGACTGCGGCCGTTGGCGTCCGGGAGGTTGCGAAGTACGTCGGTTCCCCGCTGCAGCGAGAAAGGCTCGGCCTGTGTCTGCGTTCCGGAGAAGATGTACTCCCCCTTGAACGTCGTGTTGGCGATGGACAGGACCTCCTCCAGAACCCCCCTCACCTCGCTGACCAGGTATTGCCGCTCCTTGGCCGAATACGTGTCGTTTGCACCCTGGATGGCCAATTCGCGCGCGCGCTGGATCGCGTCGTTGCCCGTGCTCATGGCGGTTTCGGCAGTGGACAACCAGCCCAGGCCGTCCTCCATGTTGCGGTAGTACTGGTCGTTCTTCGAGAGCTGGGTGCGCAATTGCAGGGCCATCGACGTTCCCACCGGATCGTCGGAAGGCTTGCGGATCATCTTTCCGGTCGAGAGCTGGGTCATCGACTGGTCGACGCGCAGGGCGTTGTCCTGGATGCCCCGCTGGACATTGGAGTTGATCATCCCGTAGGTGATGCGCGTCATGGGGCGATCCTCCCGATCAGAGGTTGATGAGCGACTGCAGCAGCTCGGAGACGGTACTCAGGA
>JAMIIV010000224.1:0-1500 GCA_035913415.1 Fibrobacteria bacterium | reverse complement strand
CTGCAGATCATCAACGACCACCTCAACCGCGACATCGAGCGCCTGCTGGAAGAGGCGGAGCTCGACGAGGAGCAGGAGAAGAAGCTGGAGCGGGAGTTCGCCCGCGAATACCACCTGATCACCCGCGACGACCGCCTGGAGACCATCGCCGCCGATCTGGTCAAGCACTTCCTCGGTCGCGGCTACCGGGGCAAGGCCATGATGGTCTGCATCGACAAGGCCACGGCGGTGCGGATGTACGACAAGGTGCAGGCGCACTGGAAGAAGCACCTGGTCGAGCTGGAAGCGCAACGCAAGACCGCCAGCGGCGACGCCAAGGAAACGCTCGCCGACAAGATTAGGGTGATGCGGACCACCGACATGGCCGTGGTGGTGTCGCAGTCGCAGAACGAGATCGAGGAGCTGAAGGAAAAGGGCCTCGACATCGTCCCGCACCGCCGGCGCATGGTCGGCGAGCACCTGGACGAGCAGTTCAAGGATCCCGATGGTGAGCTGCGCCTGGTTTTCGTCTGCGCGATGTGGATCACCGGCTTCGACGTGCCGACCTGCTCCACGCTCTACCTCGACAAGCCGATGCACAACCACACACTGATGCAGACCATCGCCAGGGCGAACCGCGTCGCACCGGGCAAGACCGCCGGCCTCATCGTCGATTACGTGGGCATCTTCCGTAACCTCCAGGACGCCCTGCGCATCTACGCCAAGCCCAACCAGCCCGGGCAGCTGCCGATCAAGGACAAGGCGGCGCTGGTCGCGCAACTCGAAGGGCTGCTGCGAGACGCGCAATCCTTGTGCACCCGCCTCGGCATCGACCTGAGCGGGATCGTGAACACCCCGCCCGCACAGCGCCTGGAAGCCCTGCAGAAGGCCATGGACGTGATCCTCGAAGCCGGGGAGGAAAACACCAAGGCCTACCTGCTGCTCGCCGGTCAGGTCGCCCGCACCTTCAAGGCCATCCTCCCCGACGCGGAAGCCAACGCCCACGCGCCGACCTCGGTGCTGGTCGCCTATCTCGGGGCGATGATCAAGGCCCTGCGTCCGCCACCGGACATCTCCGGGGTGATGAACGACCTGGATGCCCTGCTCGACGACTCCATCGCCACCGAGGGCTACCGCATCGGCGCGCGACCGGCAGCCGAGGCCCTGATCGACCTGTCGCAGATCGACTTCGCCGCCCTCCAGAAGAAGTTCGAGGACGGCAAGAAGGCCACGGAGACCGAGAAGCTGAAGGGGCAGATCGAGAAGAAGCTCGACACGATGGTCCGGGAAAACAAGGGCCGGATCGACTTCCTGGAGAAGTTCCAGAAGCTGATCGAGTCCTACAACTCATCCAGCCACAACCTGGAGGCCTTCTTCAAGGAGCTGATGCACTTCGCCCAGAACCTCACCCAGGAGGAACAGCGGGCCACCCGCGAGAACCTGAGCGAGGAAGAACTGGCCATCTTCGACCTCCTGACCCAGCCCGAACCCGAGCTGACCGAGAAGGAGAAGGACGAGGTG
>JAMIIV010000223.1:0-10543 GCA_035913415.1 Fibrobacteria bacterium | reverse complement strand
TCCACGAACATGGCCGCGGGGATGGTGCGGGGATACGAGCTCAACGACAAGATGCGGATCGCCGGTGGGAACAACCGCGTGGTGGTGGTCTCCGATGGTGACGCCAACGTGGGAGAATCGGATGCCGACGGCATCCTGACTCTGATTCGGCAGCACACCGACGCCGGAACCACCATCTCGACGCTGGGTGTCGGATCGGGGAATTACAACGCCGAAATGATGGAAAGCCTCGCCGACCGCGGCGATGGCAACTACCACTACCTGGACTCCCAACGCGAAGCCGAGCGCGTCCTGAAGTTGAAACTCATGGGGACGATGGTCCTCGTCGCACGCGACCTGAAGATCCAGGTGGCCTTCCGCTCCGAGAGGGTGGAGCGCTACCGGCTGATCGGTTACGAGAACCGGGCCATCGCCGACGACGATTTCGAAAAGGACACCACCGACGCCGGTGAAATCGGGTCGGGTCACCACGTGACGGCCTTGTACGAGCTGCGCCTGAAGCCGGGCGGGACCGGTGACATTGCCGATGTCCGGTTGCGTTACCATACCCCGGCGGGAGCCGAGGAGGTGTTCCGCTCCAGGACGGTCCGGTCGTCCGAGATGGTCGCGTCGGCACGTGGCGCATCGCGCAGGTTCCAGTTCATCCAGGGTGTCGCGGAGTTCGCCGAACGTCTGCGCCGCAGTCCCTGGGCCGGAGCGCCTTGGGCCGATCTGCGCGCCGTGGTGGACAGCACCGCCGACGCCACCGTTCCCGAAGAGGCCGAGATCCTCGGTTTGTTGCGGAAGATGAACTGAACGGCAATTTCCGTCGGGGAGCTTCGGGCCCTCGGTGAACCACGGCAGGGGGGCGTTTGCCCGCTTGCCCGCCGCGGAAGGTCCGCGTGCACGGAATTCTCGCAGGCTGGGAATGGAGTCGGGCGTCGGGCGCGAGGATGGACCTCGGGCAGGCTCGGGGCGGACAGAATTCGTATCTAGTTTGCCGTCCGCCACTCGCCGGTCCGGACATCGCCGTCGCCACGGCGAGTGTGGTGCCGACATCCATGCAAAGGTCAACCGTGATGAAGAAGAGCACCATTCAGCCCGTCGGTCGCACTCCTCAGGGCAGTCCCCTGTCCTGGTTCCAGGAGCGGCTGTGGTTGCTGAATCGGATGAATCCCCTGGATACCAGTTGGAACATCCCCTTCGTCTTTCTCATCGAGGGAGTCCTCGACGTCCGGGCGCTGGAGCGGAGCCTGGAGTACATCCTGGGCCGACACGAGAACCTTCGCGCCCGTTTCGGTGCGTCGCCCGGCGGTGCCCCGCTCCAATCGTCGGAGGAATCCGTGGGAGTGGTCCTCGAGATTGTCCCCGCCACCGAAGCGGATGTCCCCCGGTTGGTGGCCGAGAACGCCGAACACCGGTTCGATCTGGAAAAGGGACCGGTCATCCTCCACAAGCTCGTGCAATTGGGGCTGGAGCGGCATCTCCTGCTCCTGGATATCCATCACATCGTGGCCGACGGTTGGTCGATCGAGGGAATCCTCTTCTCCGAATTGCAGGCGGCCTACGAGGCATTCTGCGAGGGTGGTGAACCGACGCTCCCCGAGCTGCCCATCCAGTACGCGGACTTTTCGGCCTGGCAGCGCAAACAGGACCTTTCGCGGCACCTGGCGCACTGGCGTGACAGTCTCCGAGGCTACGAAGGCTCCTTGGAACTTCCGACGGATTTCCCGCGTCGGCCCGGATCGGGAGGGCGAAGCGCTTCCATCCTGCATCGCTACGATGACGGATTTTGCCGGGATCTCGACCGCTTCTCGCAGCGGCACGGCGCCACCCTTTTCATGTCCCTGCTCGCCGGTCTGGCGCTGATCGCCCAGCGATACGCCGGTCGGGACGACGTCTGCATCGGAACCACCACATCGGGGCGTCCGCTCCCCGAGCTGGAAGGGCTGATCGGATTCTTCATCAACATCCTTCCGTTGCGCATCCGGATCGATGAACAGATTTCCGTCCGCGAGTACATGGCCCAGGTCCGGGGGACCACGGTCGCCGGGTTCGAGCACCAGGCGGCGCCGTTCGAGCGCATCCTGCAGGCCTTGGAGACGACGGATCGGACCAAGGGCGCCGAGCTTGTCCCGCTGATCCTGCGCCACCAGAACTTCCCCCACACGAGGATGGACAAGCCCCTCCCGGGAGGCGTCCGCTTCAGTGCGTGGTCCCAGGACTCCTCCGGCGAAGCCCCGGCCGGCGCGGGAGCGCGCGCGCGCTGCGAAGTGGAGCTTTCCTACACCGGAAACCGGGACGGACTCCAGGTGGAGGCCGTCTTCGCCGCCGACCTCTACCAGGTGGGCACGATCCGACGGATCCTTGCCCACCACGAGCACCTCCTGCGCGCGATGTTCGAAGACGATTCCCGCCTGGTGGGCGACCTGCCCACGATGGGGCCCGACGAAATCCGTCACATCACCGTCGACGGAAACCGTTCGCTGGCAGGCCGGGAGGATGCCGCGACGTTCATCGAGCGCTTCGCTGCCCAAGCAGGGCGCACCCCCGACGCCGTCGCTTGCCGCGACGCCTCGGGGATCAGCAGCTACCGCGATCTGGCCACGCGTTCCAACCGGCTGGCGCATCTGCTGCTCGCCAAGGGGGTGGTGCCCGGCGATGTGGTGGGCGTTTGCCTGGAGCGAGGCGCCCCGCTGCTGGAAGCGATCCTCGCGATCTGGAAGACGGGTGCCGCGTACGTCCCGGTCGATCCCTCCTACCCCGAGGCCTATCGTTCCCAGATCCTCGCCGATGCCGGTCCGAAGCTGGTTCTGGGAACCACTCGCAGCCTGGCTGGCCTCGGGCTGGAAGGCCCGAGCGCATTGCCGCTCGACGCCGAGGCGGCTCCCGGGAGCGGGCTTCCCGAAACGACGCCCGCCATGAGCACCAGGCCCGAAAGCCTCGCCTACATCATGTACACCTCGGGCTCCACGGGAACCCCGAAGGGCGTGCGAGTGCTCCACCGCCAGTTGATCAATTGGCTGGGCGGCATCGAGGAGAACTGGCCCTTCCGCGCCGACGACGTGGTGGGGCAGAAGACCACCATCGCTTTCGCGCCTTCGGTCAAGGAGCTCTTCGCCGGCCTGCTGAACGGCGCGCCCCAGGTGTTCCTCGATGCGGCGACCCTGCTGGACACGGGGGCTTTCGTCGATGCTCTGCGGGAACACAAGGTGACGCGGTTGAATCTGGTTCCCTCGCACCTGGACGGCGTGCTCCGCTACCTGGAGAAGGAGCGTGCGGACCTGCCTTCGTTGCGGATGTGCATCGTCGCGGGCGAGCCGCTTTCGGGAGACCTGGTCGCCCGGTTCCGTGCCGTCCTTCCGCATGCGCGCCTGATCAACAACTACGGCTGCACCGAGCTCAACGACATCACCTACTTCGACACCGCGGATTTCGGGTCCGCGGAAGGGTTCGTGCCCGTGGGCTTGCCCATCCAGAACACCCGGATCTACCTGCTCGACGCGCGCAAACGTCTGGTTCCCGAGGGGGTTCCCGGGGAACTTCACGTGGCGACCGCGGGGATGCCCCAGGGCTACCACAATCTGCCCGAGCTGGACGCCGCGCAATTCTTCCCCAACCCCTTCCCCGACGGGATCTCCGATCGCGTGTTCAATACCGGCGATCTGGCGCGGCGTCTTCCCGACGGGAACATCGAGTACATCGGGCGACGCGACTTCCAGGTCAAGGTTCGAGGCCAGCGCGTCGACGTGCGCCATGTCGAGAAAGTGCTGGGAGATTTCCAGGGCATCGGCCCCCGCGCCGTGGTCAGCGACGGCACCCAGCTCACCGCCTACTTCGTCGCGACCAACGGATTGTCCGTAGACCTCGATGCGCTGCGGCGGTTCCTCGGGGAACGTCTGCCCGTGTTCATGGTCCCGTCCGCATTCGTCGCCGTCGACGACATGCCCCGCCTTCCCAACGGCAAGCTCGACCGCCGTGCACTCAAGCCTGCGGGTGGACAGCTCCTCCAGAGTCGCGCCTTCGAGCCGCCGGCCACGCGCCATGAACGAGTCATCGCGTCGATCTGGGCGGAGGTGCTCGATTTTTCCGTCGAGGAGATCGGGCGGAGCACCCATTTCTTCGAGATCGGCGGCGACTCGCTGGCCGCCGCGCGCGTGATGGGACACATCCACGAGAAGCTGGGCGCCGAGGTCGGAATGTCCGCGTTGTTCGAGCATCTCCGCCTGGCCGATCTTGCGGCGCACGCGGCGAAGGCCGGGAACGCCTTCGGTTGGTCGGAAGAAGCCTCCGACGATGCCGATCTTGTGGTGGCGGCCGAGGAAATCGGGGGCGCGGCCTCCAAGGGGCAGGGGTTGCTGGACGGCAAGGTCGTGCTCATCACGGGCGCCAGCCGCGGCATCGGCAGTACCGCGGCAAGACTTCTGGCCAGCCAGGGCGCCAAGGTGATGATCAATTTCCGTCGCAGCGCCGCACGGGCGGAACGGGTGAAGGAAATCATCGAAGCCGAGGGCGGGGTGGCCGAGTTGTTCCCCGCCGATGTCACCGACATGCAACAGGTCCGCACGATGGTGGATGCCGTGCTCGCCAAGTTCGGCAGGATCGACGTGCTGGTGTCGAATGCCGCGATCGGATTCCAGATGCAGCCGTTCGTGGACCACGAATGGGGCGACTTCCAGCGCAAGGTCAACGACGAGGTGGCCCAGTTGTTCTTCTTGTGCAAGGCGGTCGTACCAGGGATGATCGCCCGCGGCGAAGGGAGCATCATCTCGGTCTCCAGCGCGATGTCGAAATCCCACGGTGCGGGGTTCATCGCGCACAGTGCCGCCAAGGCCGCGTTGGATGCGTTCGTGCGTTCCTTGGCCGCCGAGCTCGGCCCCGAGGGCATCCGCGTGAACACGGTGGCTCCCGGCTTGATCATCACCGACGCCACGGCGAACCTGTCCCCCGCGGTGAAGGAGTCCGCCGCCGCGTGGTCGCCCCTGCGGCGCAACGGAGTCGCCCGCGACGTGGCGGGCGCTATCTTGTTCTTCGCCAGTGATCTGTCTCGATTCGTCACCGGTGGGTATCAGCCCGTCGACGGCGGCATGACGATGCTCTGACCTTCGCCGGAATTCCTGTCGCGTCGCTGATCCCATTCTCACCCGGATTATCCACATGGCTGCCAGGCTCTTCGTCCTCGACAACTACGACTCCTTCACGTTCAATCTTGTGCAAATGTTCCGCGTCTATCCTCTGGACGTCGAGGTGGTGCGGGCCGACAGGATCTCGATCGACGAAGTCGCCGAGCGCCGGCTCGACTACATCGTGGTCAGCCCCGGCCCCAAGGATCCGAAGGCGGCGGGCATCTCCGTCCCTCTCGTCGCGCGGTTGCACGCAAACGTCCCGATCCTGGGTGTGTGCCTGGGGATGCAGGCGATGAACGAGGCGTTCGGCGGCTCCACCGTGGGGGCTCCCAAGCCCATGCATGGAAAGACGGATCTTGTCCGGCACGAGGGGCGAGGCCTCTTCGCCGGGATCCCCGACCCCTGTCGGGTGGCTCGCTACCACTCCCTGGCCGTGACGGGCATCCATCCCGCGCTGGAGGTGACAGCCACCACCGACGACGGCGTGGTGATGGGGCTCTCCCATCGCGAACACCCCCTGCACGGGGTGCAGTTCCATCCCGAGAGTTTCCTGACCGAACACGGGTTTTCCATGATCGAGAACTTCCTCAAGACCGGCCCCCTGCGGAGCGTCCTCCCATGAATCCCGATTCATCCTTCGCGAAGGCCCTCCTGGAAGCCCTGCCGCCCACCTTCGAGCGGGTCCTGTCACAACCGTTGGATCTCCCGGAAAGTTTCGTCGAGCTCGCCTCCCGGTTTTCCGGCGAGCCTGGAACCGTCGCGCTGCTGAGCGGAGGAGGGCACGACTCGGCGCGTTGGAACATCCTTGGGATCCGCCCGTGGCTCACCCTCGGCGAGTCCGCCGGTGAGATCTCCCTGGAGGTCGGTGGACGGCGGACCGTCCTTCCTGGCGATCCTTTCGAGGTGCTGGACGTCGTCTCGCGCCGATACGCCTTGCCGGACCTGGATGCGGGACACCCCCTTTCCGCGGGACTGCTCGGATACCTCGCCTACGACCTGAAGGACGTCCTGGAGGATCTTCCCCGCACCAGCCGCGACGACCTCGGCCTTCCGCGGCTGTGGATGGCCGCGTCCTCCCTCCTGGTGGTCCAGGATCGCCGCGACGGCGCCACGACGGTGCACGTGCCCATCCGCGAGGGCGAGCACGCGGCGCGAGCCGCTATAACGGATTTCGTCGCGAGCCTGTCGGAATCCGCACCCGCGGGGTGTTCGGACATCGCCGCCGGGCCTCTCGTTTCCGGGCTCTCCCGCGACGAATACATGCGTTCCGTCGAGGCCATCCGCGACTACATCCTGCGCGGCCACGTCTACCAGGTCAACATGTCGCAGCGCTTCGCGACCGGATTCCGGGGGGATGCCTTCGCCCTCTTCGCGAAGCTCTTCGAGGTCAACCCGGCGCCGTTCTTCGCGTTCGTGCAGGCCGGCGACCACCAGATTGTTTCCACCTCGCCGGAGCGCTTCGTGGAGCTTCGGGGGCGACGGGTCGAGACGCGACCCATCAAGGGCACGCGACCGCGCGGCGCGACCCCGCAGGAGGACGCGGCCTTGCGACGCGACCTGGAGGGAAGTCCCAAGGACGATGCGGAGCTGTCCATGATCGTCGACCTCCTGCGCAACGACGTCGGCAAGGCTTGCGCGGCGGGATCGGTGCGCGTGGTGGAGCACAAACGCGTGGAAGCCTACGAGAACGTGCACCACCTGGTGAGCGTGGTGGAAGGCGAGCTGGATGAAGGGAAGACTGCCGTCGATCTGCTGCGCGCCACCTTCCCCGGAGGCTCCATCACGGGTTGCCCCAAGATTCGTTCCATGGAGGTCATCGACGAACTCGAGCCGGTGCGCCGTCACGTGTACACGGGCTCCATCGGATACCTGGGCTTCGGGGGCACGATGGACTTCAACATCGCCATCCGCACCGCCACGATCGTCGGCGGCCGACTGGTCTATTCGGTCGGGGGCGGAGTGGTGTACGACTCCGATCCGGCGGACGAATTCGAGGAGACCCTCCACAAGGGGCGCACGATCTCCAACGTCTTGGCGGCTCCAGGGGTCGGCTCCACACCTGTGCCCGATCCGCGGATCGGATGGATGGACGGCAAGTTCCTTCCCATGGCCGAGATGACGGTTTCCGTCGAGGAGGAGGGATTCGCCTACGGGTGCGGCTTCTTCGAGACCATCCGCGTGGAGCGGGGGCGACCCTTGCGCCTGGAATCCCACCTGGAGAGGTTCGCCAAGGCCTGGGAATCCCTGCTCGGCGGGGAATCCCCCGACATCACCTGGAAGGATGTGATCGATCGGCTGGTGGAGCACAACGACATGGGCGATCGCGTCGCCGCCGTCAAGATTCTCGCCTCGGCGGGCAAGCCCGGGGCGGGCGCGGGTGGCATCCGGCTGATGGCCACCATCCGTCCCTACGTGCATCGCCTCGAGGGGACCGGGCGCGAGGGGTTGCGCCTGGTGGCCTATCCTCACGGGAGGCAGTCGCCGCTGGCCGACCACAAGACCATGAACTACCTGCTCCAGCGCACCGCCGCACAATGGGCCAAGGATCGTGGAGCCGACGAGGCCATCCTGCTCAACGCCGACGGCACGGTTTCGGAGACGAACACCGCGAACATCCTCTGCCGCATCGAGGGGCGTTGGGTGCGGCCGGCATCAAAGCACGTTCTGCCGGGCACGATGGAGAAGGCGCTCCTGGAGCTGCTGACGGCCCGGGGGGAGAGTGTCGAGACGCGGAGCCTTTCCCTCGAGGAGCTCCGCGGCGCACGGGAGGTCCTGGTGTGCAACGCCCTGATGGGCGTGGTTCCCGCGATCTCGGTCGACGGCCACGGCGTTGCGTCGGATCCAGCCCTCTGCGCCCTGCTCCAACGGGAGTTGCTGGGCTGATCCTGTCCTGAGGATCAGCGGCGACGGCTCCGTTGTCGCCGCGAGACCATGGAGCGTCTAGGTTGCATGCAGATGGATTCTCCGATTCCGACCCCGCCCGACACCATGACCGCTGTCCTCCAGTCCGGCTACGGGGACATCGACCAGTACCGCATAGGCGAAGCCCCCGTCCCCAGGCCCGGGCCCGGACAGGTGCTGGTGCGCGTTCGCGCCACCACGCTGCATGCCGACATCTGGCACACCCTGCACGGCGTGCCGTCGGTGTTGCGCCTCATGGGAGGGGGCCTGTTCCGACCCAAGGACCCGATCCCGGGGACGGACCTCGCCGGGGAGGTGGTTGTCCTCGGCGATGGTGTGGACAAATTCCGACATGGCGATCGCGTCTTCGGACAGACCCTCGCCTGGAATCTCTGGCGCAACGGTGGCACCTACGCGCCCTGGGCCGTCGCGGACGTCGATCGGTTGGAAACCATCCCCGACGGGGTCGGATTCCCCGAAGCAGCGTCGGTGGCCACCTCCGGTCAAATCGTGTTGCTGAACATGCCCCTGGAGCCCTTGGCTCCCGGATCCTGGGTGCTGGTCCATGGGGCTGCGGGGTGCGTGGGTTCGGTGGCCCTGCAGATCGCCAAGGCACGGGGGGCGATGGTCGTGGCGGTCGATCTTCCGGGGAAACTCGATCTCCTGCGGTCGCTGGGGGCGGACGAAGTCGTCGACGGGTCGTGTACCAACCCCACCGAAGGATCGCCGCGCTACCGCATGGTCTTCGACATCCTGGGGTTGCACTCCCTGCGCGACTGGCGGCGTGTCCTCGAGCCGCAGGGGCACTACGTCTTGATCGGCCACGACGAATACGGCGCGAAGGGGCGCACGCTCCTCGGGAGCATCCCCAAGATGCTGGGGCTGGCGATGCAGGCGCCGTTCGGATCGCAGAAGGTGGTCCTCGGCCCCCCCAAGCTCGACACCGCTTTGTTGCGCCTGCTCGCCGATTGGCTGGCCTCGGGTGCGATTTCCCCGCGGATCGATGCGGTGCTCCCGTTGCAGGATCTTCCCCAGGCCATGCGCAGGCTGGAAGCCAACCAGGCCCACGGGCGCATCGTCTTCGCCCCCTGAGGCTTCCGATTCCGCTTGTGTTCGTCTCGCTTGAGCATTAGATTTTCAAAAAGAAAAACAAAATACAGGGGAATGCAGATGGGGCGCAAGAGTCTTGCAAGTGAACGAAAAGCGATGATCATCGACGCTCTTGCCGATGTCATCCGCGAGGTCGGGTTCGAGGCGGCCACGCTGGAGCGCGTGGCCACCAAGGCGGGAGTCCAGCGCACCCTGATTCGACATTATTTCGGGAACCGGGATGCCTTGATCGCGGCCGCTCTGGTCCACATCACCGACAAGTACCTGGCGGACTTCGGCGCGATGGTGGAGAGCCTTCCTTCCGACAAGTCCGTCTCGGGCCTGGTCGACTACCTGTTCGGCGGGCATTTCAACCAGCGACTCGAGGACGAAACCGTCATCGATGCCCTGATTGCCGCCTCGGGGCAAAGTGATGCCGCCCGGTGCGCGGTGCTCCAGATGTACCAGACCTTCGAGGCAACCGTTTCCATGCTGCTGACACGGGCCCTGCCGCAGGCACGGCAGCCGGACACCAAGGACGTCGCCTATGCGTTGATGTGCCTGGCCGAACAACACGCCATGATGCGTGGTTTGGGCCTTGGAGCCTCGCGAGAGGCCGGAGTCAAACGAGCTGCCTTGGCTTTGGTCGAGTCGTTGATGGTCCAACCATCCCCCCCGCGCCAAAGGAACCCCGCATGAATGTCGAGACGGAAAACGAGACTCCCGCTGTCCTGCCATCGTCCCGTCGTGATCGGGAGTTGGTCTTGCGCGACGGAAGGCGATTGGCGTATGTCGATCTGGGTGATCCGGGGGGGCTTCCATGCCTGTTCTTTCACGGCACTCCGGGCTCCCGGCACTGTCTGGTCGACGATCCCCTTCTGCACGAGTTCGGGATGCGGATGATCGTCCCCGATCGCCCGGGCATGGGGTTGTCGGACCCTCACCCAGGTCGGACTCTGGCCAGTTGGGCTGATGATGCCGCGCAATTGGCCGACGGACTCGGCTTTGCCTCGTTCCATGTCGTCGGCGGCTCGGGCGGAGGGCCGCACGCTCTGGCGTGTGGTGTGCATCTGGGGCGTCGCGTGCGCTCCCTGACGCTCATCTCGACCGCTGCTCCCCCCGACTTGCTGGGGGTGGGGCGCGGCATGGCCAAGGGCAACCGAATCACGTTCTTCCTGGCTCGGTTCGCCCCTTGGCTCCTGGAGTCGAGCTTCCGCTCGTACGCCAAAGCCGTGGCCACGATGGACCGAGCCTACATCGAAGGTATGAAGCAGCAGTTGTGCCCGTGGGATCGAAAGGTCATCGAAGAGGCTGCGGGAACTCAGGATCTTGCAGAGATCTTCCTGAAGGAGTTGAGTGAGGCCTTCCGGCAAGGACACCAGGGTGTGCTGACAGACTTCCTCCTGGTTTCGCGCCCATGGAAATTCGACTACGCCAAGCTGACCATG
>JAMIIV010000222.1:0-5879 GCA_035913415.1 Fibrobacteria bacterium | reverse complement strand
CTCGGCATCGGGAACCAGCAAGAGTGATCCATTGAGGATCTTGGCGGTCTCGGGGGCGTCGAATCCCTCAAAACGCACGAGCCACACGGGTCCTGCGATCCGTGCGGCTGCGATGGCGCGGCGCTCGAGGCGCCCTCGGGACCACAGGTGCGCTTCCTTCATGCGAAGGATGCGACGAGGATCCCATGTCTGAGGCTCGACCTTGACGTCGCCTCTGACCCCGTGAGGGGCCAGGACCCTGCCGACAGCGGTGAAGCCATCGGGGAATGCGGCGTCCAAGGGCGCGTCAGGCTTCGGCGGCGGCCTTCTCGGCCTTGGCCTGAGCCTTCTTCGAGAGGCTGGGCTTCTTGGCCTTCTCGGTCTTGATCTCGATCTGGAGCTTGTCGGGATCCTGGCCGGAGAGGATGGCCTCGTACTTGGCGAGCAATCCTTGGCGACGGAAGATGGACTTCACGGTATCGCTGGGGACAGCACCCTTGGCGAGCCACTCGAGGACGGATGCCTCGTTGATGCGGATCTGGGCGGGGTTGGACAGCGGGTCGTAGGAACCGACCTCTTCCAGGAAGCGACCGTCGCGCTTGAACGCGGAGTCGGCGACCATGATGCGGAAGTAGCTGCGGTTCTTGCGGCCGCCTCTCTGAAGACGGAAGATCGTTGCCATGGGCTTATTTCCTCTGAAATGGACTAGAGCGGGAAATTTAGACTATTCCGCGCGCATCTCAAGGGTCGAAGCTCATAGAAGTTCGTAGCCCAGCGTCCGGCGCCGGGGTACGAAGCCTGCTTCGGTGATGAATCGCTCCGCGGCGCGGATGGTCTTCAGGCCGCGGCTGGCCAGCACATTTTCCTCGATCACGATGCTCGAGATGTCGTTGGCCCCGGCATACAGGCCCAGTTCGGCCAGTTCCTTGCCCATCACCATGATCGAAACCTCGATGTTGGGGATGTTGTCCAGGAACATCCGCGCCACGGCCACCATGCGCAGGTATTCCCACGACGTGACATGCCGGATGGGGAAATTCTTGGTCTGCGGCTGGAAGACCCAGGGCACAAACGACAGGAAACCTTGTGTGCGGTCCTGTTGGTCGCGCAGATAGCCCAGGTGGGACACCACGTCGTCGACGGTCTCGGTGGATCCGAACACGATGTTGCACGACCCGGGCAAGCCCGCGCGATGGCAGGCGCCCATGGCTTCGCACCATTGCTGCCACGAGAGCTTCTTGGGGCTCAGGACCTCGCGCATGCGGTCGGTGAGGATTTCCGCCCCGGCGCCTGGCACGGAGCCGAGTCCGGCGCGTTTGAGAATTTCCAGCAGGGATTCCAGCGAGATGTCTTCCTTTTCGGCCAGTCGCCAGAGTTCCACGGGGGACAGGGCGCGTACGTGCATGCCGTGGCGGTGGGCGATCAGGGAGAACGCTTCGGTGTAATAGGAGAGAGGAAGTTTGGGGTTGACCCCGCCCTGGAAGAAGATGGCGTCGCAGCCCAGGTCGCGGGCCTCGATCGTCTTCTTCTCGACTTCCTCCAGGGAAAGCGTGTACCCCCGGTCCGATTCGATCTCGTCCTTGAACGAGCAGAACGAGCAGTCGACCGTGCAGAAGTTCGTGTAATTGATCACCCGGAAGGCGGTCCAGGTGACGGTGTCCGCCGAAACCTTCTTCTGGCGCAAGGCGTGGCCCACCCGCACCATGGGGGCCCAGTCCGGACTGGACAGCAGCGTGTGCGCATCGTCGAAGGTGAGTCGGATGCCCGCGAGGGCCTTGTCGAGAATGGGTTGGATGTCGGTCACCGGCAAAAGATACCCGGAACCTCGGAGCGAGTATAGGGCAGGCGAGAAGCGGGGGAATGGGGGCTCGCGTAGAGCACGCCGAGAGCCGCATCGGATACCTCCGGAACCCTTGTCGGGATCGGTGGGCGGAATCGACTCCATTTCCCTATGGCAAGAGGGAAACCGGAGAGGTACCATGGGGGCGTGACCGAGGAAGAACTCGAGACCTTGCGCGAACGGGTCGGTGCGGAAGCCGATCTGGTCCGCTCGATGGTGGACCGCCAGTCCGAAGGATTGGCGCGCCTGCGCGAGCATTTCGAGCACGAAGAATTCCTGGCGCTGGTGGCGGAAAAACGCGAGGCCATGGAGGCCTTGGCCAAGGGGCGCGTCCAGATGAAACCCCTCACCGAGGCCTGGGTCAAGGAACGCCACGATCGCGACCTCCGCGATCCCCGGGTCGAACAGGCCCTGGGCGAGCTGCAGGCGGCCTTCGAGTCCCTGCGGGCCGTCGAAGACCAGATGGAAGGCATGGCCACGGCCTACCTGGCGCGTCTGGCTCCGGCGTCGGGTTCCGTCGAAGACCGCATCCTGATGCATCGGTCCTGGACATGACCCGTTCCCTGGAGCTTCCCCCGGTCCCCGAGGCTCTGCTTCCCATCTTCGACTGGTTCGAAGAGCGGGTCCGTACGCTCTCCGACGCCTACGCGGGACTCGAACGCCGGGTCGCCGAACTCGACTCCCAGCTCGAGCGCCGCAACGCCGAGCTGGAAAGCCTCCTGGACAGCTTCCACGACGGCGTCCTCATGGTCGATGTCGACCAGCGCGTGACGATGGTCAACGGTCGCGCCTCCGAGCTCCTGCGGCTCGATCCCCTCGAAGCGATTGGTCAGAATCTGTCCGACGTGTTCCCGGCCCAGGGGGATTTCACCGAGCCCCTCCTGCAGTCCCTGCGCGAGGGTGTGCCGTTGCGCCACGTCGAAGTGGTCTGGACGCGCTCCCTGGGAACCCCCCTTCCGCTGGGCCTGTCCACCGCCGCCGTGGTGGATCCCGCCGGGCGCCGCCTGGGCGCGGTCGCCAGCTTCTCCGACCTGACCCAGCTCAAGCAGATGGAGCGCGAGCTCTCCCAGACCCGCACCCTGGTGGCATTGGGCGAGATGGCCGCGACCGTGGCCCACGAAATCCGCAATCCGCTGGGCGGCATCGGCGGGTTCGCGCGGTTGCTCGAACGCGACATCGAGGTTTCCGATCCCCGGCGTGCCCTGGTGGGACGCATCGTCGAGGGGGTCGGAGCCCTCAATCGCATCGTGTCCAACCTGCTGGTCTACACCCGCCCCATGGAGACGCGCCACCGCATCGTGGACGTCGCGGAGTGGCTGGAAGACATGGCCGGCTGGGCTCGTCTGGAAGCCCCTTCGCTGGAAGTGGATGATCTTGACGTCCAGGTGAGCGTCGATCCCGAAGCCGGATCGGGCCGTTTCGACCCCGAAAAGCTGCAGCAGGTCATGCTGAATCTCCTGCGCAACGCCCTCCAGGCCATGTCGGGGCGGGGGAGCCTGCGCCTTTCCGCCCGGCGCGCCACCGGGCTTCTCATCTTGGGCGTGGAAGACGATGGGAAGGGAATTCCTCCCGAAATGCTCTCGGATGTTTTTAATCCTTTCTTCACGACCAAGGAGAACGGAACAGGCCTCGGGTTGGCGATCGTGCGCAAGATCGTCGAACTCCACGGGGGCAACCTGTTCGTCACCTCCGAGCCGGGGCGCGGCACACGGTTCGACATCCACCTTCCCCAACCCGATTGACCCATGGCACGCATCCTCATCGTTGACGACGAAGCGCTCATGCGGGACATGGCCGGTGAAAGCCTTCGGCGCGCCGGACATGACGTCACCCTGGCCCGCAACGTCCCCGAAGGGCTGGAGAAGTTCACGCCCTCCACGGATCTTGTCCTGTCCGACTACAAGATGCCGGGCGCCACGGGCCTGGATTTCCTCAAGAAGGTGCGCGAACGCGGGTCGGACGTGCCCTTCGTGATCATGACCGCGCACGGTACCGTCGCGGTGGCCGTCGACGCCATGCGCCATGCCGCCTGGGACTTCCTGGAGAAGCCCTTCGAGCCCGACGCGCTGGAACTCACCGTCGCCCGCGCCCTGGAAGTCGCGGGATTGCGCCGCGAGAATTCGCGACTGAAGGCCGAGCTCGACGAACGCCACCGCATCGTAGGCGGCAGCCAGACGTTGCGCGAGACCCAGGCTCTCATCGCGCAGGTGGCGCCCACCCGGACCACCGTGCTCATCCAAGGCGAATCGGGCACAGGCAAGGAGCTGGTGGCGCGCGCCATCCACGAATCGTCGCCGCGCTTCAACAAGCCGTTCGTGAAGGTCAACTGCGCCGCGTTGCCGGAATCCCTCTTCGAGAGCGAACTCTTCGGTCACGAAAAGGGCGCTTTCACCGGAGCCCTGCGCAGCCAGCGTGGCAAGTTCGAGATCGCCGACGGAGGCACCATCCTCCTCGACGAGGTCTCGGAAATGCCCTTGGCCATGCAGGCGAAACTCTTGCGTGTGCTGCAGGAACGCGAGATTCCCAAGATCGGATCCGAGACCGAGGTGCCGGTGGACGTGCGCATCGTCTGCAGCACCAACCGCGATCTCGCCTTCGAGGTCCAGGAGGGGCGCTTCCGCGCCGATCTCTTCTACCGATTGCATGTGATCCGCATCGAAGTCCCTCCACTGCGCACCCGCAAGGACGACATCCCCGCTTTGGCGGAGTGGTTCCTGGGGCGATTCAACCGCGAGAATGGATTCACCGTCACGGGATTCTCCGAGGCGTCCATCGATCGCCTGCGGCGCCACGAGTGGCCCGGCAACGTCCGGGAACTCGAAAATACGGTGCAGAGGGCCGTGGTGCTGACACAGAAAGGCGAGATCCAGCAGGGTGTGCTTGGCCTGGACGGCAAGGTGACCATGCCGACCTCCGCAGGGCACACCACCGTCGCCCCCGTTGCCACCTCGGGCCTGGACCCTCGCGAGGTGGTCACCATCGAGGAAATGGAGCGGCGTATGATCTTCGCTGCGCTGGAAGATCTCGGGGGCAACCGCACCCGCGCCGCCGAGCGCCTGGGCATATCCATCCGAACCCTCCGCAACAAGCTGCGCGAATACCGAGGGGATGCCGGTGGGGGCGAAGATGAAGACGAGTGATCATCTTGTCGACCTGCGGGTGCTGGAGCTGGAAGCCCGATTGCGCCTGGCCGAAGAGCGTTACCACGAGGCCGAGGAGCGTCTGCGCCGCCAGGAGGAGTTCTTCCAGATGGCGGTCCACGACCTCCGCTCCCCGCTTTCGGCGATCGTGGTCTATTCCGAACTTCTGATGAACAAAGTGATGGGCGATCTCGACGACCGCCAACTCGAGCCCATCCGCACCATCCACCGCAACTGCACCAACCTCATTCGCATGGCCGAGGACGTGTTGACCTCGGCGCAGGTGCGCGCTGGTTCCATCCGACTACGTCTTCTGGAGACCGACCTGCTTCATGTGGTCCAGGAAGCGGTCCGTTCTCTCCAAGGGCTGGCCGAGGCCAAGCGGGTCCGTATCGATGTGAAATGGCCTTCCGAGTCCATTCATCACCCTGTCGACGCCGACCTTCTCTCGCGTGCCTTCTCCAACGTGTTGGGCAATGCGATCAAATTCTCCCCGCATGGCGGCGAGATCCACATCGGTCTGGAGCGGGACGAGGACGAAATCCGGGTGGCGATCACCGATCAAGGCCCCGGCATCTCCCCCGAGAAGCGCCTGGCCATCTTCGAACGCTTTCGTCGCGGCGACACGGGCGATCAGAACGGACACGGGCTGGGTCTGGCCATCGCGAAGTTCTTCATCGAACTGCACGGTGGCCGCATTCTCGTCGAAGGCGTCCGCGGTCGCGGCTCCACCTTCCTGGTGGGGTTGCCGATCGACAACCTGGGCTGATGCCTAGACCGGTTTGATGATCAGAATGTGTTGAATTGGCGTCGGAATTGTCCGGCGGTCGATTCTTTATCCCCGCGTTCGATCCTGTCGCTTGGTGGTCATAATCGCACCCCGGTGGTCGAGCCTGTCGAGACCCACCGCGTGGGTCTCG
>JAMIIV010000221.1:0-1454 GCA_035913415.1 Fibrobacteria bacterium | reverse complement strand
TCTGCAGACCTGGATGCACGAGATCAACGCGTCCGGCCAGGCCATCGCTTGTTACGTCAGCGTGGAACGGTGCCAAGGAATCCCCGAAGTCGAGCGCGCGTTGCCCGGGGTCTGCGAAGCCATCCGCCACTACGCGAAGGACTTCGGCGTCCCGGTTCCCGACATGCCTCGCGATGCGAGCCCGGCGAGCATCCTGACCGAGACCATCAAGCAGTGGTCCGAGCTGTGCGCTCCGCTGCCGCTGGCGATCCTCTTCGACGAGGTCGACACCCTCGAGGGGCCTGCCATGATCAGCTTCCTGCGCCAGTTGCGCGGCGGATTCGCCTCGCGTGGCGTCGGCAAGTTCCCCACCTCGGTGGCCCTGGTGGGCATGCGCGATCTGCGCGACTACCTCACCCACGCCAAGGATGGGGAACCGGTCAATCCGGGCAGTCCGTTCAATGTGAAGCAGGACTCGGCCACGCTGGTCAATTTCCGTCGCGACGAGGTGGTTGCCCTGTTGGGGCAGCACACCGCCGAATCGGGCCAGGCCTTCCTGCCCGAAGCCGTCGAGGCCATCTGGTACTGGACCCAGGGGCAGCCCTACCTGGTCAACAAACTCGCCGACGAATGCGTCGAGCGCATCACTCACCGCGACCCGGCACGCCCCATCACCGCCGACATGGTCCTGGAAGCAAAGGAATACCTCATCCAGGCGCGCACCACCCACCTGGATGCCTTGGCCGAGAGGCTCAAGCAACCCCAGGTGAAGGCCGTCATTCAGCCCTTGATGACGGGCGACCCCGATGTCATCCTCGGCATCGGAGACCCCGCGACGGAGCTGTGCCTGGATCTGGGGCTGATCACCTACACGCCCTCCACCGGCTTCCAGATCGCCAATCCTCTCTACCGCGAAATATTGCCGCGATCATTGAACATGCCCTTCCAGCAGAGCATTCCCCCATCGGAATTCCGCTGGAAGAACGACAACGGCACGCTGGACATGGATGCGCTGTTTCGCGAGTTCCAGCGTTTCTGGAAGCGCCACTCCGACGCCTGGGAGACCAAGGCCGACTACACCGAAGCATTCCCCCACCTGTTGCTGATGGCCTTCTTCCAGCGCATCCTGAACGGGGGCGGGCGGATCACGCGCGAATACGCCGCCGGACGCGGACGCATGGATCTGTTCATCGAGTACGCGGGCCAGGGGTTCGTCATCGAGGTGAAGCTGGTGCACCCCCGCGAGGGGCGCGAAGCCACCCTCGAAGAAGCCCTGGAGCAGGTGGACCGCTACCGCCGCACGGTGGGCGACCACAACACCCCCACCTACATTGCCTTCTTCGACCGCACCCCCGCCGGGCGCGCCCGCCCCTGGGACGAGCGCATCACATGGGACGTTCTGAACACCCCCGGAGGCAAAGTCACCCTCGTGGGGATGTAGAAGACAAAAAACGTCTAGCGCTCCCGGTGGTCGA
>JAMIIV010000220.1:0-9222 GCA_035913415.1 Fibrobacteria bacterium | reverse complement strand
AACCATGGCCCATTCCCCGCATGCGGGGAATGGGAATCGGACCTAGGGCCAGCGAGCGGGGAGGGGAGCGAGTCTGAGCTTGATGTGTCTCAGACGCCCTTCAACGCGCGAATGTCTGAGGCCGAGATCGGGGATGCAGACGAAGCGACACGACCCCGACGCTGTCCGCCCAAACCATGGCCCATTCCCCGCATGCGGGGAATGGGAATTGGACTTAGGGCCAGCGAGCGGGGAGGGGAGCGAGTCTGAGCTTGATGTGTCTCAGACGCCCTTCAACGCGCGAATGTCTGAGGCCGAGATCGGGGATGCAGACGAAGCGACACGACCCCGACGCTGTCCGCTTTGGGACAGCGAGCGGGGAGGGGAGCGAGTATGCGCCCCGAGATCGGCCTCAGACGCCGCGAGGAGCGTCGGCTTCCCATACCCGGATGGGCCGGCGCTTCCACTGCAGGCGCAGTTGCAGCAACCGTTCGGCGGCTTCCGGAGTGCAGCCCACCAGGGCCACGCGCGGGAGCAGTTCGATACGACCCAGCTCGGAGCCGGGAATGTCCGCCCCGCGGCAGATCATGGGAATGAGCTGGCGCACTTCGATGCCCATCTCGAAACCCACGCCCAGTCCGATCCAGACGGAAGCGGGATCGCGGCGGTTGCCGCGCAGACCCTTGCGGGGCGCGGGGCCGTCGTGGGTGAAGCCTTCTTCGCCGCCTTCGCGAGGACGGAAATCGTCGCGACGGGGAGCGCGGTTCTCGATGCGGCGGGGCTCTTCCGGAGGAGGATCGGGGATGAGCTTGTGGATCAGGGCGGCCAGCACCGAATCCGCACCGTGTTCGTCGACCAGGGCCTTGAAGCTCTCGGGGACGTCCTGGCCTTCGCCGAGGGACTCCTGCACGCGCAGTGCCAGGCGTTCGCGGCGGCGGTCCACGAGATCTCCCGCGGTGGGGATCTTGCCCTGCACGGGCTTTTCGTCCGCATTGCGCGAGGCGGCCAGGAACCGGCTGCGTTCGTAGGGAGCGATCACGCTCCAGGCCTCGCCTTCGGCGCCGGCGCGGGCCGTACGGCCCAGGCGGTGCACGAAGTTGGAGGGGTCGTCGGGCAGACCCAGGTTGAATACGTGCGAAACGCCGGGGATGTCGATGCCGCGCGAGGCGACGTCGGTGGCCACCAGCAGGGGAACCTTGCCTTCGCGGAAACGGCTGAGGGCGCGTTCACGGGCGCTCTGGGCGAGTTCGCCCGAGAGGCCTTCGGCGTGCAGGCCATGGCGGATGAGGGTCTGGACGACTTCCTCGACCTCGATGCGGGTGCGCACGAAGATCATGCCGCGGTCGGGTTCGAGATAGTTGACCAAGGTGGCCAGACTCTCGTTGCGACGTGCCGGGGCGACCACGACGTAGCTCTGCTTGACGTGGCTGGCGCCCTTGCCGTCGTCCAGGCGCACCTGGCGGGGTTCGGAGAGCCAGTCTCCGGCGGCGGCCGCGACATTGCGCGGGAACGTGGCCGAGAAGAACCAGCGGGCGGAGTCTTCGCCGGCGGCGGCCACGAGCTGGTCGAGCTCTTCCTTGAAGCCCATGTCGAGCATGCGGTCGGCTTCGTCGAGCACCAGCACGTCGCACTTCTCTTCCAGGGTGCCCTGGCGGAGGTGGTCGGCCATGCGTCCGGGCGTGCCGATCACGAGGGGAGGCTGACTGCGCAGTTCGCGCAACTGCTGCGGGAACGGGGAGCCGCCGACCAAGGTGGCCACGGCGGTTTCGCCCATCATCCACGATGCCTCGCGAGCGGCCTGCTGGGCCAGTTCGCGGGTCGGGCAGATGATCCAGGCGCGCGTGATCTCACCGGTGTCGAAGGCGGCGGCCAGCGGCAACAAGAAGGCGAAGGTCTTGCCCGATCCGGTGCGAGCCTGGGCGAGGAGGTCGCCCTCGGACAGAGTGCCTGGTGTGGGTGCCAGGAGGGGAATCACCTTGGCCTGCACAGGGGTAGGCTTGATGATATCACGGGTGGCTAGGTGCTTCACCAAGGCCTCGGGAAGTCCCAAGTCGGCAAAGGTGATTTCAGCGGCCGACTCGTCGACCTTCTTGTTTTCGATCTCGTTCATCCAATCAAAGTAGCTTCAGGAGTCGCATTGAGGGGTTTTGATCAGGCAGACGCCTGCGGCATGCCCTTCGCTGAGGAGGCGCAAGCGGGAACCGACCGTTCAGCGGTCAGGGTCAGGACTGGCTGGGATCTGAGGGAATCAGGAACCAAGCCAAGAGGTACAACGCGACCACCAGCCCGGTGGAAATTCCCTTCACGAAGATGCCGGCCACCGCAACGCCGCCGACGACCAGGCGGATTTTGAGGGGGTCGAGATTCCAGTGTCGGCCGATGCCGGCGCAGACACCGGCGAGACGTCGGTCGAGATGTGGGCGACGCAGGGGTGTGTCCATGGCCGTCAAGATAGATCCTGACAGGCTTCCCGGCTCAGGCCGAGGCGCGCCAAGTCGCCGCCGAATCGGAGGCGGCACGGGCGATCTGCTCGCGGCGCTGGACCAGGAGAAACCGCGAAGCCGGGAGAGCGTCGTCCTCGGGGGCGAGATCGGAGAGGGTGGAGACTCCCGCGCCCTGGAGGGGAATGCGGTAGCAGACGTTCGAAGGATCGCCGGCGACCACATGCCGGGTGATCTCCAGCAAGCGGGTTTCGAAGCGCAGGGTGGAGCTCCAGTCCTTCATGGCAGGCACGATGGCATCGACGGCCACGGCGAGTCTGGGGGGATTGGAGAGGATGCCACGCAGGCAGCGGCCGAGTCGGGAGGGATTCCAGCGGTGGTGCAGGTCGGAAGCGGTGGTGCGGGCGAAGGCGGCGGCGAGGGCGGCTTCGGCCAACCACATGCGGAACATGGGGTTCTCCAGCGGGGCCAGTCGACGACTGACACGCGGGACCACTTCGGACCAGAACGACGTGCGCGACAGTTCGCACTGCACGATCGACCATGTGCCCTCGTCGAGATCGACGGCGAAGGCATCGGGGAGGTCGCCCACGGCGCCGCGTCCGAACAGCCAGCCGCGGGAAAGCCAGAGGGTCTCCTCGCCGAACATGGCGTCGCGGTTGTCTTCCAGGATGGAGAACAGCGACGCCTCGCTGGAAAACGAGGTCTGTACGTAGCGGTTCTGCGACGAAGGGAGCTCCGGGCGAGAGTGCATGGACGAAAAATGTCTTCTCGGAGGCCGAATGTGGACGGAAAACGTCCAGGAAGTTCACCGCGACCGTCGATCACGCATCGCGGCTCAGCGCCGGACCAGGATCGCCGAACCGTCTCCGCTGTCCAGCCGGAAGCGGATCACCCAGAGGCCAGGAGCAAGGGGGATCGCGGGGGTGCGGCCCCTCTCGACGGGGAAGGTGCCGATGGAGCGCCCCGATGAATTCGCGACCTCGACGATTCCCGACACGGCGGCGGAAAACCGAAGCGACGCATCGGCGCCCAGGTGCACGGTCGGCGCGACGGGCCGAGGGAGGCGGGGAACCGATACCACGCCGCCTTCGCCGCGGATATTTTCCGCCAGGATCGCCGGCTTGGGGCAACTGGTTCCGCAGGCCTTCGGATAGTCGAAGGTCCAGGTGCGACCGCCCAGCACCGGCTTGTCGTGGGCGTCGGTCAAGCGCACCGTGATGGTCGTGACCGAGGGGTCGGGGAGGAGCCACATCTGGCCCGCGTCCCCGTCCATCCGGGCGGGTTTCCACTCCGAGCCCACGAGCTGCTCCAGGCCGTGGATGCCATCCGGAAGGTGCGTCACGATCAGGCGCATGTACCAGATCTTGGAGTCCAGGCTGAACCAGAAGCGAGGTTCGCCCTGGTAGTGGGGAGCGGTCACGTACTCCCACGAGACCTTCGGGTTCTCGAAGCCGGAAACGCGGTACTCGATGGCCCAGGGATTGTTGGGGTCGGCTTTGGGTTTGCCGGTGGCGTCCAGGACCGGAACCGCCAGGGGAGGCAGAAGGATCCCGTCCTTCCGGAGTTTGCCCAGGAGGGTGACGTGCAGATCCAGATGCCACTT
This sequence comes from Fibrobacteria bacterium, assembly GCA_035913415.1. Taxonomy (GTDB): domain Bacteria; phylum Fibrobacterota; class Fibrobacteria; order UBA5070; family UBA5070; genus UBA5070. The sequence continues at coordinate 5,196 of JAMIIV010000220.1, read as the reverse complement.
CGAGTCGCGGCACCAGGCATTGCCGTCGGTGCATTGGTCGAGGACGATCGCGTAGGCCTGGGAGCCGGTGTACCGATTGGGGTGCCAACCGGTGCCTCCGCGGCAGAACTCCTGGTTCATGGCCCCGTCGTTGGCGCCGTCGCAGGTGTCGCCCAGGGTGAGCCGCAGCCATCGTCCGCAATTGCGGCCATTGTCGTAGGTGCCCAGACGCACCGTGTCCGCGCCGGTGAGGGGGCGCGGTCCGGGGGGCGTGTAGTCTCGTGGCGTGTTGTAGACGTTGAGTGCCACGTAGTCGAAGGGATTGCCCTGGCCCGAGAGGGTGTCCAGGCCCGCCTCGTGGGCGGCGACCTCGTCGGGAACGCCACAGGCCCCGTAAGGGTAGCCAACACCCAGGAAGTAGGTGGCCATGCCTTCGTTCTGGGCGGAGGCGGAGGTGGCGAGAACGAACATCAAAGCCGTGGCGGCGAGGATCCGGGAGTCTTCCATGCACGGAAAGATGGCTTGTCCGGGCCGACTTCGCCATGTGTTGCGCGGATGGGCCGTTGGGGGCACCGGGTGGCGCTCCCCCCCCCGGGAACGGAGTCCCGGGAGAGGATGCACGGGGCGGGATGGGGCTCGCTTCAGTCGACCCCTGCCCGAACGATTTCGCGGCGCGAGGGTGTGGCCACTTCGATCAGGCGCATCCCTTTCGAGGGACCCAGGTCCAGTTCGTGTGTTCCGGCCTGGAGCGTGCCGAGATCGCGATCCTGCATCAGATGGCCTCGCAGGTCGCGGATCCGCAGGTGGACCGGTTCGCTGCTTGGCAGGTGGAGTTGGATCCGTCCTCCCGAAAGCGTGCGCACGGAGGCGGAGGTGGGGGAGGCGGCGTCCCCGATCCCCGACACGGCGGCGTAGGTCGCCACGCATTCCTTCCAGGCCTGCAAGGAGGCGTCGGTGGTGTTGATCCGCCAGTCGCCGTTCGCATCGTTGTTGCTGAAGATCATCAGGGCGAACACACGCGGGAACGTGGTGGATAGGGAGGCGAAGGCGTCGCGGTACCACTGCGCCTTGTTGCCGCCCATTTCGGAGGAGCTGAACTCCGCGATGAACAGCGGCTTGTTGATCTTGGCCAGAGCGGTGTAGGCGGGTTTGAATACCGTGGTGAAACTCTTCCACGACGAGGCCCACCCGCTGCTTGCGACGGTGTGGAAGGTGCCGAAATTGTAGCCGTCGATCGAGATGTAGTCGGCGTAGTCGTCGCCGGGGTAGGTTCCCGCGAAGGACGTGGGATTGCCCCCGGTCATGTTCTCGGCGTTGGTGGTCCAGACCCACTTCACGTTCGTGACGCCGGAATCGCGGAAGATCTTGACGATGTGCTGGAAGGCCTGCGCGACATTTTCGTTGGTATTGGCCATCGAGGAGTTCCCGACCGCCCAGGTGTACCAGTCGCCACCGTTGGCCTCGTGCAGCGGACGCAACCAGACCTCGCGGGGGTAGCTCTTGATGTCCTTGGCGAACTTCCCGATGTAGGCGTCCGCCTTCCCGCTGTTGATGTCCGGGGCCGTGTATCCGTTGGGTTGCCACGTCACGAAGAGCGTCGCGCCGTTGTTGGCGGCGACATCGGCGTATTTCTTCGTGGACGACCATGTCGTGGGCCAGATGACGTAGTGCTCCAGGTATTCGATGCTGCGCCCCTGGAGCTGCACGAAGGCCTGCACGTTCGCCTGGGTGGGCTGGGGCCAGTTGCCGTCCAGGCTGGTGTCACTGGCGCTTCCGACCCAGGCTCCGATCTGCAGGGCGGAGGTCTGCTGGGCGAGGGACAGTGCGGCGATCGCCGCGGCGAGTGCGATGGATCTCATGGTGTGCTCCTCGGAAATCGGATCCGGTTGTCTTCCCATTGAAGCTACGGCTGCGCCTGGGGCCGCTGATCCCCTTCGTGCGTCCATCGCTACGCATCTGTGTTATCTGTATTATTTCTCCATGCAGGACCACATCGCGTCGCACATGCGGGGCCGTCGTCGGGACAGCGGCCCTCTGCCGTCCATCCGGGAACTCGCCCTGGAATTCGGGGCATCACCCCGCACCGTGCACCTGGCCTTGCGGCGACTGGTCGGTGAGGGGGTGGTGCACGTGGTCCCTCGCAAGGGTTTTTTCTGGGGCGCTTCGGTTCCGTCCGAGCCCGCGCGATCGGAAACGACCGAGGAATTGTTCGCCGCGAGGTTCCTCGCCGACCTCCGCCAGGGCGGGTACCACCCTTGGAAGGCGCTTCCGGGCCGCAAAGCGTTGGCCGAGCTCTACGGGGTGGGGGTGCGAAGTGCCGGAAGGGTGGTGGACCGCTTGATCGTACGCGACGTTCTCGAAAGACGCGGTCGGGAGGTCTTCTTCTCGGCGCCGTCGCGCACGCCGCTTCGCACTTCCGTTCTGGTCGTGATTCGTTGCGACGCGCGGGGTGCGTTCCTTCTGGACACCGAACGCGAAGTCGACTTCCTCAAGTCGCTCCGCCGCGAGTTGGCGGAGCGGGAACTGGGCATGGTCCGCGTCGGTTATTTCCAGGACGAGGATCGCTTCCTGGACCAGTCGGGACGGGAACTCGAACTTGCGCGATTGCGCAGTCCGCTCCTGGGGGCGATCGTTTCGACCTGGCTCGTGTCCGATCCCATGGCGCTCCTGCGTCGCCTCGAGTCCTTGAAACTCCCGCTTTCCGTCTGGTGGGAGCATCCGGCGGACCAGTTTCCGTCAAAGCGCTTTCGTGCCGGACTCGCCGGATTCAACCTCTCCTTCACCGAGTCCGCCGGATCGGCGGTCGGTCGCCACCTGGCGGCGTTGGGACGATTGGACGCGGCGTTTGTGTCGCCCTACCACGGCAACGATTGGTCGAGCGCCCGACTTTCGGGCTTGAAGGGTGTCTTGCACGCCCGTGGTGGTGTTGTGCGGGAATTCGTGGCGGCGGAAATCCACAGCCCCTGGGATCTCCACCGGCGATCGGGCGGGGGCGCCGATTCGCAGAAGGCGATGGACAGAATCCTGCTCGGCTTTCTCTCCGAACCGGAACTGCTGGAGTGCCCGACGTGGGTGATGGTCAACGATCTGGCCGCGACAGCGATGCACCGGCTGCTGCAGGAGCGAGGCGGGCCCGAGCCTCTCCTGGTGGGTTTCGACAATTCCTCGGACAGCGAACGGCTGGGGTTCGACTCCTTCGAGTTCCACACCGAAGGAATGGTGCGCCAGATGCTCCACCACCTTGCCAACCCGAAGGCCGAATTGTTCACCAAGGAGCCGATCCACGAGATGATCGGGCGGCTCGTTGTTCGCGCTCCCGATCGCCAGTGGGTGGAGTCCACCCGCGTGCGTTTCCAAATGGGGGGTATCCGCAACCTTCCCGGTGTTGCGCACGGGGGGTGATCCACGGCATGGGTCTGGCACGGTCCGCTGAAATCCGTTTCAGCGCCATCACGGGCCGCACCTGCCGGGGTGTGCCTGCCGTGTCGGGCTCGGATGCTACAATGTGATGGTGGAGCACTTCGGAATCGATGCCTGATCTCTTCCATTACCTGGAGTACCGGGAGTACCTGAAGGACGCCTACGAAGAGAAGCGCCGCTCCCAGTCGTATTTCTCCTATCGGTTCATCGGAAACCGGGTGGGGATGGATTCTAGCTACCTGACCCGGCTCTTCCAGAAGAAACTCCACCTGGGAGATGAACTCGTCGACCGGATGGGTGCCGCCTTCGGACTGGCCGGAGAATCCTTGGAATACTTCCGGATTCTCGTCTCGTTCAACAAGACCCGCATCGAATCGCAGGCGCGCGTCTTCCACGATCAGTTGATGCGGCTGCGGGGAGTGAGGTACAGGGTCGTCCTCCGGGAGCAGGAGGAGTACTTCGCCAATTGGATCCATGTGGCCCTGCGCTCGCTTCTGGATTACCGCTCGTTTGATGGGGATTTCGACGGGCTGGGCGCCGAACTCTCGCCTCCCGTGTCCGGTGACGAGATCAAGGACTCCTTGTTCCTGCTGGAGCGGCTCGGTTTGGCCCGCCGCACCTCGAGTGGGTACGAGATCCTCGACAACCATCTGCATTCCGGGGAGAACTGGGATGCCGCGGCCATCCTGGCGTTCCAGAAATCCACTCTCGCATTGGCCGCCAGGGCGTTGGACACCGTGCCGCCCGCCCAGCGCGACATTTCGACGATGACGATGAACATCGATGCGCAGACGCTGGACGACATGAAGATCATGGTGCGGGAGTTCCAGGAGAACATCGCCAAACTCGTCGAGCGCAGCGATCGCTCCGATCGGGTGTACCAGATGAACCTCCAGATCTTCCCCCTCACACGACTGCCTGCGAGCAACTCGTGATCCGCGGCGTTTGCTGGACGGGACTGCTTGCGGGGGTCGCCTCGCTGTGGGGGTGCGGGGGCGATTCCATCGCCGGCAAGACCACCACGACCACCAACGGCGGTGGTGTCGCCGCGGTCGCTCCCGACGGACGCCCCATCGCCGGCGTCGTCGTGTTCGCTGCGCGGTCCTGGGATCCGGTCAGCGGAACGTGGGGAGAGGTGGATACCCTGAGGGGCGATTCCGCGGGCCACGTGCTGTTGCCCACCGGCAGGTATGCCTTCGTGGAGTTTCGCGACCGGGCCCATGTGCTGGGGGCTTGGTCGAAGGGAGTGGTTGTCGGTGAAGGACCCACCCGGGTTTGGGTATTGGACACCCTCCGATCCGTGCGTGGCCTCTGGGCGGACCGAGCGGGTGTCGGTTCCGGTCGGCTGTACCTTGATTCCTCGTTCCACTCGGTCGCCTTGCAGGATTCCGGAGACCGTTTCGATTTCGGTGCGATACCCGTCGGAGCCTACGACATGCTTCTCGCGTCGGAAGGTCGACCTCGACGTTTCATGGGCTTGGTGCGACTGGAGGCAAACGCTCGGCAATACCTGGGGTCGGGGAACATCATCCTGGAGCAGGACACCAGCGGGTCGCCGCTCTGGATCGACGATTTCGAGTCCGAATCCCCCGGGCCTCTGTTGCGTCGAAGTCTTCCCCAGGTGGCAGGCTGGTACGTCTGGTCCAGCCTCATGAACGTGTCGCTGCCCACGTCCTCGAGCGACTCGTCCATGAACCTGGCGATCGGTCCCGATTCGCTGCGTCCATCGAACGCCTACCACTCCCGGTTCGAGGCGACCGCACCCTACGCCTGGATCGGTTTGGGATTGACGCGACT
>JAMIIV010000219.1:0-15898 GCA_035913415.1 Fibrobacteria bacterium | reverse complement strand
TAAGGGGTTTCGGCGATGGTTTGGAGGTGGGGGTCGGCGTGGAGGGTGGCGGGGGTGACGAGGGTGTCGGTGGGGAGAGGGGAGGCGCCGAGGCGGGAGCGGCGGAGGGAGTCGGCGGCGGGGGTGGAGAGGTTGAGGTCGGAGAGGGTTTGGATGGTGCCCAGGGATAGCCCTAAGGCGCGGTGGTAGGTCTTCCAGACGAGCTCGGAGCAGTAGAGGGAAGTGTCCGACCATCCGAATTGAAGGTCGTAGGGGCGGCCTTGGAAGCGCAGGCCCTCCTGGCGGAGGACGGCCAGGGCGGACGAGTCCAGGGGGTGGACGTCGGGGCGCAGGCGTTTGAGGGAGAAGTGCAGCTTGTGGCCGCGCTCAAGCCATTGCGCCAGCGGGGTGGATTTCACGGGACCGATGGCCTCGTAGACCAGCCAGCGGCCCTTCTGGCGTACCAGCAGGCCGCAGTGTGTCCAGGGGGAATTGGTGGCCGCGGCGATGGCCCGGCTTTGGCGGGAACGCGATTCCTGGAAGAGGATGTCGCCTTCCTGGAGTTTGCCCTCGGCCTCCAGGCGCTGCGCGATGCGCTGGGCGCCCTGGGTCTGCATGGCGGGGCCCAGGAGGCGGGCGCGGGCCCAGGCACCCACACCGGCGAGCAGGACGACGGAGGTGATCAGAATCAGGAGCAGTTTGCGGGCTTGCATGGGCGCCAAGATAATGGCGCGCAGGTCAGTCGGCGGAGGTGTGTTGCTGAGTCGCCCACTCCAGTCCATCCGGCAAGGACGACGACATCGTGGACAGGCCCAGGAACACAATCGCGATGACTGCCCAGGGGAGTGCGGGGCGGACCCAGCCCTTCCAGGCGCCCGCCTGGAGCAGGGATGCCGAGGCAAGTCCTTCCCCCAAGCCGATGAGCAGGTGTACGCTCAGGAGAGCTGGTGCGATGGAAAGGACGGCCACCGTGCCGCCGACGGACAGCTCCCCGGTCAACGCCAGAGTGGCCGCGACCACGGAGGCCCAGGATGCCAAACCCACCGACAGCAGGGAATGGGTTCGCATGCGTGTACGGAGGAATCTGTCGAACAGGCCGCCCAGGCCCGTGGCCACGATCGCAAGGTTGAAGAGGTTGGCGCCAAGGACCTGCACTCCGCCATCCCCCAAGACCAATGCCTGGAACGCAACCACAAGCGACATGGCGAGAACCGCGAAGCGGACTCCAAGCAGCCGGGCTGCCAGCACACCTCCCACAAGGTGCCCGGAGACCTCGGGAAGCACGGGAACGTTCACCATCTGCGCGGCGGCGAGCAATGCCGTCGTGCTGGCGAAGAGGGGCGTCGAGGGGCGAAGGGTGGTGCGTCGAGTCCACAGGAATCCGCCGACCAAGGCCGTCGCCGAGAGCGCGGTGGTCAGAGGGCAGATCGGACCTTGCAACAGGGAATCGGGAAGGTGCACGCGCAGGCTCCTGGGGAGGGGGAGAGGGGAGGCAGGGGATTGTTTTGCCATTATCCACTGGACTAATCGATCCTGCAATGGTTTGATGTAGAGCAAGGGGCCATCGTGTTCCGGGACTCCCGCCAGGACGATCTCGGATCCCTCTTTGTCCCGCCAATTCCCTCACATTCCCGCAGAGTTCCAGGAGGAGCCGCCATGGCAACCACCGTTCTCGATGCCAAGGGCCTCAAGTGCCCGCAGCCCACGCTCAAGGTGACCGCGATGTCCGTGAAGATGAAGCCCGGCGACATCCTGGAGGTGGTGGCCGACTGTTCCACCTTCGAAGCCGATGTGCGTGCTTGGTGCGAACGGGCCAAGAAGACGTTGCTGTGGGTGAAACCCGAAGGCGACGCCAAACGGATCCAGATCCTGTTCTGATCCCGTACACCCTCCTCGGATTCCCCCCCGTGCACGAGGTTTCCATCGCTCAAGACATCCTCGACCTCCTCGAGGCCGAGATGGGCGTTCCCGGTCTGCTCTCCGAAGTCGAACTGGAAATCGGTCCGCTTTCGGGAGTCCATCCCGAAGCGCTCGACTTCTGCTTTCCGGTGGTGGCCCGCGAACGTGGCTTCGGATCGCCCACCTTGCGCATCCATCGCGTGCCGGTCCTGTTGTTGTGCGAGGCCTGCTCCGAGCGGTGGTCCTCCGATGATGTGTTTGACTCGTGCCCTCGGTGCGGAGCCCATCGCCGCACGGTGCTTTCCGGTGACGAAATGCGTTTGGTGGGCGCCCTGATGGTGGAGGAAACGGCCCATGTGTGACGACTGCGGATGCGAGAGCGTCGGAATCCTGGTACGCAATCCGAACCTCCGGCGCATTTCCATGGATGTTCCGGTGTTGCGCCTGAACATGGATCACGCCGAAGCCAACCGCACGTATTTCGCCCAGAAAGGGGTGCGTGTGGTCAACCTGATTTCGTCGCCGGGCAGCGGCAAGACCACCCTGCTGCAAGCCTTGGCCCGCCGCATGGGCGGGGCCATGGCGGTCATCGTGGGCGACTTGAGCACCGATCGCGATGCCGTGCGCATCCGCGAAGCCGGATGCCAGGCGGTCCAGATCGAGACCGATGGCGCCTGCCATCTGGATGCGCGCGCGGTGGGTGAACAACTCGAGGGGCTGCGTTGGGACGACCTCCGCCTGTTGGTGATCGAAAACGTGGGAAACCTGGTGTGCCCGGCGTCCTACGACCTCGGTGAAGACGAGAAGATCGTCCTGCTCTCGGTGGCCGAAGGCGACGACAAGGTGCTGAAGTATCCCTCCATCTTCTCGCGAGCCGGGACCATGGTGCTGACCAAGACGGACCTGTTGCCCCATCTGGACTTCGATCCGGAGCGCGCCGAGGAAGAATGCCGCCAACTGCAGCCCCGGGTGCGCTGCCTGCGCGTTTCGGCTCGCACCGGCGAAGGGATGGACACCCTGGAAGCCGCGTTCCTGGGCGAGATCCCATGAACGAGCTCCGCAAGCCCTACGCCGTGATCGCCCTGGGAAATCCGTTGCTTTGCGACGATTCGGCCGCGCTGGTGGCCGTCGAACTCCTGGGCGAGGGATCTCGCACCACTATGACGGAATTTGTCGTGAACTATTCGGGCGGCATGGATCTGCTTCCCGAGTTGGCCGATCGCGAACGCGTCCTGGTGCTGGACGCCGTCCCCGATCCCGACAGCGAGCCCGGAGATCTGGTCGAGTACCACCTGACGGACCTCGATCGCACGCGCCAGCCGCGGCTGGTCGACACCCACGGACTCAACCTGGCGACGGTGGTTCGCGCGGGTTTGGAGCTGGGCTACGCGATGCCGCGGCGCTTGGAGATCCTGGGCATCGTGGGGCGTGATTTCACCACGTTCCGGGAGGCTCCGAATCCGGAGATCCTGGTGCGGATGCCTTCCATCGTGGGTCGCCTCGAGCGGACCCTTCTTTCCTGGGAGAGGGAACATGGCCAAGGGTAGTGCGGTGTTTCTTTGCCGCTGCGGCGGCAACGTGTCCGACCACCTCGACCTCGAGGCCCTCGAGGTCTGGGTACGCCAGCAGGAGGGAGTGGAGAGCGTCGGCATCCACGACTACCTGTGCGCCCCCACGGGCAAGGAATTCGTGAGCCAGACGCTGCGAGAGGGCGCTGCGGCGCAGGCCGTGGTGGCTGCGTGTTCTCCGCGCCTGCACCAGAAGACCTTCGAGGACTGCGTGTCCGAAGCGGGAATCAACGGCGGACGCGTGTGCATGGCCAACGTGCGCGAGCACTGCGCCTGGGTGACACCCGATCCACAACAGGCTCTGGAAAAAGCCAAACAACTGGTGAAGGCGGCTTTGCGGCGCGTTCCGCTGAACGTCGATCTGGTGCGGCCGCGCATGGAAGTTCGCACCGACGTGGTGGTGATCGGAGGAGGCATCGCGGGAATCGAGGCCGCGCTCCAGGCCGCCGAGGCGGGACGGCAGGTCACGCTGGTGGAGAAGGAGATCTCGCTGGGCGGCGAGATGATCAAGGTGGAAGAACTGGCCCCCCTGGGGGAATGTTCGCCCTGCCTGTTGGCTCCGCGTCTGTCAGAGGTGCGGGAGCATCCGTCCATCACCGTGGTCTCGGGGGCGACGGTCACCGACATCCTGGGATTCTCCGGCAACTTCACCGTAGTGGCGCGCCGCAAGGCGCGTTACGTCACCGACGCCTGCATCGGGTGCGAAGGCTGCTTCGAGCCTTGCCCCGTTTCGGTGACCAGCCCTTTCCACTTGGGCATGGGCGAGCGCAAGGCCATCTTCACACTCTTCCCGGGGTCGGAGCCCCTGGCCGCGGCGATCGACGACCAGGCCTGCCTGCACCTCTCGGGGCAGGAGTGCAACGCGTGTGTCGAAAATTGTCCGTTCGAGGCGATCGATTTCACGCAGCAGGACGAGATCCTCGAGATTCCCTGCGGTGCCGTCGTGCTGGCCATCGGGGCCGAGGTCCATGTGCCCTCGGACATCGCGCGGCTGGGTTGGGACGGGCGTCGCAACGTGCTCACGCATGCCGAGATGGAGCGCCTGGCCGCATCGAACGGGCCGACGGGAAAAGTCCTGCGCACACGCGATGGACGGGAACCCGCTACGGTGGCCATTTTGCACTGCGCCGGATCGCTGTGCGAAGGGGGATTGGACTACTGCTCTGGGGTGTGCTGCGTGAACGCGCTGGGCGTTGCCGAAACCGTGCACCACCTGCTGCCCCAGGCCAAGGTCTGGAACATCCACGACCGCCTGGTGCTGCCCGGCGCGGCATCGGAGAATCTGCGCACCAAGGTCCAATCGCAGGGTGCCACGCTGGTGCGATGCGCCCATCTGGACCAGGTGCGGATCGAGGATCTGCCCGACGGCCGCCTGGTCGTGCGCCTTCCCGACGGGCTCGATGACCTCGAGGTGGATCTGGTGGTCCTGGCCACCGGACTGAAACCCGGTGCCGCGACCCGCGCCTTCGCGACACGCCTGAACCTCGACCTCGATGTCGACGGGTTTTTCAAGAGCGACCACGCGGTCCTGAACCAGACAGGATCCGTCGTCGAAGGCATCCACGTGGCGGGGTCGTGTGTGCGCCCTGCCCATGCGCCGGAATCCATCGTGATGGCCCAGGCGGCGGTGGGACGCATCCTGAGCCGACTGGTGCCGGGGCGCACCGTCGAGCTGGAGGCCCTGGTCTCGCGCATCGATCCGACCCGCTGCTCGGGTTGCCGTTTGTGCGTGTCCAGTTGTCCGTACAAGGCGATTGGATGGAACGCCCAAGACCGCGTGTCGGTGGTCAACGAGGCCCTGTGCCGCGGGTGTGGAACCTGCGCCAGCACCTGCCCCAGCGGCGCCATCGAATCGGTGCAGTTCACCGATGCCCAGATCCTGGAAGAAGTGAAGGGAGTGCTCCATGCCTGAGTTCGAACCGGACATCGTGGCCTTCGTGTGCAACTGGTGTTCCTACGGCGGCGCCGATTCCGCCGGTGGCCAGAAGATGGCCTATCCCGCAAACGTGCGGATGGTGCGGGTCATGTGCAGTGGCCGCGTGGACCCCGAACATGTCGCCGCGGCGTTCCGCGAAGGTGCGGACGGCGTGATGGTGATGGGCTGCCACCCCGGCAACTGCCACTACCGCAACGGCAACCACAAGACGTTGCGCCGCTTCCGCCTTTTCGAGACGCTGCTCGGGCAGTTGGGCATCGAGCCGGCACGTTTCCGCCTGGAATGGGTCGCGGCCGGCGAAGGCAAGAAGTTCCAGGAGGTCACCACGGACATGACCGAGACCGTCAGGGCCTTGGGGCCGTTGCGCATCCGGGGATGCGTGCCGAAAGAGGTGGCGTATGTCCAAGCCTAAGGTGGCCGTGTATTGGTGCAGCGCCTGCGGCGGTTGCGACGAAGCGATCGTGGACCTCGAGGAACGCGTGTTGGCGGTCCGGGAACTCGTGGACTTCGTGTTCTGGCCGTGCGCGATGGACTTCAAGCGCGCGGACGTCGAGGCCCTGGCAGACGGGGAGATCGCCGTCAGCCTGATCAACGGGGCGGTGCGCACCTCCGAGCAGGAGGAGATGTGCCACCTGCTGCGGCGCAAGTCGGCGATGGTGGTGGCGTTCGGTTCCTGCGCCTGTTTCGGAGGCATCCCGGCCCTGGCCAACCTCTCCGACCGCGCCTCCATCTTCGAGCGGGTCTACGGTCCGGGCCCCACCAACGTCAATCCCGAGGGCGTCGTGCCCCTGGTGCGTTCGTGCACCGAACACGGGCACGAGCTGGAGCTTCCCGCCTTCTACGAAACCGTGCGGAAGCTCGACGACGTCGTGAAGGTGGACCACTACCTGCCTGGGTGTTCCCCCAACGGGGACATGGTCGCCGACGCTCTGCGACGGATCCTGTTAGGGGATCTTCCCGGCCCTGGTTCCGTACTGCTTCCCGACATGGCCCTGTGCCGCTCGTGTGCACGCAACGCGTCCAAACCCGCGAGCCTGGAGTTCCAGGCTTTCCGGCGCATCCTGCACGTGCAAGCCGACCCCGACACCTGCTTCTTGGCCCAGGGCATCGTGTGCATGGGGCCCGCCACCCGCGACGGCTGCGGTTCACCCTGCGTGGAAGGGAACATGCCCTGCACCGGGTGTCTCGGAGCCGCCGCCGGCGGCGACCAGGGCATGCGCATGGTGTCGGCGATGGGAGCCATCCTGCAGGGCGAAACCGAGGACCAAGTGCGCGCGGCGGTGGAGAGCATCCCCGACCCCGCGGGAACCTTCTACCGATATTCCCTTTCCAGCTCGCTGCTCGGCTCGCGCCGAGAGGAGGATCCGTCGTGACGGAAAATGTCAAAGGGCGCCGCATCTCGATCGATCCCATCACCCGTCTGGAAGGCCACGGCCGCATCGAGATCTTCCTCGACGAGGCCGGAGACGTCGACAAGGCCTATCTGCAGCTTCCCGACCTGCGCGGTTTCGAGAAGTTCGTGGAGGGGCGGCCCGCCGAGGAGATGCCCCAGATCACCAGTCGCATCTGCGGGGTGTGCCCGGGCGCCCACCACATGGCCGCGACGCGCGCCCTGGATGCGCTGTTTAGGGTGGAGCCCACCACGGCGGCCAAGGTGATCCGCGAGACCTACTACAACCTGCACTTCTTCGAAGACCATCTGCTGCACTTCTACTTCCTCGGCGGGCCCGATTTCGTGGTGGGGCCGACCGCTCCGAAGGAGCAGAGGAACATCCTGGGAGTGGTCGACAAGGTGGGTGTCGAGACGGGTCGCGAGGTCATCGCCATCCGCAAACGCGCCCGGGTGCTCATCGATCGCATCGCGGGGCGGGCCATCCACCCCGTGCTGGGTTTGCCGGGCGGCGTCTCCAAGCGCATGACCCCCGAGATCCGCGACGACCTGCGGGTGTTCGCTCGCGACGCCGTGGCCTTCGCGCGCTTCACGCTCGAGGTGTTCGACAAGCTGGTGTGGAACGAACCTGCCTATCGCGCACTTCTCCTGGGCGACGTCTACCGTTGCGAGACCTACCACATGGGGCTGGTCGACGACCAGGGCCGATCCAGCCTGATCGAGGGCAAGGTACGCGTGGTCGATCCCTCGGGGCGCGAATTCCGGGTGTTCGAACCCGCCGACTACGCGTCGGTGGTCGCCGAACACGTGGAGCCCTGGACCTACGTCAAGTTCCCCTACCTGCGCGAAGTGGGCTGGAAGGGGTTCGTCGACGGACCGGATTCCGGCATGTACCGGGTGGCTCCGGTCGCGCGCATGAACGTGTCCAGCCGCATGTCCACGCCCCTGGCCCAGGAGGCTCGCGAGGCCTACGAACAGGCCTTCGGCGGAGGCATGGTGCATTCGGTGCTGGCCAACCACTGGGCTCGCCTGGTCGAGGTCATGAACAACGCCGAGCGATTGGCGGAAATTGTCGAACACGAGGAGTTCCTGTCTCCCGAGATCCGCAACATGGACTTGAACACCCCGCGCGAAGGGGTGGGCGTGGTGGAGGCTCCCCGCGGGACGCTCATCCACCACTACACGTCGGACGCCAACGGCATGATCACGGGCGCGAACCTGGTGGTGGCCAGCCTCGCCAACGTGGCGGCCATGAGCATGAACATCCAGAGCGCGGCCAAGGCCCACATCAAGGGCGGCGTGGTGGACGACGGCCTGCTGAACATGGTCGAAATGGCCTTCCGCTCCTACGACCCCTGCATGAGTTGCGCCACCCACAACCTGCCCGGCAAGATGCCCCTGCAAGTGGATCTGCACGATGCGGGCGGAGGACGTCGACGGATGGTGCGGTCGTCCGACGGCACGGTACGGACGAGCGGTTGAGCGGCCTCGTGGGGGCCTGGGATCTGGTGTTCCGGGGCAGGGTGCAGGGTGTCGGATTCCGTCCGACAGCCTGCACCGCCGCCCGCGAACTGGGTGTGCGCGGGTGGGTGCGCAACACCCCCCGAGGGGTGGTGCTCCACGCCGAAGCCGACGCCGCCACGGTCGACGATCTCGTCGACCTCCTGTCCCGTCGTCTGCCTCCCGCGGCGTTCGTGGAGAGCCTCGAGCGGATCCGCGTCGGGTCCGAGGCTTGCGGCGACTTTGCGATCCGTTCCAGCGACGCCGCCGGAGAGCGCGGCGACGAATACGTCCCCGACGCGGCCCTGTGCGACGACTGTCGCGCCGAGCTTCTCGATCCGTCCAACCGCCGGCACCTCCATCCGTTCGTCTCGTGCGCCCGGTGCGGGCCCCGCTACACCATCGGGACAGGCCTTCCCTTCGACCGGGCGCGTACATCCATGGCGGTGTTCCCCCTGTGCGACCGCTGCCGCGCCGAGTACGAGAATCCCGCCGACAGGCGGTTCCACGCCCAGACGATCTGCTGTCCCGATTGTGGTCCACGCATGAGCTGCGAACGTCCGGATCCCCGTCATGCCGGAATCTGGCATCCCGTGGGCGAATCCTGGCGCGAGGCGTGGATCGGCCACCTGCGCGCGGGGGGACTGGCGGTCGTCAAGGGCATCGGGGGATTCCATCTGATGGCCGACGCTTTCGATCCCGCGGCGGTGCGGCGACTGCGTCTGGCCAAGGGCCGCGACCACAAGCCGTTGGCCGTGTTGTTCCCCGATCCGGACCTGGTGCGCACCGTGTGCCGGCTCGATTCCCGCGAAGAGGAACTGCTGCGCTCCCCCGAGCGTCCCATCGTACCCCTGTCGGTCCACCGCGACTTCCCCGCGTTGGCCGAACTTTCGCCCGGACTGGCCAGCGTGGGGGCCATGCTGGCCTACGCGCCGCTCCACGAAGTCCTGTTTGCCGGATTCCGTCATCCCGTGGTGGCCACCTCCGCCAACCTCGAGGGCGAGCCGATGGTGGTCGACGACGACCGCGCCCGGACGCTGGCCTTTCGCTGGAGCGCGTTGCTGGTGACCCACGACCGCGCCATCGTGCGGCGCGTCGACGATGAGGTCGCGTTGCCCGGCACGGACGGCCTGGCTTCCACGCGGCTGCGGCCCGGAAGGGGATCGGTGCCGTCGCGCCATCACCCCTGCGGCCTGCCCGACGGCGTGGCCTTCGGAGGCGATCTGCGCAACGCCCCGGCCATCGCCCTGGCGGGGGCGGCCGTACTGGGTGCGCCCGTGGGCGATCTGGATCACCCCGGCGCCCAGGAGTCCCTCGACGAGGCGATCGACGACTTCGTCCGTCGCCACAATCTGGCACCCGAATTCGTCGCCTGCGACGCCCATCCCGACTACCACTCGTCGCGGCAGGCCCGCCTGTTCGCGTCGACCCGGGGAATCCCCTTGGTGGCGGTCCAGCACCACCATGCCCACCTCGCGGCGGCCTGGTTGGACCACCGCTGGGACGGACCCGCCATCGGACTGGCCTTCGACGGCACCGGATATGGCGAACCCGACTGTCTCTGGGGCTCGGAAGCGATGTTCCACGACGGAGCCGTCTGCAAAAGCCTGGCAAGCCTGGAGTCTCTCCGCCTGCCGGGGGGCGAGAGGGCCATTCGCGATCCGCGCCGCATGGTCTTGTCGGTGCTCCACGACCACGTGGGCGCTTCGCTGCGCGAGAGGTGGTTGTCGCGGCATCCGCCCTTGCAGGAGCTGGACGAACAGGGGATCGGCGCCATGCTGCGCTCCGATCTCCATTGTCCGCGCACGCGCGGGATGGGACGGTTGTTCGATCTGGTGGGAACGCTGGTCGGGTGGGATGCTCCTTCCTGGGACGGTGAACACGGTACCCGCTTCGAAGGTCTTGACCGTTTCGATGAGGTGGATCCCTGGCCCCTGGAAATGGACGCCGATCGCGTGCTTCTGGGGCCCCTGATCGAGGGCGCCCTGTCCGACCTCCAGGACGGCGTTACGACGGAATATGTCGCGGCCCGGTTGCACGCCACCGTCGCCTCCCTCGCCGCCCGACTGGCTCTCCACGCCCGCGAGGCCATCGGCGGCGATCCTCCTTGGGCCCTTTCGGGAGGGGTGTTCCAGAATCGGGCCGTGGTGCGTCGGTTGCGCGCCCTGCCCCAGACCCGTGGGCGGGAGCTGCATCTAGCCCGTGTCCCCGGCGACTTCGGGCTGGCTGCGGGCCAGCTCGTGGCCGCTTCGCACCTGCTGCGGAAGGAATGAACGATGTGCCTGGCCGTACCCATGAAAATCACGGAACTTCTGCCTGGGGGCATGGCCCGCGGGGAGCACCACCATGTCCGGGTGGAATTCACCACGGCGCTGCTCGAGGAGGTCGCCGTAGGGGACTTCGTTCTGGTGCACGCGGGTGTCGCGTTGGAGCTGCTCGATGAAGCATCCGCCCACGAGACCCTGGCCCTCCTGAAGCAGGTCGTCGATGGTACGACTGCCCGCTGACCTGCGCGACCCGCGCCTGGTGCGTTCGCTGCTGGACCAGATCCGCGAGGCGGCTCCGCGGTCGGAGCTGCGCCTGATGGAAGTCTGCGGCGGACAGACACACACCCTCTACCGCTACCGCCTGCGCGATCTTTTGCCGCCTACCGTGCGGATGGTCTCGGGTCCGGGATGCCCGGTCTGTGTCACTCCCACCGGGTATGTCGATCAAGCCATCGACCTGGCCTTGCGCCCGGGTGTGGACGTCTTCACTTTCGGCGACCTGGTGCGTGTGCCTGGAAGCCGCGGTTCGTTGGAGCGGGCCAAGGCCGAAGGAGCGACGGTCCACGAGGTTTATTCACCGGCCTTGGCGTTGGATCACGCCAAGGAGAATCCGGGAGTCCAGGTCGTGTTCCTGGGCATCGGCTTCGAGACCACGTTGCCCACCTTCAGCCTGGCGCTGCGGCAGGCCATCCGCGAAGGGGTGCCCAACTTCAGCGTGCTTGTCTCGGCCAAACGCGTCCCGCCGCTGCTGCGCGCCTTGCTGGAAGCGCGGGCACCCATCCAGGGGTTCGTGACTCCGGGGCATGTCACCGCGGTGATCGGAGTGTCGGCCTACGAGGAGCTGGTGCGTCGGTTCCAGGTTCCCATGGTGGTCGGCGGTTTCGAGCCGGGCGACCTTCTGCTGGCCATTCGCGATCTGGTGCGGTTGGTCGCTTCCGGACGCGCCGAGAACGGGAACGCCTATCCGCGCGCCTGCCGTTGGGACGGAAACCGTCTGGCGCAGGAATTGATCCGGGAGTTGTACCTGCCTTGCGACGAAGAAATCCGCGGCCTGGGGATGGTCACCGACGGCGGCTGGAGGTTGCGCGACGAATTCGCGTCCTTCGATGCCGCACGGCGGTTCGATCTGAAGCCTGTCCCCGCGCGCGAGCCTGGAGGCTGCCGCTGTGGAGAGGTTCTGATGGGGACCATCGAGCCCGAGGCGTGTCCGCTATTCGGGAAGGTCTGTCTGCCCGAGCGACCCGTGGGGGCCTGTATGGTCAGCGGCGAAGGAACGTGCAATGCCGCCTGGCGCTATCGGGGAGGGTGAGTCGTGGACGAAACGATCGTGATGGGGCATGGTGCCGGGGGACGGTTGTCGCGCGACCTGGTGCGCGAGGTGGTGCTGCCGTGCCTGGGCGATGCCGGGCCGCTGGGGCTGGACGATGCCGCGGTGCTGCCCGCATTCCGCGGCGACCTTGTGTTCACCACCGACGCCCATGTGGTCACGCCGCTGGAATTTCCCGGCGGCGACCTCGGTACCTTGGCCGTGGCGGGAACGGTCAACGATCTGGCGGTCATGGGGGCGCGCCCTGTGGCGCTGTCGCTGGCCCTGGTGCTCGAAGAAGGTCTCCCGATCGCCACGCTCAGACGGATTCTGACATCCATGGGGGCGATGGCGGGCGCCGCGGGAGTGCGCATCGCCTGCGGAGATACCAAGGTTGTGGAACGCGGTCGCTGCGACGGCATCTATGCCTGTGTCTCGGGGGTGGGAGAGAGGGTGTATACACCCGATCCCTCGGACATCGTTGCTGGCGACGCGATCCTGCTCAGTGGCACCATGGGCGACCACGGCTTCACCCTGCTCACTCGGCGCAAAGGGTTCGCGCTGGACCACGACCTCTGCTCGGACGCGGCACCCGTGCACGAGCTGGTGCACGCCCTGTGTCAGGCGGTGCCCGTGCGCTGGATGCGCGACCCCACCCGAGGAGGTGTGGCCACGGCGTTGTGCGAACTCGTCGAGGGAAATCCCTGGTCGGTCGTCCTGGACGAGTCCGCTTTTCCGTTGCATCCGGCGGTGCGAGGTCTCTCTGACATCCTGGGGCTCGATCCGCTCTACAGCGCCAACGAAGGCAAGTTCCTGGCCGTGGTCCCAGAAGATCACGTGGCCCAGGCCCTGGAGGTGTTGCGTGCCCATCCGCTGGGCCGCGATGCGGCGATCATCGGAGCCGTGACGACCTCCCACGCCGGCAAGCTGCTCCTGGAAACGGGGTTCGGGGGAGTGCGGGTGCTGGGGATGCTAGCCTCCGATCCCCTTCCCCGCATCTGCTGAAGGCCGTCTCGGGGCGCACTCTCGCGCCTCGGTCCCTGCGGCGTCCCGAAGCGGACGCTCTTGGGACCCTGCGGCACTCGATTGCATCCCCGATCCGGCCTTCAGCATTGGTCTCGGGGTCCACTCTCGCGCCTTGAGCCGAGGCGACAGTCTCGGAGTCGAAGCCGCGATGCTGCGGCACTCGATTGCATCCCCGATCCGGCCTTCAGCATTGGTCTCGGGGCACCACTCTCGCGCCTCGGTCCCTGCGGCACTCCCGAAGCGCTCGCGGTGGGTGAGCCTTGGGCGTCTACTTCGGATCCTCGGTCTCGTCCCGGCCTTCGTCGCGCAGGGAGCGCGGTAGGGATTTGTCGGATTTCACGCCCAGTTCCTGGAGTTTGCGGGCCTGGCCCAGCAGGTTGCCGTTGCCCTCCACCAGGCGGCGGCGCGCTTCGTCGTAGGCGTCCTGCGCTTTGCGGAGCTGCTCGCCCACGCGTTCCATGGATCCCAGGAAGTCGGAGAGTTTGTCGAGCATGAGGCTGGCGCGGCGCGAAATCATCGAGGCGTTGCGACCCAGGTCCCACTGTTTCCAGGTATGCGTCACGGTGGTCAGCATGGCCAGCAGGGTGGTGGGGCTCACCAGGATGACGCGTCGCTCGAAGGCGTGGCGGTACAGTCCGGAGTCCAGTCGCAGGATGGCCTGGAAGGCCGCTTCCACGGGCACGAACAGGAAGGTGAACTCGACGGTGGTCTTGCCGGAATCCGTCAGGGCCGCGGGATAGGAACGCGCCGAGAGTCCTTCGACATGGGCGCGCACCGACCTTCGGAACGCCCCCAGGGCGGTTTCGCGCACCGCGTCGTCGTCGGTCTGGGCATCCGACCACGAGGCCAGGCTCATCTTGGCGTCGACCACCATGCAGCGTTCGCCCGGGAGCAGGATCACCACGTCGGGTTTGAGGGCCGAACCGTCACCTCCCTTGAGTTCGAGCCCGATTCCCTGCTCCACGAAATGGACGCCTCTGCGCAGTCCCGCGAACTCGAGCAATTGCTCCAGCAGGACCTCGCCGAAATCGCCCATCAGCTTGTTGTCGCCTTTCAGGGCCCGCGCCAACCCTTCCGCCTGGGTTCCCAGGCGGTCGTTGATCGAGCCCACCCGCTCCAGGGCGGCTTTCAGACTTTCTTCGCGCACGGCGTCGGCCTTCTCCGCATCGACCAGCGCTTTCTGCAACTTGTCGAGGTTCTCGCGCACAGGGCCCACCAGTTCGGCGATCGCCGCGGTCCCCATTTCGCGGAATCGTCCGGTCTTTTCGTCGAAGATCTTGTTGGCCAGGTTCTCGATCTCCGAACGTACCAGGCGCGCGCGTTCGTCCTCGCCGGTGCGCAGGCGCTCCAGCTCGGCGCGCAGCGCGTCGCGTTCGGCTTCCAGACGCACCCCCTTTCGGTCGGATTCCGTCAATTCCAGGCGCGTGCGTTCCTGGTCCGCCTTGGCCTCGTCGCGTTCGGCTTCGGCGCGTCCGGCCAGGGCCAGGCGTGTGCGCGAAGCGAACAGAGCCCGCACCAGGGCGGCGACGAACCCCAGGAGGGTGATCACGAGGGCCGAAAGGGCCAGGAGGAGGATCAAAATGGCGGTCGGGAGGTTGGTGGGCACCGATGGAATATAGGGGCGCATCGGCTTGTGCCAGGTTCATGCGGCAGTTGCACCGATCGTTTCGGTGTGCAGTGGATGATCAGCACACCCCACAAGGGCTGAGGCGCGGAAGCAGGGACGGAACGGAAGGTCGATACCGGAAACAAGACTCCGTGATCCGGCGAAAACCCCGATTCCATCGGCTCCGCGCGCCCCTTCACGAGTCTAGATTTCATCCATGAGCGACACGCCCGCACGTCCGGAATGGGTCCCAGCCGGGGCCGGAAGCGAATTTGCATCGGTGGTGAATCCGGGGGTGGCGGTCAACGCTGCCAGCGGGATTTCCACGGCACCGGTGATCAAACGGCCCGAATTGTCGGCCGAAGACCTGCTGGCGGGAATTCTCGCCGGAGATCGCGCCCTGCTGGCGCGTGGGATCACCCTGGTGGAATCCAACGCCCCCAAACACCGTGTGCAGGCCGACGAGCTGGTGCGGTTGGTGTTGCCCCATGCCGGGCGCAGCATTCGCATCGGCATTTCAGGCCCTCCCGGGGTGGGGAAGAGCACGTTCATCGACGCCTGGGGCTGTCGGCTCGTGGAACAAGGGTGCAAGGTGGCTGTGCTGGCCATCGATCCCTCCAGTTCCCTCAACCGCGGTTCCATTCTGGGCGACAAGACCCGCATGGAAGCGCTGGTGCGGCTTCCCGAGGCCTTCATTCGGCCTTCGCCCTCGGCCGGCGCCTTGGGTGGTGTGGCCCGCAAGACCCGCGAGACCATGTACCTGTGCGAAGCCGCGGGCTTCGATGTGGTCTTGGTGGAAACGGTGGGCGTGGGGCAGAGCGAGACCTCGGTGCGCTCCATGACGGATCTGTTTCTGCTCTTGCAACTGGCCGGGTCGGGGGATGACCTCCAGGGCATCAAGAAAGGGATCATGGAGATCGCCGATCTGTTGGCGGTCACCAAGGCCGATGGCGAGAACCGGCAGCGCGCGGGGCTCGCACGTGCCACCCTGGCCGGAGCGGTCATGGGCCTGCAGCCCTACACAAAGGGCTGGAAACCTCCGGTGGTCACGTGTTCTTCGGTCACCGGCGACGGTCTGGACACCATCTGGGAAGAGATCAAGCTTTTCCGCGCCAACACCGAGGCCTCGGGAGTGTTCGATCGCCGGCGCAAGGACCAGATCCAGGAATGGGTCTGGAGCATGGCCGCCGAAAAACTCGTCGACCGGTTCCATCGCGACATCTTCGTGCAGTCGGCTTGGGACAAGGCCAAGGGGCCATTGGCGGAAGGATCCCTCTCGGTACCCGCCGCTCTGGAGGCCATCCTGTCGGCGTTCCGCCACCCCGCGGACTGACGGACCTCGATTCCATCCCGTTTAGGTCAAGCCGTCCCGGTGGTCGAGCCTGTCGAGACCCACGCGGCTGGTCTCGACAGGCTCGACC
>JAMIIV010000218.1:0-12863 GCA_035913415.1 Fibrobacteria bacterium | reverse complement strand
CGCTGGTCTCGACAGGCTCGACCACCGGGGGGCGCTCGTCCACTTCAGGCCAACGACAACCGCGGATCCACGGCCACGGGCAACGCGGCGCCACGCTCCAGGGAGGCCAGGCAGGCGGCGGCGATCATGGCCCCGTTGTCGGTGCACAGCGACGGATCGGGGAAACGGGCCCACAGACCCTTGCGCTCGCAACGTTGGATCAGTTTTTCGCGCAGGCGACGGTTGGCCGAGACTCCGCCGCAGACGGCAACACCGGGGAAATCGTGGCGCTCCAGGGCCCGGAGGCTTTTTTCGACCAGGGTGTCGACGATGGCCTCTTCGATGGAGGCGCAGAGGTCGGACCGTCGGGCCAACATGCCGTCGGGGCCCAGTTTCTGGACCTCGCGCAGAACGGCGGTCTTGAGCCCGGAAAAGGACAAGTCGAGCCCGGGATCCTGCAGAAGTCCCCGCGGGAAGGCGAAGGCCTGCCGGTCGCCCTGCAAGGCCTCCCGTGACAGGATCGGACCCGCCGGATACCCCAGGCCCAGGAGTTTGCCGGCCTTGTCGAAGGCCTCGCCGGCGGCATCGTCGCGGGTGGCGCCCAGCTCGCGGAACGAACCGTCGGGATCCACCGCGGTGAATTCGGTGTGCCCCCCCGACACGGTCAGGCACAAAAACGGGGGTTTCAGCTCGGGGAAGGTCAGACGCACGGCGGCCAGATGGCCTTCCAGGTGGTTGACACCCCACAGCGGCAATCCGGACTCCAACGCCAAAGCGCGGGCGAAGGAGGCTCCGACCAGGAGGGGGCCGGCCAGACCGGGGCCACGGGTGAAACAGACGCCGTCCATGTCGGCCAGGGTCAGCCCCGAAGCCCGCAAGGCCTCGGACACGATTCCGGGCAGCAGGCGCAGGTGTTCGCGCGAGGCGATCTCGGGCACCACGCCCCCGAATTCGGCATGAACCTCCTGGGTGTGCAGCACGTTGGCCAGCACCGTCCAGTCGTCGACGATGCCGCAGGCGGTCTCGTCGCAGGAAGTCTCGATACCCAGAATTCGCATGAAGTGGGACAATGGTAATTCCGGGGACGTCCCGGATTCCTCGGTTCAGTACATTTCGACCCATGTCGCGGCTGCGACCTCCCACCGGTCATGGGAGGGGAATGGCCGCGCCTCTGGAGACCCCACCTGTGGACAATGGCATCTCGGAACTGGAACTGCGCGAGTTCATCCGCCGAACCGGTCACCTCGAACACGGCTGCCTGGAGTGGGTCCTGATCGATCCGCGCAGCCGCGAAGTGCGTGGCATCGGGTTCTTCGACGACATCGATCTGCTGATCATGGCCGCCCAGACCTATGCCGACAACTACGCCCTGCAGTTGTGCCGCAACCCCCGCCCTTCGTCGCTGCTGGGCACTCCGGGGGCGCGCAACCAGTTCAATCGTTCTCTGCACCGCCCCACCCCGCTGGAAAATCTCGACACCCTGACCACCACGGTCCTGCACTTCCGAGGCAAGGGCAAACAGACCCCAGACCAAGTG
The DNA here is from genome assembly GCA_035913415.1 of Fibrobacteria bacterium. Lineage (GTDB taxonomy): Bacteria > Fibrobacterota > Fibrobacteria > UBA5070 > UBA5070 > UBA5070. Next base: position 11,347 of record JAMIIV010000218.1, on the reverse strand, counting down.
GGGGCACTGGCCGCCGGACTCGTCGGCCGCATGGGCATCGCCGAATACAGCGCCGAATCCGGCGGCAACGTGGTCCAGATCCGCATCCTGTTCCAACCGTCGCCCCTGCGGCGCTTCGGCGGCCCCGAAGAGGCGCGCACCCTCTTCGCGCGCCTGGAAGACCACATTCGCGACTCCATGACCGTCGACGAAAAGTCGGAGATCGAGCTGGTTCCCGCCTCGGGCCCCGACACCTTCGACTCGGCGCTGGGCGTACCCCAGTTGCACCCGCAACAGGGACTCCTGCCCGGCCGCCTGATCTACGCGCCATCGGAACAGCCAGATCCCGTGCTGGACCAGTTGCTGCTGGACCTGCACTCGGGCAAGAACATGCGCTCGCAGGCCGCCGCCGCCACGAACAACGCCAACGCACCACGCACCGACGGGCTGATCACCGACTGGGACGAACACGACCGCTACGACGACAACTCCTTCTCCGGTGAAAACGGCATCCTCCCCAAAGGAGCCAAACTCAAGATCGAGTCGGAAGAAGGAAAACAGGCCAAAGGGCAGTTGGAGAACCTCGAGGCGCTCTCCAAAGACTCCTACCTGGGTCGTATCCATGCCGCCTGGCGTGCCCCCACCGCCAACAAGTCCCTGAACACCCTCACCGGCGGCGGCTCGCGCCCTGGTGAACTTTGGCTCGTGGAAGGCGATTCCTACCGTGCGGTGCAAGACTGGCTCTGTTCGGGCATTGAAAGCCTGCTCAAGAAGTCCGACGCCCTAGTCTTCTGGACCTCCACCCGGCTTCCCCCCGGAGCCTTCCTGACCCGCGGCGTCGAGCGCCTCACGGGCCATCCCGTGGAAGACACCGAAGGTCTCGCCGATCGCGCCACGGCCTTGGCCACACACGCCCAGTACAAGGCCCAGTTCAAACGCGCGCCGGTGCTGTTCCCCCAGGCGCCCACCGACACCGCCGCTACCATCTGCCAACAGATCCAGGCCTTCCGCCACTCCGACGAAGCGCTCCAGCACATGAACTGCCTGGTGATCCTCGACGGCTTCGACGATCTGACCCCCGATACCGTCTCGTTGCACCAGGCCCTGCGTGCAGCGCGTTCGCTGGCCCAGCAATCGGCCGCGACCATCTGGCTTGGGTCGTCGCGGCGGGGCCTCGTGCCCCCGGGACTGGTCGATGTGCACATGGACCTCATGGTCGGCGAATCCACGTTGCGTTCGTGGTATGAATCCCTTCCCGACACCGAACCCGACAAAGCGACCACCGCGGCCATCCTGCCTCGGCTCTATCCCGAATCGGCCCAAGGCCGCCTGCCCTGTGTGGTGCGGTCCCGGTCGGTGCACGCAGACTGGATCTCGCACGGATACCATCTCTATTACCCAGGCTCCGGACGTTTCCAGAGCATCGTGCCCAAGAAGGAGACCTGATCCTGTCGCGAGGTTCGCACCCCCTGGGCCAGCTCGTCTGGCTGGCATCCGAATCCCTGCGGGGGTTCGTCCGTTCCCGCGGGGCGGTCCTCTCGGCGATCTCCAGCACCGCGCTGTCGTGTATGCTGCTGTTCGTGGCATTGGTCGCCTGGCAGGCCTTCGCCGACTGGAGCGCCCAGGAAGCCTCGCGCCAAGGTCAGGTGGAAGCGTTCCTGCGCGAAGACCGCGAGCAGACCGGACTGGAAGCCTTGGCCACCGCCGCACGGGCGCTTCCCGGAGTGGGTGAGGTCGAGGTCGTGACCAAGGAAAAGGCCCGCGAACTCTTCCTGGCCGAATTCGGCCCCGAGATGATGCGCTCCGTCGAGGGCAACCCCTTACCCGCCTCGGTGCGAGTGCGCCTGTCCGGCGCTCCCGGCCCGGAAGATGTCAGCCGCGTCGCCAAGTCGCTGGCCACCCTGGAAGCCGTGGAATCGGTCCAGACCCCCGAAGCCGACCTCGCCGCCCTGCGTGAGCTCACCTCATGGGCGGGGCGCGCCGCTTTGTTCGCGGGTATCCTGCTTTCGGGGGTGGTGTTCGGCGTGGTGCGCAATTCGGTCCAGCTCTCCCTCAAAGCCCGCGACCGCCTCATCGACAACATGCGCATTCTGGGTGCCGATCGTTTCCAGATCGAAGCCCCCTTCGCCGTCGAAGGCCTGCTGCAAGGGCTGCTCGGAGGCGTGCTGGCCGCCGCCATTCCGTGGTCGCTTCTGGCCACCACCGGTTCGTGGCTGCCCGTCGCGCTGCCCGCCCAGGCCGATGTGCTGCTGCCTGCGGCCCTGGCCGTGGTCGCGTTCGCGGCAGTGACCGGACTGGTGAGCGGATGGTGGACCGTCCACCGGGCCCTGCGGTGACCCGAACCCTCCGGCTGCTGCCCTTGGGCGCGGCGCTGCTCTTCCTGGCCGGCGGCTCGGTGGATGCCGCCTCGCAGACCGCCGACCTGGAACTCCAGATCGGCGAGCAGAGACAGGAATTGTCCAAGCTGCGCGAAGAGCTGAGGGCGGGACGACGCCGGGTGAAGGACCTGGAGAACGAAGCCCGGGACCAGGCCCAGGAGATGCACCAGGTGGAAGCCAACCTGGCTCTGCAGCAGGTCCTGCTGGCGCGCATCGACTCCACCGAACAACTCTATCGCAAGCTGGTGGCACGCTCGGCCAACGAGGTGAACACCGCCATCGCCAGCTGGCACCAACGTCGCGACCTCCTGGAGACCCGCGTGGTCTCGCTGTACAAACACGGCCGGCCCAGACCGGGCCAGGCCTGGATCGGACGCCGCGACCCCGGTGCGTGGCTGCGCACCCTCCAGGGGCTGCGGGCCGTGGTCCGCGCCGACGAAAGCCTGCTGCGCTCGGTCCAAGACCGGGAAGCCCAAGCACGCACGGCGCATCGTGCCCATCAGAATCGGGTGGCCGGACTGGCGGAGGTCGCACAGATGCGCAAAGCCGAACTCGACTCGCTGGAGAGTACCCGCCAGGAGCAGGGACGCCGCTTGGCGACCCTGGAGGAGCAGCGCAAGGCCGAGGAGTTGCGGCTCGACCAATTGGAAGCCTCGCAGGCCATGCTCGAACGCATCCTGACCGAACTGGAACGCAAGCGCCGCGAGGAGGAGCAGCGTCGCATCGCCGCCGAAAAGGCTCGGGTCGCCGAGGAAGCGCGCCTGAGGAAAGCAGACGAGAAGCGGCGCAAAACCGAAGAAGCCCGACGCCGCAAGGAAGAGGAAAAACACCGTCTGGAGACCGAGCGCCACCGCCTCGCGGCCGAGAAGGCCGCCCGTGAAAAACGACCGCCGCCTCCACCACCTCCTCCGCCACCACCTCCCCCGCCGCCCGTGGAGACGGTTCGGGAGCGCCCACGGGTTGCGGAAACGGCACCCGAGGGGCCTGCTCCCACGAAGAAGGGGCTGTGCTGGCCCGTGCGCGGCACGGTGCTCTCCGAATTCGGTCTGCACCGCAATCCGGTGCTGGGAACCGTGACCCGCAACCTGGGAGTCGAGATCCGCGGACAGGCAGGCCAGACCGTCGTTGCGGCCGCTTCGGGAACCGTCGCGGCGGTCACCCGACTGCCCGGTCGGGGTGCCACGGTGATCCTCCAGCACGCGGGCGGCTATTTTTCCATCTATGGCCAACTGGAACGGATCCAGGTCTCGACCGGAGACAAGATCGAGGCCTGCTCGGCGCTCGCCTCCCTCGAGGATGGCAACCCTCCGCGCGTCTATTTCGAATACCGCCACAACCTGAAGGCCGAGGATCCGCTCGAATGGCTGAAACGATGACCGCTGCCGGGGCAGCACCCCGCACCGAAGGAGGATCGCGCCGCGCCGTGGCGGATCCTGTCCTTCTCGCGGGCCTGGAAACCGCCCTGCTGAGCGGACGCTTCCCCGCCGTGCTCCTGGCCACCGGCCCCCGTGGGGTCGGGCTGCGGGCGCTCCTTCTGGACATCGCCCAAGCGCTCATCTGTCCCCAGGCCGAAGGTTTGAACGCTTGCGGACGCTGCCCCGACTGCCGCCAACTGAAGTCGGGGCATTCCCGGATGCTGTGGCTTTTGCCCAACGTCTCGGAAGAGACCGCCGCCAAGATCGATTCGTACGGGCCCGAGCGCATCCTGCAGGATCCCTGGACCGCCCCATCCCCACCCGCCAGCTCGCAGATCCCGGTGGGCGGCGACTCCACCCAGCCTTCGTACCCGCTGATGACCGCCGGTGTGCGCGGCCTGGCCTCGCGCCTGGCCATGTCCGACAAGGACGTGCGGGTGGTGATGATCCCGTGGGCCGAGCATCTCAACCAGAGCTCCTCGAACAGCCTCCTGAAGCTGCTCGAAGAACCTCCCCCCCGGGTCCACTTCCTGCTGGCCGCCGCCTCGACGGATTCCGTCCTGCCCACCATCCGCTCGCGCAGCTTCATCCAGGCGGTTCCGCCCTTGTCGTCCGAGCGCGTCCAGGCCTTCCTCGAAGCCCGCGGCTTCGCCTCCGACGCCGCCGCCGAGGCCGCCCCGCGCTGCCTGGGACGCCCCGGTGTCGCCCTGCGCATGGCCACCCCCGAAGCCCGCCACCTGCGCACCAAGGGTCGCGAATGGCTGGAGCTCTGCCTGGGACACGATCCCGAAGCCGGGTTGCGCTGGGTGCAGGAAAGCGACGAACTGTCCGCCAAGGACCAGCGCCTGGCCATCGGCCTGGTCGACGCCGCCCTGGGCGAACTGGCCACCGACCTGCTCACCACCACCGACCGCCCCCGTCTCGAACGTCTAGACCTTCTTCGCGCCTCGCTGGAACGCACGCGCGCCGACATCGCCGGCCACTGCAAACCATCCATGGCCTTCACCTCCTGCCTCCTGGCGGTCCATCTTGAGTGACATCCTTCCTCCGCGCCCCTTGGACGCGGGAACCCTCGACACGCTCGTGCGCGCCACCGGCCTGCCTCGGCCCCTCGCCGCGCTCCTGCTCTCGAGAGGACACGCCTCCGACGTCGAGGCCCGCCTGTCCGAAGACGTGGATTCCTGGAAAGACCAGATCCTCGACCCCACGCCCATGAAGGGCTTCGAGGACGCCGTCCAGGCGCTGCTGGAAGCCAAGGAACGCGGCGAGACCGTGGTCATCCACGGCGACTACGATGTCGACGGCATGACAGGAACTGCCGTCCTGCATCTGGCCCTGCGTCGGGCCGGCATCCGCAGCGGCTGGACCCTCCCCCGCCGCGACGGCGAGGGCTACGGGCTCTCCGACGCGTCCCTGGCGCGCTGCCAACGCACCGAAGGCGTCTACGGTCTGCCCGAAGGCGCCTCTCCCGTCGCCGGGTGGGTGGTGTCCGTGGACACCGGCATCACCGCGGGCCCGCAGATCCATCGCGCCCGCGAAAACGGCCTGCGCACCATCGTCACCGACCACCACCTGCCGGGCGAAGGCTTCCCCGAAGGCGCCGACATCGTCATCGACCCCTACCAGCAGGGTTGCCCCTACCCCAACAAGTCGTTGTGCGGTGCGGGACTGGCCTGGAAGCTGGGACGCGAACTGCTGGTGCGCACCGGAAAGATCCACGAGTCCGATCCCATCCGCCTGCTGCAACTGGTGGCCTTGGGCACCCTGGCAGACATGGTTCCCCTCACTCTCGAGAACCTCGCGCTGGTGCGGTTGGGCTTGAAGGAACTCGCCGAACGCCCCCTCCCCGGGGTGCTCGAACTGTTGCGCTCGGCCGAGCTTTCCAAGGGCGTGCCCAAATCCACAGACCTGGTGTTCCGTGTGACGCCGCGCCTGAATTCGGCGGGCCGTCTGCGCCAAGGCGAAACCGCCGTGCAACTGCTGCTGGCCGCCGGGCCCGTCGAGGCCGCCAGGGGCATGGCCGAGCTGGAAGAACTCAACCACAAACGCCAGCAACTCGACCAACGCATCACAGCCGAAGCCGAACTGCAGTCGCAGAAGCTGCTGTCGGAAGACCCCGCCGCCCTGGTACTGGCGCACGAGTCGTGGCACGAAGGCGTCTCTGGCATCGTGGCCCAGCGCATCGCCGAACGCGTCCACCGGCCCGTGTTCGTGCTGGCTCCCGATCCCGGTCGCCCCGGCGAATACCGCGGTTCGGGCCGCACCATCCGCGGGGTAGACCTGCACGTGTGCCTGACCGCCTGCGCCGACCTGCTCGAGAAGTGGGGAGGCCACTCGCAGGCCGCGGGCCTGTCCATCCGCGAAGAGAACATCGAGGCCTTCCGCACCCGGTTCGCCGAAGCCGCGAAGTCCACCGGGGCGGGCACCTCCGCGCCTCCGGTGCGGTCGGACGCCGATGTCGAGTTCGACGAAATTTCGCCCGAATTTCTCGCGTGGATGGAACGTTTGGAACCGTGGGGTGCCGGCAACGAATCTCCGGTGTTCCGCTGCGAAGATGTCGAGCTCGTGGGCATGTCGCGTGTGGGTGACGGCAAACACCTGCGCGCCACCCTGCAGAAAGGCGCCGTGCGCCTGGAGGGGATCGGCTTCGGGCTGGGCCCCCTCGGCGACGAACTGCGCACCGGTTCACGCGTCACCATCGCATTTTCCCCGGAGTGGAATACCTTCCGGGGACGCAAGTCGCTGCAACTCAAGCTGAAGGGAATCCGATGAACCCCCAGGAAGGCGCCGCCATGTGGGCTGGCCGCTTCGAGACCGGCATGAGCGAGGCGCTCCGCGCCATCTCCTTCTCGTTGCATTTCGACCGCAAACTGCTCCCCTACGACGTCCGCGGCTCCCAGGCCCACGCCCGTTCGCTGGGCCGGCTCGGAGTGCTCGAAACCCACGAAGTGAACACCCTCGTCGAAGGACTGGACGGCGTCCTGCGCGACCTCCAGGCCGGAACCGACCTGTTTTTGCCCACCGACGAAGACGTGCACATGGCCGTCGAGCGGATCCTCACCGACCGGGTGGGGGCCACCGGCCGCAAGCTCCACACGGGCCGCAGCCGCAACGACCAGGTCGCCACGGCCTTCCGGCTGTACGTGCGCGACCACTCCCGCCGCCTGCACGGGTTGGTGCTGGAGCTGCAGGAGACCGTCCTGAAGCTGGCCCGGGTCCACAAGGACACCGTGATGGCCGGCTACACCCACATGCAGCAGGCGCAGCCCGTCACGCTGGGGCATTACCTATTGTCGCTGTTTTTCGCGCTGGAGCGCGACCGCACCCGCCTGCGCTCCGCCCACGCCTGCGCGGGCCGCAACCCGTTGGGATCGGGCGCCTTGGCGGGATCGGCCTTTCCCGTCGACCGCGCCGCGGTGGCGAAGGAACTGGGCTTCGAGGGCGTGACCGACAATTCCATCGATGCCGTGAGCCATCGCGACTGGACGTTGGAATTCCTCTCGGCCTGCGCCATCCTCGGCACCACCCTCAGCCGCTACGCCGAGGACTTCGTGACCTGGTCGGCCTCCGAGTTCGGCTACGTGACATTTTCCGACGCCTACACTTCGGGCAGCTCCATGATGCCCAACAAGAAGAACCCCGACGGCTTCGAACTGGCCCGTGGCAAGGCTGGCCGACTGGTGGGCAACCTCACGGCCCTGCTGACCTGCGTGAAGGGTGCCCCCCTCACCTACTCGCGCGACCTCCAGGAAGACAAGGAACCCGTCTTCGACAGCGCCGAAACCTCGGCCGTGTTGCTGGGCATCTTCACCGGAGCCCTCGCCGACGCCACCTGGCACCCCGAGCGCATGCGCAGCCGTCTCACCGACCTCCTGCTGGCCACCGACCTCGCCGACCTCCTGGTCGACGAAGGTGTGCCCTTCCGCGACGCCCACCACCTGGTGGGATCGCTGGTCGGCGAAGCCACGCGCTCGGGCAAGGGCCTTCTGGAACTCCCCGACGCCTCCTGGAATCCGCTTCCGGGAGGCGTGTCGCTGCGCGCCCAGCTCACCTTCGAGGCGAGCCTGGAACGGCGCGACATCGCCGGCGGCACCGGACCAAAATCCGTCGCCGCCCAGATCATCGAGGCCGACCGCCTGGTCCAGGCGGGTCGGCTGGCCCACGACACCTTGAAGGGAGGCGTCTGATGGATTGGTTCCGACGCGCGAAGACCGGCATCGAGACGGTCGAAAAGCGGGACACCCCCGACAACCTCTGGGTGAAGTGCGAGAACTGCAAGGAAGTCGTGTACCGTCCCGACTGGGAAGCCGCCCTGCTGGTCTGCCCCGCCTGCGGGCACCACCACCGGCTCACGGGCCGCCCCTACCTGGAGGTCCTGCTGGACCCCGGCACCTTCCACGAGATGGACGCGGGCATCGCCCCCGCCGATCCGCTCACGTTCACCGCCCGCAAGAAGTACCGCGACTCGGTGCTCTCGGCGCAGAAGAGCACCGGCGAAAAGTGCGGCGTCGTGGGCGGCACGGGGCGCATCCTGGGCCGCGAGGTCTCGGTGGCGGCCATGGACTTCCGTTTCATGGGCGGCTCCATGGGCTCGGCCGAAGGCGAGAAGATCGCGCGCGCCCTGTTCCGGGCCCTCGAGCGCAAGATTCCCGCCGTGGTCGTCTCCGCTTCGGGTGGCGCGCGTATGCACGAAGGCACGCTGTCGCTGTTGCAGATGGCCAAGACCTCGGCGATCATCGGGCGTCTGCGCCAGGCCGGCATCCCGTACGTGTCCATCATGACCAACCCCACCACCGGCGGCGTCACCGCCAGCTTCGCGATGCTGGGCGACGTCAACATCGCCGAACCCGGAGCGCTCATCGGCTTCGCCGGCGAACGCGTGATCCGCGAGACCATCCGCCAGGCCCTGCCCGATGGTTTCCAGCGCGCCGAGTTCCTGATCAAGAAGGGATTCCTCGACGAGGTGGTCCCCCGCAAGGACATGCGCGAGTGGGTGGGCAAGTTCCTGGCCCTGGTCACCGACCCGGTTCCCTGAACACCGATGCTCCCGTGAGTTCCGGGTACATCGAAGCCCTGTCCCGCCTGGAAAGGCGGATCGGGGCCGGGATCCAGCCCGGTCTGGCCGTCACACGCGAGCTTCTGTCGCGGTTGGGCCATCCCGATCGCGCCTTGCGGATCGTGCAGGTGGCCGGCACCAACGGCAAGGGAAGCACCTGCCGTTTCCTGCACCGCCTCTGCCAGGCCTCGGGCAAGCGCACGGCGCTGTTCACCAGCCCGCACCTGCTGTCGGTGCGCGAACGCCTGGTGATCGACGACGACGCGATCTCCGAGCCGGAATTTGTCCACCTGGTGGAACGGGTTCTGCCCGTGGCCGAGGAACTCGGCGCCACCTACTTCGAGACCCTCACGGGCATGGGGGCGCTCTGGTTCCGCGAACGCGGAGCCGAAATCGCCGTGATCGAGACCGGGCTGGGCGGAAGGCTCGATTCCACCACCGCCCTGCACGCCGACCTCTGCGCGGTGGCCCAGGTGGGATTGGACCACTGCGCCCTGCTGGGAGACACCGTCGAGGCCGTGTGGGCCGAGAAGATCGCGATCCTTCGCCCCGGGGGCACGCTGTTCACCCTGGAAGATCGCGAACCCCTCCGCGCGATGCTCCGCGATCTGGCGCGCGAGCGTTCGGGGCGCGTGGTGTTCCTCGATCCATCCGAGGTCGTCGAGGTGCCCGGCATCCCCGAGGGAATGCACCAGAGACAGAATCTGGCGCTAGCCCGCGCGCTCGCCAACACCGTGCTCGAAGAGCTCCAGGACGACCACACCGTGGCGCGTGCACTGCAAGGCATGGTCTGGCCGGGTCGTTTCCAGCGCCAGCCCACCCATCCCGAGGTGATCCTGGACGTGGGCCACAACCCGGATGCCGCCGCGGCCCTGGCACTGCTGGCCGCCCCCCTGCGCCCCGTGCTGCTGTTCGGCGCCATGCGCGACAAGGACTGGGCCTCGGTGCTGGGCATCCTCGGCCCGGTCTGCGCGTCGGTCCACTTCGCCCCCTTGTCCCTCGAGCGGGCGGCCCTCCCCGAAGACCTGCGCACCGCCTGGCCCGACGCCACCCTCCATCCCGACTTCCCCACCGCCTGGCTCTCCGCCTGCGCCGACGCCCGTGCCCGCGGGGTTCCGCTTCTGGCCGCCGGCTCCTTCCATCTGGTCGGCGGCGCCCTGCGCGAACTGTTCGCCCAAGGGCCCGTCGACTTCTGGCCCCAGGGCATCCAACCCGACCCGACCCTGCCCGCCCAAGGTTGAACCGGAAGGGTGGCTGGCATTCCTCCCGTGTTGGAGAGGATCGCCCCTATTCCCGCGCCACCGCGCCGGGCTTCTCGAACAGACCGGCGCGGAAATCGCGAAAGGCCTCCTGGATCTGGTCTTGGGTGTTCATCACGAAAGGCCCGTACTGCACGATGGGCTCCTTGAGGGGTTTGCCCGCGACCAGGAGGAACCGGGCTTCGTCTGAAGCGGCTTCGAGTTCGACCGACTCGCCGTCGTTGCGCAGGATCGCCATCGTGCGCGAGGGAACCACGGACTCTCCCACCTTGGCCTTGCCCCGATACACGTAGACGAAGGCGTTGAGGTTCGAGGGCAGAGGCTGGACAAAGCGCTGCCCCGCCGGAAGGATGACGTCCAGGTACAACGGCTCCGTCACGGGGCGGCTTACGGCGCCCAACACACCGTGGCTTTGGCCGGCCACCACCCGCACCTTTCCCCCGCCTTCGAGCGTGGCTTCCGGGATGGCTTCGGTCGGGATGTCCCGGTACCGCGGAGCAGTCATCTTGTCGCGGGCCGGAAGGTTCAGCCACAATTGGAATCCCTCCATCAACCCTTCTTCCTGTTCGGGCAATTCGGAGTGGACCAGCCCACTGCCGGCCACCATCCACTGAGCTCCGCCGGGACCGAGCAACCCGGAATTTCCGGCACTGTCGTGATGGCGCATGCGCCCGGCGAGCATGTAGGTGACCGTCTCGAAGCCGCGATGGGGATGGTCGGGGAAGCCGCCGATGTAGTCGTCCGGATCTTCATTGGCGAAGGCATCGAGCATGAGGAACGGATCGAGCCGTACCTGGAGATCATGGGTCAGCACGCGCGTAAGCTTCACTCCCGCGCCGTCCGACGTGGGCCGCCCTTCCACCAGGCGTTCGACCGAGCGGTTCGGCTGTGAAACCAGGGATTGTTTCGTCGTCATCGTGGGTCTCCTTCTTTTCGCCGGCTCCGGCGGCGGCATTGTTGGGGGGGTGATCTCTCCGAGATTCTCGGAGCATCGCTTCACCGCGATCCACACACACTTCTTATCTCTACAATATATGTAGCTACATGCTTTTTGTCCACTGCATGCGCAGGTTCCTTCCTCCTCGCCGCTGCTCCGCGCTTGGGTGGGGCTTGAAGGGCAATTGGATCGGCGGCACCATCCCCGACCTTCCACGAAAGCGGCGTCTCCATGTCGCGGTGTCTGATCGATGGCAGGGAGCGAGGCTTCGCCCGGTGGCTTGCCGAGACCGGTATCGCCCCCCCGGCTTCCCCTGGTCGCCG